>NZ_JBHRYW010000001.1:0-821071 GCF_042649265.1 Paenibacillus sp. GCM10012306 | reverse complement strand
CAAGGTTATCTGGAAAGGTCTTCAGGCTTTTCGAACAGTGTTTGAGTCGTATTCCTTTTTACTGTAATTTTTTTCTATTGCAGTGATACAGGATTAGCTCTGGAGTCCGTTATTTTCTGGAACGATCGGTGGTTAGGCAATAGCGTCTCCGGAGTCCGTTACCAGATGCAACAAGAAGCAAGTACTTATTTCGAGATAGGTCTATTAATCAAGGGTTAAATTATGGATTTTCACAAAATGGGCAGATTACCTGCCTGACATTCTAATTGGAGGCTACTTCCAGACAGTCATACGCTCCTGTAAATTAGAGGTATGTAACTCAAGTTGAATCCCATCCGGGTCAAGAAAATTCACCGACCAGCCCCTGCCACGCTGAACAGGACCTCTGACGATAGGCACCTTATGACTCTTTAGGATCTGTACCGCTTCTGCAAAATCTTCCTCTGTAATGGAAAAGGATACATGATCTACACCATTTTCTTCCCGAAAAATATTTGAACTAACCGTCTGTTCATTGCCTTCAGTAGCGCCCTCATCTGCCTCTACCTTCTCAGCAGCAGCAGCACGCACTTCGATCAGGCAGATCCAGGCACTCCCCCATTCCAGATAAGCGTCGTTCTTGCCTCGATGAATCAGTGCCAAACCCAGAATGGATGTATAAAAGTTAAGCGAGTGCACCAAATCCTTCACCTTGAGCGTCAAATGATTAAAGCCTGTGACCTTCATTCGGGATCCCGCCTTGCGAACATGATAAAGTCCGTATTCACCGGTTCAAGTCCATCCAGTCGCAGATAGGTTGAGATTTGCCCCCGATGATAACTCCCGTGTAAGGACACATGGTGTAAAATGTCGACAACGGCAGTGTTAAACACGATTCCCTTACTGGTACGGTAAGTAAGCAGGCTGTCCAGATCCTCATCCTTGAGTTCTATGATAAATATATGATATCCTGCGGCATTCGCTCGAAGAAGCTGCCCGCAGTCCTCAGGCGGGTACGTAGGCCATATACTCGGAACTGTACTATCTCGCTGATTTAAGCGCTCAAGCCACACTTTCTCCGCCGTCAGCAAATGGCTGAATAATGACATGAGCTTCTCGGATACGACGTCTGAACCTTGCAAGACCTTGAAAATCTCTTCATTTGCCCAGTAAGCATGACTGAATAGGCGCAGCAGATCATCTCGTCTGCCTTGCGGTTGCAAGGTCATCAGTGTGCACCCCTTGCAGCTTCCAGTTGTTTGCGTTTTAGTGACTCCGGATCTTGTACCACATGCGGAGTTTCGGCAAAAAGAAGCGTAGCACGGTCACCCGGGTGATACTGCGGCCATAGGAGCTTGGATGTGCTTGGATCTCCCCGATGAGCAAAAGCCAACCAAGCTTCCTGCATGGCATCCGCCAAGGCAATTATTTCTGGGCTTATCTCCGCTCCCAACCGCTGCAAATGATTCAGATTGTGGAACACATACGGAATCTCTGCGCTGTGTACGGCTTTGCCAAATAACGGATGGCCGGGAACCTTCAGATCGAATCGGTACATCCAGACCGGGGCATGAACCTCTTGACGTTCCGCGAAAGAAATAGAACTGCTCCAGAAGTAGAAATCGGTCAATATCTCCGCCTGCCCCTCCCAGGAGTGACTATAGCCACCGACATGTTCTCCCAGGCCACTGAGGCCCGTCAGCATCTCCAATGCCTTTAATGAATCGGCGAAGTCTGGCACTGGCATGTTCTCGCGGAAGAAAAGATTCCCTTCATCCTGATTGGTTCCGATCAGCAGCGGAACCCCTTCCGCCGCTCCCTTTGCGATCGCAACCGCCGGGTCTTCCGGCAGTGTTACTCCGTCAATGACCGGCTGGAATGGCATGCTTAGCGAGCCACCAGGCAGCTTTAAGCTCATTCGTCCGGCGGCGGCTATAATCTCCTCCGCCGGGATGGATTGCAGCACGCCGTGATCGCCGCCAGGCGCGATCCCGAGCTCCGCGAGCAGGGCTGCTGCAATCTCGCTGCCCTGCCGGGGCGGCAGAGTCTGCTCCGCCCCGCTCTGCATGATCGCCCCCGCGAAGAGTCCCTTCGCGGCAGGCATGGCCAGCAGGGCAGCGATGCTCATGCTGCCCGCCGATTCCCCGAACACGGTTACCCGGTTCGGGTCGCCGCCGAAGGCGGCGATGTTGCCGCGCACCCATTCCAGCGCGGCAATCTGATCGAGCAGGCCCTGGTTGGAGGCCAGCCCATCGCCAAGCGGCGACAAATGCAAGAAGCCGAAAGGCCCGAGCCGGTAGTTGATCGTTACGACAACAACCCCGCCCCGAGCGGCCAGACTGCTGCCGTCGAACAATGGCTGGCTGCCCGCTCCTGTAATAAAGGTTCCGCCATGAATCCAAAACATTACCGGCAGCCCTTCTCCACCGGCAGCGGGTGCCCAAATATTCAGGTATAAGCAATCCTCTGAATGCTGCGGAGTCTCTCCTCCAAACCGGGTGCCCCGCGTATCTGGTGGCTGATGGCTAACCGGACCGAAACTCGTCGCCTCTCGAACGCCATTCCAGGCTTCCGGCGGCTCCGGTGCCCGGAACCTAAGCTTGCCAACAGGAGGAGCTCCATATGGAACTCCCCGCCAGACATTCACATCACCGAAGTGCTGTCCCCGTATTCTGCCATAGTTGGTTACTGCTACTGGCCCCTCCATTGCACTCATCCCTCTTTCGTCTACTCTTCTGTTTTCTCTTCTAAGTTTCTATATAAGCCCGACTCTATCTGGAACCATTCGAACAAATGGGTGAATACCACCTTAAGCACTGCATAACCGGGAACCGCAAGAATAATACCAACGATCCCGAACATTTTCCCTGCGAACAAGATCACAAATATAATCGTGATCGGGTGAATTTTGAGCGACTTGCCCATAATTTGCGGCGAGATGAATTTACCTTCAATCAGCTGGACCGCTGTCCAGACGAAAACCATTTTCAGCAGCATGAACGGTGAAGTCACCACAGCTACAATCAAGGCCGGCGTAATGGCGATGGCTGGTCCAAGATAAGGAACCACCGCTGTACACGCAGCCACAATAGCAAGCACGAGTGAGTAATCCAAACCAATGATAAGATAACCAATGTACAGCAGCACCCCTATGCAACAGCTAACAATAATCTGCCCGCGTATGTAAGAGGCCACCTTGCCGTTCATCTCGGACATCACTTCTTTAGTCTGCGGACGCAGTCGGGACGGTATGAACTTCAGGATATAATCTGGAAGCTTCTTGCCGTCACGCAGCAGATAGAACAAAATAAACGGTGTGGTTACAACCGATAGCACAACCTCCGTGAGCGCTCCCACAAAACTGCCTACACCGGTTAAAGCATTGTTCAGAAAAGAAGTTGCCCAGCTCGTGACTTTTCTCGTAATATCAGTAAAATCGGTTCCAATACTTTGCTGAATCTGCCCGAAAAACTCACTGCCGGTCAGGTTCATGAATTCATCCTGAATTTGTTGACTGTACCTTGGGAAATTATCAATTAATCCTAGCAGCTGGCTGCGGAGGATCGGGATGACCGTTAACAGGATGAGCGTAATGATCCCCACGATCAACAGATATAAAATGACAATCCCGTAGGTGCGTTTGATATTACTTCGCTTTTCCAATAGGTCAACCAGCGGATTAAGCAGATAATAAGCAACACCCGACAGTAGCAGCGGCAGTGCCACCGTATGGAACAAGACCTTAAGCGGCTTGAAAATAAACGGTACCTTCGCAAAGATCAGAATATTGACCCCGATCAACAGCAGCACCAGCAAAAACACAACAAATTTATTATTCAAAAAAAACCTTTTGAACCTCTCCGGCCACACCTGCAGCCTCTCCATAACACCTTCCCCCTTACGATGAACATTCTGACTGAATTCCATTTGAATGAATGACACTTATCAAATAGCATAGTCAACGTAAGGGCAACAAGTCAAATTTCGGCAGAAATGCCCTCCGGAAAGCCGCTTACTTCCCTCCGACTATCGAGAACGACCACTTTTTCTCTTCATTGGTCTTGTTCAGAATACTGATGATCTTGCCCCGGCTACGTTTCGGAAAGTTGCAGATCCATAGAATAAACTCCAAATCGTGCTTCTCCGGACAGTCTTTATTTCGATCTGGACGAGTTCTGCCAGGATACTGAATACGCCGTTTGAGAATACGCTTTAAGCACAGTCTTCCTTATCAGCCGAACTTGAGATCGTCTATCCTGCCTGCATGTACAAAACCAATGCTCTGGTACACTTTGTTGGCATCAGGATTGTGACGGTCAGCATACAGCATCGGAATCAGCTTCTCTTCCAGCACTCGCTCGCATATTGCGGCAACAATGGCACTGGCATATCCCTTTTTGCGTTGATCGCGTGGGGTATAGACATCATTGATCCGGGCATGCCGAGGCGAGCGGTGAGCGATTTTAGCCATAGATACCGGAATACCGTCCACCACCCACAGGTACATCTGACCGGAGGCAGCATCTCCCTCGGCCGTGGGCAGCATATCTTTAGGATCCACCGGTTTACCAAAAGCATCCTCCGAGAAGCCAGCCAGAAACTTGGCGATCAGCGGAGCATCTTCGATCGTTGCCTGTACTACATGTCCATCGACATTAATGGGTTTATGTACAGCAGGGCAATGATAGACTTCCAGCAGCAAATGATTGTGAAAAGACGTCTCCTTCCCTTGGCAAAAGACCTCCGCAAACCGTCTCGCTATGTCCGGCTCCGCAATGATACCTGGAAGTCCCTCTTCCTTCAAATGCTCCGCTAATCCCTGTATCAATGTTTCCTTCTCACTGTGACTGACCTCAGACGAAATCCACAGCCAGGGATGAAAGCCGCGGGAGTGGGCGAGCACTAAAGTATTCTCTGGTGTCTTCAATTTCAGATTTCTTTCAAATCCTGTGATCATATGAATCAGGTTGAATTTCACCTCATCTTTTACAAACGCTTCCCCAAGCAGAACACTATCACCAGTTGAAAAATGTTCAAACATCTTATTCCCCTCCGAATATACTTTTCTTTCCATCATAATTCTCTTCCCTATAAAAATAAACCGCCGCGTCCCTTCATTCAGGTACACGGCGGAATAACACAGGAGCTACCTGTTTTGGGTAAAGGGTAATTATAAGTCCTTCTCGAAATTTAGCAAAAGGCTCTATTTCCGGTGCCAAATCTTCTTGCTAAAATTAGGTTGGTCACGAGTGACAACACCTATTCCCAGTAGAACGGTCCTTTATTTTTCAGCCTCGCGAGTCCTTCAACATAGAAGAAATCACCATAAATCAGCGGCACATCGATATTTTGACCAGCCGGATAATGACTGGTTCCATGCAGGATAAGACCTTCTTCTTCATCATTGCCCCATGTCCCGTAATTGCGGTAAAGCGATTCCAAAATCTTGATCGCCGGCTCACGGTACACAGCAGCCTCTGTGCCACCAATCTTCTCAGCCAGAAGCAGCAGGCCGCTAGCGGCACAAGCACCAGCCGAGGAATCCCGGAAGCTTCGCGCCTCCTCTGGCGCGCGGAAATCCCAGTGCGGAACATAATCCTCCGGGAGGCGGGCCAAGAAGAAATGCGCCACCTTTTGTGCGGTGTGCAAATACTCAATCTTACCCGTATGATGATACGCCAAGGTCAGACCGTAGATCGCCCAGGCTGTCCCTCGCGACCAGGCCGAACCGGCATCATAGCCTTGTCCGCCGATGCCTTCAACGAACTCGCCAGTCTCCGAGTCAAAGCGAACGATATGATACACCGAACCATCGGGACGGACAAAATGCTTCACAACCGTGTCCATATGCGCCTCAGCAATATGACGATAGCGTGGATCATCACTGGTCTCCGATGCCCAGAAGAGCAGCGGCATATTCATGGCACAGTCGATAATCGCAATCCCGCTATTGTCTTCTCCGTTTAACCAAGGATTCCAGGCTCGGATGAAGCCGCCCTTCAGATTGAAACGGGCAGCGAGGAAATTCGCCGCTTTAAACGCCCGAACCTTAGAGGTTTCGTTGGCCAGCAGTTTGTAGGAAGCTACGCTTGTCAGCGTCCACATGAAGCCAAGATCATGGTCCAGTCGCACATATTCGTTCAGGACCTCATCCAGCCGCTGCTCGCACTGTTCGGCAATAGCCCGTAGCGATTCATCCCTGCTAACATTATACAGCAGCCATAGTTGACCCGGCCAAAATCCAGCCGTCCACCAACCAGGCTCTTCCAATATGTATTTTCCGCCCTGGCTGGCATGCGGAAATTCCGCACCAATCCGCAGGCTGTTATGCTGGGTCTTCTCCAGCGCTTTACTCCATGCTTCCTCTACCCAGTCCAGCTTTGTCTCTGTCGTCATCACTAGCACCGCCATTCTGTAGTTTTAGAGATTGATTGTGCATCCCGGTGTGTAAATTCCTTAATTTAGGAAGGGCGCACTTATATAAGCATTCAATATTGACTCCTATATATCCTGCCAGCTATATCAGACGAACTTAAGAACCAAACTTAAGAACCGAACTTAAGATTCATACATCAAATAGAGCTTAAAGTTCAAGCGTAATTATGGTGATGTTTGGACTCTCTGTAGAACAAATTAAAACAACAAACAAAACTAGAAAAAAGAGAGGTTACGATAATGAGGCTCGACGTGTAATTAAGGGCATTTTTGTATCTTAAATATTCTGTAACGAAGAGTTAGTGGGGATTAGAGGCAATATTGTACCTTAAATATCCTACAATAGGCAATTTTAGATGTTTTTTCGAAAATAAGATACAATATTGCTCTTAATTCCCCTTTTTACCTATATTCAAGAAATATAAGGTGCAAAAATGCTGTTAATTAGGAGAGTCCTCCCTTTTCAACTGTTAAAAAATCACTAACGGTGAGGGGAGACTTGTGTCCTAAAGTTCTAACTTCACCAGAATCACGCCTAGTCTTTTGTTCGAATTTTAATTTCACATCATAGTAGACGTTGAAAACTGGCTATAGCTTAGGCTTCCGATGCGAGTTTTCCTCCGTAAAACTTTCAGGTGAGCCTTCTCTCCTTCTCACTTTTTGTTCTTTACCCAAATTTCGGCGGTAGCTTATTCATAATTGTTGTCCTATAGGCTACTTCTTCTTTTTACCGCGCATCCCCCGTTCGGAGCTGGCCCTAAACTCCTTGTCGAACTTGTAGACCATGTTTTCTATAAGCCGTTTTCCCTTCAGTGTTTTGCGGACCAACACTTTGCCTAATTTCGGGGTGATCCCCCTGTACCACACACCTTCAGGATAGGCGATGACCACACAGGCATCCGAGCATCTTCCGTTGCAACCAGTTACCGTTGTATGTATAAGGCTGCCCGCAGCCTGCTTATCAATCTCTTTCTCAATAGCTTCCGCTACCTCTTTCCCTCTATGCTTCTTGCAGCTGCTTCCGTTACAGATCAGCAGATGGCACTGGGTTCCTTGCAGATTCCAAGTCGTCACTTCAGCGTTCCTTCTCCCTTCATATGTACTGTTTCCCCGCTCGAGGGAATAGATTATTCTACACTCTACTTAACCGGACACTCCGCGTCAAGGTGGAGGGGTATTATTCTCTGTTTTCTTTCGTTATAATATAATTGAGAACTATTATCAACAGAAGAAAGTGAGCTTTCATCATGACTACCCGCTATTCTAACAGTCCCAATCAGCACGGCCATTGCTTTTATATGCCCATCCGGGTGACTGTCCTTAGTCATCTTAGTGCTGACGAAAATACAATAACACATTCCTTCTGTTCCATTCTGATTATGGTGCAGGGAGGGGACGGCTATATTGAGATCAATAATGAACGTCTGCACCTTGCCCCCGGCTGTGTCCTCACCTTCCCTGGATCTACGAGCTTCAAATTCCCTCCCCAGTCCGGCCTGCACGGGGTATGGATTGAGTACACAGGCGTCATGCCGGACGGGATAATGAAATCCCCACTGAACAATGATCTTATCCCTCAACTACGGAAATGCCCTTCTCAAATAACGGGACTGGGCGGAGAGCTGCATAGCGCTTGGACCAAGCCCCGAGTGGACAAGCCTTTTGCAGTACAAGCCCTGTTCACCGATATAATCATGAAGGTAAACAGCACTCCCGTAGTGACCAATGTTGTGGAGAATCCCAGCCGTTGGCTCCCCCTTGTCCTGCAATACATAGATGACCATTATTCAGAAGATTTGACGAGGTCACAAATGGCCGGATTGGCAGGGGTCAGCCCGGAGCACTTCTCCCGCTCCTTCCGTAAGACAACTGGGCAGACTTTTAGCGCTTATCTTTCGCTTCTTCGGATACGTAGAGTTCAGGAGCAGCTCCTGACCGGAACACCAAATCTGAGTCATCTGGCACTTGAGGTCGGTTATGGCGAGGGTACATATCTCAGTCGAAAGTTCAAACAAATCGTGGGGCTCTCTCCCACTGCCTACCACAGCAAAAGTAAGCGAATAGTCACACTGAATTATAACCATACCGCTAGTCTGAGGGCACTGGAGATCACACCGCAATTGGGACCCTACTCCGCTTGGTTGGAAAGTCTGGACACTGTACCTACAGCCCGGAAGCTGCCCTTGGAAGCACGGTGTGCTTCTGCGGTCTACAATTCTGTAGCCTCCGCCCGCCCAGATGTAATTATCAGCTACGCATTATACGGGGAGAACAAACAGCTACTTAACCTTGCTCCGGTCATTGAGCTGCCCTTTATGCATATGAGCTGGCGCGAGCAATTCACCCTCATCGCCGAGGTTGCTGGACGAAGGTTACTAGCTGAAGAATGGCTCCAACGCTATGATGAGCTTTGCCACGAGGCCAACTTGCAGCTTGACGGGAATATGGAAGCAAGAGGCACGGCGATTGTCTGGGAGATCGGCCACGGCTGCGCTTACTGCTTCAGCAGTAGTTACGGACGAGGCTGTCAGGTACTATACAACGATTTGGGCTTTAAGTTACCACAAGCAATTATAGATCAAGATATCTCTAACAGAGGATTTATCAAGGCAGCTATTGAAGACATTCCAGACTATCCTGCTGACCATATCATTATTACCGGCCTGCCAGATGATCCCCAAGGACTCCAGCGGATTGACCGTCTCTTTCATTCCGAGCAGTGGCGGCAACTCGAAGCTGTCCGCAAAAGCCGGGTCCATATTCTGGACCAGCCGGATATGTTCTACGGATTCGATCCCCTCTCCTCACAGGCACAGCTTCATGTCCTGCTCCGGGCATTAACATCATAAATATACATAGGCGGAGATCATTTCAGGTCATGGCAATTAGCCGGTGAAGTCTGTACAGTTATATTGAGAATGATAATCGTTATTCATAAGGAGGATATACATCTTGCTCGACCTACACAAGAGCCGCAGAAGCCGAGGGATATGGGTTCCTATGTCTCTGCTGTTAGCACTAACTCTTATTTTATCGGCTTGCGGCAATACCGTTCCGACAGCCGAAGGCACTGGTGGCAATACTGCCAATACGCCAGGCACTTCAGAGGCACCAACTACCGCCGAGAGCAGCACGCCGGAAGCCCCGGCCACCAAAACCGTAAAAACTATGAATGGTGACATTGAAATCCCTGTCCTGCCTAAGCGGATTGTCGCAGAGGAATATATTGGCAGCCTGATTCCCTTAGGCACCATCCCTGTCGGCGCTCCCGGCCTGACTCTGCAGAATATGTATTTTCAAGAAGCACTAAAAGATGTTACGGACACAGGTACCTACGGGAAAATGAACGCAGAGAAGATCTTCGCGCTAGACCCGGATCTAATCATAACGGGCAATAACGACAGCTATCCAACGTTAAGTAAAATAGCACCTACAATAGTCGTACCTTACGGGGAACTAAAGAACGCTCACGAAGAACTTACCTATTTTGGCCAGCTGCTGGGCAAAGAAAAGGAAGCGGCAGACTGGCTTGCAGAATACGACGAGCGGATTGCCGCCGCCAAAGCCAAGGTGGACAAGGCCATTCCTGCAGAGGCTACCTTCAGCATTATGGAAAATGCCGATAAAACCACATATGTCTATGGCGACAATTTTGGGCGAGGCGGCCAACCCATCTATCAGGCGCTGGGCCGCAAACCTCCGGCAGAAGTCGCTGACGAAATTATGGATAAGCAGTGGGCTGAATTATCCGAAGAGGTCATCAGCAAATACGCTGGGGATTACATCATCCTAACCTCCAATACTCGCACAGTCGAGAGTTTCAAAAGTGATCCCCTCTGGGGTAGCTTGCCTGCCGTGAAGAATGATCGTCTCTACGTCTGGAAAGAGGAACGGTCCTGGTACTACGATCCTATGGCCGTTCTCTCCCAGACGGAGGAACTGGCGGACTGGCTTACAAAAGGCAAATAGTAGAACGAAAGCCAAGCAACGATTTCTGGTTACTACCGGGTCGCTGCTTGGCTTTTGAAATTTGATAAGAAACAGTCAGCTCCGCTTCACCTTCTATCGTGAACTGAGCCTGTCTTACCAAACGCCAGCAGTAAAGGCTAGCGCTATATAGAGGTTAGTACTTTAATTAAATTCAGCATGAAGATTATGTAGCAGCTAATTTCCAACTATCATCATCCGTTCGTGTAGCGGATTAGCTTATTCAAGTGATAACATTTCCTCAATAATCTCATCAGGCAGCCGATCATTTTTTAATATCTGAAGAATCTGTTTATCCGCTCCCTTCTTCCGCAAAAATGAAAGTAAGGCGTCCGCCTTCTCTTTTCGGTGCATCAGCGCATAAGCAACATACCATACTTCAGGACTGCTAACTTGAATACCCTTCCAGAGGCGAACAGGAATAGTCGGCATCTTGCAGAGACCTTTTTCGGTATAAATTGAGAAATTCCCTAATATCTCAACTTGGGGATTCTCTGAATGAACTAAAAGTTTATATTCGCTTCCAAACGGATAATCTCCACTTGTTATTTCTTGTACATAAAGGTTTTACAAAGCCTTCAATACCTTCTCTATAGGGGCTTCAGTCATAATATCCCAGTCAAGAACCGAATTTGTTAATCCCAAGCTATGTAATAAACCGCTGCCACCCAAAGCATAAGGAATACAATATTTTTCAAGTTCTTTTGTTACAGCAATTAAATTACTAATATTCGGTTCCATCCTACACCCCTCCAAGAATCGGTCAAAAAACGTTTAAGTCAGATCGATGACAACCAATAGCTCCATCTAATTTATATGTTAAAAAATAAGCATACAAGGAAATCATCCGCTTGGATACTTCCCTGTACGCTTTTATTTGAAAATACTATACTTATACGCCGATCTATACGATTTAGATAATCTAAACGCTTCTAATGATCGTCTACGACCCCAAGTGCTTTGTTCTTTTCCTTGAACCGGTCGTTATGGGAGGAGACATAAGCCACCTTATCCGCAGTCGGATCGATGTACAGCTTGGCACTGTTCAGCGCCAGCACAGCATCGGTGAAGGTACCAGCGATCAGGCGAACCTTGCTGGCATAGTCCACGAAATCCCCTGCAGCAAAGACACCAGGAAGGTTCGTCTCCAGCTTGTCGGAGACGTTAGCACACCACTCGCCCATATCCAGACCCCATTCACGCAGCGGGCCGAAGTCATGTTTTAGACCATGATTGACAATAACAGCATCCACCGCAAACACCTCGGTCTCGCCGGTCTCCACATGGCTGATCGTCACTTGATCAATCGTCTCGCCATTACTGCTGTGCAGCTGTGTCAAAGCATAAGGAACACGAACCTCTACAGAAGAAGATTTCATACGTGCAATATTTTTCTCATGGCCCCCGAACCGTTCGCGGCGGTGCACCACTGTCACACTCGCTGCAATCGGCTCCAGTTCGTTGGCCCAATCTACAGCAGAATCCCCGCCACCAGAAATCAGCACATGCTTGCCGCGAAATGGCTCCAGCTCTTGAACCGTGTAATGAAGATTCGTCACCTCATAACGGTTCGCACCTTCGATCTCCAGCTTCGCCATTTGCAGGATTCCATACCCGATTGCCAGGATGACTGTCCGTGTCCAATGCTTCTCACCGCTGGCTGAAGTCAGGATATAAGTTCCGTCCTCTTGCAGCTCCTGACCCGTAATCTGTTGTCCCAGAACAATGGTCGGTTCAAAGGTCATGGCCTGCTCCTTCAGCTGTTTAACCAACTGATGACACAGGGTCGGGGTGACACCTCCGACATCCCAGATCATTTTCTCAGGATAAATCAACATTCTTCCGCCGAGTTCTTCCTTGGCTTCGATCAACTTGGTCTTCAGATCTCTCATACCGCTGTAAAACGCTGTATACATCCCAGCGGGTCCACCGCCAATAATCGTCACATCATATAATTCCAGTTGGTCGCTCATGCTAACCTCCGCAAATGTATTTATATAAGACAAACTTAAGATATTCACTTAGGGTTACATCGTTAATACGATGAATGTTTGGACTTCCAGCACCGCCATGACTTTACGCCCCGAACTGCGCCTCGTGTAGACGGCTGTAAATCCCCGGATTTCTCAACAATTCCTCATGCTTGCCCTGCTCGGCAATACCGCCTTCCGCTACAACAAGTATGCGGTCTGCATGTTTGATCGTTGCCAGGCGATGGGCAATCACGAGAGTCGTCCGGCCCTGCGACAATTCAGCAAGAGCCTCTTGAATCGCCTGTTCTGTCTCCGTATCCAGCGCAGACGTGGCTTCGTCCAGAATCAAAATACTCGGGTTCTTCAGGAACATCCGGGCGATGGAGAGACGCTGCTTCTGTCCTCCGGAAAGCTTCACGCCGCGCTCACCGATCATCGTGTCCAGACCGGCAGGCTGTGATTGGATCAGTTCCACCAATTGAGCCCGCCGGGCTGCTTCCCATATCTCATCATCTGATGAACCTAGCTTGCCGTAAGCAATATTCTCACGGATGGTTCCGTCGAACAGAAAGACATCTTGCTGTACGATTCCGATATGGGAGCGGAGCGATTCCAGCTTCATCGAGCGGATATCCATACCATCAATGGCAATACTGCCTTCATTCACATCATAGAAACGAGGCAGCAAGCTGCACAGCGTTGTCTTGCCGGCCCCTGATGGACCTACAAGCGCTACCGTGTCCCCTGCATTGATCGACAGATCGACGTTCTGGAGGATTTTATCCTTATTGTCATATCCAAAAGTAACTCCCCTGAACTCAATATTTCCGGTAAGCTTCTGGACAGTCTTGGCATCCTTGGCATCATCGATGTCCGGCTCCGTCTCCAATAGCTCCAAATAGCGCTTGAATCCGGCGATGCCCTTAGGATAAGTCTCAATCACAGAGTTGATCTGTTGTAGTGGACCAAAGAATACATTAGACAACATCACAAAGGCGATAAATTCGCCGTACGTCATCTTGTTCTGAATGACAAACCAGGTGCCACACAGGAGTACAAACAGTGAAACAAACTTCATAAGGATAAAGCTGAACGAAGAGTTCCAGGCCATAATCCGGTATGTCAGCAGCTTCGTAAGGCGGAAACGTTCATTGTTTTCGGCAAAACGGGAGATTTCATGCTTTTCATTAGCAAAAGCCTGCACTACACGAATCCCGCTCACATTATTCTCAACTCTTGCGTTGTAATCAGCAATATCGGCGAACATCGTCTTAAAGGCTGCCGACATTTTACGGCTGAAGTACATGGACAGGTAGATCATCAGCGGCACAATCACAAAGGTCAGCACCGCAAGCTGCCAGTTAATATTCAACATAATCGCGAACACGCCGATCAGCGTCATGATCGCAATGAAGAAATCCTCAGGCCCGTGGTGGGCAATTTCCCCGATATCCATAAGATCATTGGTCATCCGGGAGACTAGATGCCCAGTCTTCGTATTGTCAAAAAAGTTAAAGGACAGCTTCTGTACCCGATCGAATAGCTTTTTCCGCATATCCGATTCGATATTAATACCCAGCTTATGTCCCCAGTAGGTGACTACAAAATGCATGAACGAGCTAACCACATAGATGCCCAACAAGCCCAAGCAGGAATATAGAATTACCCTCCAGTTGCCGCTAGGCAGGAGATCATCCACCACCCGGTTGACCGCGAGCGGGAATACAAGTTCCAGCAAAGCAGCGGCGATAGCACAAGTGAAATCTAGGATAAACAGCCCCTTATAAGGCCGATAGTAAGCAAAAAAACGACGCAGCATTTCCAGTTACACTCCTTACCGATGGTCCGAAGAAGAGGGAGCTGCAAGCCCCCGGTCTGCTTCCTCCGGACAGAATGATTACAGCAATAGTGAGGCCTTTGCCCCGCTAGGATTTCTTGCGTCCCAGCAAATACAGGAAGTAAGGAGCGCCAATAACGGCAACTACAATACCGGTTGGAATTTCCGATGGCTGCAGAATCCAGCGACCAATCGTATCGGCTGTAATGACGAGCAGTGCCCCCAGCAAGGCCGAAGTTGGCAGCATATACTGGTGCTTCGGACCAACCAGCCGTCTTGCCAGATGGGGAGCCACTAGACCGACAAAACCAATCCCGCCACTCACAGCCACACTTGCGCCAGCAAGGCCGACCGCAGCAGCCAAAAGGCGGAACTGTTCCCTATTGACAGGTGCGCCAAGACCGATCGCTGTCTGTTCCCCCAGATTAAGCACGTTCATAACCCGCGACTTGTAGAATATGTAAGGAAGCAAGATAACAACCCATGGTAGTAGAGAAAGCACAAACTTCCAGCTTGTTCCCCAGATACTACCGGCGAGCCAGGTTGCGACAAACTGATATTTGTCCGGGCTCAGACGAAGCGTAAGTACGATCATCGCAGCACTCATTCCAGCCGCAACCGCAACCCCGGTCAGCAACAAACGCGTAGGCGACAAGCCCTGATGACGTTTGTAGGCAAGTATATAAATCAAGGCTGCGGTTAAGCTTGCGCCGACAAAGGCCACAACGGGTAGCAGAAAGACCGGAGCCGCTGCGGTAGTCGGATAAAAGGAAATCAACAGCATAACCATGAGTCCCGCTCCGGCGTTGATACCGAGAATACCAGAGTCCGCCAGCGCATTACGTGAAATCCCCTGCATAACTGCACCACATACGGCCAGTGCAGCCCCAATCAACAGGGAGATGACAATACGTGGCAGCCGAAAATCAAACAGAATCAAGCTTTGCTTGTCTGTGCCTTGGCCGAACATCGTCCGGAGCAAGTCCAGAGGACTCAAGCGTATGTATCCAGTGTTAACACTGATTATAAAGACAACCACAATGAGAATAGACAAAATAGTCATGACAAAAAGTCCACGCCGATGTCTGATTTGCTCAAAAGATGAGAATACGGACTTCTCCATTATTACAGCTCCCTCCTTTCTTTACGCGCCAGATAGAGGAAGAAAGGCACACCAATCAGAGCAATGATCGCGCCAAGCGGCGTCTCATGCGGCGGGTTGATCATTCGTGCGGTAAGATCGGCAAAAACCGTTAGCAGACTGCCCAGAATCGCCGAGCATGGAATAATCCAGCGATAGTCCACACCAACCAAGTACCTGGTTAAATGCGGAATAATCAGTCCGATGAAACCCACTGTACCAACCACAGCAACCGAGGAACCAGCTAAGATCAGCACGATGATGACACCAGCCAATTTAACAAGACCCGTTCGCTGTCCAAGACCTTTGGCGATATCCTCACCCAAACTCAGCATCGTAATAGAGCGGGACAAAATAATTGCCCCCAGAATGGCAGCGCCAACCCAAGGGAACATGATCTTCAGCTGCAACCACTTCGTTCCAGCTACACCACCTGCATACCAGAAGGCCAGGTCTTGTCCAATCCGAAAATATAAAGCTATTCCTTCACTGAGTGCCTGCAGTAGCAAGCTGAATGCGGCACCAGAAAGAACCAGACGTGAAGGCGTTAACCCACCTTGGCCCAGTGATCCCACACCATATACGACACCTGCCCCCAAGCCGGCTCCAATAAAGGCATACATAATCAAATACATAAACGAAAGACCCGGGAAAAAGGCGAAACATAACGCAAGCGCAAAGCCCGCTCCAGCATTTATCCCCATCAGCCCTGAATCCGCGAGTGGATTTCGGGTCATCCCCTGCATAACAGCTCCTGCCACTGCAAAGCTCGCACCAACCATGGCACCACCAAGCACCCGTGGCAGACGTAAATCCTGAATAATCTGATGATCCGTCAGGTTCGGATTAAAATGGAAGATAGCTTGCCATACCACGGAAAGCTTGATGTCTGCCGCACCAAATGAGACCGATATCGCGATCCCCAGCGCCAGCGCAATCAATCCGCCAATCAATATCAGCGTTGCTGCCCATGGACGTGAACGGATTTTTTGCTTTTCCGCCTCGCTACTGGCCTCTATTCTACCTGTTGCCTGTAAACTCATGCATGTCACCCGTTTTCGTATGAAATTGATTCTCATTATCATCTTTGTATTGTAAATGAAATCTCTTCCTTTTGGCAATGGATAATTGTGATCTTATTATTTTTCTTTTCTGCATGAGCGTACATTTCTCCATCCCTTTTTCTGAAATCAAGTCAATTTCGTTGACAGGTTCACAAGTAATTTGGTAGATTCTATATTAATGTCCAAAATGATAATGATTATCATTATCTGATTGGTATCCACTATTTATACTGGGAGGTCCATCATGTTAAAGAAAAAGTCCCTACTGTCAGTCGCCGCGCTGATGATGCTATTCACGATCATTTTGACGGCTTGCGGAGGAACCAGCAACAATGCTTCAAGCCCTTCCCCGGCAGCTACTGCGGAAGCTTCAGCACCGGCGGCATCAGAACAACCGGCCGCTACCGATACACCGGCTGCTGAATTCCGTGATTACGAGACTCCCAAAGGGACCGTGAAAATTCCTACGAAACCCCAGCGCATCGTAACTGATTTTTACGGCGGTGAACTGCTCTCGGTGGGAGCCAATGTCGTTGGCGTTGAGCCAAGTGCTTTTGAGAATCCATTCCTGACCGATCTGCTCAAAAATACCACGGACGTCGGTTATCCTATCAGCGCCGAGAAAACCCTGGAGCTTGCTCCTGACCTGATCGTTGTCATGTACGATGGTAACTACGACGCGTTATCCAAAATCGCTCCTACAATCTATGTACCTTACGGAACTGCCACTAACATCTATGAGACTGTCAAGCTGTTCGGCGACATCGTTGGCGCTCCTGACAAAGCAGAGGCCTTCTTAACTGACTTTGACAAAAAAGCAGCCGAAGGCCGCGAGAAACTGAAAGGCATTGTCAAAGAAGAGGACACCTTCGGAATCTACGAGTTGACTGACAAAGGTGAACTGTGGATCTTCGGAGACAACGCCGGCCGTGGTGGACAAGTTCTCTACAATGCGCTCAAGCTGAAGATGCCGGAGAAAAACAAAAACGATAACCAAACACTTCAGCTCTCTATGGAACTGCTGCCGCAATACGCCGCAGATTATATGTTCCTGACTACCTATGATCCTGAGAAAAAAGGCGACAAGCTTAAAGAGCTGAAAGATTCCCCAGTGTGGAAAGGACTTCCGGCTGCCAAGAACAATCACTTGTTCTACAATGATTTCGATACCTACTACCGTTATGATCCCATCGCCATCACCGCGCAGATCGATCTGTTCGTGGATATGATCGTTGCACGGAATGAGGAGAATAAGAAGTAACTCGGGTGGGGATGGTGCTTATGAAAAGGAACGGGGTTTGGAACTGTAAGCGCGATGTGCTTGCCTGGATGCCTTCCATAGGAAAGCTTCCACTCGTACCGGGGCGCAGGCTGTCGACAGATTTCATCCGCTAGAAGCGGTACATTCCCTTTACCAGTTGCCTTAACAATGAAGAATAGGGTCCGCCTCCCTAACTAAGAGCATTTTTGCACCATATTTTCCTTCAATGCAGATAAATGAGGGATATAAGGACATTTTTGTATCTTATTTTTCGAAAAAGTATGCTAACCAGGGGATTCTGGAAGATTTAAGGTACAATATTGCACTTATTTTACGATCGCCCCTAGTTTTAGAAGATTTAAAGTACAAAAATGCCGTTAATCACACTCAAGACTCTTATAATAAGCTCTCTTTTCTCTTGGCTTTCTGGTTATTTTCATACGTTCTATATAGAGGTTTATTACAGAAAGTTGGAGCAACCGCGTCCAGTGCGAATGCGATGTTCCAAAATTAGGTATATTCCTTTGTGCGAAGCCTATCTGTCTGAAAAATCATACAAAAAAAGGAAATGGCAGTGCTCAGGAAGATTCCTGAACCTGCCGTTTCCTTTTTTCGTTCTACGCGCACCTGTTTGAGCAAGTGATGCGCAAACAAAAGCCACCCGGCCTCCGGGCGCAGGTACAATTCTTTTCTATTTGTAATTTCTAAGCTTCATGCACTGCGTTTTAAAATAAAAACCTACTCTACCGCATCAACTTTTTGATACCTTCCATTGTTAAATTCGCGGAGTAACGACAATCTAAAACTTCTGGATTCCCCAAGATAAACCAATAGTTCACTTCATCATATCCTATGATCTCAGCCCTAACTATTAAGTCCGTATGCATATTAGCTTTTTGTGAGTTTTTGGTACATTCATCATAATCAGCTACTCCCAATGCTCCATGACTTGGGATGCTCACCATCACCCCTTGCGGATAAAACACTTCGATATATCCTTCTACTTTGGTTCCAAGAGGGAGAAGCACTTTCAGCTCAAGCCATGTCTCCAATTGATTTATATTAATGTCATTCCATACTTTTTCGAATATTTCCTTAGGTATTCTTTTCAAATTTGGATCATCTAAAGACAACTCCTGATCTGATAAGAAAAAATCAAACTTCTTCAGATTAGAAATCTTACTTTCTTTCCCCTCTTCGATTAAAACCTGTCTGAATGCGGTTCCCTCTTCATCTACTTCAAAGTACCATGTTTGTTTGGCATAACAATCAGTTAAATAAATCATCTTCTTTCTTCCATGCCCAATTATATCTCTTCATTAAAAATGCCATTTGAGGTTATAAATTGCTAGTAGGGAAAATTCATAAGTTCATTCTATACATTAAAATACTGCTTTTTTCTTAACACGCCATCTCTTCCAAAAAACTGAAATTATAATGATTTGAACCACAAAAAATTGCATTGGAAAAAAATAAACCATCTCAAAATAATATTCCGTAAATTTAAACTCAACCAGGTTAACATATTCGTACTTAGATTGACCCCATTTCCAATCTACAGTTCCTTTTATAGTAATCAGAAGCAACAAACCAGATAAAATACTTGATATTATCCATATCATTAATTTTTTTGAATCAGCTTTTTTCAAACATAGGAAACAGACTAAATAAGATAGTGCTATTGGCGCAATATACGTAATGCATATTTCCAATAAAACGCCTGACCTCCAGCCATCTGAACGTATCCCTAAGGCATAGATCATAAAAGCATGAACTAAAATAACTAACAGTACATAGAACATTGCTTTATAGACGACCTTCTTCAAAAGATCACTCCTCAACGTTTCTCTTCTTTGTCGGGTTGCATCAACCAAAGCATAAATATTAAGAACAATTGTGTTGTTAGATAGAAAAATGGAAACGAGATAAGTAAGTCTATTAGAGTATAGGGTGGCTTTATACTTAAATAGTTCAGATCGATCAAACCAGCTACATTAGATTTTTGCCCATGAAGTCCTTTTAAATAATTTAAATACTTTAGACTAGGGGAAACACTAAAAACAAACCAAAGAATATTAGGTACGAATTTCCCCGCTTTTAATGACATCTTACAGCTTATGTATGTGAGAATTGTTAGAATCGAATAGACTAGAAAACATAGTCCTGCTTCCCCTCCGCCCCATTTTTCTAATCCGGCATACAAAAAAGAGATCGTGAGAACGTGTATAACAACCACAAAGAGAACTTCTATTATTGATATAATCTTTACTTTTCCTTTCAAACACTCCTCCCCCTTGTACTTAATCTGAAAATATAGAATTGGAAAAATATCACATAAATGAAAAATTACCCTTTAAGTATAATTATCGGATAATTCAGATCAACTATTGATTCCGACACGAAAAAAAGACAGCCCTTCTATAAAGAAGAACTGTCTCTTACGCCTTCTACACGCCTTTCAGATCCTACAACAACTTCCCAATCACAGTTCCACTCAAAATCTGCCCCAGCGTCTTATCCAGCGGCAACGGCTTGTTGCCGAGACAGGTGCGGACTGCGGTCAGCAGCACACGAACGTCGTACTTACTTGGGTGTACTGGAATCACTTCTTTTTCAAGCTTCAACAGCCCGTATACGGCCATCATGGCGGTGCGGACGGAGTATTCGACGGTGAAGACGCAGTCGTCCGGCACTTCGGCGAACTGGCCAAGGAAAGCTAAGTTCGTGCTGCCCTGCGGGATAACCTGCGGACGGTCGCCCATGACGCGTGGCATGAACTGTGAAGTGATGTATGGCATCATGCACGGAATGACGTTGGTCGTGTGGGCGAGAATTTCTGGAATGCGATCCTTCAGGCCCATATGGTAGCAAAGTTCCTCGAACAGCTCGCGTCCGGTACAGTCGGACATTTTCTTCTTGATATAGTCACCCTCTGCATCCGGGAACAGACCATATGCCCACAATACTTTGACGTTCTCAGGCTGGTTGATAAAGTGCGGTTGGGTTGGTGCGGTCCAGGACATGAGCCAGCTGGAATCCTTGATTGTGACTACGCCACCCATGCCCGGTTTGTCGCCAGTCCATTCCAGCAGGTGCGGGAACACGATGTCATCATCGGTTAGGGTGATGGTGAAGGACAACCATTTCGTTTTGTCGATATCGCCGCAGAAGACTTCAGGATGGCCGAAATCCGGAGACTTGGCGGCCAGCTTCTCCCATAGACTCCAGCAGCCCCGTTCGGACACGGAACGGTTCAGGATCGCCGGATGATTGAAATCGCCTAAGGTTGAATTTTCAGTCATAGAACCGTTAGTGACCAGCACTAAATCGCTATCTGATACCTTGATCACCTTCGGTGCGCCGCCTGCCAGTACATGAATTCCCGTTACCGTCTTCTCCCCATTCGAAAGATCGAGGTCGAAATCCACCACCTGATGGCCTTTATCGAAGTTGACGCCCTTCCCTTCCAGCCATTTGATCAACGGCAGAATCAGCGAATCGTATTGGTTGTATTCCGTATGCAAAATCCCTTTGAGCTGGTTCATACCACTAATGAGGTGCATAAAACGTTCCATATATCGCTTCACTTCAACTACGCTGTGCCAGTTCTCAAAGGCAAACATCGAACGCCAGAAGTACCAGAAATTCGTCTCCAAAAAGCTCGGGTCAAAGAACTCTTCAATCGTAGTCGCTCCCAGCCGCTCCTCGGTCAGCATGGTCAGCTTGCCAAGCTGCAACGAATCGGCAGTTGAAAGGCCCAGTGTGGAGAAATCGGCTTTCTGTCCAGCCTTCTCCACCAGACGGCAATGCGACTCTACAGGCTCAGCCAGGTTGAATTCACGGAATTCGTCCAGCACACTGCGGTCGGGATTTGTGAGGGATGGAATAAAGCCATACAGCTCCATAAAACATTCAAAATGCTCTTCAATTTCTCTACCTCCGCGCGCGCTGTAGCCATCCTTGGCGTTGCCTGCACCGTCCATAGAGCCGCCGTACACTGTCGATTCCTCTAAAATGTGAATGTTCTTGCCGGGCATATGCCCGTCGCGGATCAGGAAAGCCGCCGCCGATAGCGAGCCAATCCCTCCACCGACCAAGTAGGCTTTTCGTGAAGCAATACCTTCCGGCATTACAGGGTGAATCCGTTGATAAGTTCCCATGTTCATCTTCCTTCCGGGTTGAAGTAGTAAGGTTACTCATGAGCTGCCCTCACTATAACTCCATCCCGAAAAGAAGCCTATGGACAGCTTCCGCCATCTGTACAGAGATTGCACAATCACTCGCTTTTGTGTTCATTATGAAGAGTCTATGGCATACAAAAGCACCTCACTCCCGATTACGTTTCGGGAAATGAGGCGCCTCTAAGCTGTCTATCTGTTCAGGATAGCATCTACATCTTTCGCCAGTGCATCCAAGCTTTGCTGAACATCTTTATTATCTGTAAGAATGTCACCTAAACGGGACACAACCAGTGTCTCAACTTCATGATAAGCCCCGGTTGTTGGTCTCATTTTACTAAACTTCAGCTGATCTACTGCGACCTTATAGCCTGGAGATTCAGCCATAGTCTTTTTCATAAGATCCGTGTCCAGTGAGGAGAGCCGGGTTGGCAGATATCCTGTGCTTGCAGAAGCGAATGCCGCTTGGTCAGTGTCAGACAACCACTCCATGAATTCAAAGGTTGCTGCTTTCTCGATTTCCGTACCTGTGTTGGCCATGTAGACATTGGAACCGCCGACAGGTACGCCACGGGTACCCCCTTTGCCTTCAGGGATCATAGAAACTCCGAGGTCAAAATTGCCTTTTGCCGCCATCCCCAAAAAGATCTTGTAACCACCAATACTGGAGAAGGTCAGTAGTGTATCCGGACTTGACACAGCACCGATAAAGTCGTTCATCTGTGTAGCATTCAATACTTTGATCAAACCCTTGGATACGGCATCTCGCAGGAAAGTAATCAGTTCGACAGCACCCTTGCTGTTGATATTCGTAGCAGTTTCCTCGGCATTGAGCATGGACGTATCAGAGTACGAGAATAGCAGTGCCTCCAGAACCCAGAGGTCATTATTATACAGGTACATCGGTGTTTTCCCTGTCTCTTTGTAAGCGGCTTGCAAGTAAGACTCTAGCTCGTCAAATGTACCCGGTCCATTTTCATTCAAACCTACTTTTTTAGCCAAAGTCTTGTTCACATACATCACGGGCAAGCTTCTCATATGCGGAAAAGCATACATATCCTTGTCTACATAGAGATTCCCGAGATCACCAATCTTGAAGTCGTCATTCTTGAAATCGTTCACCTTCATAAAAGGTTCCAGATCCACAATTGTATTGCTGTCTGCAAAACCTTTGGTCTGGGATACTTCACCAATGAAAGCATTCGGAAGCGTTTGTGCTACCGCTGCTGCGTTAACTTTTTGCTGCATCTCTGAGTAATCGCCCTGATACTCCGCATTCACGTGAATATTCAGCTCAGCACCCTTGGTCTTATTGAACTGCTCCACCAGATCTTTATTAACCTGCTCCATGGCCGACGTCCAAAAATTAATCTCGACTACCTTATCACTTTTGGTGTACTTTTCTGCCCCTTGATTAGCATCTGCTTGTCCACACCCACTAAGAATGACAGTTGTTCCTACGACTGCTGTTAAAACTACTGCAAGTTTCTTCTTCATGTTAGTCATAACATCCTCCAGGTCATGTTGTTAGATTTACTTCACACCACTGTAAGTGAATGCTTTGATAATGTGTTTTCTCGCGAACATAAAGATGATCAGAATAGGAAGAATCAGCATCATATTACCTGCCATTACGATATTCGGATTCATCCCTTCTGCATCCTGAAGCTTCTTAACCCCGAGCGGCAAAGTACGTACTGTGTCAGTAGTTGTCCATACCAACGGGAAGAAGTAGCTATTCCATGTCCCGATAAACGTAAGCAGCGCCAGTGTAGATAGCGTTGGAATCGCCATTGGTAGCATAATCGTGCGGATGATTTTCCACTCACTGGAATTATCCAGCCGTGCAGCCTCCAGAATAGAATCGGGAACCTGCATAAAAGTCTGCCGGAGCATGAATATTGCCATTCCGCTCGCGATAAAAGGTACAATTAGTGACACATAGGTATTCAATAGTCCCACATTTGCAAACATCACGAACACAGGAAGGAAAATGAGCTGTCCGGGAACCATCATCGTCGCAAGTACGAGACCGAACAGTACCGACTTTCCTTTGAATTCATATCTGGCAAACGCATACGCGGCCGGTACAACAACCAGCATCTGTCCAACAAGCGTACCCAGAGTGATAATGATAGAGTTCTTCGTATAATGAAGAAAATTGATTCGGGTAAACGCATCTTTGAAGTTGCCCCATTGCAGCTTATCCACCCAGAACTTCGGAGGAATAGCAACCACCTCATCCAGTGTCTTGAATGCGGTCAGAAGCATCCAATAGAACGGAGCCAAAAAGATGATAATCAATAACACAGACAGCAGCAGTCTAACAGTTACTTTAGGGAGTCTCAGCCACATCTGTTTCTTTCTCCCCCTTATCTGTAATGCACACGGTTATTCAATACTTTAAAGTATAGGATCGTGATGAGTCCGACGATCAGCATCAGTACGACAGCCATAGCTGAAGCATATCCTACCCGGTAATACTCAAAGCCTTGCTTGTAAATGCTGTAGATCAAGGTATTGGTTGAATTGGACGGCCCACCATTCGTCATGACACTGATCGTCTCAAAGGCCTGAAACGAGCCAATAATGTTCATCAGAATTAAGAAGAACAACGTAGGCGAGATCATTTTCAGCGTAATTTGAAAAAATACCGAACGCCGGCTGGCATTATCCAAAGCTGCAGCTTCGTATAAATATGGAGGAATGGACCCCAGTGCTGAGAGAATGATCAGGACATTGAAGCCGAGCGATTTCCACACCGAGACCAATACGACAGAGAACAGAGCCACGCGCTTGTCTGTCAACCAGCCAACAGCATCCGCTCCAAACAGAGAAAGGATATAGTTGAACAATCCCTTGTCCGTATTCATGAGCCACATCCAGATCAACGATACCGATACCAGTGAAATAATATTGGGGGTAAAGCTGATGGTCTGAATAAAGCGGTTAATGAACGTATTTTTCTGCAAAAATAGCGCCAGCAATAAACCTAGTATGAGAACCATACTTACTTCCATCACCATGTACCCAATAGTGTTCATTAACGTATGGGCAAAGTCACTGCTGGTGAACAGCTCTTTGTAATTCTTCAAGCCAATAAATTTCATTGGCCCGCGCATATTCCAGGAAAAGAAGCTCAAATACATATTGTAGCCAATCGGATAAATGTAGAATGTCACCAGAATCAGGACGGCTGGAGCGATCATCACATAAGGGAGGATTCGCAGCGTGTTATTGTCTTGCTTCATACTCTGTTCGCTCCGTAGATTCTCTGTTCGTTCCCGTCAAAGAAGACTAAACTGGATTCTTCCACATACACCGTTACAGGTTCTAAAGGACGCTCCTGACTGTCAAAGCATTTGATGGCAATACTAGAGTTACTACCCAGCTCTGCTTTGTATATGATTTCAGAGCCCAAGATTTCGCGTGTAGTCAGCATGCCGTCGAAAGAAATAAATTGCGAGTTGCCCCCTGCTTTTTCATCCGCTAAAGTGAACTTCACCTTCTCTGGTCTAAACCCTACATACTTGGCTCCCGCAGGTGCAAGAGCCTGCAGTTTGCGATCATCACATTGCTCCAGTTCAAGAACGTTCATAGCAGGCGTACCGATAAATTTACTGGTGAAAATATTGTGCGGATCATGATAAATGCCCCGAGGCGTATCCTCCTGCATCACTTTGCCGCCATTCATTAACACAATTTTGGTGCCCATACTCATGGCTTCAACCTGATCATGCGTAACATATACGAAGGTTGCGCCCAGTCTTTGATGCAGTTCGATCAATTCGGAGCGCATCTGCTGCCTGAGTTTGGCATCCAGATTGGAGAGCGGCTCGTCCATCAGGAAGATCGCCGGTTTTTTAACCATCGCTCTGGCGAGTGCCAGGCGCTGTCTCTCCCCACCAGAGAGAAATTCCGGTCTCTTATGCAGATGCTTGGTTAAGCCAACCGTATTGGCAATATCCGTAATCAGCTGCATCCGCTCATCTTTAGGCACCTTGTTATTCTTCAAACCATACTCAATGTTCTGTTCTACCGTCATTGTCGGATAAAGGGCATAATTCTGGAAAACCATCGCCAGATTTCGTTTGCCCGGTTCCACACCGTTCATGTTCTTGCCACCAATGATGATCGAGCCTCCGGTATTATTCTCCAGACCGGCAATCATGCGCAGGGTTGTGGATTTCCCGCAGCCGGAGGGACCCACCAGAACCGTAAAGCTGCCGCTTTCGATATTCAGGTTGAGGTTCTCAATGATGGACTTGTCCCCGTATTTCTTCTCCACACGTTCCATTACAATACTGCTCATTTCCCATACCTCCGCCTAGCTGTCGATAATTGTGAGGGCCGATATAATAGTTAAGCTAGCCCAGATGGTTTAACCAGATTGGCGCAGATATCAGGATAATCTGTGATAATCGCGTCTACACCTGCATCGATCATTTGTTTCATGACCGAGACCTGATTGACAGTCCAGGCATTGACTTGAATACCGGCCTGATGGGCCTGCTCCACCACATCAGAGTCCACACAGATAAACAATGGATGAAGCGCATCAGCATGAACGGTCTTGGCATATTGCTCTCCTCTATGCAATTTGGAAAAATGCAGTAGAGCTGTTTTGATCTCCGGGCAAGCTTGCTTAAGCTCAAACATGGATTTGTGATTGAATGAGGAGAAGATCACCTGATCTACCAGATCATAGGTTTTCACCAATTCAGCCGCTGCCACGTTCAGGCCATCATACTTTTGCGATTGGAGCATAATATCCTTGACCTCGATATTCAGGTACAGATCATGTTCCTTGACCAGCTCCAGCACCTGCCGCAATGTTGGAATCTCTGCAGTAGCATACTTATCTTCAAAACGAGCGTTATAGTTATACTGCTTCAACTCCGCCAGTGTAAAATCGGTAACGTTCCCCTTGCCGTTCGAAGTTCTGTCGATGGTATCATCATGGATCACCACGATTTCCCCGTCTTTCGTAATATGAATATCTATTTCAAAGCCGTCCGCTCCCTGCTCTATGGCCAGCTTGAAAGCCTCCATCGTGTTCTCCGGAGCATACGCGCTGGCTCCCCGGTGTGCCAATACTTTGAGACTGCTCATGATTCCTGGCCCTCCTGTACTTCGTTCTTAGCCATCCTGTCATATAAGCTTTCTAAAAAAGAATAGGATTTCACTTCGCCATAACCGGCTCTAAAATTCACTTCATCAAGCCCGTCACGGGTGGCCTTATCCAGACCTCTAAGATCTGAGCAGATATCTGGGCAATCCGTAATGACAACATCCACCTCTGCATCGAGCATGGATTTAATAAAGGGAACATCGTTTACAGTCCAGGCATGCACCTTCACGCCGGCCTCGTGCGCCGCATGAACTTTTTCACGGCTGATACTTATAAAAAAGCCATGGAGTGCATTAGCGTCTACGGCTTTGGCGTAGGCTTCTTCGTGATGCAATTCCTCAAGATACAGAAGTCCGGTGCTGATATCCGGAAAATCTTGTTTCAGCCGGGCCATCGAGCTATGATCAAAGGACGAGAAACTAACTTGCTTCATCAAGCCATGCTCCGCAACCAATCTTGCAGCTTCCAAATGGATATCGGAACGATCAGCATTCGAAAAGATGAAATTCTCCTCAATGTTCAGCGCAAGATTATTCTCTTTAACAAATTGCAGGACCTCTACAAAAGTAGGAATCTCAGCTCTGGTATACTCCTGCTCAAACCTAGCATTGAAGTTGAATGCCTTCAGCTCTGCAAGGGTATAATTGGCAACTTCGCCAGTACCATTGGAGGTTCTGTCGATGGTATCATCATGGATAACCACAATTTCCCCGTCCTTCGTACGATGAATGCTGATATCCAGTCCATCGGCCTGCTGCTTGACAGCAAGCTTGAAGGCTTCCATTGTATTTTCCGGAGCATAAGCGCTTGCTCCCCGGTGTGCCCATATTTTTAGCTGCTCCATAACCAACTTCCTTTTTCATTTTATTGTTGAGCTGAGTTCCAGAGACTACGTGTACGAGTGTCTTGTTTGTTGTACTACCTTTATAGATTAGAGAATATTTATTCTCGTGATTTAAAAGAAACATTAAATATATCCGCAATTTTAAACATCAAATTTGTCCATATTTTCATATGAATGCGGATTCTTTCATCAAATCGTGGGATAATACAGAATTATTGTCTTAATTTCGGAAAAAAGACCGGTCTTTCATTTTACATTGGATTGATCATTCACTCCACATGTAAGCTATTTCTTCTGATACTGAGCTAGGCTTCTTTCTACACAACCACCCATAATTCTACTGACTTTATGCACAATTACGTCCGGATCGGTGTTGGCTCCAGCCTTCAACCATTGGATCACTTGTTCCAAAATAGCGAGCGTATAGAAGTCCGCTATCTCTTCCCTAGCTTGTGCGCTTGTCGTGTGCTCCCTCGCCAGCTCTTCAACGACTTTAATAGCTACGCCATAGATTACATCATACAGAAACTTCTCCAGATGCTCGCGGCCTAGTGAATGAAACGTATTGAGGCAGATCGTCTTATTCTTCTCGGTATAGTGCAGTACGCTACGGAAGCCCTGCTGCCAGCCGGCATAATTGCGGTATTGGTCCAGGCCCTCGATAATTTCCGTCTGATACACCCAGCCAAGCAGCTCATAAATATCGCGAAAATGATTATAAAAGGTATGCCGGGTCAGTCCGCAATCGTCGGTTATCTGACCGATTGTAATTTTATGAAGAGGTCTCGTCAGCATCAGTTTTTTCAACGAACGGGCCAGGGCGTTTTTCGTAATTTGCGAATAAGACATATGGTACCTCCTTGGAATGGGGTGAGTTGGTGTTTTAAAAATGTGCGTCATCGTACATGGGCGTGATCGCTGCGGGGCGAAGGGTGCTTACGATCGCTGTTAAAGTCCGATTTCAGTAATTGAATATTGCTAATGTGGAAATCGGACTTTAAAGGCGAACGCTTCGCTTCTTCAGCATCCCTTCGCCCCTCCGCTATGCGGCTTTTGTGCGTAAATCAACGTTTTTAAAACCTTAAAGATGGACGCTTCGATTCTACAACATCTCTTTGTTCCTCCGCTGTGCGGCTTATGCCCATAGGCCAATATTGTTCCATAGATACAGAAGCATAGAATTCACATGAAAATGAAGTGCTTGGTCTTACGTCAGAGAGGGCCTCTCTTGCGCAATAGTTGAAATATTCAGTATGAAAAAACAGCATTCAGTCTACCTTAGTTTAAGGATCTATACATAATTCTATATAAATGTGAAAAAAGGAACAAATAACTCATATAAAAAGGCGACCCCCGAAAATGCAGAAGTCACCTTGTTATATGAATCCTTTTATTGTCATACTCCTACTTCATCCATTTATAGCTCACTGGGCAATCTGCTCCCTGATATTCGCCAGGATCTTCTTCTCCAGTCTCGACACCTGAACCTGAGAGATGCCAAGCCGGCTGGCGACTTCGGACTGCGTCTGATCTCGGTAGTACCGCAGATAGACGATCAGCCGCTCCCGCTCGCTCAAGGCTCCGATGGCCTCGCTGAGCGCCAGTTTATCGAACCAGCGCTCCTGGGTGTCGTCGGCGATCTGATCAATCAGCGTAATAGGATCACCGTCATTCTCGAACACGGTCTCGTGAATCGAGGTTGGCGGCTTGTTGGCCTCCTGGGCAAACACGATTTCTTCCGGTGTTACGCCTAGTGCTTCGGCCACCTCGCCGATGGTCGGCAAGCGGTCCAGCGTCTTGGACATCTCATCCTTCATCTTACGCACCTTGTTGGCCATCTCCTTAAGGGAGCGACTAACCTTCAGGGTGCCGTCGTCGCGTAAGAAGCGCTGAATCTCACCGATAATCATCGGTACGGCATAGGTTGAGAATTTGACATCATAGCTGAGATCGAATTTGTCAACGGACTTCAGGAGTCCGATACAACCGATCTGGAACAAATCGTCAGGCTCATATCCGCGGTTCATGAACCGCTGCACCACCGACCAGACCAGGCGGATATTGCAGCTTACGAGCGTGTCACGGGCCAGGTTATCCCCGGCCTGACTAAGCGCGATAAGACGTTTGACCTCCGCATCGTCCAAGTAGGTCGGCGGAGCTTTTTTAGCTTCAGCATCCATGGCTCCAACCCCTAATTGTATAAAGCTTTTTTCGAGACGATGGTTTTCTTCATTGTGATGGAGGTACCGCGCCCCGGTTCACTGGTTACTTCAAACTCATCCATGAAATTCTCCATAATCGTAAAGCCCATTCCCGACCGCTCCAGCTCCGGCTTGGAGGTATATAGCGGCTGCTGTGCCAGCTCCAGATCCTCGATCCCCCGTCCCTTGTCCTCAATGGTCAAGCGTACGGTCTCGTTATCAATGGATGCCGAGATGCTGACAACACCGCTGGGGTCACTGTCGTACCCGTGGATAATGCAATTGGTGACGGCCTCCGACACGACGGTCTTCAGGTCATTCAGCTCATCCATCGTTGGATCAAGCCGGGAGACAAAAGCCGCCACAACCACACGTGCGAACGACTCATTCTCCGAGAGCGCAGCGAACTGCACCTGCATGAAGTTACCGGCTTGGCTATTAGTCATAACGCAACCTCCAAATCCGAGAGTGCAGCGCTCTCGTCGTCATATAAGGGCATAATCTTGAACAGGCCCGACATTTCAAGCAGACGCTGTACGGGTGCTGTCGCGTCGCACACCGCCATTTTGCCGCCTTTTGCGCGGATCAGCTTGTACCTTCCCAGAATAACACCAAGGCCGGAGCTATCCATGAACTGCAAATGTTTGAGACTCAGCACCAGATGCTCGACCTGGCCCCGCATGATCGCTTCATCCATATCCATCCGTACATAATCGGCGGCGTGATGGTCCAGCTCCCCTGACAAACGGACAATCAGCACTCCCCGGTGATGCTCCATTTCCACATGAGAATTCATGCTTGCCACTCTCCTCTTCGTTGCTTTGAAAAACTGCCCATGAACAGGAATCACTTGCTCACTCTTCACAGGACAAGGTTTTCTACGCGGCAAATCAGGAATCCTGCCTCCCGACAAAACTAGAAGAAAACCCCTATGAATCTACAGAATGCATAGGGGGCATCTACAAAATGTACGGAATTAATCCGCGTTGAACAGCGACCCTGCCGTCCGCTTGAACAGCTTCCACCAGCCTGCCTTCGCCACTGCCTGATCAGCCTTCAGCTCATATTCCTTAATTACGCTGGTGCCCTGGTATACGACCAGCTTACCGACAGTCTGTCCTTCGGCAACAGGCGCTTTAATGCTCTCCGGAAGCACCAATTCGTGCCGGATGCCCTCCTGAGTGACGCCTTTCTTCAGCAGAACGCTGTAGGCATCCTTGGCTGTAATCGGCAGCGTCTTCTTCTCGCCCTTCTCAATGTTAAGCGTGGCAATGGTATCACCGGTCTTGTGGATCGTATGCAGTTTATACTGCGAGAACAGGTAGTCGAACATGCCAGAAACCTCGCTGTTGCGGGTCTTCGTATTCGGCTCGCCCAGCACAACGGCCACGGCGCGCAGCCCATCTCTTGCAGCTGTTGCGGATAGGCAGAACTTAGCTTCCGAGGTATAGCCGGTCTTCAGACCGTCTGCTCCAGTGTAAAAACGGACCAGCTTGTTCGTGTTCACCAGCCAGAACGGCTTGCTCGAATCCTTGCGTAGGTAATCCTGATAAGAGCCGGTATATTTGATAATCCGCTCATGCTTCAGCAGCTCCCGGCTCATCACGGCGATATCATGGGCTGAGGAATAATGATTGGTCGCTGGAAGACCATTGCAGTTAGCGAAATGGGTATCCTTCAGCCCCAGCTCCTCCACCCGCTTATTCATCATATCGACAAAAGCACTCTCCGAGCCGGCCAGCTTCTCCGCCATCGCCACCGAAGCATCATTGCCGGAGGCCATAGCGATGCCTTTCAGCATCTCATCTACTGTCATTTCTTCACCCGGCTCCAGAAAAATCTGCGAGCCGCCCATCGACGCAGCATATTCACTGGTCCGCACTTTGTCATCAAGCTTAAGCCTTCCATCATCCAGCGCCTCTACCGTCAGTAACATCGTCATAATCTTGGTGATGCTGGCCGGCGGCAGCTTGTCATGGCTGTTCTTCTCATAGATCACTGTACCGGTGCCCGCATCCATCAGGATGGCGGAACGTGCCCCTGGCGCCAGGTCAACAGCGGCAGGCGTGCTGCTCTTCGCCTTGCCTTTTTCCTCCGCAAAAACACCTGAGGCCGGACCCAGGGCCGCGGTACTGATACAGAATGCTAGTAGCAGAGCTGCATAACGTTGTTTTCTCACAATAGTCCCCTCCTGAACGTTAACCCTCATTTCACAGGTACTGTGTTCCAGTTTCGTCAGAAAGGGACATTAATATTCCATTTTGCAGGGAAAAATCAGAATTATTTTCTGGCAGAATCCATCTCATAATGCGGATTTCAATCCGAATAGGTGCGATAACTAGCGACTTGGAAGTAATGTTTAATAGGCTTTAGGCTTAGAAAACTATTTTTTTACAGCATGAATATAATGTATTGTCTCGAATGCAGACAAATAATCCGTCCTATTCTTAAATAGGAGTTTGTTCATCATTTCAGGTGATAGATGCTCTTTAATTTGTAATCCTGACTTTTCCAACATGCTTGTAATTTCATCATATGTAAATCCTGATTTCATCGGTTCCCCGCTTGCTTCAGCAAATTTCACCAGGTTTTCCACCCGATTCGACATTCCCTTTTCTTCAAAAAGTTTTTCAGTTGCATAATCAAACACAATAGAACTACCTGATGGGACATTTGCAAAAAAATGTTGCAGCAAGGAAGCGTTTTCTTCTTTTGATAAATAATATGTGACACCCAACAGGCTAAAGAACGTTTTCTCGTTTTCAAATCCTTCCTTTACCAAGCTCTGATGAGAAAACTCAGTAGTAAAGTCCATTGCTACAAAATAAAGATTATCAGGGATGTCGAATTTAGCAGCTGTTAGCTTTCTTTTCTTTAACACTTGTGTATCCGGATGATCAATTTCAAAGATCTTTAAACTGCTTTGTAATTCCGGAAACCGGAGTGCGAAAGTATCCAGGCCAGCGCCTAATATGACATATTGCTTTAGGCCAGACTTCACTTCATTAAGTAATATTTTTTCACAATAGGCAGAGCGCGCTAGAGGTACTGAAGATACCTGAACTTGTGTAATCCATTTTAAAATTTTATCTGGTTCATCTTTAAACCTTTCTCCGATATCTTTATTAAAAAATTGTATACCGTCAATCAAATTTTTACTGATAGCTGAAAATTCCTCTTTGGAAAGCAACTTATTTACAATAAAATCATCTACCACTTTCGGTGAATCATACCTACTATGATACGCCTTACCAAAAGCTGATATTAAGGAAGTTAAACTAGCCCCATTTTGTTCTGAATCTGTTTCCACAGAAGTGTCTAATTCTTCTGGTATGTCGCTTTCACTATTGTATGTTCGGTCAAATGCTGAATCTAAAGCTGTTACGTTCGACTCAATTGGTTTCAATACGTTTTCCTCCCCAAATAATAATATAATTTTCCACGACTTAGAGTCAGTCCTATTCAACACAATATAATTGAATCATCAACAATAGCTGTCCGCACCGGGAATTGAAAATGTTACCACCTGCTCAAAGCAGGTGGTAACTCAAGTCTTTTTTTGACATTATTCTCTATCTGATTATGACTCAAATAGGTTTGCATACAGTCTCTAGTTATACCTAAACCATGTACAACTAGTTATCGATGATTAGATGCTCACTTATGGATTTATGAAATGGATTCGGTGCTAACGGCATTCTGGGCCGCTCCACGCTCATTGTAGCTTACAGCTGGACGGCTTTTGCCACTATGGCCGAGATAGAGTCTCGACAGAACTGGAAACCGGATGATCACCATAGCGAGTAACAGCGGAATCACCACACCCACCAGCGTGAACGCTACCAGTCCATAATCCGTCCCCAGTAGATACTTCAGGGCATAATTGATCGGCAAATGCAGGTACATGATCGCAATCGTATTACGTCCCAGATCTCCCAGCCATTTCAGCGGTAACAGCTTCGACAGCCAGAACACCAAGGCGCAGATCGTCAACGAGATGACTAGCGGAATGACCAGATCCAGCAGCAGCGCATCATATTGCTTGTATTTCATATTTAGGCTGTAGCTGATTATCCCGGCATGATCCAAATAGAACGCAGTCGCGCTTAGCAGCAATATGAACGGAACTATGAACCAGCGACCAATAATAGCCGGAATCGCCTTCTTCCCATAGTACCCAAGGGCATAATAAGTAATCGCCAGCAAGGACACATCGATGTTCCAAGGGAGATTATAGTTCTTCAGGGAAGTCATAGAAATCACATGAGCCAGCAGGTAACACGAGACGATCAGGATGAATTGGGTCGCGCCGCGGAAACGGGTAATGTACCCGAAGATCAGTTGGGTGAACAACAAGCAGGTAATGAACCAGAACACACCGTAGGGACCCGTCAGCGACAAGCCTCCATAAAGTAGCCTAGCGATATTTTCGGCAAACCCTTTTAAATTAAGTGTAGACAAGAGCAGAATAATCGTAATGAGTAATCCGTAGGCAATATAGGGCGTCATCAGCCCCTTAGTCCGTTTCACTGCCCACTCGATGTAGCGTGCCGGGTCCACTGGCTTGAATACCATACCGCTCAGCAAGAAGAACAACGGCATCCGAAACCAGGACAAATACTGATTGGCGAAGGCATCACCCGAATGTCCCATCACCACAAAAATAATACTTAGGCCTTTAGCCGCGTCAATCCACAGCTCGCGCCTTTTCTCCATGCGTACTCCAACTCCTCCCATATGTGTTCTCTTTTGTGAAGATAGTATAGGGGAGAGAGATGGTCATTTCAATTTTAAAATGATTATTTCCTGCAACTTTCATGCTGGGGACCTAGAGGAAACGCCCTTATTCCATTAAAAATGGGCCATCCGTTGACCGGATGACCCATAGTTTAAGCCTAAAAAAAGCTATCGTTCATTTTCCCTATTGGCATAGGTACAACAGTACCTTTTAATACCGCGTGACACCGTCTTTGGTGACTAAGGCATAGACAAGCGGCGGTGGTACCACCGGGCTGGAAGAGATCCGGTAAGCTTCAATAACCTTGCTCTCGGCTTCAGCCACCTTGTCTTCTGCAGCATCATTGACATGAAGCACTGCAAGCGTCTCGCCAGCCGCTACAGCATCGCCAACCTTCTTGGTCAGGTAAATGCCGACCGCAAGATCGATTATCGATTCCTTCGTCTCACGTCCAGCGCCCAGCAGCATAGCAGCGATACCAATTTCCTCAGCCTGAATGCCGTCGACATACCCTGACGCAGGTGCCTTGACTTCAATCAGGCGTTTCGCTGCCGGGAGCTTGTCCGGAGATTCGATCTGCGTCACATCTCCGCTTTGTGCAGCTACCATCTGCTTGAACTTCTCCAGCGCGGAACCGTCCGCGATGTGAGACTTCAAAATAGCCCTTGCCTCAGCTTCGTCGCGCGCCTTGCCACCTAGCACCAGCATATGGCTGCCCAGGATCAGGCTGACTTCTTCCAGGTCCTTCGGACCTTGGCCCTTGAGGGTCTCGATGCCTTCCTTAATCTCCAGCGCATTGCCGATGCCGAAGCCGAGCGGCTGGTCCATGTCGCTGATCACCGCGACCGTGTTGCGGCCCAGATGCGTGCCGATGTCAACCATGGCCTGCGCCAGCGCAATGGAATCGTCCAGCGTCTTCATGAAGGCGCCGCTGCCGGTCTTGACATCGAGCACGATGGCATCGGCTCCAGCAGCGATCTTCTTGCTCATAACGGAGCTCGCGATAAGCGGAATGGACTCTACCGTAGCGGTAACGTCACGGAGCGCGTACAGCTTCTTGTCAGCAGGCGTAATATTGCCCGACTGACCGATAACAGCGGCGCCGATTTCGCCAACCTGAGCGAAAAAGCGCTCGCGATCCATCTCCACAGAGAAGCCGGAGATAGACTCCAGCTTGTCGATGGTACCGCCGGTATGACCGAGGCCGCGCCCCGACATCTTGGCGACAGGTACACCTGCAGCCGCAACAAGCGGTGCCAGAACGACGGTCGTCTTGTCGCCAACTCCGCCAGTGGAGTGCTTATCTACCTTAACGCCTGCGATCGGGCTAAGGTCTACCTGATCGCCAGACTTGGCCATCTCCAGCGTCAAGTCCCCGGTCTCCCGGGCATTCATCCCTTGGAAGTAAACCGCCATTGCCCAAGCCGAAATCTGATAATCCGGGATATCGCCACGGCTGTAGCCTTGAATCAGAAATGCAATCTCTTCGCTGCTAAGCTCGCCGCCGTCTCTTTTCTTCTGAATAATGTCTACTGCTCTCATCCTGTAACCTCCACTTGGAATGCGGGATAGATAATAAAGTCCACAGCTGTAGCCTGTGACTACATGTTTGGAATAAAGCCCAATACCAGCTTCAAGAAGCTTTCGCGCACACGCTCAGCTGTCTCCATAACTTCTCCATGATCAAGTGGCTGATCGAGAATGCCGGCCGCCATGTTGGTGATACAGGAAATACCCAGCACTTCCATACCTGCATGACGGGCAACAATTGTCTCCGATACGGTGGACATGCCTACAGCATCAGCACCAAGTATGCGCAACATTCTAACTTCAGCAGGTGTCTCGTAGCATGGACCCAGCAGTCCGGCATATACGCCTTCCTTGAACTCGAAATTCTGTGCTGCTGCCGCTTCTTTCGCTACCTTGATGAGACGCGGGCTGTATGCGGTCGACATATCCGGGAAGCGTCCGCCTAGCGCCGGATCGTTCGGGCCGATCAGTGGGTTGCGTCCGGTGAGGTTCAGGTGGTCGGTAAGCAGCATCAAATCGCCTGGCTCAAATTCTGTATTCACTCCGCCCGCAGCATTGGTTACCAGCAAGCTGGTTACACCAAGCTCCTTCATCACACGTACCGGGAAAGCTGTCGTTTCTGGTCCATACCCTTCATACATGTGGAAGCGACCCTTCATCATTACCACACGGCGGCCTTCGATCGTACCGATCAGCAGTTCTCCCTCATGTCCTTCTACTGTGGACACCGGAAAGTGTGGAATTTCATTATATGGGATCGAGATTCCGTCTTGAATCAGGTCGGCTAGTACGCCAAGACCCGAACCAAGAATCAAACCGATCTCTGGTGCTACCGTGCTTTTTTCTTTAATGTAAATTGCGGCTTCTTGAATCTGATTTTGGCTAACTACGTTCATTGTCATTTCCCCCTTGAAGTTGGTAAAGCAGTTGTAATCCTTGGTTTCTATTGTAATTCTGCCAGGAAGCTTGTCCCGTACTGCGGCGCCTTAGCCCCGAAATTATCGGCAATGGTAGCCGCAACATCGGAGAAAGTATGGCGGATGCCCAGACTGTCCGGAGCTGTCAGCGCTGGACTGTAAATAAGCAGCGGCACATATTCGCGGGTATGGTCCGTTCCGGCATGAATCGGATCATTACCGTGGTCTGCCGAAATAATCAGCAGGTCTTCCTCACCCAGTGTAGCGATAATATCTGGCAGTGCTTTGTCGAACACTTCCAGCGCTCGCCCGTAACCTTCCGGGTCCCGGCGGTGTCCATACAGGGAGTCGAAATCCACGAGGTTAGTGAACAGCAATCCATTGAATGGCTTGCGCAGCTCATCGATAGTAACCTCAATTCCATGCTCATTGCTCTTCGTCGGATAAGAAGCGGTAACCCCTTCTCCTGTAAAAATATCGTTGATCTTGCCCACAGCAATGACATCCTTGCCGATATCGGCGAGTGCGTTCATCACGGTCGGCTCCGGTGGTTTCACCGCATAATCGTGGCGGTTTGGCGTACGGACGAAATGTCCCGGCTCGCCCACATATGGGCGGGCAATGACGCGACCTACCGAGAACTCGGGAGCCATGGTCAGCTCGCGGGCGATTTTGCAAGCCTCATACAGTTCCTCAAGCGGAATAATATCCTCATGTGCGGCAAGTTGGAACACGCTGTCTGCCGAGGTATAAACAATCCAGGCCCCCGTCTTCATCTGCTCTTCCCCGTACTCCACCAGGATATCAGTGCCGGAGGCAGGCTTGTTACCAATTACCTTACGACCGGTTGCCTTCTCGAATTTCTCGATCAGCTCTGCCGGAAAACCATCCGGGTACACATTGAAAGGAACTTCAATCTTGAGCCCCATGAGCTCCCAATGGCCGGTCATGGTGTCCTTGCCTACCGATACCTCTTGCATTTTACCGTAATATCCAGTCGGTGCCTCTACTGGTGCTAACGGCGGTAGAGGAGCAATATTAGCCAGACCGAGTTTTTGCAGATTAGGCAATTGTAAGCCCGGCACCCGCTCCAGAATATGTCCAAGTGTATGGGAACCGGCATCCCCGAAACCTGCTGCATCCGGTGCCTCACCAATCCCTACACTGTCTAGAACTATAAAGCCAATCCGTTTAAATGAAGACATGACCGTCTCACTCCTTCGTTATGTGACTGATTTGATGGTTGTACCCAACAGGAAGAAACGGTTGTACCGCCACTATAAGGACTGTATCCGTTCTTCGTGAAAAGAGGACCGCCGGCTGTTCCCGTGAGGCCTATCTTTTCAGTATGATTCCATCATACCCATATTACTCATAAAAAGCATCCTTAGCCTCATGCCCCAATGCTCTGGGATGATGCTGCTCATAGACTTCCTTCATATTCTTGCGGGCAATACCGCTATAGATCTGGGTCGTCGAAATATCCGCATGTCCCAGCATCTGCTGTACGGAGCGCAGATCTGCACCGCCTTCCAACAGATGGGCTGCGAAGGAATGACGCAGGGTATGCGGCGTTATGTCCTGCTCAATATGGGCTTCACGCGCATATTTCTTGATAACCTTCCAGAAGCCCTGCCTTGTCAAGCGTCCCCCCAGACTGTTCAGAAATAATGCCGGCTCCTCCTGATGATGTCGCAGCAGCTTGTCCCGCATATCGGCAGTATACGCTGCTACCGCCTCTGCAGCAATTACGCCAATGGGGACCACTCGCTCCTTGCCAGAGGTTCCTGTGCAACGGGCATATTTCATCCCGGTATGCACATCGCCGACATCCAGTGAGATTAGTTCCGACACGCGAATCCCTGTGGCATAGAGCAGCTCTAGCATCGCTTTGTCGCGCATCCCCTGAGGAGTGCTTTGATCGGGTGCTGCCAGCAGCTTCTCAATCTCCGCAACCGTCAGTACCATCGGCGGCTTCTTGTCCGGCTTGATGGATTCCATCTCCAGGGTTGGGTCCTGAAACATCAATTGTTCCTTCATTAAGTAATGAAAAAAAGCGCGGAGCGACACTGTATTCCGGTTCACCGTCGAGGCAGCCTTGCCTGCCGCACCCAGTGAGCCGAGATACAGCATAACTAACGGCTTCCTGATATCATCTGGTGATGCTGCGCCCCGCCCTTCCGCAAAATCCAGAAATTGCGACACATCCCGCCCGTAAGATTCCAGCGTATTCGCTGACAATCCTTTATCCCTGGACAAATAAAGCATAAAGGGCTGCAAGTGTGACCTCATCTCATTCACGCTCCTGTCTAACGCAGCTACTCTTGTGACGGCCTGCCTTCCGTGGCATGACTTTCAAATGATGCTGCCAAAAAGGACTCGGCCAAATTATGCCCAAGCTCACCTTAGCTTCATTCGACATAGTTCAACCTTTTTCCTGCTTCTATCTGTATACCCTCATTCACCATACCAGTAATAGTAGCGCAGACGCTCTCCCGCTTTCATTCCTTCACTGCCATAGTGGGCATCATGAAAAGCCCGGACCGCGGTGCCTTCCGGGATGTCTTGTTGTTTGATCGGGTTGATCCACTCGCCGATGAAGCTCATGACATGATAAAGCAAGTAGCTTAGCAGCACAAACATAAGCAGAAAATACATCCGCCGCACCGTTTTGGGCAAAGAAACGATCATCAATATTCCCCCTCCACGTTATTGACAAGGATCAGGCCTCCTCTGATCATTCAAATAGGCCCGTCCTTCAACTTATGCGATGGAATGGAACGTTATGTATCTTCCCCCTGATTCAAGAAAACCGGCAGATTCATTCAAAAAGCTCCCCCCGGCCATCTAGCCGTAGGAGAGCTTTGTGCGGTAAATCTTCATCTATAATCTTGCTCAGGACGGCTCGCCGTCCGTATTGTTCTTGTCCTTGCAGCGATGGCATATTCCATGAAAATCTAGTCTGTGATCAAGCACCGAGAAATTGTACTCCCTCTCCAGTCGCTCTTCCAGCGGACCTAACCAATCCTCACGGATCTCATCCATACTGCCACATTGCACGCAGATTAGATGGTGATGATGATGCTTCGCCGTATCTGTGCGCAGATCATATCTTGCCACGCCGTCACCGAAATTGATCTTCTCTACGACATGAAGCTCGCTGAGCAGTTCCAAGGTACGATATACGGTCGCCAGACCGATCTCGGGAGCCTTCTCCTTGACGAGCATGAACACGTCTTCCGCGCTTAAGTGATCCTCTTCATTCTCCAGCAGCACTCTTAAGGTCGCTTCCCGTTGAGGTGTTAGCTTGTATCCTTGGGATTGTAGCTGTTGCTTGATTTTATCTATTCGGGCTTCCACCTGTCTCCCTCCCCCTTGGAAAATTAACCACACCGGGCTTCAAACCACTTCTTTTATTATAGGGGGAGTCGCTTTGAGAAGTCAAACGGTTTTAATGAGCGGTTAGCAGGGACAGAGCTTGTACGAGCGATGGGGTGACCCAGCGCATCATCACAGGTGAGACCCAAGTCTCAAAGGAAGCTACGCCCAAGATCAGAAGAGCCATGGCAAAGGACAGTAAGGTGTACATGGCAAACGGCCGGGTAATGGGTGAACGGGTTCGCCCCAGCACTCTGCTGCGGATCATCAGCAAGGAGAAAGCAATCGCAGCTGCACTGGTAACCAGCAGGATCGGAATCAGCACCAGGTTGTGCGGAGCGACCGAGACCAGAGCAAACAACAAGCCATGCCAAGAGTATTGACTAACCAGACAACCTACCGTGAAACCAATCAGGACCCCTTTGAGAAAATCAAGAATAAGAATGCCCGGCAGTCCAATGACGGACAAGCCCAGAATCCAGATCAGACCCACCCATTTGAGATGCAAGACTGCGATACTCCAGAACGATTCCGCTGCCCCCGGAAGCCCCTGCTGGTCTACGGTGACAAAGAAGTTCCCCAAATAGTCACCCAGTTCCTGCTGTTGGTCCATGGTCAGCGCACTCACAATGAGAGCGCCGAAGACCACCCCCACTAGAAACAGTACGGCGACAAAAATATAGAGAGGCGTCTGCTCCTTCATCATCTGCCTTAAATTACGCATCGGGATGTGCTCCTTTCCGGTGTATGTTACACCATATGAGACAACATCCACTTCTATGACTTGTCCTTACGCCGAGGTGGACCTGGGGGTTCCAGCGTCCTTAGCTACTTGTCTTCCCGGACAACCTTGCCGTAGGTTCCTCCGCCACCTGCTGACAACGCAAGTGTACCTGAGCGAGCAGCGACAATGCTTGAAGCCAAATCCGTCCCGGCCACTGCGGCAATCTCATCCTCCCGGGCGGTATGCAAGATATTCATCTCTGTTCCGAACGCGTCCAGCAAAAGCTTCATTTTGGCCTTGCCGAGCCCCGGAATAAATTCAAGCGGCACCTGGTAATGATACTGTGGCCGATAACCTGGCACCTGCGGTGCCTGGCGGTCAGCAATATCCATAATTCGGTCCAGCACGCCCTTCACCAGTTTGAGACTCCCGCAGTAAGGACAGCGCTCTGAGGTGGCATAGGCTTCATCAATGATGCTGCCACAGCCGCCGCAGTATGTCCGGTGGTACTTGCCGAGCCGCGGATTAAGCCCGTAATTGGCGCTCACTCTTCGCCCGTCCTTTCGTTCCAGGGCCAAACGCAGCTCTGCAAACGAAGGCTTGGCCAGCTCCAGTGCGTTGTACTCCCGGCCGATTTTGCCCAGAGAATGAGCGTCAGAGTTGGTCAGAAAGGTATACGGGTCTAGCTCCGACACATAACTAGCCATCTCCGAGTCCGCACTCAGCCCCAGTTCAACTGCCGCAATGCGCTCCAAATCGAAAATATCGGCCATCCGCTCGGCAGAACAGCCATAAATTCCTTTGTGCGGTGTGAAGATATGGGCCGGAATCAATATTCCGCCCCGTTCGTAAATCTCATCTTGCAGCACTTGTGCCGGTGCATACAGACGCTGGGAGCTAAGATTCACATTAGTCATGTGATGACTCATCCAGTGACTAAAATCCGTCATGGTCTCTAAGTCCGGCATAAAGGCCAGGACATGGCACTCTTTTCGCCCCGGCTCACGAATTTCGATCTCCGAACCTAGCAGGATAGTCGTTCCGCGGTAGGTGATCCCCCCGCCTTCAGCCTCCGTCATCTCGCCCGAGTCCAATGCACTCCGGATGTCACGCTGTACGCCTGGAGAGTGGCAATCGATGATTCCAATCAGCTCGATGCCCTTGCGTTCAGCTGCCTCCCTGGCAATATTCGCAAACGTGAGATTGCGGCTGCCGCTGATTTTGACAGGCTGGCCTTCCGATGTCCTCCCGATATGGACATGCAAGTCAGCATAAAAGGTCTTAAGTTCCGGTGTTAGTGCCATTGTCCGGTCAACGTATACAGATGCCAGGCGTACACGGCCATCATCGTTTTGGCGTCGGCAATACGCCCGTCCGCAATATATTGATACGCTTCCTCCAGTGTCAGCTCCGATACTTCCAGGAACTCATCCTCATCCAGGTCCATCTCTCCAACCTGAGCATTCTCTGTGACATACAAATGTATGATCTCATCAGCAAATCCAGGTGAAGTGTAGAACGATTTCAGGTGCTTCAAATCACCGCTATGAAAGCCTGTCTCCTCTTGCAGCTCCCGGTGAGCAGCGACCAGTGGATCCTCGCCCGGGTCTAGCTTGCCTGCGGGAATTTCTACCTCAGTTCGAAGCATCGGCTGCCGATACTGTTCCACCACCAGCAGTTTGTTGTTGTTCAGTGCCAGCACCGCGACAGCACCTGGGTGCTTCACGACCTCACGGGTCGCGGTATTGCCATCCGGCAGTTGAACCGTGTCCACCTGCAAGGTAATAATCTTCCCATCAAAAATCGGCTGAGTGGACAAGGTTACTTCATCCAGGGCCGGATTGCTATTTCGTTTTTGATTATTTTCCATCACATTCTGGTCTCCTTTATCTCTGTTCTGCATACGGTGTATTATAGCAAACTTATCAGGAAAGAAGGTAACGGACATGAACAAGTTCTTCAGCCGTACAAGCTCAGCCGCCGTCATGATGGCAGGATCACCAACGCAAATTAAGGCCGTGCTGGCCGAATGGATCGAGCGATATGGTAGGGATATGCCGCTGGCTTACGTCCTCTCCCTGCATGACGAAGCACGGGCCCGCTCGCCCAAGGCTGGATAAATACATTCACTTCATTAAAATTCCAATTAAACCCCATATTATTTCCAAATGACAAAAGAGGTTCTATACATCCGATTATGTTTGGTCAACGTACGAAGGATGTGTGGTACAGATCGGCTAAAATAAAAACAAACATAGGGTACAACGGGGACAGGAGCAGTGGCAGTGGCTGTAAGAGTAGCTGTAGCGGCAATGGCTGTGGTAGCAGGGGCTGTGGCGGTAGTGACAGTAACAGCAGTGACAGTAACAGCAGTGACAGTAACAGCAGCAATAGTGAGAGTAGCGGTAGCAGCAATAACATCGATGGGCGACATAGACAGCACATGGATGACTAAGAGGAAAATAACCGGAATTTCTCCTGTTATTTGAAGCCATTTACTCATCCAGAACTAAATAACGGGAAAAACTCCCGTTAATTTAGGAATATCAATCAATAAGCTGGGCTTGGGCCTGAAATAACAGGAGTAAATCCTGTTATTTCTTGATCTATAGCGGATTCACCAGAATTAACGTGACTTTTTCCAGTTATTTTCTCATAACACGTATGTACCTTCACGATAACACAAGCTACGACAGGATAACCTACCTTTTCATGTAACTCGATTTCACTTCATCATTTCACATAATTCGCATCCAATTCACCTTTTCAAGTGACGCGCATCTACCTCATCTCTTAACATAACGCACCTACTCCATCTTTTCACGTGACTAGCAGCTACTTTTCCTTCTTACGTGACTCACATCTACTCCACCTCCTCATGTCACTCGTACCTACTCACCTTTTCAGGTAACTCGCATCTACCCTACCTTTGCGCATTACACGCGCACCTCACCGTCTCCTTTTTCGGCTACCGCCATCTTAAAACACCTACAAAAATAGGCCAATCAGAATTTTCTGGCTGACCTAATAATACGAAAAAAGCTGTTACCTGTTCTGGCAGTATGCCAGTCAGATAACAGCTCTTTGTGTTGAGTTCAGCAGGGAGGGGCTGTAGCCAGCCTATCCCTTAACGTTCTCCTGAATGATGGCGACCACCAGTTCAGCGGCTTTGGCGATATCCGCAGCCTTAATTCGCTCCTGGGTCGTGTGGATGTGCTCGTAACCAATGGCAAGATTGACTGTTGGCACCTTCAGTCCGTTGAACACGTTGGCATCGCTGCCGCCGCCGGAAGCAAACAGGCGCGTTGTCAGGCCAAGCGACGTGATCGCACGGTCTGCAAGCTGCACAACAGGATCATGCTGATTGAAGCTAAACGCCGGATAGATCACTTCGCTGCGGAATTCACATTCTGCGTTATATTCGCGGACCGTTGTCTCCAGCGCTTCGCGCATGGATTCAATCTGCCGATCCACCTTCTCCTGTACAATACTACGTGCTTCCGCATCGAGCTGCACATGATCGCATACGACATTCGTCGGACCGCCGCCAGCGAATTTGCCAATATTGGCCGTAGTTTCGCTGTCAATTCTGCCCAGCTTCATTGCCGAGATCGCTTTGCTGGCCACTTGAATAGCGCTAATTCCGTCCTCTGGATTAACCCCGGCATGCGCAGATTTCCCGTAAATTTGCATAGTAATTCTCGCCTGAGTCGGTGCAGACACGGCAATCGCACCTACTTCACCATTAGAGTCCAGTGCAAAACCAATCTCAGCGTCCAAATGCTTCGCGTCCATAGCACGTGCGCCCAACAACCCCGACTCCTCTCCGGCTGTGATAACGAACTGAATCTGTCCATGCGGCAGACCTTGCTCTTGGATCACCCGAATCGCTTCAAACAGTGCCGCTAATCCGGCTTTATCATCTGCACCCAGGATCGTGCTTCCGTCACTTGTAATCCAGCCGTCTTCATGCAGAGTTGGCTTAATGCCTTTACCGGGCACCACTGTGTCCATATGGCAAGTGAACAGTAGCTTAGGCGCCACTACTCCTTGATCTGCAGGCCATGTGACAAACAAATTGCCCGCTCCATGTCCTGTCCGCTCCTGGGAGTCATCTTCGACAACTTCCAGACCCAGCGCTTTGAACTTGCTCGTCAACACATCGGCAATTTCCCGTTCATTTCCCGTCTCACTGTCCACACGGACAAGCTCCATAAATTCCTGTATCAATCGGTCCTGTACAATCACTGGACTTCCCTCTCTTTCGCGGATACGTTACAATAGTTGTAATTGTGATATGTTCATAACTTAAACTAATTTAAAAGGAGTCACTCATGCAACGTCAAAAATGGTTTCGTATCGTTATCTACGTTATGCTGATCGCCATGATCGCATCCACCTTGCTAGGTTTCATCGAGCTCTTCCTTGTCGGCTAATCTCCTGCACAGGCAACGATAATAATAGCGGCCAGGGTTCTCCCGGCCGCTATTTGGATTTTCCATTTTTCCCGGGACCCAATCACACTTAAAGTTCATTCCAGGACGAAATGGCTTCACTATCAAAAGGAAAATGCTGCAGAAAATGAGGAATCAGCGACTGTGCCACTTCCTCAATCTCCACTGAGTGACCAACGCATGCCTCCAGAGAGGTCACCCCATACTCCGTAATGCCACAGGGGACAATGCCCTGAAAGCCTTGGCGGGCGATTTCCGCAGAAATGTTAAAAGCAAAGCCGTGGCTGGTAATAAACCCTCTGCGATGTTTGCTTTTATTAAACTTCACACCGATCGCGCAAATCTTCTCATCGCCTACCCATACACCTGTATATTCCGGCTTACGGCTGCCTACGATGCCATGAGAAGCAAGATAATCAATAATTACTGCTTCCAAAGTGCGCAAATAGCCATGAAGATCCACTCTGCCCTGTTCGCCCAGCTTCAATAGCGGATAGCCGACCAATTGTCCGGGCCCATGATATGTAATATCCCCGCCGCGGTCGATTTCAAACAAAGCAATGCCCTGTTCCTTCAATTGTACACTGTCCAAAAGAAGATGCTCGGGATGATTCTGCGATCCGATGGTATAGGTAGGCGGGTGCTGCAAAAGGATCAACTGCTCCGGCTGCTCGCCACGGTCAATCCCTTGCACAAGCTTCTTCTGCAGCTCCCATGCTGGACCATATTCCATCAATGGTGTATAGGAAATACGCAGCCTTTGATCATTCAAATTCTCCATGCGTCAGGGTCCCCTTTAGCGAGTCTCTGTTTCCTGTGATGGGCCGGGTATGGATCAGTAAAGCTTCGTTTCCGGCGTATAGCCTTCAATATTATCTTTTACACGTTGCAGGAAGCGTCCACAAATCACACCATCGAGAATCCGGTGATCGAGCGACAGACAGATGTTCGCCATGGAACGCACGGCAATCATGTCATTGATGACAACCGGCTTTTTCACGATGGATTCAAAGGTCAGTATTGCCGCCTGCGGATAGTTAATTATTGGATAAGACAGAATCGAACCAAATGAGCCGGTATTGTTGACGGTAAAGGTTCCACCTTGCATGTCATCGAGGCGCAGCTTGCCCTCCCGAGTCTTCTGTGCCAGTTCGTCAATTTCACGAGCCAGACCCGCGATGTTCTTCTGATCGGCCTTCTTGATCACCGGAGTCATTACGGAGTCTTCCGTGCCGACAGCCAGCGAGATGTTGATATCACGCTTCACGATGATTTTGTTAACCGCCCAGACCGAGTTCATGATCGGATAATCCTTAATAGCACTAACCACTGCTTTCATCATAAAAGCCAGGTAAGTCAGATTAATGCCTTCCTTGCGCTTGAAATCATCCTTTAGCTTGTTGCGCAGAGCAACGAGATTGGTTACATCCACTTCAATCATGGTCCAGGCATGTGGAATTTCCGACACACTTTGGCGCATTCTGGTCGCAATGGTATTACGGATCGGTGTGACATCGATCAAGTATTCGGAAGCGCCATTTTGCGCTCCTTCAATCTCAATTGATGGAATTCGCGGGGATTCACTTAAGTGCAATCCAGAATGGCGAACCGGCTCAAGCGGTGCCGATGCTTCTTCCGCCATTGGCGATGCAGTTGGAACTGCCGGAGTTGGTGTCTGTGCATATGTTGGTGCCTGTACGTATGTTGGCGCCTGCGTCGTAGTCGTAGTCGGAGCAGGAGCTTGTGCTACATTTTGCCCAGCAGCAGTGGCACCTCCCGCTTCCAAGTACGACAGCACATCCTTACGGGTAATGCGTCCGCCCATGCCTGTACCACTAACAGCAGTCAAATCAATGTTATGCTCTGCTGCCAGCGTCTGAACGGCCGGAGAATAGCGGGCACGCATCGGAGCATCAGCAGATGAAGCAGAAATCGCAGGTCTTCCAGCTGGCGGAGTAACTGGTACTGCCTGTGCTGCCACAGCGCCAACAGGCGATTGCGGAGTTGCGCTGGCTGCGACCGAACCCACTTCAGAAGATGATACAGGTACAGCAATACGGCAAATCACTTCGCCTACGTTAATCGTCTGGCCTTCCTCAGCCAGAAGCTCGCCCATAATTCCATCAACAGTAGAAGGCAGCTCAGCATTTACTTTATCCGTAATAAGTTCACACAGCGGCTCATACTGCTCCACCGGATCGCCCGGTTTCTTCAGCCATTTGCCAATGGTTGCCGACACAAGCGATTCCGCGAGCTGAGGCATAACCACGTCGGTCAACTTTTGATTGTCAGACATAATTTCACTCCTTAAAAGTTTTACGAAGCTATGCTTCCTAGAGTTACTCCGCAGTAAAACTGGCTTCCGAAGCGACCGCTTAGTTTTACGAAGCTATACACCTTGAGCTACTCCGCAGTAAAACTTGACTTCGAAAGCAACCGCTTAGTTTTACGAAGCTATACTCCTTGAGTTACTACGCAGTAAAACTTGACTTCGAAAGCATTCGCTCCGCAAAACAAATGAATGTTAGTATTGTGCCAGTCGAAGCATTTCTGCCTTCACTTTATCCTTGCTAAGCATGAAGAATTTCTCCATTGGCGGACTAATCGGCATGGCCGGTACATCCGGACCGCAGAGTCTGAAGATTGGGGCATCCAGATCAAACAAGCAATGCTCGGCAATAATGGCTGCGACCTCACCGCCGACACCACCGAATTTGTTGTCCTCATGAACGATCAGCACCTTGCCCGTTTGACGAACTGCAGCGATAATCGCAGCTGTATCCAGCGGCTGCAACGTACGCAGATCGAGGATATGTGCGGTGATGCCTTCCTCACGCTCCAGTTCTTCCGCTGCCTGCATGGCAAAATGCAACGGGAGGCTATAGCTGATGACCGTAATATCACTGCCCTCGCGCAGCAGGTTCGCTTCACCGATCGGCACTGTGTAGTCACCTTCGGGAACGTCCCCTTTTATCAGCTTGTAGCATTTTTTATGTTCAAAGAACAGGACCGGATCGGGGTCACGTACTGCGGCCTTCAGCAGCCCTTTGGCATCATAGGCCGAGTATGGTGCTATGATTTTCAAGCCTGGTGTACCGAAAAAGATGGATTCAGCACACTGTGAATGGTACAGGCCTCCGAAGATACCGCCACCGATAGGTGCACGAATCACCAGCGGACAGTCCCAATCATTGTTGGAACGGTAACGGATTTTGGCCGCTTCACTAATAATTTGGTTGGTTGCTGGCAGCATGAAATCCGAATACTGCATCTCGGCAATCGGCTTCATACCGTACATGGCTGCACCGATGGCAACCCCGGCGATCGCGGATTCCGCAAGTGGTGTATCCAGAACACGCTCTTCACCGAACTGTTCCTGCAGTCCCTTGGTTGTCGTGAATACGCCGCCTTTTACACCTACATCCTCACCCAGTACGAAGACGGAGTCATCGCGCTCCATTTCTTCCTTCATTGCCAGCCGAATAGCGTCAATATATTCCATCATAGCCATGTCTTATACCCCTCCTTGTGACTGGGAATCGCTGTACACATGCAGCAGCGTATCTTCCGGTTTCGGGAACGGTGCATTGTCCGCGTATTCAATCGCTTCTTTCAGCTCCAGATTGCACTCCGCCACGAGATCACGTTCCTGCTCCTCGCTCCAAAGTCCCAGCGCTGTCAAATAATCGCGGAAACGGGCTACGCCATCCTTTTTCCAGTTCTCGTCAACCTCTTCCTTCGTCCGGTAAGCCAGATCGTTATCAGAAGTCGAGTGCGGCGCTAAGCGGTACATCATCGCTTCAATCAAGGTAGGACCTTCACCAGCTAACGCTCGTTCGCGCGCTTCCTTCACTACACGATACACTTCCAGCGGATCATTGCCGTCAACACGAATACCCGGGAATCCATAACCTAACGCGCGGTCGCTGACCTTCCCGCCAAGCTGGCGGTGGGCCGGAATGGAGATGGCGTACTGGTTGTTCTCGCACATAATAATAACTGGAAGCTTGTTGACCCCTGCAAAGTTACATGCTTCATGAAAATCTCCCTGGTTGCTGGAGCCTTCCCCAAAGGTGACAAAAGAAACAAATGGCTTCTTCTTCATCTTGGCAGCCAGCGCAAAGCCAACCGCATGCGGCACCTGAGTCGTTACCGGACTTGATCCGGTTACGATCCGCAGACGTTTGCTGCCGAAATGGCCTGGCATCTGCCGGCCACCGCTGTTAGGGTCTTCTGCTTTAGCGAAGACGGACAACATCAATTCACGCACCGTCATCCCGACAGACAATACGAAAGCATAATCGCGGTAGTATGGCAAAAAATAATCATTCTGCCGATCCAGTGCAAAAGCCGCTGCCACCTGGGCCGCCTCCTGGCCGATACCGGAGACATGGAAATTGATCTTTCCGGCGCGCTGCAGCAACAGGCTGCGCTCATCGTATTTGCGAGAGAGCTGCATATATCTGTACATATCAATGACCTGGCCGTCGCTGAGTCCAAGCTGCTTATGTCGGTTAACGATTTCTACAGTACCTTGCAATTCCATAAATGAGGTACCTCCTAAAGTTTGGTAAGCGTAACTTCTTCGAGCTCCTTCGTACAAAACGCCTTCGAAGGGATACGCTTGTTCATAAAGTCTCAATTCTTAGACTGTTTTAGGACCACCTATACCCTGATCTTAAAACCAGGTACTAAGACTTGGCTTGAGTCTATTATAATCCCAACTTACTCAAAAAGAAAAGCCGGAAATACACGTTTGACAGCCCTTTTGAAGCCATTTGGGCAGCAGAACCTGTTGTCTGCTGTCCCTCATGTCCCGCGCAGTGCATTTTATAAGCCGATTGCCTTGCCATCGACTGCCAGCATGGCCTCGCCCACGATCTCCGACAACGTCGGATGTGCATGGATCGCCTCGCCAACTTCCCAAGGTGTCGCGTCCAGCAGTTGGGCCAGCGCCGCTTCCCCGATCAGATCGGTCACATGCGGCCCGATCATCTGCACACCAAGGATGTCACGGCTGCTGCGATCAGCCACGACCTTGACGAACCCGTCCTGTAAGCCGTATACAATAGCTTTGCCAATGGCCGAGAACGGGAACTTACCGGTAACGACATCATGCCCCAGTGCCTTGGCTTCCTTCTCCGTATAACCTACGCTTGCAACCTCAGGCCGTGTGTACACACAGCGGGGAACAAGGTGGGGATGATAAGGATGAAGTGGCTCCCCGGCCAAGTGATTCACAGCCCGAATGCCTTCATGGCTGGCTGCATGGGCCAGCTGCAATCCGCCAATGCAGTCACCGATCGCATAGATATGCGGCTCGCTGGTCTGCATGTTGGCGTTGACCGAGATAACACCCTTCTCTACGCGGATGTCCGTGTTCTCCAGACCAATATTCTCCACATTAGCTACCCGCCCTACCGATACGAGTAGTTTCTCAGCCGTCAGAACTTGCCGCTTTTCGCCTTTTACCGCTTCGATGGACAACGTGTCCCCACTGCTGCTGAAGCTCTCTGCCTCCACAGTCGTACCTGTTAAAATCTTAACGCCCCTTTTCTTCAGAAGACGCTGCAGTTCACGTGCCACTTCCTCATCTTCCTGCGGCAGAAGCTGGTCTGCGGCTTCCACCACGGTCACCTCTACGCCGAAATCAGCCAGCATGGAAGCCCACTCTACACCAATCACTCCGCCGCCGACGATGATCATCGAAGACGGAAGCTCTTCCAGCGTCAAAGCTTCTTCACTGCTGAGGATCATCTTGCCGTCAGGCTGGAGTCCTGGCAGAACACGCGGACGGGAACCGGTAGCGATAATGAGATGCTCCGAGACAACGGTCTCCATCTCGCCATCTTCCAGTTCCACTGCCACAGCACCGCTGCGTGGAGAAAAAATAGAAGGGCCAGTCACGCGCCCTTTCCCTTTAATGACTTGTATTTTATTTTTGCGCATCAAATACTGTACGCCTTGATGAAGTTGATCGACTACGGATTCCTTGCGCTGCTGTACTTTAGGGAATACGAGCTTTACGCCATTAGTCTCAATACCATAGCTTTCGCTCTCCTGTATTTCCGCGTACACTTCGGCGCTGCGCAAAAGCGATTTGCTTGGAATACAGCCACGATGCAGGCAGGTTCCGCCCAGTTTGTCCATTTCGATGACGACAACAGATTTCCCTAATTGCGCAGCACGGATTGCGGCCACATAACCTCCGGTTCCTCCACCTAGCACTGCCACGTCGCATGAAATTGTCATGATATGTATCCTCCAGTCATTACACTTAGCTTTGAATGTTAATCTACTACATTGTACTCCCTTTTCCGCCTATTACAAAATGTATAAACGTCATATGTCAATGGACTTTTAGAGAGTGAAGCGTTATCATAATGGTGAACTTACAGCGCCTAGAAGGGTAGGAGACACTTATGAGACTGCTCATTTCACGCTTTATTGCCATCCTTATCCTTGTAATTCCCGGCCTTGTCGCCATGAAAGGCTTTCTCATGATGAAGGATGATATCTTCGACTATTACTCCATGCATGGAGATGATAGCGTCACCCCGGTATTCGCCTGGCTTCATTTTGGCGGGGGACTAGTGTTGTTCGCAGCAGGCATGACTTTCCTCGGCGGCTGGATTCTCACCCGTGACCGCAAACGTAATTACGTCGGTCCCCGGTTCCGGGAGAAGCAACAGACGAACGGAACAAAACAGTAAAAAATGCTTTACCGCCAGCTATTTATTGAATTCACTCTACTACATAACATAAAAATCGGCATTGTCCGGTGAAGTTTGGACTTACAGTCTCTATTGTCTTCAGGTTTCTTCTATGTTAACTGCTTGAAGCAGTGGTATGCAGGAGACAGCCGATGCTTTCGACTTTCGATACTAGCTTTCCGTTAGAAAGTTCTCAGGCGATCGCTATCGCACATTTACCAGTAGTTTTAACAGTGAAAAATGGTCTACCACCTAATTAAGTGCATTTTTGTATCTTATTTCTCTTCGATATAGGAAAAAGAAGCAAATAAGGACATTTTTGTATCTTAATTTTCAAAAAAGCACGCTTAACAGGGGATTCCGGAGGAATTAAGGTACAATATTGCACTTATTTCCCGCTAAGCGGTAACGTCAGCGTATTTAAGGTACAAAAATGCCGTTAATTGTAATTCGTTAATTGCAATTCGTTAATCACACTTCGTAAATCATTATATTAATGTGTTCCACATATTTGTTTCTCAAAAAACTCCTAAACGTTAGCACATCAAATAAGAAGCTCCCCAAGATAGCGCAAATGCACCTTCGGGGAGCTTCTTATGGTTACTGTGTATAAGACGAAACTTGGCACTCGAACGTAAGCTTGAACGTAAGCTCGAACGTAAAATTCAAACGGAGGCTCGAATGTAACGCTCGAACGTAAAATTCAAACGGAGGCTCGAATGTAACGCTCAAACGTAAACTCAAACGGAGGCTCGAATGTAACGCCCAAACGTAAAATTCAAACGGAGGCGCGAATGTAACGCCCAAACGTAAACTCAAACGGAGGCGCGAATGTAACGCTCAAACGTAAACTCAAACGGAGGCTCGAATGTAACGCCCAAACGTAAACTCAAACGGAGGCTCGAATGTAACGCCCAAGCGTAAACTCAAACGGAGGCTCGAATGTAACGCTCAAACGTAAGCTAAAACGTAAACTCAAACGTAACGCTCGGTCTTCCTACGGTAGATATTTGGACTTCTAGTCACTGTTGTCCCCAGGTCAGTTAACTGCTGCTTTCCGCTGGCCTTGCACCAGATCCTGATACAGCCCCTCTTCCTGAAGCAGCTTCTCGTGGGAACCCTGCTGGATCAAATTTCCACCCTGCAAGACGAGAATACGATCAGCTGAACGGATCGTGTTCAAGCGATGGGCGATAACAAAGCTGGTTCGGCCCTTCATCAGTGCCTGCAAGCCTTCCTGGATTTTGACCTCTGTCACCGTATCAATACTACTGGTCGCTTCATCCAGTATAAGCATGGCTGGATCGGCCAGAATGGCTCTGGCAATCGCCAGCAGCTGCTTCTGGCCTTGACTGATTCCACTGCCATCTGCAGATAGCATGCGATCATAACCGCCAGGCATTCGCATGATGAAAGAATGCGCGTTAGCCAGCTTCGCGGCCTGCTCGACTTCCTCATCGGTAGCATCCAGCTTACCATAGCGGATATTGTCCCGGATGCTGCCCTTGAAGAGAAAGGAATCCTGCAAAACAAAAGCCATATGCCCACGCAGACTCTCGCGCTTGATCGAAGTGATATCCCGGCCGTCTATCATAATGTGGCCTTCGCTCGGATCGTAGAAACGGGATAACAGGCCTATCAGCGTTGTTTTGCCAGCTCCTGTCGGCCCAACCAAGGCAATCATCTCGCCAGGCTTTGCCTCGAAACTGATATTTCGCAGCGTATCCCCTTCACCGTCATAAGAAAAAGCCACCTCACTGAATTGAACAGCCCCTGCTACATGATCCAGCGCGATCGCCGCCCCCTCATCACGGGCCTCTGTCTCCTCATCCAACACCTCAAATACCCGTTCTGCCCCAGCGATTGCCGACAATAGTGTATTCCACTGGTTCGCCAGATCGTTAAGCGGCCGGGTGAATTGGCGGGTGTACTCCACGAAGACGAGAATGACACCGACTGAAATGGAGCCATGGAGCGCCAGCAAGCCGCCGACTCCGGCAACAATGGCGAAGCTCAGGTTGTTCAAGCTGTTCATCAGCTTCGGAATGAAGCCGGAGATCGACTGTGCCCAGTACCCGGAGAGCATGATCCGGTTATTCCGCTCACGGAAGCCCTCGATCACTCTTGTCTCCTGTGAGAACGCCTTAATAATCCGCTGGCCGGACAACGTTTCTTCAATATAGCCGTTCAGTTCACCCATATTGCGCTGCCGCTCCTTGAAGAGCGGACCTGTCCGCCGTGTAATCCAGCGCATACCAAACACCATTAGCGGCACCACAATAAACGTCAACAGTGTCAGCAGCGGGCTGAGCCATAACATAACGGCCAGTGTTCCCACCAGTGTAAGCACGCTGGAGAAAATCTGGATCGCTGAGCTGTTCAGCGTAGAGCTGACATTCTCGATATCATTAGTCAGACGGCTCATAATCTCGCCCTGCTGTCTGCGGTTAAAGAACGAAATCGGCAGCCTGTGAAGATAAGCGAACAGTTCCGTTCGCATCCGGTAGATGGTCTCCTGGGCAACCTCGATCATCCAAATATTTTGCAGCCAGGAGGTAAGTGAATAGAGAACATAGACCAACGACAGTGCACCGAGGAAAATCCCCCAGGACCGGCCCCCTGCACCTTCCAAATAATCGTCCACCGCCACCCCAATCATATAAGGACCTAGCAGCGACAACCCCGAGCTCAGGATTACCATGAACAGTACCAGTCCCAGCTTGGCTTTGCGCTCAGCAAGGTAGCTCCAGATCCGTTTTAGCGTACTGGACCAGTCCTTAGCCTTACCCTTGGGCTTGTGTCCGGAAGGTGTCCCGAAGCCGCTGCCAGTCCCCAGCTCAATGTCCGGCTTCGGATGGCGGAATGCTTCAAGTAAGGCTTTCAACATGTTGTTCCGCCTCCCCTGTCTGTGATTCAAGAATGGTCCGATAGAGCTTCGAACTGTCCATCAGCTCATCATGTGAGCCACGTCCAATCAGGCGGCCTTCATCCAGCACCAGAATCAGATCTGCAGATACTGTAGAGCTGATCTTCTGAGTAATCAGGAATGTTGTACAGGACATTTCCTTCAGAGCCTGGAGCAACAAGCCTTCGGTTACCGCGTCCAGCGCACTTGTACTGTCATCAAGAATCAGTATTGCCGGCTTGCGAACAAGAGCCCGGGCAATCGTTAGCCGCTGCTTCTGACCGCCGGACAGATTGACACCCCGTTGGCCCAGCAGTGTATCGTAGCCCTTCGGCAGATTTACGATCGTCTCATGAATCTGGGCCGCTGCTGCAGCCTGCTCGATCTCCTCCTGAGTGGCATGCTCATTGCCCCAGGCAATGTTCTCACGCACCGTGCCGCTGAAGAGCAGCACTTCCTGCGGAACATAGCCGATGGCGCCGCGAAGCTTCGTGAGATCCAGCTTGTCGGAATTCACTCCGTCTACTGTGATCACTCCGCCACTTTCTTCATAGAGACGGGGGATCAGGCCAACGAGTGAGGATTTTCCGGAACCGGTAGCGCCCATAATAGCCACCCGCTGTCCAGGCTGCACCGCAAAGGACACATCCTCCAGCACAGCGATTTCGCTGCCGGGATAGCGGAAGCTCACTCTGTCAAAAACAACACCGCCCTTGATTCCTGCCACAGGTTCACCGGCATGCTCTGAGTCTGATGTCGCAAGTGCCGGAAATCCGAGTGCTCCGTCTGTTTCGTCCGAAGAGGGATTGCCAGCAGCCATGACCTCTCCAATCCGCTGTGCAGACGCGCGAGCGCGAGAGAAGGTTACCACGATCCAGGATAATGCGGATAAGGCACCGATCGTCCGCAGCGAATAGTTGACCACTGCAACCGTCTCTCCCAAGGTGGCACTGCCCGCAGAAATATCTACACGCCCGTACCACAGAACGGCCACAATCGCCGCGTTTACAATCAATAGGATGAACGGCATCGTAGTCTCTGTAAGACGAAGTGCAGATATCGTTGTTCTCATCAAATTGCCGCTAAAGTTAGCAAAACGGCCGATTTCATGGCCCATCCGTACGAAGACCCGAATCAGGCGAATACCTGTCAGATTTTCCTGAATGACACCGTTCACGCCATCAAGACGGTTCTGAACCGTACGGAACAACGCGGAGGCTTTTTTCATCACCCAATATAAAAACACGATCAGAATCGGTAAGGTTACCGCGAGGAGCAGGCCCAGCTTAAAATGCACGACCAGCGCCATGATGACACTGCCCAATACCACGAGCGGAACCCGGGTCATAAAACGCAGACTCATGAACACCGTATCCTGAAGCTGGGAGACATCGACGGTCAGACGGGTAATCAGCGACGAGGTGGCAAAACGGTTAAACACTTCATACGTAAAGCTCTGTACTTTCTCATACAGCCGGTCCCGTAGATCGAAGGCAAAGCTCTGGCTGGCATGTGATGCGAGAAAAGAACTCAGCACACCGGCTATAAACGCCAGGGCCGCGCTGCCAATGAGCACCCCACCCCACAGCCACACCACCGATGCGTTCTGCCCCCTGATTCCGTCATCAATAATTTTGGAAATCAGGAGGGGCTGGGACAATTCCACAGCAAGCTCAATGACCATCATGACCAGTGCAGCGATGGAGGCGACTCTGTATTTTTTGAGAAAAGTAAAAATGATGTCCATAAGCAGTTCCTCCGTAATGTTCCATTACCCGTTATTCTGTTTATTCATACAATGCTTCCCGTAAGCGGGTAGACATGCTGGATGATTGGCCTGTTTTCAAAATCACCCGTCGCAATGCCTTGTTGCTGCGATTACTCTCGGTCAGATCTGCCAATATCTCTTCCATAAGAGCCTTGGCTGTCTCGGATAATTCCCCGTTCGCTTCGAGAGCCGCCATCCGTTCCCTGTAGTCATCATATTGCTCAGCCATGCCATTCCCTCCTTTCTTCACACGGTAAAAACCGTGCCATTCATACGAACTCATGTTTTACTGCAATAGAATTTATTATAGCATATCCTGTCATAATGATCTTTACGATAACCTGAGCCCCGAGAAGGCTGTAGAACGCATTATTGACACTGGCTTCTCCGGTACCGAATATGATACTCTGTTAAGGTCGCAATTTTCGGGATCATAATTAAGCGGGTACTAACGAAAGGACAGATGGACGTGGCACAGTTGTTTTTTAGATACGGGGCAATGAACAGTGGAAAATCCATAGAGATATTGAAAGTCGCACATAACTACGAGGAGCAGGGCAAATCCGTGCTGATGTTCACGCCCTCCATTGATGACCGGGACGAAGTAGGCTATATTACCTCCCGCATCGGACTGCGCAAACAGGCCATTCCGATTGACGATAACACCGATATCTTCGGGATTGTCAGCAAAAGTCTACCCAAGCCACACTGTGTATTAATCGATGAATGCCAGTTTTTGAACAAAGACAGCATTCTGCAGCTGGTACGGATTGTCGATGAGCTGGAGATTCCGGTGATGGCGTTCGGACTCAAAAATGATTTTCAGAACAACCTCTTCGAAGGCAGTAAATATATGCTGATCTATGCAGACAAAATCGAGGAGATGAAAACAATCTGCTGGTTCTGTGAACGCAAGGCAACGATGGCCCTCCGCGTGGAGAACGGTAAACCCGTCTACAGCGGCAAGCAGATTCAGATCGGCGGTAATGAAGCATACTATCCCGTGTGCCGCAGATGCCACAAGAATCCTCCCTTGTAACTATAAAAGCATTCCTAACCGGATTATCGGTTGGAATGCTTTTTTTAGATTAACGTTAGCGTATGGCCTGTAGGGCCGCGTGCTCGTCTTCCTCCCGGACGTATATCTCGTAGATCGGATTGGATCTTCCTCCAGCCGCCGCGCGCTGATTCAAGCCCCTGCTTCCCCCATCAATCTTGGAACGATGCGCAATGCCTTCAGCAAGTAGACTATTTTTAGCCTTGAAATATTGTACCTGGTCAAATGTGGTGATAAGCAAGGTGCGCTCTCTCGGAATAAAGAAATTCAGTATGCTCCGCAACAGACTCAATGAGTTCCCCTCCTCGTCTCTATCAAATACATTTTCAAGAATTTTTTGCCGAAAAGTGTCATTCATCATTGTTGTATTTTAGCATATTATGTATAATGTTTGGTAGATTAAGGATTAATTATCCTGATTACCGGGAGTGTCAGCATGTTGGATTTCGTGCTTTTTATGATTTTTTCTGTTGTAGAGAGTTCTACATTGTTTTACTTCGCATTTAAAGTTTTTAAAATTGATTTGTATGTAAAAGAAATCATATTTGCAGGAATTATCATGGCCTTCTTCTCTTATACTATTCGAATTGTATATGGTTTGGCTGAAATTGATATTTTGGTACAATACATATTGGTCTTTTGCTTTTTGTGGCAATTATTTCGTATACATATCTTCTATGCAGCAATCATGACAGGCCTGGCCTATCAAAGCTATATGTTTATTCAGTCCCTTATTTTTTTAATCCTGAACAGAACATTAGTTACTACAATTCACATTCCTACCAATTCAATAAGAACCTATTCCCTTCAATGCCTATCAGCTCTTGTAGTTTTTTCAATTGCTTTTTATGTAGGTAAAAAAAGAAAGGGTTTTGATTTCATTCCCGATAAGCCTGATGGAAAAATAAATACAAATCGCAGTGAAAAGATACTGTTTGTCCTGTCGTTCCCCTCTATTACTGTAGTCGTGCTAATGCTTTACCTTTTCAATAATTTATCGCCATACTTTAATTTAATGCCTCTCTTCTATGCTATCATCCTGTACGGTTATTTATATCTCTCACGAAAAAAGAATTTTGGAGACACGATATGAATAAATTAGCCTACAAAATTTCTAGTTTAATAAAAAATACCAATCCAGAAGAAACCTCCTCTGTTGAAGTAATGCAATATGCTTTAAATATAATTTTGAATAGCATATTAATTTTTCTCGGTACTTTGCTGATTAGTTGGCTGCTAGGGAATTTGAACGAGTCCATAATCTTTATAATATTCTTTTCGTCATTACGATTTCTCTCTGGTGGGTTCCATCTTAAAACCGCAACAGCCTGCAACATTGTTACGATTTTACTATGTACCCTAACTCCCTATTTGATTACCTTTCCAAATAACCGGGTTTGGATCATCAACCTCATTAGTTTGCTAATCATGTTTTTGTTCGCACCAAATCCAGACAAAAATGCCCAAATACAGCCTCAGTTGTATCCGACGCTAAAAATACTCTCCATAATCCTGGTTTCTCTGAACTTCTTCATTAGCTCCACTGTTATCGGACTTGCTTTTTTAGTACAGTCCTTAACAATAATACCTTTAAAAAGGAGGATTAAATCATGAAGAAAACTGCAGCCAAACTCGCCTCTTCGACGCTTTCCGCATCTGCCCGTTTTTTTGCATCCGTCATGAAGATCGGACTACACAGCCCAGAAATCCCAAAAGAACTGCGGAAGTAGTCGAACAAGGATGGGGAAAACATGCGTGTCTTGCTAAATGACGGTTCCTCTCAGGAAATTCTTGAGGAAGAAATATTGTATTTCTCCAATTACAAAAATACAATATTCGTCCATACGAAAGAAGGCGAATTTGTTCTCCCCACCACACTTTCCGATCTTTTCGCCGCTTATGGTAGCAAGGGCTTTGAACGTCTGGACCGCAGCAACGTCGTGAACATCAACAATATTGACGGTTATGATTCCGAACGGAAGATCGTTTTTTTCAATCAAGGGGAGCAATTTACTAACGTCTCGGAATCAAACGAAGCTCGAATCAAAAAGTACCTGTCTGACCGCAACAATACTCTGGATTAAAACAAAAACGGCGATACTGTCCCCTATGCGGGATGGATCGCCGTTTTTCGTTTCTTACAATACATAATTTACACAAAAAGTTAATTATCCTTTAACTTTAATAAAAAGTAAAGATGAATTCGCAGCGCGAATGGCAGGGGACGGATTCAATTCCAAATGGTACCATTTAAGTTAGGGTCCTGATTTTATTCTAACTACTCTTGGAGGAATCTTATGGAATATCATTTTCATCCCATTCCGCGCCCTTCATCACTTGATATGCTATCCGACGAACAATTGGTGGATATTTATGAATTGGCGATCGATGCCAAGGTATCCGCAGAATTTATCAATATTATTGAGAATGTCCTGGGCCGCAGAAACCTGCTTAGTAAGGGTACATGAGTTTACGCTATTTCCTCCCAAGCCAAGGATTTTGACCAGATATACTGATCATAAATTTATATAAAGCTTTTTTCATTAAAAAACCAGGCACCCCCACTTCGGGTGATGCCTGGTTTCTTTTCACTCCATATTGCTCATTGCAATACTATTCAACAATCTCTGTCTTGAAGACATTATCTAATTTGACGCCAATTCTTTTCTTCAAAGGAACTTTTACGTCGCGGCTCAGTTCTTTGAAGAAGGTCTCCGCATCACAGTTAACGTTCTTGGCCAACGCAGTGAGCACACCGTCACCAACGATGTTCGTGTTGCTCTCCGCAGGTATATCTACTTCAATATCATACTTTTTAGTTAGCGTTCTGATATATCTCGTAAAGATCTCCAGCAGTTCCTCGTTGTTAAAGTATTCAATGGCTGCCTTTCCTTTGCTGGTGAATTTCATGGTAATCTTCAATAGCGTATCCCCTTTTCTCTTCCCCACTGGTAATGTATGCTCTGATTCAACTTAAAATAGATGGCTGTAAGAAAGGGCAACAGATTCATTTCTTTCAGTACGATCCTATCTCTAATCATAACACATCAGGACAAGGGATGGTAAAGGGTTAGTTCTCAGAAGATTTTATCCATATATTGCATGGGCTAAATTCTTCGGCTTGCTCGCCATTTAGAAAGGAAATTTAAAAGTAACCACCCATAAAATTATTATTCCAACAATCACAGATATTAATCCCCGCTTATCTTTTCTTTTACTATAGAAATATGCCCCATTAGAAACCCCACCTTATTGAAGGCAGGGTATCTGTACGTTCCGATGATAAAAGTATATTGAACTTGGGACTTTTTGTAAATAAAATTTTAACATGTGTGGAACTCGCGATTCATGACTCACGAAGTAATCACACAACTACAGAGCCTCTCTTCTTCAGTGCATAGACTTATTTGGCAGTGGTCATAATAGGAAAGAAATGCGAAAGTAGAGAGAAGGTTCCATTCATGCGGCGAAATCCACCACCCAACACCTATCATCAAAATGATTCTCAGACTACTCTGCCGGGGGATGACCAGCTCCTAATTGATAAAGAAGTTGTGCCTAATACGCTACGTATTCGTCAAGACATGGGCGAAAGTAATGACTTAGTTATTCGCCAGGTTTTTTACGAGCATACGGAAAAGGTTGCTGCTGCAGTCATTTATATAGATGGCATGTCGGACGCAAACATTATTAATCAATTCATAACCGATGTAATCATTGCGAATATGAAAAAGCTTAGCCATCATCATGAGGGACTGGAAGTACGAGAGACTGACCCTGTCGTGCTTGCCAAAGAGCTTCTGATTGGTGTGGGTTCGATTCAGACTGTTACGGAGTTCGGCTTCTTATATAAAAACTTGCTGTCCGGCGAAGCTGTTATCTTTCTGGATGGCTCTGTCCAAGCCTACTGCGCCGATGTCCGGCAGTGGAAAGGACGTGAAATCGGCGAGTCCACCAATCAGACCTCCATCCGTGGACCGAGAGAGAGCTTCAACGAGACGCTCCGCACCAATACTTCATTAGTTCGCAGAAGAATTAAAGATCCCCGTCTTTGGCTTGAGACCTATTCCATCGGCTCGATCACCAAGACAGATGTAACGATAATGTATATCAACGGCATTGCCAAGCCTTCGGTCGTGGATACGGTCAAATCACGCTTACAATCCATTAATATCGACAGTATTCTCGACAGTGGATATATCGAGGAACTAATTGAAGATGGCAAATACTCGCTGTTTCCTACCGTTTACAATACAGAACTGCCTGATAACGTCGCCTCTCAACTGCTGGAAGGCAAGGTAGCCATTCTGGTGGACGGAACACCAAACGCACTGCTTGTCCCTACACAAATGATTTCTTTCTTCCAATCTACAGAAGATTATTACCAGCGCTCGGTCTATGCGAGCCTGTTGCGGATTTTGCGTTTCATCGGCTTCTTTATTTCTTTGCTGTTCCCGTCCCTCTATATCGCCATTACAACGTTTCACCGCGATATGCTGCCGGCTCCCCTGCTGATCAGTCTAGCCGCGCAGCGCGAAGGCGTGCCTTTTCCCGCATTTATCGAAGCTTTTATTATGGAAGTCACCTTCGAAATCTTGCGTGAAGCCGGCCTGCGTATGCCGAAGGCCACCGGACAAGCAGTATCTGTAGTCGGCACACTCGTAATTGGTCAAGCTGCGGTAGAGGCCGGAATTGTATCTGCTGCGATGGTCATCGTTGTCGCAATTACAGCAATATCTACTTTCACAGTTCCTGCCTACAGCATGTCGATTCCGATCCGGATTTTACGGTTTCTCTTTATGATTGTAGCCGCCAGCTTTGGTCTGCTTGGTATCTTTATGGCCATATTCGTGCTGCTGCTCCATCTTTGTGCACTTCGTTCCTTTGGAGAACCATATTTGTCGCCGATTTCCCCCTATCGGAAAATTGAAATGCAGGACTCTCTGTTGAGGATGCCAAGATGGCTGATGTTCAGACGCCCTGAAACTTCGGCGAGAAGAGGCGAGGAAAGGTTACGTTAACATGGATAAATTTAAGGTCATATTTCTAAAAATAATGATCGTGATGCTCTGCTTCCTCTCGTTAACTGGCTGCTGGAGCAGACGTGAGTTGAACGAGCTTTTGATTGTGCTCGGAATAGGATTTGACTGGGTAGATGATGAATTTCTCGTCTCCTTTCAGGTAGTCAACCCAAGTGAAATCTCTGCACAGAAAGGAGGCGGAACTCGTCCACCCACGACTTTATATCAGGGCAGGGGCAAAACATTGCTAGAAGCCGCTCGTTTCTTAACAGCAGAGGCGCCTCGTAAAGTGTATATGGGACATCTGCAATTCTATGTCATCGGTGAGGAGTTAGCGAAAAGAGGAATCAGTGATTTCATAGATAATGCACTACGTGACAATGAACATCGCATGGACTTCAATGTGGTCGTTGCTCGAGAAACCAAGGCCGAAGATATCCTGAAGATCTATACGCCTCTTGAAAAACTGCCCACTTACAGTATGCTTCATTCCCTTGAGACATCGGAGAAAAATTGGGCGCCTACAGTCTCCATTACAATGGATCAGGTGTTAAAACGATTATCTAGTGACGGCGTAGATTTGACTTTGACCGGGATCCGGCTAATCGGTAGTCTGGAGCAGGCGGAACACAAAAGTAACGTCGAAACCTTTCTCCCCGGCAGCCGCTTCCGGTACAACGGGATTGCCGCATTCAAAGGTGACAAGCTGGTGGGCTGGCTGAATGAGAAGGAGAGCAAGGGCTACACCGATATTTCGAATAAATTAGAAAGCACTTCTATCGAAGTTCCATGCGACGGAACCTCTTACACCGGAATTGAGATTACCTCCTCCGAATCGAAAGTTGAGTCTAAAATTATCGGGGATATCCCGGAGTTTATCGTCTCCATTCGTTCCGAAGGAAGTGTGAATCAGCGCTCATGCCGCGAGCTTGATTTAATGAATCCTGCTACCATCACGCAATTGCAGAAGCAGACGGTAGAAATTATTCGCAGTAATGCCGAAGTGGCCGTCAGTCGCTCCAAAATGATGAAATCCGATTATTTGGGCTTCGGTGAAGTGATAGCCCAGAATCATCCCCATTACTGGGAAAAAGTCAAAGGTCGCTGGATTGAGGAATATTTAGCGAAAGTAAAGGTTCGTTACAAGATTCAAATGTTAATACGCAAAACGGGTACAACGGGCAATTCGACCTTGAAACCATAGGGGAGTGTAGAGCATGGCCATAGCTTCAGTTATTGGGGTGCTGGCATTGGCGGCAGCTGCTCTTGGGCTGGAAATGCCCGGACTGCTGCAAAGGAAGCGTACAAAGGAGCTTGTGGTATTCCTTGCACTGCTACTGATCGGAACCTCACTATATATAGCACTGGTATTAAATGCTCCGCTTCCTAATCTGCTTATGCTTTTGAAAATCCGCTTCTCGTAGCAGTTCTATGGAGGGATACGGGAGAAAGGAAATACATGCCAACAAATACTATGGAGAAAATATCAGTACGGCAGTTTACGATACTGATCATCCTGGGGATCATCGGGGATTCCATTCTCGTGCTGCCAACCATGATTGCCTTTTTCGCCAAACAGGATTCCTGGATTGCGATGATTTTGGCTGGCATCTTTGGTCTGGTCGCGGGCTTTTTGTTCGCCGGGATTGCCAATCGACTCAAAGAGAAAAGTCTTATTGCGGCAATTCAAAGCAAATTGGGAATCGTAACGGGCGGTATAATCACACTACTGTTCCTGTTCCAATTCTTCATGTGTGCCTTGACTCTTATGAGCGAAATGAGCCAGTTCATGACCACGCAAATGATGCCGGAAACTCCTGTCAATGCGATACTTGTATTATTTGTAGCTGTTGTTATCATTGCTTACCGCTACGGAGTAGAGGCGTTTGCCCGCATGGGAGAACTCCTCTTTCCTGTTTTTCTAGTGTTATTCCTCTGTCTGGTCTTTTTTCTGTTCCCGCAGATTGAAGGCACCAATGTGAAGCCAATATTGGCTCATGGTCTGGGACCGGCTTTTAAAGGGATGTTCCCGGCTGTCACTCAAGCTTTTACGGAAGTGGTGTTTATTCTTATGCTGGCACAGCATGTCAACAGCAAGACCAAGCTGACCAAACCCATTCTGACCGGCTATGTCATCGGCGGATTTATTTTGCTCATCGTGGTCACGCTTTGCGTCCTCGTGCTGGGTCCATCGCTCATGGAAACCAAATATTATCCCGCCTTCGTGCTGGCCCAAAAAATAACCATCGGCAAATTCCTGGAACGCCTGGAGGTGATCCTTACCTTTTTATGGATCATTACTGTTTTCTATAAAACCACCATGCTTTTCTACGCCTTAACCACCGGGTTAGCTCAGTTCCTGCGCCTGAAGGAAAGCCGAATGCTAACGATCCCGCTCGGAATCATATTAATCGTATGCACCATCACCAGCACGCCCAACATAACCGTGTACAACCAAATTTTGCTCTTTTACTATCCCTGGTTCGATCTCATCTTCTGCTTCGGTCTGCCGCTGCTGTGCTTTGTGATTCTACTCATCCCAGGGAAACGGAAGAAAGGTGTGTCTAAAGCAGGCGAGCCCAATGAGACGGATAGAAATACTGCATAGGTAGTTCTGGTTTTTGAATTCTACCCAGCTAACACGATATAATCTGGTAGAGGCCGTCTTTGGGTCTGTACGAAAAAGTATAAGGAGCTGGGTACTCGTGTCGATAAAATCAATACAGGTACAGCGTAATGAAACCAAACTTGTGGGGTACACCGCAACAGCATCGTTAAATCAAGACTTGGAAAATGAAGTTGTCGTAAAATTACGCGAAGCACTGATAGCAAGACGTCATGAAATTGCCAACCAATTAGATGACACTGGCATCTACCTGATCCAAGTGTATCCTGACGTCGAGTGGACACCGGATGTCCCTTTTGAAAGTATCGTTGCGGTAGAAGTCAGTGAGTTCAGCACATTGAACGATGGATTCATAAGCCATACCCTACCGGCTGGAACCTACGCGAAGATCACCCATACAGGCCCCGAATCGCAGATTGGCGAAACGTATGATGCCATCCGTGAAGCGGATATCGGTAGTGATCGGATGTTTGATTTTGAATACTCGGCGGATCTAGGGTCACCGGAACACGAAGAGAGTGTTATTGAGATTTATTTGCCGCTGGGGGATTGAGTGGCGGGGTGCTGTGAAGATGGCTGTTGTGGTGCGGTAAAGAAGCGATTCTTGGAGTGAGAGAATCGCTTCTTTGTAACGCTTTTTGCACTATTTAGTTTATACGTTCTCCTTTAAAGGACTCTCTAATGTGTTTGATATCCTTTAGCAAATCGAAGATATCTTCTCTTGTTTAATTTGGCCGCTCTCCTGCCTCATCAATATTTTGTCCATTGGCAAATCTCCAAAGAAAATAGCCATTCGGTGCAGAAGGCCCGTCTTGCCCTTGTGTGAAAGCCGCCGTGCCACCAGGTGTTCCGCAAATGGGCTTGAGGACCTCGTAAGCATTTGCCATTTCTTTAATGAAGCCCTCACGGATTAAAAATGAAAAGTTTTCAGGGACCCATCCACTGTTAAAAATATTCTTGGATAAATAAGAACCTGGTAGCAGAGTAATCATTTCAAACTTCTTCGCTGTGCGATCATAGTAGCCCTTAGCTTCTTTCAAAAATACATTAGTTTCAAATTGTCCGATCTGCGCTGGTGAGATCGTATATCTGGTTCTTGGCATGGTTGCAACCTCCTTTCAATAAGGAAAATATAACCTGTGATTTTTATTTTTTCAACATTAAATCTGAAATATCCATTTTATCTTTGATTAAATCTATAAGAATGAAATAACCTATACTTTGAATGCCAAGTCTTATCATAGTAAAAGCTTCTACGACTTCCCTTCCGGATGGCATACAGTAAAAGAGGATGAACTTATAAACGAGGATATTGATCTTTATGAATGTCTCTAACTACTATAATCACTGGGAACTACCTTCAGAGATGATGAATAAGTAAATATCAGGTTCAAAAAACGCTCGGAGCTTATTGCTCTGAGCGTTCCGATTCAGCTACAACACTAAAGTTACTCCTGAACAGGCAAGCCCAGTAGTTTAGCAGCATTATCATAAAAAAACTTCTGCTGTACGCCGTCATCCCAACTCCAATTTTTCACCTTATCTAGTGTAAATTCATATGGCACATTGGGATAATTACTTCCATACAAGATCTGGTCCGATAAATGGAAATTCGCAGCTTCCAGATACTTTTCTCCGTCCGGGAATCGAACAAACAGGTCGGGCAATATATAAATATTGCGAAGGTACGAAGCGGTCCCTATCGCTTCATTTACGAATGGCCAAGCTCCGTGGTTGATAATAAAGTTTAAATCCGGGAACGCTTGGGCAGCTCTAACCAATTGGCTTGGTCTAGCGAAATCATAGTTCTGTCGCGGTCCGGTTATACCCAGATAAATGCTCAGTGTCAGCGCAAGCGGCAACTTATACTTTGTGCAGGCTTTGAATATAGGGTCCCACGCAGGGTCGCCTACTGGTAAATGAGGCAGTAACACAGATGCGTTGAGCGCCACCCCGCGGAACAGCCCTGTAGCGGCGTAGGTTTCAATCGTTCTTACCGCTTCGTCGACGTAGGGAGTATCTACCCCAATAAAGCCAATGAAGCGTTTGGACAGCGGACTTTTCAGAAAATCCGCAAGCTCCTCATTCGATGAGCCCGGCTCATTGCCACGCCCCATAATGACCGCGTAATCTATACCATGAAAGTCGAGCTCGCCAATCACCTCATCAAGCGTGCTTGAAGGTACTGAGACGACGTTTTGCAGCTTGCTTCTATCTCTGACAACATCCTTCCCGTCCACAAATAGCTTCTCCCATTTGGGAATCGGCGCCTTCATACGAAAATCAATAATCATAGTTGTTAACCCTCCTTCTTTTCCTAAGTTTGCACAGATGATATGCCCCCAGATGGTTCTCGATATGGGCTGCGATGTTACGTTTAATCTCCATGATTCGCACCAGATCGCGCTTAAAATTAATATCTGGCTTCTCCCAACCATCATCTGTCAGCCAGTGAAGCAGTAGCGTGTTATACTGCAGCAGAACGGGGAAAGCTGCCAGAATATGTGCGGCATTCCTTGATTAACATGCTGACCGCTTATCCAAGCATCCTGAGCGAATGCCCGCAATGTTACAGTAGTATCCATCAAAATACCGCTTATTCGAAAGGAAATCCCTCTCGCTAAGACTTTGAATTGCTTGGAGCAACCTTTCGTGTGTTTCCTGAAAGGCTTGAATATTTTGCTTTCTCATGCTTGCATTCTCCAAATCATGAATCCTATGGGGTCATGCACGCAGCCAAACAACCGATAGCAGTCTGCGGTATGTTGCAAAATTCACTCCTGAATGTATGGGCATCGTGCCCGGCTCAGCCATAGCCTTATTTCCATTTTACTTAAATTAATATAATTACCATATATTAAGTTTTATTCCCGTAACTTTCTTCACATAGTTCTCAGCCTTGTAATCCTTGCGCACCTCGTGCAGTACACCGCTATTCGCTTCAGACCAGGACTCCAGTATCATCCTTGGCTCTCCTTCAATGATATCACTCGCTGCAACAGTATCGCCGCTTCTAAACGCCTCAATGATATTCATCAAGTCAGTTCGATCGAGCAGCTTCACATAGTTGATGCCAGCCAGCGTTTCACATGGCTCCGTAAACTTGGCTGTAGCAATCACAATGGCTCTTTTAGCTTTGTAGTACCACATGCATGAGAAGACCTCCTACACAGCGCTGATGCTCACTGGATTGCCAACATGATACCGCTTTGCTTGTACAACATTCCTGACTCCTTCACGATCTGTAAACACCACATCAGCTCCAAAATCGCGACTCCCTTTAGTCTTGTATACTCCTGAATAGCCAAGCTCCATTAACAGTCTGTAAAGATACATCTCGAATCCTGAGCCATCCTCCATTCTGTCTATTTCAGCCATGTTGATAGCTGTTAAATCGTAATTCTCTTCAGTAAAGACTGCTATCCTCTTTTGTTTATGTTGGAAACTCACAACCAACAGACCAAACGTGATAATAACTACAACTATTGATACAGATAAAACATAGACCATTAGAGCTACCTCTAAAATCAACTAGTAAAATAATACCATATTACCTTGGAAATAAATTAAGTTATTGGTTTTTTCGACATGAAAAAGAGACAGTTAGATTAACTGCCTCTCCTCCATATGTTCCTTATTAACATTGCAATGCATCATCTTCCATATTCCGGTACATCATCTACATCCTGAGCTATCTTTGCACTTGCGTACAACAGCCACATAGAGTATTCAATCATTCTTTTAGTCTTCTGATTTTCAAATTTTTCCAATATATGCCGAAACACTATATGAGCATAGTTAATTGCAAGACTGGAAGTTGTTTTAATCTGTAGAGAATTGAACACTGGTGCAGCTTTAAAATTGCCTTTAGAAACAAATAAATGATCTACTACAGGAGAACCATGAACCGTCAAGGACAAAGCTCCATACAATCTATCGTAATCATCAGACATTTGCACGACTTCACATAGAGCTTTAGGTGTTGCATTTGGGTATTTACTTTGAGCTTAGCATCTTTATTTATGATAGACAGTAAGAGTTTACTATACCAGTTTGATCGTGGTATGTATTTATGTTTTATTCTATGATACGTTCTATTAATTTCTGCATGTTCACTTACAGGTATAATACTGCTATCCCTTTTTATCGCCAGGTACTTTTCTATATACTTTGAGTCCATAAACAACTGCATACGATTTTTAAAATCATCATAGATAAATGTAGTTGTGACCGCTGTTTCGAATAACGATCTGAATATAAGCGAGGCTTGATGAACACAGCCGTTTTTCAGACAATTATATATTGTAAACAAATCCGTAGATGCTTTGGACGCCAGCAAATAGCTTCCTTGTTCTGCATCTAAAATTGAAGAGTCTGCCAAGTAATTTAGAAAGTAATAGTATGTTAAAAGCAGATATAGCGTAGTATCATTTTCCACAGCTTGACCTTCCAGCCATTCTGGGAATCTTCGTTCTAAGTCTTGTATGTATAACTGAAACCCATCCTCCACATCTCCTAATGAAAATAGATCCTGTAATTCCTATTACATACCTCCCACCGTTGTATCCTCCTTCGAATTAAATCCCTCTAATTAGATAAAGCATTTATTTAATACCAGCATAGCATAATGCCAAACTCACATAACTACACTCCTAATAAATTCTCATTTTAACTTATTGTAAAGAAATCCATCACCATCCTCATTGACCTGTCGCGGTAGAACAGCCTGTGGTATATTATGGTAATCCAAAAAAACCTTTCTGATCTACAAGTATGGGGGTATATGAAAAAGAACATCCTGTGGATGCTCTCATGTTTTGTCCCTATTCAACTTTACTTAGTTTTATTTACATATATTAATTTATGTGTAGATTTTATCTTCTTACACCAGTTATTTTCAATATCAGTAAATATGCTGTTCCTGACTTTCATACAGCGCTAAAGCACATTCAACCTTCTTTACAAAAAAATACGATTATAAATTAGTTTTTTAAAATACTCATTACCTCTTCTAGTTTACTATAATTCTCATCTAAGATATATTGGGATGCCTTAACATTAATTTTTTTAAAGTAATAAGGAGTCTCATTGCTTAACCATAAATTTTTAAAAGCTGTAAAGCAAACACCCAAAGAATTGTATCGAAATCTATCATTTAAAATTTCAATCTTATGTATATTTGCTTTGTAGAACTCATTGGTTAGTGCATTTATTGCGTCATTCATTTCGAATTCCGTTTTATATCCATTTAGAGTGATCTTTTTTGAAATACAATTATAAATATCAATAAAAATCAAACCATATTTGTTATCAGTATTTGTAACTTCATTTAATTGTTTACCCGCTTTTTTATAATTCTCTTCTAGCCCATTTAGTGATCTCAGTCTCTTACATTCAATTAAAAAAGTATCATTTCCTTTAGTTGCTATTACATCAGTATTTTGATTGAAATCTATTTTATAACCTCTATTCTTAAGGTTTACTGCAACTGTTAGTTCATATAAGAAATCTCGAGAAGAGTCGTTTTTTGAAGTAATATCAAAAAAATCTTGACCTTTTACAACTTTTTCGAGTCTTTCATTGAATCCGTCACTCGTTTCATGCTTAAACGCTTCAAAAATATCAACAATTTGAATGCATTCTTGAAAAGCTTCATTCGCCTTAAGGAATGCGTCTGATTTAAAATTCTTATTTCCGCTTGCCATAAAATCATTAATATAATTCATATATCTTGAGTATCTTGAACTTTTGTAATTTATGTCCTTTATACCAAACCATTTTAATACAGAAGGCATTCGATTTAAATATTCTAATGTATGTGTACTGGTAAAACTAAGTATATTCATATTTTTATTCACCTTCCAAACCTATTATCGACCGATTTTAAAACTATTTACTAATATAATTAGTATAACACTACTCTTTTTCATTATGTTTGTCATATTCATTGGCTAATAGAGGATAGAGATGAATGAAAGACTCTACTGAATTGGTGCCTACTACTGTAACGTTATAGCACATAATTATCACTCCGATTTCTCTCAAATTTATGGAAGTCTGTAAACATTATCTCTCTAGTATTACCCAGCGATATTTTACTACGGAAAATAGTTTCAGCATATTAGGTTTATTTTGCTTCAATCGATTTAAGCTGTACGCTGTGTATAACTTCTATCCCTTACGAAAAATTTTGCAGAGGGTACATCTTCAATCAAACAACTGTTAGTGTGGAGAAATAAAAAGCGGTACATGTATCTGTTATGGGCAGATGAGCATGTACCTTTAATTGCTGCTGAGACGTTCTAGGGCTGACTGTGAGGTTGTTATATGTAGAAAGTAAAACAGTCAAACAATCTTCGGGAGGATCTAATAGAATGATGTCTTTAGCAACCACAAAATGTTACCCTCACAAAACATATTTGCACTAAATTGTATCACTCAAAAAATACCCTCCGATAATTCTAGAGCGAAATTTAAAACATTCTGCAGTAAGGAGACAAAAAACCTTATAAGTCAAGGCTTTCAGGTATTCTTCTTCTCCTTAAGTGACCTTTGATTTCTTAGCATTATTGGAAGTATGCTACCACAATACTACCATAATTGACTGATGCTTTATGAGTCGCTAGGTCTTCTTTTCATGAAGTTCTCGAACTTGTTTCTCAAAACATAAACATAATCACATATTGCTATTGCAAAATCTAAAAGGTCCGAAGCGTCTACTTTATTTATCATCACATCAGAGGCATGCGCTCCGACATTCCGATGAATTCGCAGAGTATTTCCCCATTCATAAATTCTCTTGTCAATAATCTCACGCTCAAGCAATTCCTTAAGACCACCAGCGATGTTCGAACTCTTAGTGTCAAAATCCTTACAAATACCCTCAACAGCCCTTCCACACATAACAGCGCATGCCAAATACGCACTACCTTTAAAGCATTTCTCAGCCTCATTCAGAGAGAAACTGACCGTCTCAGGTAAATCCCAAGACAATTCTCTTCTAGGCTCTGGCCATAACCTAACAGCATGACTCCATTCAAATTCATCATGCCCTATCTGCCAGTATTCTGTTCGGGCTAACAATGAACTTTTACAGATAGGACATTCTAAAAGAACTCGCTTCGTCGGATGATCTTCATATTCGCCAAAAGTTTCATGCTCGCCTCTTACAATACCATCTACTTTAGATGCACAATACGGACACTCGACAATCATACCTTACCTCAATTCTGGAAACTAATCCATCTCAATAAAATTCTGTAGTGCGAATTAACAATGAGTACTTGTGTTAACACGTTCCACTTCACCATATTTATTCTACGTTATTATCACACATTCCTGCACTTTAAATATGAGTTTGTCTATTGGGTTCTTAATTTAGCCATTATTTACATCAAATGATTGCACTTTGGTTACCTCTCTTGCTAGTTAAACTAATCTTGATTTTTCATCTCTCATACCCGAGCGAATTTATATCGTCCAGCCGTATGCTTATAGGTTTCTGTTCAGCGCCGACAAGCATCATAACCCTGCCAAATTCAGTCTTCTTGTATTCAAATTGTACCGGAATTGCCACGCCTTGTTCATAGAAGGTAATGACTCCATAGTTATTGTTTGTAAAGGCTATTTTAAAGGCTTGTTTCTCTGATTTCCAGTTTCCTTCAGAATCCGTCAATTCATATTCCATATATTCCGTTGATACCTCATTAGGATAAAGGCTTGTTAGCAGATGATGCTTCTACTGAAGGATTTGGCTCACCTGCCGTTACTGGTATCGTTACCTTTCCTTCATTATATGCTGTTACGGATTGATACATATTAGTAAAGATGGTTTGGTCGTTATTGAATGATGAAGGGTACATAATATAGTCATCGACTTTTTGCCTCCACAGCTCCGTTCCTTTGGTGCCGTCAATAGCAATCAGATCAGAATAGGCAGGAGTACCTTTATACTTTTCATACTCTCCACCCCAAGCGCCAATGTATAATGCATCCTCAAGTATGGACGGCTGGGGTACAATCCAAGGAATGGTGGCGCGGTACTTCTCATCACCTATCTTAATCTTCCATAACTCCTTACCTGATTTAGCATCGATGCCAACCATTTGTCCGCTTCTCACTTCGGATGCGATTACCTTATCTTTAAGCAAGGTTAACACAGGGGTTTTGGCACCTCAAAGACATCATTACCATACTGCCATTCCTGCATTTTGGTCTTAAATTCAATAGCAGTGACATGTCCGCTCAGATCGACTATGTAGAGCTGATCTCCAGCGACATTCAAACTGGATATTGGCGCATCCGTGCTTATGGAGTCAATCTCCTTCCCATTTTTCTCATCTACAATATGAATCACGACATCAATTGGAACATAAAGCTTATTCGCTGCTAAAACAAAACCGACAAAGGGGATTGCATTGCCATATTCCCAACTTACTTTGCTTGTTTTGATGTCTATCGCTTCTAGGGTGACGACCCGACGTTAGTTTGTTCTGGGAGCTGATGAAATGATTAGATTCGCTGTAGGCAGTGTATTGAAATACTTAGAGATTATGGAACCAGTAACTTCATCCGTACACAACTCACCAAACTTGTGGAAGTTTGCATTACCAAGATTAACTGATCTGTAACGAACCTTATATCTTAGGATACCTCCGCAGCGCTCAATCTCTTCTTTCGTCACTCCCTTCTCTTTTAGTGACATTCTTCTGCTTATCATAGACCTGAAGCTCTATGTAACAGCGGTCAGTTCATCTCCTCCCAATTGAACTTAGGGATAAGCTCTGTAACAGTTTTAGTTTTCATGGTTACCACTCCTACAAATTAATGACCTTGTAGTAACCGTCTCCGATCCGTTCGTAATCATTAAAGACCGTAGCGTGATGCCGCTTTGCATTAGCGCAGCATTTTGAAACGATATGTGTCCTGATCGTAGATTCAGCATAGTTCGTATTGTTGCGCTGCATGTACTCAATAGCTTCCTTAGGTGTGAACCGATTTTCTCCTTTGGCTTTAACTATGATTCTCGTTGCTTGTAACAGTTCATCCCTGCAAGTGCTTTTCATTCAGAATCGCCCCATTCATGATTTTCCTCATCTTAACATAAACTTCATTTTCCAGAATAGTAATCTTCTATTGTGATTAAGTGTTGTGATTAGAGCCAATGTCTAATTCATTTCCGCATTCAACATCCATTGTTTTCATATTGTAGGCGGGCTACAATCGGTTCAAGAGGTGAAAAACAATGTTGAAAGCGGAATTGCTCGAACGAGTTCGAGAGCACGGAATATCAATAAGCAGCAATATGATTGAGCGGTACGTCGAATATGGTCTTATCGTTGGAAATCGTGTGAGTTTAGGATTCTCCCAGGGTGTCGTTACCCACTACGATGAGCGGACAATAGACGCTATTATCTTAATTGATAAGCTTAAATCTAGCAGACTATGTAAGCATCAGAAGGACTATATCTTCATCCTTTATTGGAAAGGATATCCTGTTCAGTGGGACAAGCTAAAGGCTCGACTTATTGAATTCCATTCGAGCATTATGAATACATTCAAGGAAGTTGCAGGTTATACTGCACATCCTGAGTATCCTGAGATCATCGAAGATATCGCTAACAACGAAGCAGCAAGAGCACCTAAAGCAATTGGAAGGCCAACAAAACATTCTGAAGAGATGCAGAGGATCGAAGCAAAAGAATCTGCTAAGCGATTAATGATAGTCAGTAAACTCGTTTCTGACATAATCGACAACGGAACCATATCGTTGGATGTGTTTCACACTTTCAATCAACTATCTAATATCGACTCGGAAGTAATGAATGAGACTATTCTTGGGCCAACAAACAACTGGCTGCAGATGATGACCTGGAAGAATTCAGTAAGACACTCAGATGAGCAAGACTATCAAGAAGCTTACGAACTTATCGCAATACTAAAGGAATACTGGTCGGATCTAGAGGTTCACTTCGGAAGCGTATATGATATTCCTTTCTTCGGGAATAGCATTAAAAATCTAGAGGATTCTTTTCAATTAAAGTTATTTACAGACAAGCCATCGTTCTACAGATATGTTTTGCTTGTCTTAATCAGCGGTGGTTTTAGACAAAAACTCATGCAGTTCTTGTCCAATCCTTCCACGAGAGGAAACTGGAATCAAATTATCGCGGCTCTCCCTGCTCATCTCGCTCAGATTACAGGAGAGGAGGTGACACTCAATGGGTAACGTCGGAATCGCATTAGGCGGTGGCAAGGCCTTCTCTGCCCCTGCATGGTTCATCCTGGTTCTTATCAGTTTGGCCGTTATCGGAATCAACCATTTAATCAAAAGAGCAAAAAATTAAACAAATTGAGCACCTTCTCTATTGTGAGATAGGTGCTCGATGTTGTGTACTACTTCACAGCCACATTCTGAGGCTAATACAGCTTTAAATCGAGACTTACAGGGAAATATATTCCCTAACCTCTAGGGCTTCAAGACGCCTCTTAGAGCTTCACTACATAATCAAATCCCATCCATATGCGCTATAGGACTATGCTTCTGGTACTTTCTAGCGATCTCATCGTTTGTAAAATCCAGGTACGCTTTCTGAGTTACTTCCACTGAACTATGTCCAAGGATGCGGCACAAGCTAAACCAGTCCCCATTGTTCAAGATGTTGTACTTAGCAAAGTTATTCCTCAGTTGGTGAGGATGAATGGACACCCTTACCTGTTCTCCTGCCTGACGCAATGCTCTTTCATAATTGCGAACTTCTAGCTGCGTTCCTCTGGTCGTCGGAAACAAGAACGGACTCTCCGAATATCTGTCCCTGTACTTCATCCATTGCTTCATGTCATTAGCAAGCTTGAATGAGAAGTAAACATAACGCTCCTGCTTATTCTTTGGGTTCGTGATTAGAATGCTCTTATGTGTGAAATCGAAATGCTCAGGAAAAAGGGACAGGCACTCTCCAATCCGCCAAGAGCTTAGTTATGATGTAGTTCCTGTAACCGTGAAAGGTCGATGAATCAAACTGCTTTAACACTCGCTTGATTTCATCAGATGTCAGCATCTTCTTCATCTTCCGTTCAGACTCAGGGTTGTCAATACTATCCATTTAATTTTTCGGGATTTCTCGCTCAGCATGGTACAGATAATAGAAGAACACTTTGATGTTTCGAACGTAGTTGGCTATGGTTGTCATCGATATGTCCTTCTTATAGTCGCTTCGGTTATCTGGATGATTGATGTTCTTGGTTTCTTCCTTGTTGACGACCGTGTATTTGCCCCGCTCCCGCAGATACTTAATGTATTGGCGAATATGTCCTGACTGGACTTTCTTCACATCTTCAATCCCAAAGCTCTGCTTCAAGAACAGCGTAAACAACTTAAGGGTTTGTTCATAGGGTGCCATTGTCTTGCGGGAAAGATTCTTGGAACTGCAATAAAGCATAAAATTGTCGAGGTGGAATTCCATGTCTGTCATAAGAAATACCACTCCTTTATGGGATTGTTAGGAACCCAATAAACAAGTGGTATTTGTTGGCTTACTTATTCGATATTTATCGGCTCAAAACGTCCACTTTCGGATATTTATAGCCATAATTGCAATAGCCCTTGACACTCACAATCCCTTACCCCTCACTCCTCCTTACCCTTTCAAGAAACCTTATGCTCAATGCGCAGCTTGTCTGCTACCATGGCAATAAACTCCGAGTTAGTCGGCTTGGATTTGGAGATATTAATCGTGTAGCCGAACAGGTGGCTGATGCTGTCAATGTTGCCACGGGTCCAGGCCACTTCGATGGCGTGGCGGATGGCGCGTTCAACACGGGAAGGCGTGGTTTTGAACTTTTCAGCGATGGCCGGGTACAGCGTTTTGGTGATGGCACCCAGGATTTCGATGTTATTGTACACCATGGTGATCGCCTCACGCAGGTACTGATATCCCTTGATATGGGCCGGAACACCAATCTCATGGATGATGGAGGTAATGTTGGCATCCAGATTCTTGCCCTTGGACAATGGCACCACATTAGATCTTGAAGCCGTGAAGCCCGACATCCCGGAAGAAGAGGAAGAGGTCAGATTGGATTGTACGCCCACCAATTGCCGCACCCGGTTCGCAAGAACTTCCATATCGAACGGTTTCAAAATATAATAAGATGCCCCTAGCTGCACAGCTCTTTGCGTAATGTTCTCCTGTCCAAAAGCTGTCAGCATAATGATCTTGGGCTGCGGATTCAGGTCCATTTCACGCAGACGCTCAAGCACACCCAGTCCGTCCAAATGAGGCATAATAATATCAAGAATAAGGACATCGGGAACTTTACGTGTTTCGCTAAGCATATGCAGTACTTCTTCCCCATTGTACGCGATGCCCGTTACAGTCATGTCTTCCTGTTCTGTAATATATTCGGCTAGCAAGTTCGTAAATTCCCGGTTATCATCGGCCAACAACACTTCGATATTCTGCACTGGCTGCTTCCTCCTTATTTATACCTGCTATTCGAAAATAACAATTTTGTCTTCTCTCCCTTACGTTTTCGACATCTGGATTGAATTTCCTTCTGTCGAAAATTATTTTTCTTTATTTTTTTTCAGGGTTAGATTATAATTAATTATTTTATTGCACGGTTCGATGTAGTTCGGTCAGCTTCGACAAAAAATCTTAAGGCTAAATGGCCTTAAGATATTGTTGTAAGCTATTTTGTTCGCTGATTACTCCGGAATCCCTTAGCATCCATTCGATGAAGCAGCCGTACCCGGATTTAGGATCGTTCACGAATACATGGGTGACGGCGCCGATCAGACGGCCTTTCTGCACAATGGGGCTACCGCTCATCCCTTGCACAATCCCTCCGGTCTTGTCGAGCAGACGAGGATCGGTAATCCGCAGAATCAAACCCTTTGTGGCAGGAACCTGCTGCTTAGCTACATGGATGATCTCCACATCGAAACGTTCCACCTGTTGGCCGTCTACAACGGTCAGGATCTGCGCTGGTCCTTCTTTCACATCGTTGCTCAGTGCAATCGGAATCGGCTCTTTATAGAGGCTGTGTTCCGGGTTACGGTCCATTTTGCCGAAGATACCAAAGTCCGTATTACTCTCCACATTTCCTAGAACCTGACTCTCCTTGAGAAAATGAGCTCTTTTCTCACCAGGATCGCCGTCCTGGCTCTTGGATATCGAGGTAACACTGGACTGCACAATATGGCCGCTGCCGACTACAATAGGTGTTCCTGTGTTCATGTCGGTAATGACATGCCCGAGTGCACCATACACCCCCTGCTGCGGAGCATAAAAGGTCAGGGTACCTACCCCTGCTGCTGAATCCCGGATGTAAAGTCCAAGACGCCACACCTTGTCATTGCGGTCGTAGGCGGGTTTAAGCTTGGCGGTATGCTCCTTGCCACCTCTTTTAAAGACGATGTTGAGGAATTCGCCTGCTTTACCAGCACGCTCCACCAGTTTGGCTACCTTGGACACTTCATCCAGCTTCACACCGTCAATGGAGGTCATCAGATCCCCGGGCAGCAGTCCGCTGTTCTCGCCAGGTGAAATCTTGGAGGACTGTGAAGTCTGGACCATGTGATGCCCGACAACCAGCACGCCTGCAGATTTCACCTTCACACCAATCGTCTGTCCTCCCGGAATGACCTTCAGCTCCGGATCAATTCCCTTCTGCACCGTCTTGGCCTGGTTAGGCTCACGCTCCGGTGAAGAGGCAAAGCTTGTGATGGGTCCCGTTATGCCTGATAAACTGAGAAAGAAGGCAAGTAAAAGGCCGGGCATTAACTTCCTGAGGTTCGGCTTCAATGGCTGTCACGCTCCCTTTTGCTTCTTTCGCTTGACGAAAAAGGTGGTCGCCAATTGCGTACCTATAAGATAACCTTGCCCCCAGGCTTTTATTACTGTCAATCATTGTCCCGCTTACCCTGCGCAGCCTTGCTGGCCCCCGCCAGATTAAGCATTTCCTGCGCATGATGCAGCGTCTTTTCGGTAATTTCCACGCCACCCAGCATCCGGGCCAACTCCTTCACCCGTCCATCCTCGGACAGGGCTTCGACCTCGGTCATGGTCCGCTCATCCTCCACCTTTTTACGGATCAGGTACTGATGATCAGCCATACAGGCGACCTGCGGCAAGTGGGTAATGGAGAACACCTGACAAGAAGAAGACAGCTTAAACAGCTTATCCGCTATGGATTGTGCTGCACGACCGCTGACACCGGTATCCACCTCGTCAAAGATCAATACAGGAATAGCGTCGGTCCGGGCAAAAATACTCTTCATCGCCAGCATAATCCGCGACAGCTCACCGCCAGAAGCGATTTTGCCCAGTGGGCGCAGTGGCTCCCCGGGGTTTGGAGAGATCATGAACTCGGCGCTGTCGATTCCCTGTCTCGTTAAACGAATGCGCTGGCCTTGGTATTCAATGCCCCGCGGGTCCTCCAGTGTCTCCAAGCTGACCTTAAGCGATGTCCGCTCCATCTGGAGATCCTTCAGCTCGCTTTCCACCTGGGTAGCCAGATCGTCCGCACAGATCCGTCTTGCCTCGGTTAGCTCACCAGCTGCCTCCATTAATACAGCAAGCAGTTTATCGCGCTTCACAGTCAACTTCTCAAGATACTCGTCTTTATTCTCCAATAAATCGGTTTCCCGGTGAATTTGCTCATAATAAGCAAGGATCTGCTCTACACTGTCTCCATATTTACGGCGCAAGCCAGTAATCAGATCCAGCCGGTTCTCAATATCCTCCAGCCGCTGCGGATTGAATTCGATATCTTCACGATAGTCGCGAAGCTGAAACGCCGCATCCTCCAATTGATAATAGGAAGACTGCAGTTGCTCCAGAATGCTCTTCAAGCCTTTTTCATCATAACGGACGGCGTCTTCCAGCCTTGAAATGACTTTACCAATTGATTCCAGACCCTGGCGATCATACAGCAGTTCGTATGCCCCCGATACGGAATCCATCATTTTCTCACTGTGGGATAGTTTGACCCTTTCTTCGGAAAGTAATTCATCTTCACCCGGTTTTAATGCCGCCGAAGAAATCTCCTCCAGCTGAAAACGATACAGATCCAGCATCTGGTATGCCTTTTGACTGGATTCCTGCAATTCCCGTAGTTCTCTCTCCACCTTGGCAAAAGCGGTATACCGCTCCTGATACACCGCTTTAAGCGGCCCAATAATCGGTTCGCCGTAAGTATCCAGTAATCCGAGATGGCGTTCCGCCTTCAGCAGATTCTGATGCTCGTGCTGGCCGTGGATGTTGACCAGTTGTTCCCCAATTTCCCGTAGCATGCTGAGGTTGACCATCTGTCCGTTAACGCGGGAAGTACTCTTGCCCTGCAAGGTGATCTCGCGCCTGATGATCAGGTGTTCCTCCTTCTGTGCCTGGATGCCCAGTCTCTCCAGCGTTTCCCACACCGGATGGCTGTCCGGCAGGCTGAACAGTGCTTCCATCTCCGCCTTCTCACAGCCGTAACGAATGGAATCAGCGGACCCGCGTCCGCCGGCAATCAGTCCCAGCGCATCAATGATAATGGATTTACCTGCACCGGTCTCACCGGTAAGCACATGAAATCCGGGAAAAAAATGAACATCCACCGCCTCCACGACGGCCAAATTGCGGATTGATAACGTTTCTAACACGAAAAGAAGCACCTCCGAAAAGTCATGCCATTGGCTATTGATTAATGCTAGAGGATTACGAAATATAACCCATAATCTGCGAAATCACCGTTTTGCTGTCTTCGGGCTGGCGGCAAATAATAAGGATGGTATCATCCCCGGAAATAGTTCCCATAATCTGCGGCCAATCAATATTGTCGATCAAAGCGGCAACGGAATTTGCCGTACCCGGCAAACACTTCATCACAACCAGGTTACCGGAAAAGTCAATCTGTACGAAGTTGTCCACCAATACACGCTTGAGCTTCTGAACCGGATTGTAACGCTGATCTGTCGGAAGGGAATATTTATATCTGCCGTCATCCATCGGTACCTTGATCAGCAAGAGCTCCTTGATATCACGAGACACCGTAGCCTGGGTTACCTGAAAACCGGCATCCCGCAGCGCTTCCACCAGCTCGTCCTGTGTTTCTATTTCCTTTTGTGTAATAATCTCGCGAATCTTGATATGTCGTTGTCCCTTCATTGTTGCCTCCCGTTTTTTAAAAAAATTAGCTTAATTGGATTCACCATCGTCTTTGCCGAGTTCAATCACATGGATGGCTGCAGTCGCCATATTGACATACAGCACACCACTGCATTCGGGGTAGATCAGCAGATAAGGCAGCAAATAATCACGCAGCCCGCTGCCGGTGAAATCCAGCGGCTTGCGGGGGCGGGCAAGAATCACCATATAGAAGGACCCGTCCTCTTTGGCGACAACATAATCTATGAAGATCCTGCTGTACATCGCCGCTCCATTGACCCGGAATGACAGAGGAATCTTCAATTTGCCGCCAATCACCTCGTACCCAGCCTCTTCCATAAAGTCGATGGCCGGATGCGGGGGAATATCATTATTTATCGGAATCTTATCTTTAATCATTGAACGCGGAGAGCCCTCCAGCCATACATACAATCTGTATAACAAGCCTATGGCAACCGCGATTCCAATCACCGTCATGACGATCTTGTCAGAGCTACCTGCCACATCCATCACCTCGGAGATTTATTCGTGCGAACCCCCGCAAAATCCTCCCCAATGACAAAAGAAACTCACCGCCGTGAGTTTCCATGAGTTGTATTGACACTAAACGTGGCGTTAGCCTCCTTGATGACCTTATCGGCCAACGCAGCAAAGCTGACGGCAGCAGGCGCAGCTTCCGCACTATCAGGGTGCTCTACGGCTTTCTCTGCTACAGACTCATCAGCCGGATCAAGTCGCCAGTGAGCCAGGAACTCCACATTGCCCTCTCCACCGGTAATCGGCGAGAAGGTCAGATCCTGAAGACTATAGCCCAGCTCGGCCGCCATCGAAAGCACATTGACCAGCACTTCCTTATGCACAGCAGATTCACGAACTACGCCAGATTTCCCAACCTTCTCCCGGCCTGCTTCGAACTGCGGCTTGATCAGCGCGGCAACATCTGCCGGACGCTTCAGCAGCGCCATCAGCGGCGGGAGAATGATTTTAAGGGAAATGAATGATACGTCGATGCTGGCAAAATCGGGAACAGGCCCCTTTAGATCCGGAGGTGTCATATAACGGAAGTTGGTCCGTTCCATGACACTGACCCGCTCATCGTTGCGTAGCGACCAGTCCAGCTGATTGTAGCCGACATCAATGGCGTAGACATGACTGGCGCCATGCTGCAACGCACAATCCGTAAATCCGCCAGTGGAAGAACCAATATCAAGCATAGTCCGTCCGGTAAGATCAATACCAAAGGTACAGAGCGCTTTCTCCAGCTTCAATCCACCTCTACTAACATAAGGATGGACAGCCCCTTTAACTTTCAGAACGGATTCGCGCGATACCTTCATGCCTGGTTTCTCGATCCGCTCTTCATCCGCGAGAATGAGGCCGGCCATAATGGCGGCCTTGGCTTTCTCACGGCTTTCAAAATACCCCTGCTCCACGAGCAGTACATCTATCCGTTCTTTACGGTGTTCCATGGTCATCTCCCATTGTTCAAAGGATGCGGGTTACAGCTTCCGGTCTTCTCAGGAAGACGAAGTGTTCTTATATGAAAAGGCGCGCAGCGCGCTCATCGACTTGATTCGTTTGCAGAGCGCCTCGACGGTAAGGCCCGCCACCTGACGCTGCTCCTTGATCGAGCCGTGCTCCACGAATACATCCGGCACACCCATTGGATGAACCCTGACATCGTATAGCTCATGCTCCGCATAAAATTCCAGCACAGCACTGCCCAAGCTGCCAGCTTGACTTGCTTCTTCCAATACAACCATGCTTGTTCCGGCATGAGCGAGGTCCAGCAGCATCGAATTATCCATCGGCTTCAGGAAGCGGGCATTGACTACACCAACTTGAATACCTTCACGCTTCAGCAGCTCAGCTGCTTCTTCTGCAAGCTGAACCATTGGCCCGCAGGCCACAACCGCGTATTCATCGCCCGGACGTACCCGTTCCCAAGTACCTATCGGTATGGTGTGCAGCTCTTCATCAAGCGGAACACCTGTGCCATTGATCCGCGGATAACGATAAGCAATCGGGCCGTCATTGTAATCTAGTGCTGTCTTCATCATATGGCGCAGTTCATTCTCATCCTTCGGCATCATCAGCACGATATTCGGAATATGGCGCATGAAGGCAATATCGTATACCCCTTGATGCGTCTCTCCATCAGCGCCGACAAAGCCGGCCCGGTCGATTGCGAACATGACATTGGCATTGTGGCGGCAAATATCATGCAAAATCTGGTCGTAAGCCCGCTGCATAAAGGTGGAATAGACCGCGAACACCGGCTTCATGCCCTCCATCGCCAGCGCGGCACAGAGGGTAGCGGCATGCTGCTCAGCAATGCCGACATCAATCATACGATCAGGGAATTCCTTAGCGAACGGGAACAGTCCCGATCCGCCTGGCATAGCAGGCGTAACGGCAATCAGACGCTTATCTTCACGACCCAGTTCGATCAATGTCTTGCCAAATACTTCGGTGTACATCGGATTGCCGACTGCTTTAAGCACTTGGCCGGATTCGATTTTGTAAGGGGAAATCCCATGCCATTTGTGAGAATCGGCTTCCGCCGGTTTATAGCCCTTACCCTTCGTAGTAAGCACATGCACAAGCACAGGACCGTTCACATTATCGGCCTGTTGGAAGGTCTCGATCACTTTCTCAAGATCGTGACCATCTACAGGTCCAAGATACGTAAAGCCCAGTTCTTCAAAAAGAACACCGGGAACCATCATATATTTAAGGCTGTCTTTCACCCACTCCGCCGTTTTGGCGAGGCGATCTCCGATCGCGGGGATTTTCTTGAGCAGTCCTTCAACTTCGTCTTTGGCGCGCAAATAGTGGCGGTCTGAACGAATCTTGCTCAAATAATTGTGCATAGCCCCTACATTCGGCGCAATGGACATTTCATTGTCGTTCAGAATTACCATCAGTTTACGCTTCTCGTGTCCAATATGATTCAGCGCTTCAAAAGCCATACCGCCGGTGAGCGCACCATCACCGATTACGGCAATCACGTTGTTGTCTTCGCCTTTCATATCCCGGGCCATAGCCATGCCCATAGCTGCTGACAGGGAGGTGCTGCTGTGCCCGGCCTCCCAAACGTCATGCTCACTCTCGTTACGTTTGACGAATCCCGAGAGCCCTCCATGCTTCTTGAGGGTATCGAAACGATCCTTCCGTCCGGTCAAAATTTTGTGGACATAAGACTGATGCCCGACGTCAAAAATGATTTTGTCCTGAGGACTATCATAGCAGTAATGCAGGGCCAGCGTGAGCTCCACGACTCCCAAATTTGGTGCTAGATGCCCTCCGGTTACAGACAGCTTTTCAATCAGGAAATGACGAATTTCCTCAGCAAGAACACCCATTTCTTCGATTGATAGCATTTTCAACTGCGCAGGCTCATTTATTTGTGGAAGCAGCACGTGTATTCCCCGCTTTCCTAGTTGTTGTAAAATATATAAATCCCATTATAACACAAACGAAACGGCTGTCGAAGTACAGCCGTTTCCGTATTTGATTCTAATGATCCCGCTTCATGAGATAATCGGCGATCTCCAACAGCCGGCTAGGGTCAGTGAAACCGCCGTCCAGCACGGCTTTCCGGGCTGTCATCGTCAATCTCTCCACCTCGGATTTCGAAGCCTCAATCCCGATAAAAAACGGATATGTGACTTTTTGCTGCTCGATATCACTTCCTGTTTTTTTACCAAGTTTGCCTTCGTCGCCGATCAGATCCAGAATATCGTCCTGAACCTGGAAGGCCAGTCCAATATTTGTTCCGAATTCCCGCAGGGCGTTCAGCTGCTGCTCATTCGCACCCGCGATCCGTCCTCCCGCCAAGAGCGAGAAGATAAACAGATCACCAGTCTTGTGCTCATGAATGTAACGAAGCTGCTCCAGGCTGGTTAAGCCTTGTTCACCCTCCATATCGGCCACTTGACCGCCAACCATCCCACGTGGACCGGCCATTTCAGCCAGTTCCTCTACGATGGCAAGCGAGCTCTCCGCCGGAATACCATGACGCCGTGTGGCTTGTACAATGCTGTAGAACGCGTGGGTCAGTAGTGCATCTCCGGCCAAGATGGCTGTCGCTTCACCGAACACCTTGTGATTCGTCAACTTACCGCGCCGGTAATCATCATTGTCCATAGCTGGCAGGTCATCATGCACTAGTGAATACGTATGTACCATTTCGATGGCAGCAGCTACAGGCAGCGCAGCAGAGCGTGATCCACCCAGTGCTTCACAAGCCGCGACGACAAGCAGTGGCCGCAGGCGTTTGCCCCCGGCCATCAGCGAATACTGCATCGCCTTATGCAAGTTATCAGGAACAAACCATGCCTCAGGGATGGTTGTCTCCAGTTCAGTCGTGACCAGATCATTAATTATCGCAATATAGGACTCAATGGGTTCCCGCAGGGGCTCCCCGGCGATCCCTTCGGGATTGCTGTCAAAAGGACTCATCGCTGACCCCTTCCAGACCGCCAAACGGCTTCTTGCGCAGTTCGCCGTCTTCTTCTACAATCATCTCAATCTTGCGTTCTACCTGCTCCAGCTTGTTGCCGCACAGCTGGGACAGTTTCATACCCTGCTGAAATAAATCGATGGCCTTTTCCAGGGGGACATCGCCGTGCTCAAGCTCCCGCACGATTTCCTCCAGACGGTCCATTGCTCCTTCAAAATCCAGTTCCGCTTCCTTTGTCATCGTCTTTGCCATCCTCCTTCATTCCCCATACCTGGCAATTCAGTTCACCATCATTCAGCTTGACCACCACAAGGTCGCCGAGTGCTACATCGTTCAGCGATTTGACCAAGTGCTGTTGTCCTTCGTCGTAGACGAGGCTGTAGCCTCTCGACATAACTTTGAGCGGGCTTAGCGCGTCGAGGTGGCGCATTTCCGCCACAAATCTCGAACGCTTGTCCCGCAGCCGTGCCCCCATAGCGCCGATCAGTTCACGGCGCAAGCCTTCGGCGCGCTGCCTGGCGGCGATCACGCCGTCACGCGGGTGGAAGCGCTGCAGGCTGTGCCGCAGCACCGCTTCCCGCTCCCGCGCGCGCCCTAAGCGCGCATCTGTCGCGTTTGCGAGCCGCTGGCGCAGCATGTCGAGCTGCTGCGCATGCTGCAGCAGATACCGGCGCGGGTTGACCAGCACCGGCGACCGCTGCAGCGAAGCCAGCCGCTCGCGTCCGCGCTGGGCGCGCCGCTGCAGCCCTTGGCGCAGCCTGCGCTGCTGCTGGCGAAGCTGCGCCGCCAGCTCGGCGGCATGCGGCACCGCCAGCTCAGCCGCAGCTGTAGGCGTCGCCGCGCGGAGATCGGCGGCGAAGTCGGCAATCGTGAAGTCGGTCTCGTGGCCAACGGCCGAGATGACCGGGATATTCGATGCCGCAATCGCACGGGCGACGATCTCTTCGTTGAACGCCCAGAGCTCCTCCAGGGAGCCTCCGCCGCGCCCAACGATTAGCACGTCAGCTTCACCCATCTCGTTCAGGGTCTTGATCGCCTTTACGATGGAAGGCGCAGCGCCTTTGCCCTGCACTGTCACCGGATACAGTACAACCGCGGCTTGCGGGTATCTTCGCTGAAGTGTAATCATAATATCCCGCACAGCTGCGCCGGTCGGAGAAGTTACAACCCCGATGCAGCGGGGCATCCTTGGCAGTGGAGACTTGCGTTCCGCCGCGAATAATCCCTCCTGCTCTAGCTTCGCCTTCAGCTGTTCATAAGCAAGATACAGACTGCCGATGCCATCTGGCTGCATGTGTGTTGCATAGAACTGGTATTGCCCATCCCGCTCATATACAGTCACATTGCCCCTGGCAATGACCCGCGAGCCTTCCTTCGGTACAAAGGGGAGTCGCTGATTATGGGACGCGAACATGATCGCCTTGATTCGGCTGCTCTCATCCTTCAGAGTGAAATACATATGTCCGCTGCCGTGATGTGTAAAGTTGGAGATTTCACCACGTATCCATACATCCGACAGAAGATGATCCGAGTCCAGCTTCATGCGGATGTAACGGTTAAGTTCCTTAATGGAATAGACTTGCCGCTCTGCCGCCATGATTTCTACCTATTCCAGTCCGTGACGGCGTTTAGCTGCAATCAGCGTATTCCCCATCAGCATTGTAATCGTCATAGGGCCCACACCACCCGGTACAGGTGTAATATGGCCAGCAACTTCTTTCGCGCTTTCATAGTCAACATCCCCGGCAAGTTTGCCAGAATCCAAACGGTTCATACCAACATCAATGACGATAGCGCCTGGCTTAACATAGGATGCATCAATGAAATTAGCACGTCCAATCGCAACTACCAGGATATCAGCTTGGCGGCTGAGTTCCACAATGTTGGCTGTACGGGAATGACACATGGTCACTGTAGCATTCTCACGTTGCAATAGCAGGGATACCGGCTTGCCGACAATATTACTGCGACCGATGACCACGGCATGCTTGCCGGAGATCTCGATTCCTGTACGCTTGATCAACTCTATGACACCAGCAGGTGTACATGGAAGAAGGCTATCATCGCCAATAACCAGATTACCCACATTCACCGGATGGAAACCGTCAACATCCTTCTCCACAGCAATCGCATCAATAACGGCTTTTTCTTCGATATGTCCTGGCAATGGCAATTGCACCAGAATCCCGTCAATGTCGTCACGCTGATTCAACTGTTCTACCAGTGCCAGCAGCTCTTCCTGCGAAGTCGAGGCATCTAGTCTATGTACTTCGGAATGGAAGCCCAGACTAATACAGGATTTCTCCTTATTGCGCACATAAACCTGTGAAGCCGGATCTTCCCCTACAAGCACAACGGCAAGACCTGGCTTTACCCCGCGTTCCACAAGCCCAGCAACCTCCCGGGCAATGTCGATGCGAATTTCGTCGGATACTTGTTTACCACTGATGATTGCTGCTGTCATGAAAATCTCTCCTCTTTGGTAGGCTTTGGTTGATTTTATATTATAAATTGAACCTGTTTTGGGGCTCAAGTCAAAATCAGAGGTCAACATTAAAGTTCATTCCTGATTCTAAGATAATTCCTAGCTCTACACAAAACATGGCGTGCTCTCAAAAACCTGGCTTGCAAAGCGTTGCAAAATGCAGGGTCAGCTTGTCTCCTGAAGTCTACCGATGCATTCCTCGTGTCTACTGACAAAAGATCGATATCCTAAATAATGGTAATATCGTACCTTAAAAGTCGGGAATTTCGAGTGTAATGTATATTAAGAGCAATAACCGCACTTAATCTAAAAGATTCGCTTCTCTAAAGCTAAAGTGAACCATTTTAGGGGGCGATAATGCTCCTAAATCATACATTCGCCTGTTTCCCGCCTAATTAAGGGGCATTTTGGAGCTTATTTCCCACAGCGACCTTCAATAGTCCGTGGTTCCTCATATCTAAGTGATTCCTCACAGTCCATGGTTCCCCACAGCATCCTCACCTTAAATTACTTATTGGAGGTGATCAGCTTTAAGCGTGTCCAGTTCCTGGATCATTTTACCCAGTACCCCGTTCACGAACTTGCCGGAATCCTCGGTACCAAAGTGCTTGGCTAGATCAATCGCTTCGTTGACCGATACCTTGGCAGGCACATCGCTTGCGAATACCATTTCAAAAGTCGCCAGACGCAAAATCTGACGGTCCACCCGCGACAAACGGCTCATTTGCCAGCCCTTCAAGTAATACTCCAGCATGTCATCAATCGCTACCTTATGTTCCCATACGCCATTCACATGATCTACTACATAGTGCTTCAGTTCAATCTCATCGGTAATGACACGCTCCGTCTCATTCTCCTCCGAAGCCTCTTCCAGCAGCATTTCTACCGCTTCAGCACTGTCCACATCATTCATTTCCATTTGGTACAGGCTTTGTACAATAATCTCTCTCGCTAAACGTCTCTTCATGTGTTCCTCCTAAAATCTTGTTTCGCATATCTTTATTTTAAGCCCAAATTTAGCACATTCTATCCCTATATAGGACACAGATTATTACAACTGCGGCAGGAGTCTTCTCTCCACAAAAAAACCGCGTGATCTTTCTTCCGGGGCAACGAACATCAGCAAACCTACAATTCCTGCTTCGGGAGAAAGACTATCGCGGTTCATTTGAAAGGACGCCAGCGTCCAGACAACCACTCCACCAGCTCCTGCCATCTAACCAACAGAGACTGCGCGTGATCGTCCTTCCTTTTGCCAAGCGTATATCCGATGAACACTACCAGTGCAAAGAACAGCATATCCCAAAAACCGCTAATCAAATAAATCAAACCGAGAATGATCCCGAAGGTAACTCCGGCGATCCTACCCCCGTGACTTTCCCATACTTCTCTCCAGGACATAGGGGAAACCCACCTCTATTCCACTCGACTTTTGAAGCTTGGAGACTGTGACAGGTTGGCAATATATACGGACACATCCGCGACTGGTATGCCAGTCGTCTCCTGCACGAAATCGTGCACCTGACGCTGAACTTCCGTGGTCAGCAGCGGGAGCGAATGCTCTCCGTCCACCACCGCGCGGATCATGATTTCAAGACCCGCCTGAGAGACGCGAATACGCGACTTCAGGTCACGAATGCCTTTCACCTTGCCGGCAGCCTTAAGGCTGAGGTTCTCAATCGTTTCCATGGAGATCTGGATATCTCCGTACTCTGTGCGCTGATCCACCGAAGGCAGGGTTGCCCGGTCACGTCGCATCGAGATGTAGAAGAAACGAATGCTGAGCAAGAACAGGATCACCGCGATCGTGATCGCAACAATGTAGACTGCCGGCCCATCCTTAATCTCCACCGTTCTAGGGATGGCCCCGCTCAAGAGGAGGATGGCTATTGCAGATAATATTCCGATGCTAAGGCTGTAGATGAAGAGCAGAAGCCTGTCCAAAATTTTCGCCACGAGTCTCATAACCTCCTTAAATTAGAGTAAACCCTCGACGTTGCTGTCGGGGGTTTATAGAAGAACGGGTGGCTTTTATTTCACACGAACCACAGCTTCAACATCCTCGTTCTTTTCTACAGTGGTGCTCTTGAACTGCACATCATGAATATGAACATTGACTTCCACAACGGTAAGTCCAGTCATGGTCTCGATGGAACGCTTAACATTGCGCTGAATCTCCGCAGCTACTTCAGGAAGACGGTTGCCGTACTCGATGATTACGGATACATCTACCGCAGCCTCGCGTTGTCCAACCTCTACCTTTACACCTTTGGACAGGTTCTTACGTCCGAGAAGTTCCACAATACCTCCGGCAAATCCACCGCTCATGCCGGCCACACCTTTAACTTCTACGGTTGCCAAACCTGCGATTACCTCGATTACTTCCGGGGCGATTTGGATTTCACCGATTTCAGTCCGTTCAAATTCCGTCGGCAATGTACTCATATTAGCCTTCACACCTTTCAACATGTTGTTCATGATTTCAAGCTTAAAGCACGTCTCTTATTAAACATACTATATCATTTGGCGAACTTTATGACAAACAAAGTACAGTCGTCCTAAACTTCATACTCTTCCAGGAATTTGATATCAAAGTTCCCATCCAAGAACACAGGATGTTCGAGCAGTTTTTGATGGAACGGAATAGTCGTATGGATTCCTTCCACCGCGAACTCGCCCAGGGCGCGCTTCATCTTCGCAATGGCTTCCTGACGGGTTGGTGCCCAGACAATCAGCTTTGCAATCATGGAATCATAGAAAGGCGAAATGGTATACCCAGGATAAGCGCCGCTGTCTACGCGAACACCAAGACCTCCTGGTGGCAGATAGAAGCCGATTTTGCCCGGAGAAGGCATGAAATTCTTCTCAGGATCTTCGGCATTGATTCGGCATTCGATGGACCAGCCGTCAATGACAATATCCTCTTGCTTGAATGAAAGCGGATTGCCTTCAGCAACAGAAATCATTTCCTTGATCAGGTCAACACCGGTAACCATTTCAGTAACTGGGTGTTCGACTTGAATCCGGGTGTTCATTTCCATGAAATAGAATTTACCATCCGGTCCGAGTAGAAATTCCAGTGTACCTGCTCCGGAATAGTTCACGGCAAGCGCTGCACGTACGGCTGCATTACCCATAGCCTCACGAATTTCCGGTGTCAGTACGGCGCAAGGCGCTTCCTCCACCAGTTTCTGACGACGGCGCTGCACGGAGCAGTCCCGTTCACCCAGATGGACCACATTTCCATGCTTATCGGCAATAATCTGTATCTCAACATGCTTCATTCCCGTCAGGAATTTCTCCAGATAGACTCCGGCGTTGCCGAAGGCCTTCTGTGCTTCCTGCTGGGCTGCAGTAATCTGCTTCACCAGGGATTCTTCATCCTCAGCAATCCGGATGCCCTTGCCTCCGCCGCCCGCTGTTGCCTTGACGATGATCGGATACCCGATCTCACGGCCCAGCGCTATAGCTTCCTCTACATCACCCACAAGGCCATCAGAACCCGGGATGACCGGAACTCCGGCCTGCTTCATGGTGTCTTTCGCCACAGCCTTGTCACCCATACGCGTAATCGCTTCCGGGGAAGGCCCGATAAATGTAATGTTGCAAGACTCGCAAATCTCAGCAAAGTCAGCGTTCTCCGCGAGAAAACCGTATCCCGGATGGATCGCATCGCATTCGGTCAACGTGGCAACACTCATAATATTTGTAAAGTTCAGATAGCTGTCCTTGGATGGCATTGGTCCAATGCAGTAGGCCTCATCTGCCAACCGGACATGCAGTGAGTCCCTGTCGGGCTCGGAATAGACTGCCACGGTGGAAATGCCGAGTTCACGACAGGCCCGAATAATGCGGACCGCTATTTCTCCACGGTTGGCAATCAGCACTTTTTGAATGTTCATGCGTTTCCTCCCAAAAGTATTGCGGAGCCTTAAGCTCCGCATGATTTACAGCATATTATTCCGGTTTGACCAAGAACAATGGCTGGCCGTATTCCACAAGCTGGCCGTTCTCGACCAAGACGGATACGATTTCGCCTTTCACTTCTGCTTCCAGTTCATTCATCAGCTTCATAGCTTCGATAATGCACACTGTTGTCTTGGCATTGACACGGTCGCCGACAGATACAAACGACGGCGTTTCAGGAGATGCGGCACTATAGAAGGTACCCACCATCGGAGACACGATTGTATGTAGTGTACTTTCTGCAGGAGTAGACGGAGTCTGCACCTGACCAGGTGTCTCGATCACAGTCGGCTGCACCGCTGGTTGTTGCGGAACAGGCTGTTGCAGAACAGGCTGCGTCAGAGGATAGGCATAAGGAACCGCTGTTCCGTCGGCCTCAGGGCGGTTCGGTTTGCGGATAGCCAGTTTCATTCCTTCGTTCTCAATCTCCAGCTCATGTACGGAGGATGTCTGGTCCAGCAATTTGATCAATTCCTTAATTTCGCTTAATTTGAACATAAAATCAGTTCACTCCTTCAGCTTTCTCTCGAAACCGCTCTTCTTCGCGGACAAGATAACTTTAAGTATTATATCATAAACGCTAGAAATGGAAAGAGCCCGGGATAACCCGAGCAATTTCGCTATTTTCTTTGCTTTTTTTTCATAGCTTATTGCTGAGAGATGTACTGTACGCTGACCTTGTCTTGTGTAACGCTAAGTTCTTTCATGACCAGGTCCACAATGCCCACCGCTTGCTTCACATCCAGCTTGTCACTCAGAACGATCACTTTGTAGAAATTGTTGCTGTCTTCCTTGACGACGGCTTCCCCATATTTTTGCTGGAGTTGCTCTTCGATGGCAGTTATTTTGGATTCTTTCTCTTCTAACGCACTAAGCTGCTGCTGAGCTACAGCGTTCTCAGCCGGTGTTTTATCCATGTCATTGATCATAGCCATCAGATCCCGTTGCTGCTTCACATTCTTTTGCTCACGCTCGTACAAGTAGTTGTTGAAGAAACTGCTTGCGGAGACACTTTGGGAGGCGACTTCGTCCAGAATATCAGCATCTTTTTTAGCTGATGTTTTCTCGCCTGCTGCGGTTTTCTTATCGGCACTCTTGTCGCTGCCGCTCTTGCTGTCAGCAGTTGATTTGTTACCGTCAGTGTTTATATCCGTTGCAGACGATTTATCGGCTGTTTTGTCTGAAGCACCGGATTTTACCGATTCATTATTCTTGTTATCAGTAGCCTTGCTGCTGTCTCCTGTAGTCGCTGCTGTGCTGTCATCTAATGTTGCAGGGTCCTGTACAGCATTCTGAGCGGTAGTTCCCCCATCGCCGGTAACATCACCTTGTGTCACAACTTCATTAACCTCGAAGCCTTTATCAAGCGCATTATTGGGAGAGTTTCCCTTAGCTGCGCCATCCACCTGCATGCTGCCTGCCGTCTCCTTTGGAACCGAAGCACCGGAGTCCTCTGTGAACAAATAATATGCGGATAATACCACCATCAAGCTGAGCATCGATACTAACCAAATCGTTTGTCTTTTGCCGTTCATTCCTTATTCCTCCTTTTATGCTTTCCTTCTTCTATTCCTGCTTGCGCGGAACTACAGAGATCTTGTAGCTAGGTACATTCAGTCCTTTCTGAACGGCTTGCTCAATCAAGCCCCGAACGACCTTGTTCTCTGCTCCTTTGGCTACCACCAGCACACCGCGCACCTGAGGTTTGAGCCGCTTGGTTATGATCGGGGTCTGATCCCCGGACTGAGAGTAGGTTACGATCTCGCCGTCCCTTGTGTACTGTGTCGTATGGCGTTTTCCCCCGTTGGCATCCGTCTCTTCACTAAGCTGCTGAGAGTCTTTGACATCTCGCTGCACGACGATCTCCTCGGTAGAATCAACGGTAACCATAATATCCACTGTCCCCACACCGACGATTTTCTCCAGAATTTCCTTGGTGCGGTCCTCCATGGCTTGTTCTATGCTGGAAAAAGAATTTGCTGCCCCAGGATCAGCCTGCTGGATTGTAGCTTGTGAACTGCCGGTACTGGGCGGCTCCCGGCCCGTATTCTCACTGTCGAGCTTCTTCACATTCACAAAAGAATTGAAGAGCATAATCGCCGCGCCCAGCAAGCCCAGAATAATCAGCCAGCGGAATGTATGACTCCGCTTTGGGCTTCCCGCTCCACCCCCGGCCCACTGTTCCAGCTTTTTCAACCAATTTCCCATCCCTGTAACCCCCCTTCATTGTTTGGCATACTCTTCATTCTTCGCCTTACAACTTCTTGTCGCTTACGTTTTGATCTTGTATGTGGATGACCTCCGGATTAAGGTCCCATTTTTGCTTTAGCAGTTCAGTGATTGACTTCGCTTCTTTCGATGACTCTCCGCTCTCTTCGACACTGCCCTTTGCTCCCGCCTGTCCGGTCTGGGATGGCACTGCACTTGGTGTGCCCCCTATAGATACCTCTACGGCTTCCACAGGAGGGATGACAATCGGCTGGGAGACTGCTGCGCCGGAGGCACCTCCCTTCCCTGCCTCCGTCCCTGAGGGGGAAGGGGCTGCAGGCAGCGCTACCGTTACGCCTGAAATCATCGGGACATCCTCGCCGCTGCCCTCAGGGGGCTTGCCCATGGCCAGCGAGACAGTCACGCGAACACCTCGGACGCTTGTCTCGCTGATAATCTGCTCTCGCATCTGTCCTGCTACTTCCTCAGCCGCCAGCTTGAGGCTCTGCTCCTGACGGCCCTGGGCTAACTTCTGTCCGTCCGCCAAAATTTTCTCCAACGAATCTTCCCCTTTACCTGTGCTTGAGAACAGGCCACCAGTCTTCTCCTGCTGGCCTATCGCCATGCTTAGCTCCTTGGCAGCGTCTCCCTTCAACAAGGAAACGACGGGGTTCAGCAGAGTGAGTAGGATCAACAGGCTGAGCACCAGTCTGGCATAACGCTCCATAGATTTGCTTGGAAGGAGCAACTCCACGAAAGCAGCCAGCAGCACCACAAGGATGATCTCACGCAGCCAATCGCTTAACCAGGTCATTGTCTCCCTCCCAAAAGTGTGTTACATGTCCAGTACCCCTGAAATCCTTAGCTACAATCTGGGTTCAGAGACACCAATCTACACTCACCTCATCATTACCGTGACATTGCCTGCGGTCAGCATAATGGTGACGGCCAGGAAGAACATGAGCGAGACCGCAGCCAAGGCGGCGAACACATACACCATACTTTTTCCAATGGTCTGCAGGCAGGATACAATCGGTGTCTCGCCGAGCGGCTGCATCACAGCAGCAGCAACATTGTAGATGAGAGCAAGCACCAGGATTTTGATCGCCGGGAATGCACAGAGGAACAAAATAATGATGACTCCCGACAACCCAATGGCGTTCTTCACCAGCAGTGAAGCGGAGATGACGGTGTCCGTAGCATCCGCGAACATTTTGCCGATGACCGGAACGAAATTTCCCGTTATATACTTTGCAGCCCTGATCGTAACCCCGTCAGTGACCGAGCTGGTAATGCCCCTGACGGATATGACGCCCAGAAACACAGTCAGCAGTACCCCCAGCAGCCCGGCACCGATATTGCGCAGCAGATTGGCCAGTTGGGTAAGCTTGTATTTCTCGGACAGCGAGCTGACCAGATGCAGCACGGCCGAGAAGAATAGCAGCGGGAAAACCACAGTGTGAATTAAGGTACCAACCGTATGGATCATGAACACGATCAATGGATGCGTGACTGAGACTGTGATGATATTCCCCATGGAAGCAAGAAGCGCGAAGAGCAGCGGAATCATCGCCATCATGAAATCAATCATCTTATCGATCGCATCCTTGGCATAACCGATAGCAATATTGAAACTGTTGACGGCAATGACGAGCACTACCATATAACAGAGGGTATACGCGACTTTACTGACGGTTTTACGTTCAAAAGCGGTCTGTAGCGTCTCCAGAATCATACTCATCACACTGATCATGACAATGGTGACGAGGAGCTTGCCGTTATAGAGTACCTCGTGCCACATGTACCCTCCCAGGCCTGACAGCACCCCTTTCATGCTGAGTCCCTTGTCTCCTGGTAGCAGCATATCCATAAGGGTAGGGGTGGCCCCGTCCGGGAAGAATCCGCCGTAATCCTTCATCAGCTGATCCCAGTATTGGTCGACTTTGTCCTTGGGGAGACTCTCCACCTGGCTTTTCACCCATTGATCCACCGGTGTTGAGTTCCCATCAGGAGAGGATGCTGGCGAAGCAGCGGCGCTCCCGGCACACCACAGCATCAGGAGGCAGGGGAGCAGAAGCAGTATGCGTTTGAACGGTGGAGGGCGAAACTTGCGGCGTTCCGGCATGACTTCTCCTCCCTGTCCCTGTTTCGCGTTCGTAGTTCTTTAAGACCCTATGCGGGTAAAAGCTTCATAACCGTTTCGATGATAATGCTAATGATGGGCACGGCCAGCACCATGATCAGTATTTTTCCGGCTAGCTCAATCTTTGAGGCAATCGACTCCTGGCCTGCATCACGCACCACCTGAGCGCCAAATTCGGCAATGTAGGAAATCCCGATAATTTTGAATATGGTCTTTAAGTAGATCATTTCCATGCCAGAGGATTCGGCGATCCGCTCCAGTGTGGAGAGAACCATCCCGATTTTTCCAATCAGGAACAGAAAGATCAGAACACCTGTGGCAGCTGTGAGCAGGAAGGCGAACATCGGCTTTTGTTCCTTCAGGACGAGTATCAATATGGTCGACATGAGCCCGATCCCTACAACTTGAATGATCTCCATGACACGCCGCGCCTAATGAAAAAGAAAGATCGTTTTGATTTCCTGGAGCAATCCGTCCAGCATTCGGATAACCATGAACAGCACGACAACGAACCCGATGACTGTGACCCAATGGGCGATATCCTCTTTACCCATCTGCTTCAACACGGTATGAATCATGGCGATGATGATGCCAATGCCGGCAATTTGGAAGATGGCATTCACTTCAATATTCATTCCTGGCACCTCGCTAAAAGATCAAAATGACGATCAATGCTCCAAGCAGCAGACCCAGGCTTTTGCTCATAGTTTCGTATTTGCCTTGATCCTCTCTGGCCGCTGTCTCTTCCTGCTTCAATTGCTGCAAAGCCAGCGCGATATGGTTGCTCTGGTTCGACCTGTCGCTTGTGCCAAGCGTACAGCTTAGCTGCCTCATAATCTCTTTCTCCGCTACCTTCAACGCTGCGGCCTTCCAGTGAACCTCCATCGCCCGGCCGAAGGCCTCCTCTGCGCTGCGATCATGCGGCGGTGACATTTCCTCGGCAGCTTGGACGAACAAGGCTCGCAGCGGTTCCTTGCACTGCTGTCCGATCCGCCGCAGCGCTTCCGGCAATGGTGTAAAGCCGTACATAATCTCCGTCTCCAGTCGCTGCAGGGCGGCGATCAGGCCACGGATATTCCGGGGGCGGTCGGCATACTGCCTGGCCCGTTGGAACCCGGCCAGTGTGCCGGCTAACACGACCAGCACGGCGCCGAACAGTTTAAGCATGGCGTTCACCGCCTATCCGCTCCCCCGGGGAGCTTGGCAGCAGCGCGCGTTTCTGACCGTCCAGGATGCGGAAGGATAGTCCCGCCTCACCGCGGCGCAGAATCACATAACGCTCAAACATCTTGTGCTCGATCAGGCTACCTAATCCCGGTCTGCGGGCCAGCTCGGCCACTTCCTTACCGTGAGCGGAAGCCACGACCGTGATGCCTGCGTGCAGTGCTTCAGTTACCGCTTCGGCATCCTCCGGACGGCCAATCTCATCAGCAATAATGACGTCTGGAGAAAGCGAGCGAATCATCATCATCATTCCTTCCGCTTTGGGGCAGCCGTCCAAAATGTCGGTGCGTGGGCCTACATCGAAGGCGGGAATTCCGCGTCTGCTCCCTGCAATCTCGGATCGTTCATCGACGATACCAACCTTGAGACCTTGCCGGACTCCATCCTGTCTGTTCTGACTACCGCCTGAGATTTGTCTGGCGAGATCGCGCAGCAGTGTAGTCTTGCCATGCTGGGGCGGGGAAAGGATCAGCGTATGCAGCACCCGCATTCGACCTTTGTCCAGCAGATAAGGCAGCACCGCGTCCGCCACACCTGGTACCTCACGTGCGATGCGCACATTGAATCCGGTGATATCGCGCAAATGCTCGACACCGCCCCCGCTAAGCACCGTTCGCCCAGCCAGTCCAATTCGATGCCCTCCAGGAATCGTAATGAAGCCCTTTCGCAGCTCTTCTTCCATCGTATACAAGGAATGGTTGCTGATCAGATCCAGCAACCGATGGCTGTCCTCGCGATCCGGCCGATAAGCTTCGCCTGGCTTTTGTGTGAGGCTACCATCGCCGCTTAGAAAGTGGTACTTGCCGGAATAGTTGATTTCGAGCGGCCGGCCTTCGCGGACCCGGATTTCCTCTACCGCCGATAAAAGCTGTAAGGGAAGGCTTTTTAGCAACACTCTTACTTTTTCAGGGAATAAGTGAAGCCACTCATTTGCCATACACGCTACCCCCAAGTTGTCCTCTACTTCTTCTGCTTTAATTCATATTTATGCTTGTACCGGTCAAATATGACTATCATCTATCATTTTTTTAGAATTCCAATTAAGAGAAAGGCAACACCGCAACCAATCCAGCCTAGCTTGCCCCAAGACAGTTCCTGTGCCATCCCGGTGAGTCCAATCGTCGTGGTTAGAATTAGGATCGTGGGGCCTACTAAAGCCAGTGTAGAATTAACGGCCAGTGCCTTATCCACCTGATTAAGCCGCAGCATAATCAGCGCAGCTATAATCTCGGCGCTCCCGGACAACATTCTAAGTACTGCCATCCAACTTACATACTTGTCCAAATCTGTTCATCTCCTTTTGACAAGATTAATAACACTCCTACTTCCTTGGAATCATCTACTTCAAGCCATTATTCATGGATATGCGGGACAGGCACGGATTAGACAGGAAAGATAGGGAAGATTAAGGGGAGGATTGTGAAACAAATCATAGTGATCATCTCGATAAGAAAATATCATCGGTATGATAAATTTATTTTTACACGAGAAAAAAAGAGGGGATCATCATTATGCATGTTCGAAGTTTATGGGCAGGACTAACTGGCGCAGTTGCTGTGAAGCGGGCGCGAGAAGTGGTAATTATTATTATCTCGGCCTTCTTGGTCGCCAGCGGACTGCGTCTGTTTCTGATTCCGCACCAGTTGTTAAGTGGAGGTATAGCCGGGGCAGCATCGGTAGTCGGGTATCTAACCAATCCGAAATATATCACTATATTTTATTTTGCAATGAACTTACCGATTTTGGTGTGGGGCTTTATCGCTGTGGGCAAGAAGTATATCTGTCTAAGCATGCTCTCGGTGGTGGCTACAACCTGGTTCATGACGATTATTCCCGTGGTGAAATTGACCAAGGACCCGATTCTGGCCAGTATTTTCGGTGGGGTAATTATTGCCTGCGGGGTTGGATTCGCGCTGCGAGTCGGTGGTTCCTCCGGGGGATTTGATATTCTTGGCTCTATTATTACCCGTAAGCACGATATTCCGATGGGCTCGATCCTGTTCGTCATGGACGGGGTTGTGATTTTGAGTCTCGGTTTCTTCAAAAGCTGGGATTCGGCCCTGTATGCCATGCTCTGCATCTTCGTCAAAAGCCGGGTCGTGGATATGATTCACATCCGCCACATCAAACTGACCTGCTTCATCGTCACCAAGGAACGGGAGAAAATGCTGAACCGGCTCACCCTTCTGCCGCATGGGGTTACCGTAGTGAATGCGGAGGGTGGTTACAGTCATGAGGGCAACACCATGCTGATGACGGTCACAACCCGCTATGAGCTGTCGGAGCTTAGAAAGACGATCCTGGAGACTGATCCGAAAGCCTTCGTCAATGTGCTGGAGACGGTAGAGATTCTGGGCCGGTTCAGAAGGCTTGCCTAGCAGTGCGGAGTGATCCGATAGATTCAGATTCGAGTTTTTTCAAAGAGTGCAGCCGCTATATAGAACGTATTAAAAAACAAACATAGCCAAGAAAAAGAGAGCTTTATAAAAGGTTCAAAGTGTAATTAATGGCATTTTCGCACCTTAAATCCTCTGCAGCTAGGAGGTAGTGGAGATTAAGTGCAATATTGCACCTTAAATTCTTGAGAATACACTGTCCAGCATGCTTTTTCAAAAAATAAGATGCAATATTGCCCTTATTTCCCTAATTTGCTTTTATTGAAGAAAAATAAGGTACAAAAATGCTCTTAGTTGGGGAGTAGTCCCTCTTTTTCACTGTTAAGACGACTGATGAAGGGGAATGTAGCGCTTCTAGCGAAAAATCTGTTGACAGTCTAAATTCCGGCGCCAGCTCTCCTTATAGAAGGCTGCTTTCAGACGTGCTCTTTCAGGCGAGCACTTCAGGCGAGCACTTCAGGCGAGCACTTCAGACGAGATCTTTTCGACGAGCACTTTCTATCTACACAGTCCCAAGCTTCCCTGTTCGCGCATCTTTGCTTTTGGTTAATTTCTTTTGTTCGTATTACATAGTTCCACATAAAACCATAAAAACAGGGATGCCGGCAGCCGTAATGGCTGCTGACATCCCTGTTTGTGCGTTCACGTATAGCTTAACGACGGTCCTGTGGGCCGCCCACAAAAGCTTGCTCAGTGGTATCCAAATTATAGGCGGTGTGAAGCGCCTGAATAATATTTTGCAGATTGCCCGATTCAATGACACAAGATACTTTGATCTCGGACGTACTAACCATCTTGATGCTAACGCCTTGTCTCGAGATAACATCAAACATCTGTGCGGCCACGCCAGGATGGCTGACCATACCAGCGCCGACAATGGATACCTTGATAAGATTATCCTCGGAGGTCACTTCACGGTAAGGCAGTGCGCTATGCAGCTCCTTAATCACTTCCTTAGCACGTTCCAGATCATCCAGCGAGACGGTAAAGGAGAAATCTGCATGCTCCCCTTGTACGCCGCTCTGTACAATAATATCCACATCAATGCCTTCTTCAGCCAGCTTGCCGAAGACTTGGGCCAGTACACCCGGCACATCAGGCACTCCCAAAATGCTGATCCGCGCCACGTTCTTGTCGTAGGCAATACCGCTTACCACTACTCCCTGCTCCATGTTTGTTTCCTCCTTCACAACAGTACCTTCATTATGGTTAAAGCTTGATCTGACGACCAGCTTGACTTGGTGACGTTTAGCATACTCTACAGCACGCGGATGCAGAACAGCAGCGCCCAGATTGGCGAGCTCCAGCATCTCGTCGTAAGAGATTTCTTTCAGTTTGCGCGCAGTCTTCACGATCCGCGGGTCGGTTGAGTAAATCCCGTCGACATCAGTGTAGATCTCACACACATCCGCTTTGATCGCCGCCGCAAGTGCAACAGCCGTTGTGTCAGAACCACCGCGACCTAGCGTGGTGATCTCTCCGTTCACCGTCATCCCCTGGAAGCCGGCAACGATGACAATCTGGTTCTTCTCCAGCGACTCCAGCACGCGGTCAGGCAAAATTTCGTTAATGCGAGCCCGTCCGTGCGTTTCATCTGTACGGAATCCAGCCTGCCAGCCTGTATAGGACACAGCGTCCCGGCCAATCCCATGCAGTGCGATAGACAACAAAGCCACAGAGATTTGCTCCCCTGTAGTCATCAGCATATCCATTTCACGCGCTGGTGGCTGAGCGTTCAGCTCCTTCGCCTGATCAATCAAATCATCTGTCGTATCGCCCATGGCGGATACAACTACAACACAGCGGTGGCCCTCATCTTGCTTCTGTGCAATACGTCCTGCGACCCGCTTCATGCGTTCGATGTCGCCAACGGAGCTGCCCCCGAATTTCATGACATAAAGTGACAAAGTCTCATTCACTCCCTATTTCGGTCTATGTAGTATCTAACTTTCAGTTTCCCGCTTTAAATCAGTATAATACGAAATTAGTGTTATGCGTTAATGGTTTCACAAAAAAATATCCGGGCAATTCTTGGATTGTCCGGAAACAGGCCCCTTACAAAAGGATTTTAACAGGAATTTATTTGTTTTGGAAACCCAAACACGTACAAGCCCCACCGCTAATGCAGGGGGCTTGTACGCAATAAAATCTTATATGGAACATAGCTCTTGACTGAAAGACTACGCGCGGGAGATGTATTTACCTTCGCGAGTATCGATCAGAAGAACGTCGCCTTCGTTGATGAACAAAGGTACTTGTACGGTGTGACCAGTCTCCAGCGTCGCGGCTTTAGTAGCACCTTGAGCGGTGTTTCCTTTAACGCCTGGCTCAGTTTCAGTAACCTTCAGCTCTACGCTGGTAGGCAGGTTGATCCCGAGGATCTCGCCTTGATAGCTCACGATGTTCACAGTCATGTTCTCTTTCAGGAAGTGAAGTTCCCATTCAAGCTGCTTGCTGGACAGTTCGAACTGATCGTAAGTTTCGTTGTCCATGAAAGTGTGCTCCGAACCGCTGGCATACAGGTACTGTACACCACGATTTTCGATGATGGCGCGACCGATGGTTTCGCCTGCACGGAAAGTACGCTCAACGGTGTTACCGTTGCGCAGGTTTTTAAGCTTGGAGCGTACGAATGCCGCACCTTTACCTGGCTTAACATGCTGGAAATCAAGAACGGTGAAGATATCGCCGTCCACCTCTACGGTCAAACCTGTTTTAAAATCGTTAACTGAAATCACAAATACCCCTCCTGAAATCAATAATTATAATGGAACCCTGATGAGAAAATATAGTCTTCCCGTTCGAAAGCTACTCATGGGCTTAAAACCGAATTACAATACTGTATACTCTTTGGACGAGTGCGTCAGCAGCGCAATGCCGCTTTCCGTAATCACTACATCATCTTCAATGCGTACGCCGCCAAGACCCGGCAGATAAATCCCCGGCTCCACGGTAACTACCATGCCTGGCTCCATAATCTCATCACTGAGCTTGGAGAGACGCGGCCATTCATGCACTTCCATACCAAGACCATGGCCTGTGCTGTGTCCGAACTGCTCGCCGTAGCCATAACGCGTAATGATATCACGCGCCAGTGCGTCGCATTCACGTCCAGTCATGCCAGGTTTGATATTGGCCAGCGTATGTAGCTGAGCTTCCAGCACAATATCATAAATCTCTTTCAGCTTCGGATCTGGTGATCCCAGCGCAATGGTCCGCGTCAGGTCGGAGCAGTATCCGTCAAGCAGAGCACCGAAGTCCAAGGTTATGAACTCATTGCCCTTGATCACACGGCTGCTCGCCACACCATGCGGCATCGACGAACGTTCACCGGAAGCCACGATCGTATCGAAGGACGAAGACGTTGCCCCATGGGTACGCATGTAGAATTCCATTTCCAGATCCACATCACGTTCGGTCATGCCCGGTTTGATCACATTCAGAATATGGCGGAAAGTATCATCCGCGAGCGCGCCAGCCCGTCTCATGACAGCCAGCTCTTCTTCATCCTTGTAGGTGCGCAGGTTCTCAACAGCCTTGGATACCGGAACCAACTCAGCCGGCTTCAAAGCATCCGCATAAGCTGTATAAGCGCTGTAAGCCACATGATCCTGTTCAAAGCCAATACGCACATTGTTGCCTGCTGGCAGCAATTCACGTACGGTATCTAGAAACTTGGAAGCGTGCTCTACCACTTTTAATCCGTTTGATTGATCCGCTGCCTGTGTCATATACCTGAAGTCTGTCAGCAAATATGCATCATCACCTGTGACGAGTACATAGCCTGACGATCCGGTAAATCCGCTCAAATAGCGGCGGTTGATGTCGCTGGTAATTAAGATCGCATCCAAACCCTGATCCAGCAAAGTCTTGCGCAGCTTGGAGACACGCTTGTTGCCCATTTTCATTCTCCTCTCAAAATAGCCACATTGTATTTTAACATAGGGTTATGCCCTTGAGAAGTTTTTTTGAGGCGTTTAAGTAAGTATGCTCTTCTGTTCCCGCTTACGCTCATCTGTGTACTCCATTGCAGTGGTGTAGCCAATAAACAGTCCCCAGAGTAAAAATACGCAAAATTCACTGACCACTGAATTCCATGGCAGCCGGAATGGCCGCTGTAACAGGAAGAGCCAGGAACCCGCCAGGAAGAGGCCTGCCCACCAGAGTATGCCATAAATCATCCCCGGCCACGGGCCCTTTAACCAGCGTAGTGCGAATACATAAATCAGGGCAGCGATCACCGACAGAACAATAAAGAACAAGTAACCGATCAGATGGCCCGCCGGCTTCAGCAAGAAGTCATGCTTGAAGAAAGGTTCTGCCAAAAAAGCAGGAATGACCTTGGTAAAGCGCAGTGTATACATGATCCAGCGGGCACCTCCCCAGATGAATCCGGCAAAAAAGCCCAGCTCCACGGCAAACACAAACCGATTTGTATGCACGGTCTTCTGTTGTTGTGACTTGCTCATCTTGACTGTACACCCTTTCCTCATTGGTTTAATGAGGCCTAAACATCCTTATCCTCACTCTAATGGATAGTATGTACAGTAAAAGCCGATCCAACTAGTAATGTCCGTAAAAATTAGTTACAATGAAGGATATACAAATATATTACAACGGGAAGGTGAATGCGGTTGTCCCAGGAAACTCCAAGCTACGGCGGCCAAGCCGTTATTGAAGGCGTCATGTTCGGCGGCAAGCATGTTAACGTAACTGCCGTACGGCGCAAGAATCAGGAAATCACATTTTTGGAGGTACCGAGGAGCGACAAAAGCTGGGTCGTTAAACTGCGCAAAATCCCGCTGCTTCGCGGCCTTGTCAGTATTATAGATGCCAGCGCCAAGGGCTCCAAGCACCTGAATTATTCCGCAGAATCTTATGCCGAGGATGAGGTAGAGCCAGAAGAAGCCGCCAAACCTAAGAAGAAGGATAAGGAAGAGGGCTGGAGCCTCGGGATGATTTTTGGCGTCGCAGTCATGGGTATTCTTTCGTTTATCTTTGGCAAGGTGATTTTCACCCTCGTACCGGTATTCGTTGAAAGTTTCTTTTTTAAGAATGCATTTGATAACTATGTTTTGCACAACATCATAGAAGGTGCCATCAAGCTGATTCTGCTGCTCGTCTATCTGTGGGCGATCTCCCAGACACCGGTTATCAAGCGGCTCTTCCAGTATCATGGCGCGGAGCATAAGGTCATCAGCGCTTTTGAAGCTGGTGAGGAATTGACCGTGCGCAACGTACAGAAGTACAGCCGCCTGCATTACCGCTGCGGAAGCAGCTTCATGATGCTGACGATTGTGCTTGGCGTCATTATTTACTCTGTAGTTCCATGGGATAGTCTGTGGGAACGTGTCATTCAGCGGATTATTTTGCTGCCGGTGGTTATCGGGGTCTCCTTTGAAGTCTTGAAGGGAACGAACGCAGTACGCGACATACCAGGATTGAAGTACCTGGGCTATCCGGGTCTGTGGCTTCAATTGCTCACAACGAAGGAGCCTAAGGACGAACAAGTAGAGGTATCTATCGCTTCCTTCAACCGCATGCGGGAGTTGGACGCAGAGATCGAAGCAAAGGGTTATGCGGGAGCAAGTGTGTCAGGCATATTGGATCCGGCGAAAGGATGAGTGGCCTATGAAAAGGCATGCTTTGATTTTTTGGAGTGCAATACTGCTGGCAGCATTCGGAGTGGTGAACGCGATCATCGATAGTAATTGGAGGGCGTTATCTGAACTGATTATCCCGGTTCTCTTGATCGCTGTGATCTATTATTTCTTCAAAAAACGGTCTTATGGCGGAGGCACGCGTGGATCGAAGATCAAGGTTAAGCCCTCCCAGAAGACGATGGCCAAGGTAGCTGGCGCAACTGGCGCCCGCAAGAGCCAGGCCTCGCCTGGCAAACGCAAAAGCTATCCATTCCAGGTCATCGAAGGCAGCAAGGGCAAGAACGATGATCACCTACCCAAATATCATTAATGCAAAAAAGGCATCTCCACGTTAGCTTGTCACGTGAGAGATGCCTTTTTCATTAAGTCTGCTCTTCAATGCGGCCGCCAGCCCTTGAAGAACGCCTCGCCCGCCTTGAATCCAGAATCATATAGCTTGTCACTTAGTTCCGGTGTAATGTCAAATTGGGTCGTACCGACCCCCAGCGTGGGAATTCTTACAGTGCGGTCAAGCTTCTGCTTCTCAATATACCGTTCATCATGGGCGGATAGCATGGTGGATATCATCGCCTGCAGCATCGTGAATGGACCGGTAATCCGGTTCGGCTGAGGATCTGCCCTGCCTATCATTCTATAGCCGACAACAGGAGCCAGTGGACTTGCAGACGGTCCGCTATTTTCCTGGAACAACCATAACGGAAAATTACTCAGCAAGCCGCCATCTACGATGTACACGATTTGCTCTCTAAATCGCTTGCCTTTCGCAGCCTCTCCACTTAATCGCAGCATGACCGGATCGAAGAAATAGGGAATACTGCAGCTCATGCGCACCGCTCTCGCCACGCTAAACTGTTCCGGCGATATGCCGTAGTCCTTAAGCCCATCTGGAAGCACGACAATCCGCCCATTCGTAATATCCGAAGCGACAATGTACAATTTACCGCGTGGCAGATCGCCGAATGTACGCACCCCCTTTTGTTCCAGGATGCCGCGAATCCACGATTCCAACGCTTCGCCAGAATACAATCCTTTCTTCAGCATCACCCGCAGGGCCGGACCGACAATGCCGGTGTTGAAGACAGGTGCCCGCTTCAGAAACATCGTGAAGGCTGTCTCCCTAATAATCCCGCTCATTTCCTCCCCGTTATAGCCTGCGGCAATCAGGCTGGCCACAATGGAGCCAGAAGACGTCCCTGCCACTTTTCTAAAGGTACGTCCTGCCCTCTCAGTTGCCGCTACAGCACCCGCCAGTGCAATCCCCTTTACTCCCCCGCCTTCAAATACAGCATTAATAGCCATAACCATAGAATTACCCCCGTTCCCATAGATCTTACTGCTTATCTATGAGCACGGGGGTACATTCATGACTTATAAGGGATAACTAAAGAATCAGGGCTTAAAATAAAATGTCAGCAGGCTTGAAAGGCCAAACGGATCTCTGACAACAATATCATTGGCGCGGAACATAATGCTTCCCGCCACCTCATTATATTTCTCGTTATATTTCAATTGATTGATAATCTGCTGACCGCTCTGCCATTCCGCACTTTGGTCGCTGGCCCCTACTTTATAAGCTGCCAGGCCGATGTAGAGCTTCACGTTAGTGTTACCTACCTCATTCACCCACCAATCCACCAGCTTGTCATACCGTGCGGCGTTGAAAGACAGACTCCAATAAATCTGCGGAGCAACATAATCGATCCAACCCTGCTTGACCCATGTCCGCACATCGGCATACATGCTGTCATAGGCGGTTACGCCTGCGGTGGTATCAGAGCCAGTGCTGTCCATCTTGATGTTGCGCCAGACGCCAAACGGACTAATGCCATACGATACCGATGGCTTGGCGCTGTGAATCTGTGACCCAAGTTGGCGAACGAACTCATTGATGTTGTCCCGGCGCCAGTCGTCCTTCGATACGACTCCCTTGGCGTTATAACTCTTGAAGGTTCCATCATCGGAGAAGGTCGTATTCGACGGATAGAAATAATCGTCCAGATGAACGCCATCAATGTCATAGCCATTGACGACTTCCATTACCGTATCAATAATATGCTGACGAGCCTCAGGCACCCCTGGATTTATGTACAGCTTGCCTCCAGCATTCACTATCCATTCAGGATGAGCTTTAACTACATGATTACTCGCAAGGCCTGTAGTTGAAGCATCCGTTGTAGCCCGGAACGGGTTGAACCAGGCATGAAATTGCATACCGCGTGCGTGTGCTGCACTGACCATATAGGCGAGCGGGTCATAGCCCGGGTCTTTGCCTTGCGTTCCGGTCAATACCTTCGACCATGGCACCAGGGACGAAGGATACAGGCTATCTGCAGAGGGTCTAACCTGCACGAAGACTGCATTAAAGCCCACTGCCTTCAGCTTGTCCAGCAGATTATCAAATTCCTGCTTCTGCTTGTCGATTTTCCCGGCGGAAGATACTGATGGCCAATCCAGATTGAAAACAGAGGAAATCCATGCGCCTTTCATCTCTTTGCTGACCCCGGCCCCAGGTAACGGAACATTTGGTACTGTTCCAGTTGGTGATGGCGTCGTCGTTGGTGCTGGCGTTGCTGTAGAAGCTGGTGTCCCTGTAGGCACAGGTGTAGAGGTAGGTGCAGTCGATGGTGTCGGCTGCGGACCTGAGGATTGCGGCGGCTCTGCCCCTGTATACAAGGAAATATGCTTCGTTACTTGATCCCATACCACCTGCAACCCGAGCTGTTCACTGACAAAACGCAGTGGTACCATTACCCGCCCCTGCTTCACCTCTACGGTGGATTCTAGGGTTATAGCTGTTCCATTCACGAGGGCGTTCTTCTGGCCGCTAGTCAGCTTGATTACCGTGTCGCCCTGCGTGATCGTAGCTGTCTTACTGTTCTGATTCCATTCAACGCCGGCGCGCAGCCCTTTACTAATAACGCTGATAGGCACCATTGTCACATTCTTTGGTGTGATATAAGGTGGCACATCACTGACCAGTGCCTCCCCATCCAGTTCAATCGTAATCTGAATCCCCGCTGCACGTATCCCTACAGAAAACAGCGGCAGACTCAGGATGATTACCAGTAATCCAAGCATCCATTTACGGTATTTCATAATTCCTCCCCAATCCAAAAAGTGTGGTAAAAAACAAAAAAACGGAGTCATCCTAAAAAGGACGGTATCCGTTTTGACGTAAAAAACTGGGAAAGGTTGCGGTAAATCCGTAGAAAAGGAAGATCCGGGTTCCTTTTTCTAAGAATCGCTAACCAGTTCATCATGAATATTATACAGCGTCTGCACTCGTTCCTGGTCCCGGCGGAAGTATTCCACCAGTGTCTCAATACGTGTGATCGAATCCCAGCTCAAGTGATGCTCGATGCCTTCAACATCCTTATAGATATTCTCCTCTTGCACACCGATCAGTTCGAGAAATTGCTCTAACAGCTGATGACGGTCAACCAGTCGTTTTCCCACTTTTTTTCCTTTATTGGTCAGGACAAGCCCACGATATTTCTCATAGATGAGATATTCGTCCTTATCCAGTTTTTGGATCATCTTGGTCACAGATGAAGGGTGGACTTCCAATCCCTCGGCAATATCCGAGACCCGCGCATACCCTTTCTCATCAATGAGCTTGTATATGCGCTCCAAATAATCCTCCATGCTGGGTGTTGGCATTCAACTTTACCTCTTTTCTATAATGAGCGTGGCGCAGGCGGCCAAACCTTGCTCTAACAATGATACATGTTTCTCCCGCTCCTTGGCAAGTCCCGCCACATTTTGCAGTCCAAATTGCACAGCATTACCACGGTTTCAATGACTATAAAATCAGCACACTAAAGATATCCCCTATGTGAAGGAGCGTGTATGCATGTCTACAGTGACACCGAAACGCCCTGCAGTCAGGCGGCAAATAAAACCTACAGCCCCCTTCATGCCTGAGCTTGTTTTTTTCGAGCCGAACGCCCTGAATTATCCCAAAGGGGAGCGGATTATGGCTTGGGTTAAGAGCAATAATATCCCTTACCGCATGACTACCTCGCATAACCGTATCACCAATCTTCCCGGCGAAACGGAAATCGAGCAGTATAAAATCGCCAAACGAACACTTGTTGTCGGATTACGCAAAACACTAACCTTCGACCAGTCCAAGCCTTCTGCTGATTATGCTATTCCTATCGCGACCGGATGTATGGGGCACTGCCATTATTGTTATCTTCAAACCACGCTTGGATCCAAGCCTTATATTCGCGTATATGTCAATACAGATGATGTGATGGATGCTGCCAAAAAATATATTGAAGAGCGCTCACCGGAAATCACCACGTTCGAAGCAGCCTGTACCTCCGATCCACTAGGCCTGGAGCATATTACAGGTTCTCTGGAGGAGCTGATTAATTTCATGGCCAAAGAGCCGCTGGGGCGGCTGCGATTTGTTACCAAGTATCAGCATGTAGATTCGCTGCTCAAGCTTCAGCACAACGGTCATACGCGTATCCGCTTCAGTATCAACGCCGATTATGTCATCAAGAATTTTGAGCCGGCGACTGCCCGGTTTGAGGAACGCATAGAGGCCGCTGGAAAGATCGCACGAGCCGGGTACCCGCTAGGCTTCATTATTGCCCCTATTATCTGGCATGACGGCTGGCAGGAGGGTTATGCCGAGCTGCTGTCCAAGCTTGCCGAAGCTCTGCCTTCAGAGGCGGGAAAAGGCTTGACCTTTGAGATGATTCAGCATCGCTTCACCAAGACAGCAAAGACGGTCATTGAGAAGCGTTATCCGAAGTCGAAGCTGGAGATGGATATTGAGAAGCGGAAAAAGAAATGGGGGCGTTGGGGCCAGAACAAATATGTGTACCCTGATGAACAACAAACCGCCCTGCGAGAATTCATCACAGAGCGGATTTTCGAGCATTTTCCAGAAGGCAAGATTGATTATTTCACCTGATGACTCAGGCAGCATTAGCAGCATCTTCTATATAGATTGAACTTAGGATTCTAATATAGGGTTAATTTTTTTAGTTCAATCTATATAGCTAAAGAAGCAGGATGGATCATAGCCATTGTCCCATATAATTGCAGATTAGTTCAGCCTAAAATTTCAGCCAATCAGGTGTAATACCCTGCAACCAAATCGTGATGCGGAACATCTGATCCGTAAAGAGCAGCAGGCCCATAAACACCATCAGGACACCGCCGATCTTCATTAACAAGTTGGAGTATTTAAGGATGCGTCTGGCTCCGCCCAGAAAGAAAGCTAAGGCAAAGAAAGGTAGCGCAAACCCGACACTGTATGCGGTAATTAGGGTGAACCACGTGCCGGGATCACTGGCGGAGAGCGCAATGATAGCCGTCAGAATCGGGCCAATGCACGGTGACCAGCCGGCAGAAAAGCCAATGCCGAAGATAAAAGATCCGGCATAGCCTGCCGGCTTCCATTTGAGATTCAGCTTTCGTTCACGCATCAGAAATTGCGGCTGAAAAACACCGAGCAGAAACAGACCCATAACAATAATAAGGATTGCCGACAGCTGGCGGATCAGATCACGCTGGCCGTTGAAGAACTGCCCGAACAACCCCGCGCCAAAGCCTAAAGTGTAAAAAACCGCTGAAAACCCAAGGATAAATGCCAAAGTATGACTCAAGGTCCGGAAACGGACCTCTTTGGAGTTGCCGCCGCTCTTCAATTGCTGAACAGATAATCCGGTTATGTAAGACAAATACGAAGGATAAAGAGGCAGGCAGCATGGAGAGATAAATGAAGCCAGACCCGCAGCAAAGGCTATCCCTGCATTAATGTTGGACAAAGCAGCAGCGCTCCTTCCCGATTAATGTCTCTTCCGCAAACCTTCTTTAGTATGATGGCTTCATGATGACTTCTGATGTCTCGATGTTATGTTAAAATGCTTAGCTCACATGTTCATTTGCACTCATTCGTTTTTTAGACTCTCAGTTTCTTCGCATTCACATGCTGTGGGCACTCACACGTTCAACCCCACCTACATGGGGCTACTAACTTATTCTCTGCTTAAGTTGGCAGACCCTTCTTTCCGATCAGCGTGAGCGCAAGCAATGCGATAAGCAGCAGGACAATCGTCGCCCCTGGGGCAAGATTCCAGATTCCGGCTACAACAAGTCCACCCACGACCGCAATTTCCGCGATAACCACCGATACAATGACCGATGATTTAAAGCTGCGGGATAACAGTAGACTAATGGCAACAGGTATGGTCAGCAGCGCGGATACTAGCAACGAACCCACGATTTTGATCGCTGTGCTGATTACCAGTGCGGTCAGAATCGTGATTAACATGTTCAACAGCTTCACCGGCAGTCCGCTGACGCTCGCAGCATCCTCCTCAAAGCTGAGCAAAAAGAACTCCTTGAAGAATAACGCAACCACGACCACAACCGCTATCGTAACCAATCCAACAACGAGCAAGTCCGTATTGTCGAGCGTATAGATGCTACCGAACAGATAGCTCATCACATCTGCATTGTACCCTTTGCCCAGAGTGAAAAAAAGCGAGGCCAGCGCTACACCGCCAGACATGATGATCGCAATCGACAACTCGGCGTAGCTTTTGTACGCCTTGCGGAGCTTCTCAATGGCAAAGGAGGCGGCAACGGCGAAAATCAGCCCTGCGCCCAGCGGATAAAATCCCGCCAAAAAGCCCAGCGCCACACCGGCAATCGTGACATGCGCGAGCGTGTCTCCGATCATCGACAGTCGTCTAAGAACAAGAAAAACGCCTATAAGCGGCGCAGTAATACCAATCAGCAGCCCGCCCGCAAGCGCCCGCTGGAAAAAATCGCTGAATAGAATTTCCAAAATTGATTCTCCTTTTTTATTCGATCCCTCCCAAACCCTCCCTTCCCCAAGGGAGGGCCCCAAAGGGCTGCACCCTCTGGACACCGCTAAGTGCAACTGACGTAGGCGGAAGGGATTGCTGTGACTAGAGCCGTTTGACGCATGATCGCTTTCGTCCCTCACGGGACACGCTTTACGGTGGACGGGACTTAGGGACTTAAAAGATCTACTAACAAGATCAAAGGCAAGATAAAGGTCAAAAGCAAGATCAAAAGCAAGGGCGAAGACCTGATGTTATCCTATGTTATACAATGGATAACTGCAAGAACCAGTGCTCTTGGTTATCCTATGTTATACAATGGATAACCGCAAGGTCCAATGCTCTTGGTTATCCTATGTTATACAATGGATAACCGCAAGGTCTAGTGCTCTTGGTTATCCCATGTTATACAATGGATAACCGCAAGGTCCAGTGCTCTTGGTTATCTAACGTTGCACTGTTGATACCTTCCGATACCGGAACACTCGGGGAGCATAACTGGAAAAACTCCAGTTATTTAAGAAGGATAGCTCCTTTTTCTTAAATTAGCTGGAATTATTCCCGTTAATCTAGCATTTTAATTGGATTCGAGCTGAATAACTGAAAATAACAGGAGTTTATCCCGTTATTTTAATACTGACCAAGAAATGTATCAGATTAACGGGAGAAAATCCCGTTATTATGACGTACTAGTCAGCATTTGCTGAATTTCATCTTTCAGGCCGAGGATTACCACGGCATCCGTCAACTAAGCGTGTGCTGAAGATTATCCTCGACGCAATCCTGTACATCATGAGAGTGGCGGCAGTAGAAATTGATTTTACCGTTACGCTGGACAGGCTCCTGGCCCAAATAATTACGGATCATATCAATGTCATGCGACACCATCAGGAAGGTCATATGATGATGAGCATGCATATGCGTGATCAGGTCGAAAAATCCGGCCTGTGTCTCGGCATCAATCCCAACAGTAGGTTCGTCCAAAATAAGCAGATCCGGGTGATTGATCAGCGCCCGCGCCAGGAACACACGCTGCTGCTGACCGCCGGAGAGCTGACCGACTCTTTTATCCGCAATATCCTGAATACGCATCACTTCGAGTGCATCATCACACTGCCGTTGCTGTGCCTTCGATACTCTGCGGATTAGGTTCTTGTTGTTGTAAAGACCGGACAGCACCACTTCGCGCACAGTCGCCGGGAACAACGGGTTAAACGCGTTTTTCTGCGGCACATAGCCGATCCGCTCCCAGTCCTTAAACTTACGCACGGATTGACCAAACAACTTGATGTCACCGCTACTCGGAGGCAGCAGGCCAACGATCATTTTCATCAACGTGGTTTTACCGGCTCCATTAGAACCAATGATGCCAAGAAAATCACGCTCTTTTACAGTATAGCTAAGTCCGGATATAACTTTTTGCTCTCCATAGGAAAAGGAAAGATCCTGTATCTCAATCATATGTTGATGACAGTCCAGGGATACCGGTTGCATGCGTAGTACCACCTTTCACGTATACTTTCCTTATTATTGTAAGGCTAGAATCAGATTTTGCAAATTTTTCTCCATCAGGGTGAAATAATTATCATTGTTTTTCTCCTGTTCCTGGGTCAGACCCTCTACCGGGTTCAACACTAGTGTCGATACCCCAGTTTCATTCGCCAGTGTTTTGGCAAGACGGTCAGAGACCAGTTCCTCGAAGAAAATATACTTAATCCCTTCATCCTTCACGAGCTTCGCTAATGCAACCAAATCCTGACCACGTGGCTCAGCATCCGGTGACAAGCCCATGATCGCATGCTGATCGAGACCATAATCACGAGTCAAATAGCCGAAGGCCTGATGGGAGACCACAATTTCTTTGCCCGGAACCTTGGCGAGTTCGGTTTCGAACTTGACGTCAAGTGCCTTGAGGCGCTCTGCCAGCTTATTATAACGCTCCTCATAGGCATCTTTGTGCCCGGGATCAACGTTTTGCAGGCTGTTTTTAATATTTTCGGCCATAATCAGCGCCGACTTCGGACTTACCCAAGTATGCGGGTCCGTGTGCAGGCTATCTCCGCCCGTATTTCCATTCTCTGCACCATGATCCTCCGCCCCACTCTCATGATCAGCATTATCGCTGCCGCCATGGTTATGACCGTCATCTTCATTTGTTTTGATCAAAGCAATGCCCTGACTCACTTCCACGGCCTGCACTTTACTTCCACGATCCAGCCCCTTCAGGAAGTTCGGTACCCAGCCCTCAAGCCCGGCACCATTATACAAAAACAGCTGCGCTTTGGACGTATTCATAATATCCTGGCTACGAGGTGTCCAATCATGCGGTTCTACACCGACCGGCAGCAGGTTGATGGCATGGATGTCATCCCCACCAATTTCTTTGGCAAATTCATATATAGGATAAAATGTGGTGACCACGTTTACTTTGCCCTCCACAATATTTCCACCACTCTTTGCGCCGCATCCGGCGAGTACAAGAACCAGCATCAGGGCAACCACAATCCACCCTTTGCGTGACATACGTGAAACCATAATACCTATCGACTCCTCAGATCGTAATGTTTACTATGCGAATTATAATAGTAATAGTTACGATAAGTCAACTCTTATGACTATGATATTTCTGCTTTTTCAGCAAAACAACTTTCTCAGAACACCATGGAGATCCCAAATTAAAATAAATAAAACTGCAACCCAATAGTCAGATGACCCAACTATCGGACTGCAGTTCAGTTACGGTTGTAAATCACTTCGGCTGTTAATGGCTACATATCTATTCCGTAATTCGCTCTTCACACTAGAACTTCACGGTTTTTATCGCAGCTTTGTCATCGCCATCCGGTGCAAGAAAAACTGCACTACGTGCTTCGACATTCACTTGGAGTAAAATCAGCGGTACTGCAGCCTCACCAGTTGCCAGCGCTGCTTGTGCCTGAGTTATATCATAGATTCTCCAGCTATTATTATTCAGATCTTGCACGAACAACGTATTACCGAATAGTTGAGTTTTCCAGCCGTACACGTCCTGGTCCGGAACGAAATTGGCAGTTAGCGAATTGATTAGCTTACCCGTTGCCAACTGATAGGTGTAAAAAACGGGCTGCAGTGCTTCAGGATTACTGATCGTGGCACCCAGCCGTTCTTCATGAGACGTACCCACCAGCAGATTCTTCCCATTCAATTGATAGATAATGTCATGTCCACCAAGGCGTTGTGCGCTACCAAAAGGCAATGAATATTCTTGCTTGCTGAACAAGTTGATAATACGGAGAAAATATGTTGTAGATCCGATGCCCGAACCCTGGTATTTCATCACGACATAAGGGTAACCAGGATAATTGACGTCAAGCAGCCGAATATCTTCATAATTATCATTTAGGTTTAACTTTAGTGAATAGTTCACCTGGCTTGATAACCACGGGCTTTGGAAGAGTTGGAATTGACCATTATTCACTATTGCGATGCGCTCTGGCTCACCGGCGCTTGGTGCTGACCAGCGGGCAGTTAAGAACCCTTCATCTGTATTTTTCGGTAATTTCAGCGCATAGCGAAAGTTATCGCTACTTAGCACCTTGCCGTCATAGTCGAGGACAAGCTTTTTAAGCGCCTTATTTTCTTCGGTTAGGAGTACAATTTTCTTTGAAACGGTCACAACAGCTAAATCATAAAGTTTAAGCGTCCGACCCCACACCACAGTATGAAGTGAGGTATCCAACATTTGCAGTGTGCTACTATCATCACCGTTACGATTCATCAACAATACTCTATTGCCGGTGAGTGGAGTAACCCGGGGCGCATCCAGACCTCCACTATTGAAGGCACTCGCTGGGAGTGTAACTACAGTAGGAGCACTGCTTGTAGCGCTAACTGGAACGGCTAGTGTGTTCAAAATAAGCAATAACAGGAGGGTGAACAGAAAGGTTTTTTTCATAGTGACAAATGATCCCCTTTCGAGACAAATAACGATCTTTTTAAAAAGAAATTACACTTGTCTCCCCATTATATTTCTCAGAACATTAGATGACAAATAATTTTATTTATCCCAAAATGATCCTATTACACAGGACAAAGTATGCGACGGCTACTCCTCTGCATTAACATCAAACAATAAGCGCAACGCAGGGCATAACAGTGTACCGGTTACGACCGGAGAATTACATTGACACATAATTTTTTCAAAAAAAGGGAACATCCCACACAGCTCTCATAGCTGAAGGATGTTCCCTTTAAAGTTCGTTGCAGTCGCCCTACTTCACAATCGCTCCGTTAGGCATGCTGTCCGGTACTGTGGCCAGCGTTAGCTGATCGCCTTTGGAAGCCGCCAAAATCATACCCTGCGACAACTCACCACGCAGCTTAACCGGCTTCAGGTTCACGATACAGATCACCTTTTGTCCTACCAACTCTTCAGGTGTGTAGAACTTCGCTATTCCCGATACAACCTGGCGCTGCTCGTAACCGAGATCCAGTTGGAGCTTCAGCAGCTTGTCAGCCTTCTTCACTGGCTCAGCGGCAATGACTTGCGCCACCCGCAGCTCCGCCTTGGCGAAATCGTCGATGCCGATTTCTTCCTTATGCTCTTCTTCCAGCTCGGATTCAGCCGCTGCAGGAGCCGCTGCGGCCTGCTGAGCTGCTGCGGCCTTGCCACCGCCCATCGCCTCAGCGATGTAAGCCACCTCTTGTTCCACATCAAGACGTGGGAAGATCGGATTGCCCTTCACCAGCTTCGTACCAGCCGGTATCAGGCCAAACGTCTTGCCGCTGTCCCATGTAGTCAGCTCGCCTGACGCAATGCCAAGCTGCTCCCAGATCTTCGCTGGTGCGCCGGTCAGGAACGGCTGTAGCAGAATGGACGCAGTCCGCAAGCTTTCAACAAGATGTCTCATCACGGAAGCCAGCTCCGCAGTTTTGCTCTCATCCTTGGCGAGCGCCCAAGGCTGAGTCTCATCAATATACTTGTTCGTCCGGCTAATGAACGCCCCGATGGCGGTCAATGCAACGGAGAACTCCATTTTCTCCATCGCTTCTTCCACTTTCTCATATGTGCTCTGCGCCGCAGCCAGCAACTCGCCGTCGAATGCGGTTACGTTACCTTCATAAGCCGGAAGCACGCCTTCAAAGTACTTCTCAACCATCGCACCTGTCCGGTTCAATAGGTTGCCAAGGTCATTGGCAAGATCGTAGTTAATCCGGTCTACGAAGCTTTCCGGTGTAAAGGTGCCGTCAGAGCCGAATGGTACTTCGCGCAGCAGATAGTAGCGCAGGGCATCCAGACCGTAGCGGTCAATCAGAGTCACTGGATCAACCACGTTACCCTTGGATTTGGACATTTTTCCATCCTTCATCAGCAACCAACCGTGTGCAAATACTTTCTTCGGCAGTGGCTCGCCCAGTGCCATCAAAATAATTGGCCAGTAGATGGTGTGGAAACGAACGATCTCTTTACCCACGATATGCACATCTGCAGGCCAGAATTTATCGTACAAACTACGGTCTGCCGAGCCATAGCCCAGTGCAGTAATGTAGTTGGTGAGGGCGTCAATCCATACATACACCACATGCTTCGCGTCACCCTTTACTTTAACGCCCCAGTCGAAGGTGGTACGGGATACTGCCAAATCTTCCAGACCCGGCTTGATAAAGTTGTTGATCATCTCGTTCTTACGGGATTCCGGCAGAATGAACTCCGGGTTCTCCTCGTAAAATTTCAGCAGACGGTCTGCATATTTGCTCATCCGGAAGAAGTAGCTTTCTTCCTTGACGAGCTCTACCGCATGACCACTATCCGGGCTTTTCGCGCTAATAATGACTCCATTGCCGTCGCGCTCTACATCAACGAGTTGTGTCTCGGTGTAAAAGGTCTCGTCAGGAATGCTGTACCAACCCTCGTAATCACCTTTGTAAATGTCACCCTGCTTCAGCAAACGGTCAAAAATATCCTGCACGATCGTTTTGTGGCGTTCTTCTGTAGTCCGAATGAAATCATCATTGGAAATATCCAGTTTGCGCCACAGGTCCTTAATACCGACAACAATATCGTCAACGAATTGCTGCGGGGTCTTGCCAGCTTCACCGGCCTTTTGTTCGATCTTCTGTCCATGCTCATCTGTACCGGTCAAGTAATGAACCTCGTAGCCACGCAGGCGCTTGTAACGGGCCATAGCATCCCCGGCTACCGTTGAATAGGCATGCCCGATGTGCAGCTTGTCACTCGGATAATAGATTGGTGTTGTCAGATAAAAAGTTTTCTTGTCGCTCATTTGTCGTCACCCTTTCTTCTCCATAAAAAAACAAAAAACTCCCGCCCCCTTATGGGGCGAGAGTAAACTCACGCGTTACCACCCAAAATTCCCTGTCTCCTCACAGAGAACAGGCTTCTCCAGTTCCCTTGCCGGGAACTGCCCATTAACGCTGGAACACGCCGTTATCTTACGTGAACCTACATACGGTTCCCGCTCGAACACAGTTCCTCCCGGACCATATTCAATCTGGCGTCCCCTGCCGGTTCTCAGCTTCCCCCGGTTCTCTGTACAGGTATCCCGATCTACTCATCCGTTCCTCGGAAATCAAGTTATTATCCAAAATATACCCAAAAAGACGCCGTCATGTCAAGTAACCTGAGACGTTCCTCCCTTTGGGGGCTCCTCCTTGAGCGGGGGGACAGGGTCCAAGCCTCCCGGGTGAAAAGGATGACAGCGGGCAATGCGCTTGGCAGCGAGCCATGAACCTTTCAAGGGACCATGAACTTCTATCGCTTCCAGTGCATAGGCTGAACAGGTCGGGTAAAAGCGGCAAGTAGCCGGCTTAATCGGTGAAATAAACTTGCGGTATACCCGGATTGGCGCCTGAATCGCTCTGCGTCCGACTCCCATCTTAATGCCCTGCTTTGCTGAGACTCGCCGGCGTTGATTCCTCTTCTCGGGTCTCTTCACAATCCTTGCAGTAACCGAACACCTCAAATTTATGCTTGACGACCCGGAACTGATCCGGTGTATCAGTCAAATTCATCGGGCAGAAATGAATGGGATAAGTCTTCATGCACTGAAGGCAAATCATATGATGGTGATGATGATCGTGTACGCAGCTGGCCTTGAACTTCACGCCATCTTCAAAGACGACCTGTTCAAGCACACCAAGCTCCTCCATTACCCGGAGATTGCGGTAGACGGTATCAAAGCTGAGACCGCTATACTTGCGGCCCATGTGATCATAGACATCCTTCGCTGACAAATATCCTGTATTCTCGCCGAATAACTTGGCAAGCGTTTTGCGCTGATCGGTGATTCGCAGTCCCTGCCCCGACATGACTTCCAATATTTGATCTGTCGACAGCATACGCTCATCTCCCATAATATTTGTTCATTTCAATTACACTCTCTTTATAATGCCCCAAAATATAGACTCCGTCAATGAAGCTCCTTGCCCGCATGAGATCAAATATCAATCCATGAGTATTATATCCACAAAAAAACCCGAGGCACGTTCAATGTCAGAACGCCCTCGGGATGTGTAAGAAAGTCTATTTATAAGTGCTTGAAACTGAAAATGTCCTTACTTCTTGGCTGGAAGCGGTGTGAAGACAAAGTTTACAGGAAGATTACTTCCCGATGCAACTGTGAACAGCATCTCAACCGAACCCTCATATGCACCGGTGCGGAAGAGCACTGCATTCATGTCGGAATTTGACAGGCTTCCTTTATTCGCCAGATTCACTATCACACCATTCACAAGAACAGATCCAAGGTAGTTGCCTCCACGCGGGTTGAATGTGATGAGTGTGTTTGGTGCTACGCGATCAAGCTTGATTTTGTACAATACCCCAAAGTTCCCGGCATTGGAAGCTTCGGTTCCATACATAGGATCCACACCAACAAGGTTCGGATCGTTCTTATTGTCTCCCAGAACAAGTCTGGACGGTGTTGTTCCGATTACATCAGGTACGTTGATGATACGAGTGGAATCAGGATACGTACCACGGTTATGCACGCCGTCGCGGTCAAGAATAGGCAGAAGCGGCAAAGTGGCCAATGGATCCTTGGTCTGCTCGATCATCATTACGTCATATTGGATGGCATAATCACTTACCAGATCAGCACTAAGGGAAATAATGTCCCCCGGTTTCATTGCGACTTTACTTGTGTCGGTCAGGATCGGCACACTTTGTCCCGGCTGAAGGGTAATCGTGCTGTAGTTCTCGCCAGTCACAATTGAATTATAGTATTTCATGACAGAAATTTTGCCTGTGTACTCCGGTGATGCTGCAGGACCGGCAAATCCGACAAATTGCGTCGTAATCGTTGCTGGTTCTGGGTTTTTATTCGTTGCAATGATATACACTTTCTGTCTTGTGCTCATGTTGTTCTTATGGTGAACCAAGAAACGTGTCGATCCAAGAGCCGTCTCGCGGTACAGTACCCCTTCAGTGTTCACTGTTTCAGGGCTGTTACTGCGGATCAGTGTGTATGGCTCGGAAGAAGTGTTGTATCCCACATTAGGATAGCTCGGGATACTACCACCATCGATGGTCAGAACATCACCCGGCTGGGTGAATAACTTGGCAACTTCGTCCTGCGTATACAACTGCTCATTCGTAATATTAATCGTCTTTTCAAAAGTACTGCTCAATCCCTGTTTGTCCGTAACCTTCAATTGGATGGAGATTGGACCCGGGTTGAAATAGGCAAGTGCACGATTCGACCATTCGGTCGTAATTGTTTCACCTTCGGGATCATAGCTTTGGTCGGTAATGACCACAGGCTCACCCATTTTATATTCATCTTTGTCTGTCGTGAAGCTGGCTACCGGCGGCTGGTTAGGCTGCAGGACATTGATGGTTACAGAGTAAGGATTACTCCATTGTCCACTCTCGTCTCTAACAGAGTAGCTAATAGTATAAGACCCTGGTTGATCATATACATCCTGCTTACCATCCCAGCGTTCATCAACGATGGCGGTGCCATTCGGGGAAGAGCTGGTTGTAGTAAAGACTACCGGCTGGCCAGCATAGATTTCGGTAGGCTGTACCGTGAAGGATGCTTTAGGTTTCGTATCCAGTGTCAGATTAACACTTTTTTGCACATTATCTACGGTATAAGGAATACTGAGCGCTGCAGTAATAGAAGTTAATGGAATCATAAATGTGCCATTGAACAGGTAGGCAGGACCTTTCATCGTTACCTTTTTGCCGTTGACGGTGTAGACATTGCTGTCCGTCTTGAAACGCATAACGTCAGTGCCTTTAGTAACGACTGTTTCCTTTGTTTTGTTGTCAAAATAGAATTTCACCCCTACCCGCTCCACCATAGCACGGATTGAAACGTAGGATACACCATTCTTGACAGCCATTGGCTGGTTAGCCAGATACAGAACTCCATTGGAATACATCTTGTTGCTGTTCATCATCAGAATAAGCTGGTTAGGGCCACTGGTAGGAACAGGCTGTACGCTTTGGTTCGGGGTTACAGTTGGTGTTGGGGTTGCGCTTGGTACTGGCGTTGCTGTTGGCAATGTTGTGGATACAGGTGTTTCTGTCGTTACAGGTACGTCACTTGGTGGTGGCGTGGGTGAAATTTCACCTGCTCCAGGCACTGCATTGTTAAGAGGCTGTTCAGTGGCCTCTGGCTGATGCGGTAACGAGTCTGTTGCTTGCGACGGATTGACGGCGTTCTGCTGCGTAGTATCCGGAACAGCAGCACCGACAGTGCCGATCACGGTTCCACTCACAGAGGACGCAAATGCCGGAACGGCTGCAGCGACCTGAGAAACCGCCAATACAGCAACTAATGCGAGTTTTCTAAAATTCATTGTATGACTCCTTCTGCTCCTATTTGATGGAATATTAGCGCGCGTTCGATATTCAGCAGCTACATTCCCTGCAAACATACTGTCATCCATACGGACGACGGTTAAGTTTGCTGCGTACCTTTTTAACAAAACATAGTATTAGACGCAGTAGGTCTTAAAAAGTTTCAGAAATGTAAAGAAAAGATTAACTACATCTTCCATAAACACGGAAAAACACCTCTCTGAATCAAAAACCATGATCCATTGAGGTGTTCATAGTATGTCATTACTCATTTTTTATAGGGTTTTAATTACTTGGAAAGCATACCAAATGCTTACTCGGCACTCTGCTTCCAAGCCTCTCGATACTCCTTGGGCGTCATCCCCGTCTGCTTCTGGAATACTTTGGTGAAATAACGCCGTTCTTGATAGCCGACACCCGAACCAATCACCGCAATGCTTTTCTCGCTGTGGGCCAGCATGAACTTAGCGGCATCGACCCGTTGCTGCGTTACATATTCGACAAACGTCATCGAGAAGCGGTTCTTGAACAGCAAGCAGAAGTAGCTGCTGCTAATGCCAAGCTTGCCGGCCACCTCTTCAATGCCAATGTCAGAACTCAACTTTTCAGTAATGTACTGAACCGCCATGTTCATGAGCTGATCGGAGGATTTTTTCGAGTTCTCGCTTGCGTTATCCGGCACTTCCTGGAACAAAGGAAGACTATTAAACAATTTATCTTTGTACTTCCTGCTGCGAATATGGGCCCCAATCTCACGTACCTTATTGCCTAGCTCCTCATAATGTATCGGCTTGCAGATATACTCCCTCACCCCGAGCCGGATCGCTTCACGAGCATAATCAAACTCCTGGTATCCCGTGAGCAGCAGCACCTCACACTCATTGCCAAGTTCACGCAGCTTGCCCACGAATGTCAGGCCATCCATAACCGGCATGCGGATATCGCACAGTACAAGATCAGGATGTTCCTCCTCAGCAATACGCAAGGCATCCCTGCCGCTCCGGGCCATGCCCGCCACAGTCATACCCATGTCCTCCCAGGGCAGCACACGGTTCAAATTGTTGAGAATCGGCGCTTCATCGTCAACCAATAATACTTTTAGCATAATGATCTTCCCCCTGCTCGTATTTAGGTATGACGCATTGTATGATCGTTCCCTGTCCGGGGCTGGAGCAGATAAAGACACCGTACAAATCTCCGTATTCAATACGGATACGGTCGGCTACACTGCGGACGCCAAGTCCTCGCCGCTCATGATTCATCCGATTCTCCGGTTTGTCCTCAGCTTCTTGCTCCGCATTCTCGTTCACCATGTACTGAAACAACGATAACTGAGCCGGCGTCATACCAATCCCGTTGTCTGAGATTCTCAGGACCAGATTCCCCCGCTCTTCCCAGCCCTGAATGATCAACTTGCCTGTATAATCAATCCCCTCAAAGCCGTGTTGAATGCTGTTCTCCACAAGCGGCTGGAGCGTAAGCTTCAGAATCCCGCAGCTCATCAGCTCATCAGGAATGTCGATCTCATAGTCGAATAGATCCTCAAACCGGAACTTCTGGATATCCAAATAATTGCGAAGATGCTTTATCTCTTCCTCAACGGTAATCTCGTCCCTGCCCTGAATGCTAATCCGCAAAATACTCGCCAGCCTGTAGACCATTTCACTTACTTTGCGCCCTTCATTCTGCACGGCCAGCACATTGATCGACTCCAGTGTGTTGAACAGAAAATGAGGCTTAATCTGTGCCTGCAAAACACGCATCTCAGCCTGATTCTTGCGGCGCTGCTCGACCTGAACCCGGGTGAACAGACCATTGATCTTATTCATAAGATCGTTAAAACCTTTTGCCAGCAGAGTCAACTCATCGTTTCCTTTTTCCTCAACACGAGTAGTCAGATCTCCATCTTCTACACGGCGCATGAAGCGGACAATGACCGCAATGGCACCCGTAATCCTGTTCATAAAGAATAGGTTAAAGAACACGGCCGCCAAAAAACAGATAAAGACGACGAACACAAACCAGCGTGCAAATACTGTTACTTCACGAGATAGCGTGTCCCAGGAGGTCACGGATACCAGACTCCAAGGGTAATCCTTCAGGTGATACACAGATAGAATGCTTTTCTCTCCAGCAAATTCAGTCTTCACGCTCTGAAATCCAGACTTGAAATCGATCTCTTTCGTTGTGAACGAATCGATATTTTGTCCGTCCAGCTTGTTGTCAGGATCGAACAGGATCATACCATCATCATTAACCAGCATAAAGGATACCTTCTGATTGCTGTCGCCAATCTTCAAGTTACGAAAAATCGATTGGAATTCCCAATTCTTGACCTGTACCACTAATATGCCGATGTTCTGAAAATAGCTTAGCTCCTTCACAAGCCGGATTTGTGTAAAGACAGGTTCAACGCCTGTCAATTCCGGGTATTCGTGAGGAGCCAGCCATTTGGGTACACCATTGAGCGTCATGACTTCCTTGTACAGATCGCTCTGTTTGAATTTATCATACGGCAGCGTGCGGAAATTTTCCTTATTAAATACCGATACAATCTGTGAGCTGCCTTTTCCATTAAAATTGTAAAGAAAAGCATAACTGATCGAAGGATGGTTGTATAACAGACTCCGGAAGCTGCGCTGGCTGGCATTCAAGCTGAGCTGCTCAGCATCCGTCAGATCCTGTTTGGAAGGATCGTCGGCACTTAGCGCCATATGAAACACTGAGGTGGCAATTCCGTTGTCTGTTACATTATCCATGTCTTTGAAGACATTGGAGATACTATAGCTGATCGCCTTCAGGGAATATTCCGACTGCTGGCTATATTTGGTCTCAATCGAATTATAAGTCACGAAGAACATGATCATGCCTAGAATAAATAATGGAATGATGATCAGGCCCACAAATGCCGTAAATAATTTGTAGCGCAAATTCATCGGCTATGCTCCTGACCTTAAGAAATTATCCCTTCACACTGCCCGCAGTAACGCCTTCAATGATTTTCTCCTGCAGAATCGCATAGATAATAACCACTGGCAATACGCTGTAGACAATCCCCGCCGACATCTGTGCATAGTTCATTTGATACTGATCTCGGAATTGGACCATGCCCACTGGGAGTGTGCGCAGTTCATCATTGGAGAGGAAGTAGTTGGCCAGCAAGAATTCATTCCAATTTCCCAGGAAATTCACGATGAATACTGTAACCATTGCAGGAACTGTAAGCGGTACTATAATTCTAGCAAAGATTCCCGGTGCCTTCAAGCCATCCACAACCGCCGCTTCCTCAATTTCTGAAGGCAGAGAGCGCATAAATGCAGCTAAAATAATGATCGTAAATGGTATCGCATTCGCAATATATGGGATGATCAGCGCCCAGTGTGTGTTTAAGATACCAAGTTTACGTACAATGTTGTAAATCGGTAGCATCAATGCATTGTTCGGAATCAACATCCCTACAAGAACGAGAGAGAACAATATCGTATTCCATTTACCCTGGCGCATGCGTGTGATCGCAAACGCGAACATGGAAGCCAGCAAGATAGATACAACTGAAGATAAGACCGAAATGTACAAGCTGTTGAAGAAATAGGTACTTATTTTCGCATTAACCCATGCCTCAACATAGTTATTGAAGACAAATTCTTTCGGGATACCAAAAGGATTAAGGGCAATCGCGTTGTTATCCTTCTTCACGGACGAGAACAGTACGAACAGGAAAGGAAACAGGATGACTAATAGATAACCCAACAGGATCACATGGGGTAGACTCTTTTTCAGGGTGCGCATCAGTATTCCACCCTTTCTGTACGCCGGGCAATAAGCACCTGATACAATACCGTGACCACCAGCGTGAATGCAAAGATCAGGACTGCGATGGCATTGCCGTACCCATATTTGAAGTTGGTAATTGCATATTTAATCATGTACGTCGCCATTACTTCAGTCGAACCAGCCGGTCCGCCCTTCGTCATTACGATAACGATGTCCGCAGCCTTCATCGCACCCGCGATGGACAGCATGATGACTACTGAAATAATAGGAACGATTAAAGGAAGCGTAATTCGGGTCGCCCGCTGAAAACGGGTTGCACCATCGATTGCCGCAGCTTCATCCAGTTCGCCTGGAATGGACAGAATAGCTGCCAGCACCATGACAATATAAAATCCGGTCCACTGCCACGCATTGGTGATCAGGATGGACAGCATCGCGAACCGCTCATCCGACAACCAGTATACCGGGTTAATTCCGACCAAACTCAGCAGTTTGTTAAAGAGTCCGATGTTAGGCTCGTAGATAAAGCCCCACAGGATTCCGATAACAGCCGTCGACATAATCGATGGCATAAAAACCGCTGTCTTATAGAGACCCTTCAGCTTCTTCACATTTGCGATTAGAAGAGAGAAGATCACGATCAAGGGAACTTGGATAAACACAGAGAACAGGATGAACCATCCATTGTTTTTCACCGAAATCCAGAACCTTGGATCTCCGAAAGCTTTCGAATAATTACTAAAACCAGTGAATTTAACTGTCGATGATACACCATTCCAACTGGTGAAGCTGTAGTAGATGGAACTGAAAATGGGATAAATGAAGAACATCAGGAACAGAATTAACGCAGGAATAACAAACAACGTAAAGACCACAGGGCTTCTCAATGCTTTATTCATGGCTACCTCCAATTGCTTAGACATCAGGGAACGATTTAAGGAAGTATTTTAAAAAATGTACCCTGGAACAAGCGCCAGGGTACATTCAGTTCCTGCTTCTTATTCCACTGCTGCGTTGGCTTCTTCCTGAACCTTTTGCAGTGCTTCGCCCATCTTCTCAGGTGTGGTCTGTCCGCCGATCAGCTTTTGAATTTGAATGTTGCTGATCTCAGTGGTTACATCCGCTTGCACAAGAGAGTCAAAAGCTGGGAATGAGGATTGGGAGTTGTTCAGTACAGCCACGATCTCGCTCATCAGATCATCTGTAATATTTTGATTCAATACGTTCTGGTCAATCTTCATTGCAGGCAGCACACCATCTTCTACAAGTCCGCGAAGCTGCATTTCTTCATTAAACAGGTTCTTGATGAAAGATTTCACTGCAGCCAATTGACGAGGGTCATTAGCTACCGCAGCAGAGAAGCCGTAACCATTGTTCACATCGCGCATCAGGGATGTTTGGTCACCCACGCCGCCTTCAACTGGTGGAATATTGAAGAATCCAACCTTGCCGATCAGACCTTCACCAGATTGACCTGGTTTAAATACGGAAGATTTCCATGTTCCGTCATACAACAGGATGGCTTCACCGCTCGTGAATTGTGTTGTATATTCAGCGTACTCGAAGCCTAGCTCGCCTTTTTTGAAGTAACCTTTGTCTTCCCAATCTTTGTACTTGGCAAAGCCGGCAACGACTTGCGGATCTGTCCATTTAGCTTCGCCAGTAGCGAACTTAGCAGTGACTTCCGGTCCAGCATAGCGCGACCACAGGTGGTTAGCCAACATCAACGGTACCCAGCCTGCTTTGGAAGCAGCAGCCAATGGCACTTTGCCGTCAGCCTTGATATCTGCCAGTTGTTGTTCCAGCTCGGCAAAAGTCGTAGGAGCCTTCCAACCTTTGCTGTTGTAGTACTCTTTGTTATAGAAGAATCCTTCCCCGGAACCGCCGATTGGCAATCCGTAGATCTTACCTTCATAAGTAAACGGATCAAGGTTGGAGAACTTATCTTTGATACCCAGTTCTTCCAGAATAGGTGTCAGATCAAGAAGCTTGTTTTCTTTCGCATAAATCTTGGAGTCAGGGCTACCGAACAGATCGAATACCTGCGGTGGATTGCCTGCTGCCATTTCACCACGAAGTTTTTCTTTACGGTTAACGTCTGATTCAACGCCGTCCAGCTTAAAGGTTAAACCAGGAACTTCCCCTTCTACTTTCTTAACTACATCCTCCAAAATAGCCAAGCGTTTTTGTTTATCTGCCCCTACTTGTGTATGACGAATCGTCATTTCGAACGGTTCCGCGCTTACCGGTTCTTCCGTAGCTGGAGCGTTCGTAGCCTCCACCGTGTTGGTTCCAGTTTTGTTGCCTTCACCATTCGTAGTGCTAGTGTTGTTATTATTCCCTCCACAACCTGCCAGTAGCGCAGAGCTTACGAAAATCAGGGACAATAGCAAAGTCATACTTTTTTTCATTTTTGTGACCCTCCCTATTTAATGATTTCGTTTACAGTTTCTATTATAAAAAAAGGTGATTATTAGCGTAAGGTTAAGATTCATCTACAATAGGGATAAAATTGTCTAATGTAAGCGAAATCATTGTTATTTTTTAACTTTTAACGTTAGAATATATTACATTATTAATTGTAAAAGCTAATTACAAAGTCAAAATATCGTCTGAAAATAAGGGAAAACACTGCTTATTAAGATGTTAAATCAAATATATGTTATGTATTTTAACACAAACTAGGAAGAACGACTCTTTTACGTAGAATTTGTAAGCGGATTATTCTTATATCATAACAGAAGCCGCCCCTTTAGCAGCAGCTATTCTGGGACGGCTTCTTATGTTCTTATGAGTAGATATTATACCAGTTCGACCTGTTTGCGACCTTCTTCAACCAGTCGGTAAGCCCGCTCTATTTCCTCTTCAGTTGGGCTGGGAACACCCTCAAGCTCATAGGCCTTGCCTAACATCTCCCATTTGTATACGCCCATCTGGTGATACGGCAGGATCTCGAACTTCTCTACCCCATTCAGACTGCCAATAAAGCGACCAAGATTTAGCAAGTCTTCTTCCCGGTCATGAATGCCAGGAACATAGACGTGCCGGATCCACATTTTGCGATTGTGATCTGACAGCCAGCGTGCAAGCTTCAGTGTCCGTTCATTGGATTTGCCTGTCAGCTTGATGTGGGCTTCGTCATCGATATGCTTGAGATCCAGCATCACGAGATCTGTCACATCCAGCAGATCATTAATCTTGTCACCTTCATTGTAGCCGTTGGAATCCAGTGTAGTGTGCAGATTCCAGCGTTTCTTCACTTCCGTGAACAGTTGCTTGACGAAATGCGCCTGCAGCGTCGGCTCTCCGCCGGATACGGTCAAGCCACCTCCGGACGTACGGTAATAGTTCAAGTAAGGCTCGATCTCCGCCAGAACCTCTTCCAGGCTCATTTCCTTACCCTCATCCAATGCCCATGTATCTGGATTATGACAATATTGGCATTTCAGCAGACAGCCTTGCATGAACAAAACAAAGCGAATACCAGGCCCGTCAACGGTTCCAAAGGTTTCTAAGGAGTGTATGCGACCTTTAATCATTAGGAGTCATCCTTTCTCCACGACTGACCACAGCCTCTCCTTCCGAAGAAGGTCCCTGTCCTTAAAGACTGTTGTCCCCTTAAATCGCGGTCCCGAAATTTAAAATTTTAACCAATTTAAAACAAGATTTTACCGCCCTTGTGACAAGGGCGGCATCTCCTTGCGAGTATCTTAATGATATAGCCAAAGCATTTCAGTTATCGAACGACTTACATCGAACCATGGAACGTACGGTTGATTACATCCAATTGTTGTTCGCGAGTCAGCTTGATGAAGTTAACGGCATAGCCGGATACGCGAATGGTCAATTGTGGGTAGTTCTCTGGATGTTCCATAGCATCCATCAACTGCTCGCGGGCGAACACGTTGACGTTCAAGTGGTGACCCTTGCTGCCGAAGTATCCATCCAGCATGGATACCAGGTTAGATTTACGGCCTTCTTCTTCCTTACCCAATGCCTTAGGCACGATGGAGAAGGTGTTGGAGATTCCGTCAAGGCTATCTTCGTAAGGCAGTTTGGCAACAGAGCTCAGGGATGCCAGGGCGCCCTTCTTATCACGGCCGTGCATTGGGTTAGCACCTGGTGCGAATGGCTCGCCTTTTTTACGTCCGTCAGGTGTAGTACCTGTCTTCTTACCATACACCACGTTGGAAGTGATGGTCAGTACGGATTGTGTTGGCAGAGCATCACGGTAAGCATTGTGTTTGCGAATCATAGTCATGAAGGATTCAACCAGTTCTACAGCAATGCTGTCTACGGAATCATCATTGTTACCGTAGCAAGGGAATTCACCTTCGATTTCAAAATCAACGGCAATGCCTTGTTCGTTACGTACTGGTCTAACCTTCGCATGTTTGATAGCGCTCAGGGAGTCAGCTGCAACAGACAAACCGGCGATACCACAAGCCATAGTCCGCAGAATATCGCGGTCATGCAAAGCCATTTCAATACGTTCGTAGGAATATTTATCGTGCATGTAGTGAATGACATTCAGCGTGTTCATATACAGCTTAGCCAACCACTCCATCATTGGTTTGAAACGTTTCATTACTTCTTCATAATCGAGAACTTCGGAAGTGATGCGCGGAAGCTCAGGTCCAACTTGCACGCCGGATTTTTCGTCCACACCACCATTGATAGCATACAACAATGCTTTTGCTAAGTTGGCACGTGCGCCAAAGAATTGCATTTGTTTACCGATACGCATTGCAGATACGCAACATGCGATACCGTAGTCATCGCCATAGATTGGACGCATCAAATCGTCATTCTCATATTGAATGGAGCTGGTCTCGATGGATACCTTGGCACAATACTTTTTGAAGCCTTCAGGCAATTGCTCGGACCACAGTACAGTCAAGTTTGGTTCCGGTGCAGGTCCCAAGTTGTACAGGGTGTGCAAGAAACGGAAGCTGTTCTTGGTAACACGAGTTGTGCCGTCTACGGACATACCACCAATGGATTCTGTAACCCAAGTTGGGTCACCACTGAACAGTTCATTATAATCAGGTGTGCGCAGGAATTTAACAATACGCAATTTCATTACGAAATGGTCTGTTAACTCTTGTGCTTGTTCTTCGGTCAAAATGCCTTCTGCGATATCACGCTCAACATAGATATCAAGGAATGAGGATACGCGTCCAAGGGACATTGCCGCACCGTTCTGTTCTTTGATTGCTGCCAGGTAACCGAAGTATACCCATTGGAAGGCTTCTTTGGCAGTGTTAGCTGGCTTGGAGATATCAAAGCCGTGCATAGCCGCCATTTTCTTCAGTTCGCCCAGTGCGCGGATCTGTTCGGAAATTTCTTCACGAAGACGAATTACGGATTCGCTCATGGCATCTACTTCAAGATTTTTGAGGTCTTGTTTCTTTTCATTGACAAGGAAATCAATTCCGTAAAGCGCTACGCGGCGGTAGTCACCAATGATCCGGCCACGGCCGTAAGCATCAGGAAGACCGGTAATGATACCCGCTCTACGCGCTGCTCTCATATCATCTGTATATGCATCAAATACGCCTTGGTTATGCGTTTTGCGAATGTTCGTGAACATGTCGACAATGCCTTGCGGAAGTTCAAATCCGTATGCGTTACAGGCATCGATCATCATTTTAATACCGCCGAACGGTTGAATGGAACGTTTGAAAGGCGCGTCAGTCTGAACGCCGACAATTTGCTCCTTGTCTTTGTCAATGTAACCAGGATTGTGCGAAACGATTGTAGATACAGTGTTCACATCTACATCAAGCACACCGCCATTGGCAATTTCCCGTTTGGTCATTTCAGAGACAATTTTCCACAGTTCCTTGGTATTCTCAGTAGCTCCGGCGAGGAAATCTTCCTTGCCCAGGTAAGGGGTAATGTTCTTCTCAATAAAGTCATTCACGTTAACTTTTCTGGACCATTTACCTTTTGTAAAACCGTGCCAACCCGACTTCACTTCTTGTACATCTTTTTCAATCACCGACATGCTAAATCCCTCCATCTATATTTATAGTATTGTAGAGATCGCGGGCTTGAAGGTTAATCCCGTGTCTCGCGACCCCTTAATATGGTTGTTATAAAATTCACAATAGTGATTTTATAACCGGGATCGTTGTTTGTTTATATGAATATTTTAGTTTATTTTCTGAAAAAGGACTGTGACAAATATCACCTTTTCGGTGATATTTGTCACTAGCATCCAGTTTCTCAAAGAACGAAATCCTTAGCTCAAAACCGTGGTATTAGTTATCAAATTTGCCGTAGAAAGCATTGCGGTATACGTCTGCAAGCTCGCTGACAAGTGGCATTTTCGGATTAGCAGTTGTACATTGGTCTTCAAATGCACGGTCAGCCAGATAATCTACACGCGATTCGAAATCCTTAGGATCAAAGCCCAGCTGTTGGAACGACTCCTCAATACCCAGCTTCTTGTTCATGTCGCGGATCGCATTGATCAAGCTGGTAACCCCTTCTTCGGTGGTACGAGCTGGCAGTCCCAGAATACGGGCGATCTCGGCATAACGCTCGTCAGCAACGAAGTGCGAATATTTAGGGAACGAAGCAAACTTCGTTGGTTTCTTGGCATTGTAGCGGATAACGTGTGGCATAAGAATCGCATTAGTGCGACCATGAGCCGTGTGATATTGACCGCCCCATTTGTGCGCCAAACTGTGGTTGATGCCCAGGAATGCGTTGGCGAAAGCCATACCAGCAAGCGTGGAAGCATTATGCATTTTCTCACGAGCCAGCGGATCAGCTTCCAGTGCCGATTTCTCCAGGTATTGGAATACGAGCTGGATCGCTTTGATGGCAAGACCATCGGAGTAATCACTAGCCATAACCGATACATAGGCTTCAATCGCATGTGTCAACACGTCCATACCTGTGTCAGCAACAGCAGTTTTTGGCAAGCTATATACGAACTCTGGATCAATGATAGCTACATCAGGTGTGAGTTCATAGTCAGCCAAAGGATATTTGGTGTGTTTTTCAGTTGTTTTGTCAGTGATAACCGCGAAAGAAGTAACTTCCGAACCAGTACCCGAAGTCGTTGGGATGGCAACGAATTTAGCTTTGTTACCCAGTTTAGGGAACTTGTAGACCCGTTTGCGGATATCCATGAATTTTTGTTTCAGACCGTTAAAGTCAGCGTCTGGGTGTTCGTAGAACAACCACATACCTTTAGCTGCGTCCATAGGGGAACCGCCGCCGAGAGCAATGATGCAGTCCGGTTGGAATCTGTTCATCATAGCCGTACCTTTTTCCACTGTAGTGGTCGAAGGATCTGGTTCTACTTCCGAGAACACTTCGATAGCTACTGGTGTTTGACGTTGACGCAGATAGTGCTCAACTCTTTCCACGTAACCCAGTTTCACCATCATAGGGTCTGTGATAATCGCAACGCGTGTAATATCAGGCATTTTGGCAAGGTATTGTGTTGCACCTTTTTCGAAATAGATCTTGTCGGGTACTTTAAACCATTGCATATTCACGGTACGACGATTCACCCTTTTCACGTTGATCAGATTGATGGCAGTCACGTTTTGCGATACCGAGTTGCGTCCGTAAGATCCACAGCCCAGTGTCAGCGAAGGGATATTAGTGTTGTAAATATCGCCGATGGCACCGTGTGTCGATGGCGAGTTCACCAGAATACGTCCGGTTTGCAGACGGTTCGAGAACTTCATGATCACTTCTTCATTGTTCGAGTGGATAGCCGAGCTGTGGCCCATGCCTCCGAACTCAACGATCTCGGCAGCACGTTCGATACCTTGATCAGCATTCTTAACTTTATAGCAAGCCAGTACCGGACTCAGCTTCTCTGCAGACAATGGGAATTTTGTTCCTACGCCTTCAAGTTCAGCTACCAGGATTTTGGTGCCTGCTGGCACTTGAATACCGCACATTTCCGCGATCTTCGTTGCAGATTGACCAACAATTGCCGGGTTCACTGCACATTTTTCAACGTTCATTGCACCGGAAGTCAGCTTAGCAGCTTCTTCTTTGTTAACGAAGTAACATCCGTTCGCAATCATTTTCTTCTTCACTTGGTCAAAAATAGCTTCTTCAATAATAACCGCTTGTTCGGATGCACAGATCATACCGTTATCGAATGTTTTCGAAAGGATTATGTCAGTTACCGCTTGGTCGATGTTAGCACTCTTCTCGATAAAGGCAGGTACGTTACCAGGACCTACGCCCAGAGCCGGTTTACCACAGCTATAAGCCGCTTTAACCATGGCCGATCCGCCTGTTGCCAGAATCAGTGCAACGTCAGGGTTATTCATCAATGCGTTTGTTTTGTCCATCGTTGGCATTTCGATCCATTGGATACAGTTCTCAGGTGCGCCAGCTTTTACTGCTGCGTCATGTAGAATTTTGGCGGATGCTGCACTACACTCTTGCGCAGATGGATGAAAACCAAATATAATAGGGTTACGTGTCTTAGCGGCGATCAGAGCTTTAAACATCGTGGTGGATGTTGGATTGGTTACCGGTGTGATACCCATAACGATCCCGACCGGTTCGGCGATCTTTTGGAAACTTTCGTAGGAGTTGTCTTCGATGACCCCTACGGTCTTATCATATTTAATTCCGTGCCAGATATATTCTGTTGCGAAAATGTTCTTCGTGATTTTGTCTTCGTAGACGCCTCGACCTGTTTCTTCAACGGCCAGTTTCGCCAGATACATGTGCTTGTCGAGTCCTGCCAACGCCATTGCATGAACGATTGTGTTGACCTGCTCTTGATCCAGCTTCATGTACGCTTCTTGAGCCTTCTTGGCTTTATCTACCAGAGTCTGAATATATTCCTCAGCTGTTGGTTGCTTCACTTGGGCGGGCACTTCATTTTTAACTGCCATGTCCCTCGTCCTCCTGTCAATTTTTGAGTTGTTTTTCTCTACATGTTCATATTATCACATACTTTTCGTCTTGTATAGTGAAATCTTTCACAAAGTATAAAGTTTTTTTGACGTGTTTCAAAGCGCTTTCATTCAATCATATTTAGGATTTATAACCATATTTTATTTAAAAAATGGTTTAATTCACCTGATTTCACCCTTTCCATCCAACTTCCCCCTTATTTATGTGGAACTAAAAAGACATCCTGCTCTCCATTCAACACTCTACGAATCACAAAAGGTTCACAACTCACTTTCCTCTCTATCTCCTCCGGAACCACTCTTTTCAAATTCATTCATTGCCAGCAAAAAAGGGATGTTCCTCACCATCTACATGGCTTTTGGAACATCCCTTTGTTCGTGCTATTCAGTTACAGTGATTACACTGACATCTGATTATTGTACTTTGATTCCATCGAAGAATTTCTCTTGGACTGTTTTAGCAGCAGCATCAAGCTGAGCTTTGGAATCTGTTCCTTTTTTGGAGAACAGCTCTTGAATGACATTGGACATAGTTGCATAGTAGTCCTGAGTATTGTACTGAGCTTCTGGCTTACCATCCAGCAGGTTCATGATTTCTGGATTGTATTGATAAACGTTAGTGTACTTGTCATAGACAGCTTTAGTCTTCTTACCGAATTCGGAATCAGCGGAGAAGTAGTCAAGGAGCGGCGGAATGAAGAATTTACCGTCAGCCTGACGTTGCTTGATTACCGCATCAAGTGCATCCAGACCCTTGTCAGAGAAGTAATCGAATGTGATGTAACGGAACGCCATTTCTTGCTCGTCTTTCGTTGCATTCGGGTTGATTACAAGATAATCGCCACCCAGTACGCCTGTGTGCTTGCCGCCTTTTTCAGCAGCAGGCATTGGGTACGTCAATACTTCTTCAGGTTTCAGACCACCTTGGTTCAGAGCTTGCTCGATAACGCCGTCAGAACCAGCCATAACCATTGCAGTACGGCTTTGTTGGAATGCGCCTACAGCATCGCCCCAGCCAAGTGCCCAGTCTTGAGGAATAGCATTAGCTTCCCATCTAAGCTTCTTATAGAAGTCCAGTGCTTTCACACCAGCGTCGGAGTTGAATGTAGCCACAACCTTGCCGCCGTCAATATTTTGGATTTCTCCACCTGCTTCGAACAGGAAGTTGGTCCAGTTCCAGCCTGCTTCATTACCTTTACCCATTGGAGCAATACCGGAGATACCTTTTTTAGTATCCGCTACGCCCTTGGCAGTGTTCAGCATATCGTCCCAAGTCCAGTCAAGTGGAGGAACAGCCACGCCTTTGTCATCAAGCAGCTTTCTGTTGATCATTGTAGTGGTAACATAACCTTTTTGTGTTACGCCATACACTTTGCCATCAATGATGAACTGATTCTGCAGGACAGGGTTAATTTCATCTTTGTGTTCATATTTGTTCCAAAGATCTGAGATATCGGCTACCCAGCCCTTTTCAACCAGGAACTTGGCTTCTGTAGCGAAGGTATTGAAGAACGTTGGTGCCTCGTTGGCAGCCATCTTGATGCCGATTTCATTTACGTTGTACTGCCAGTCATCCTTAAGAATTTCAACGTTTGGATATTCAGCTTGGAAACGCTTGATTTTGTCATCTTCCTGAGCTCTGATCTCGGTAAGGTCAGGTGTCGGATAGTGAATCTTGATTGTAATTTTTCTTTGGGTAATGTCATCCTTAGCAGCTGCATCGGTACCGCTCGAATTCTCTTTTGCGGCATTCGTTGGGGCTGTGGTTGGATCCCCGCCCTTGTCGCTGGCTGAATTTCCGTTGTTGTTGCCGCCACAAGCGGAAAGCAACGAACCGGCCATCAGGAGGCTTAGTAGCATAGCGGAATACTTGCGCATTGAAACTCCCCTTTTCAATTTCATAATTATCTTACACATTGATCATAAAAGAGAAATCGTTTACAAACGAGGTGCATTTATATTCCTTTTATGTGCAAGTTTACGATCGATAGTAAAATCAGACATTAAATCAGACATTTAAATCAGCCTTTGACAGCGGATAACGCCACACCGCGCATAATGAACTTCTGGAAGATCAAGAATACGACAATTGGCGGCAAGCTGACCAGGAAGAGAATCGCAAACTTGATATTGGTATTGAGTGCCTTAACGTTAATAACATACTTATACATCGCCGTTGCCAAGGTGTACTTGTCATCACTATGCATAACGAGTGACGGCCAGTACCAGTCATTCCACGCCGTGGAGAAGATAAAGATAGCCAGTGTTGCAAAAATCGGAACCGACAGCGGAACTGCGATGGAGAAGAAACTTCTTGGCTCCGAAGCACCGTCGATCCGGGCGGCTTCGAAAATTTCTGGGTGAATTCCGTCAAAGAAGTTCTTAAGCAACAGGAAATAAAATGTATTCGCACCTGCTGGCAGCCAGAACGCTGCGTATTGGTTCAGCAAGCCAAATTCCTTCAGGTTGACAAAGTTTGGAACCATGTAGCTGCTCGCCGGAATGAACAGGGTCATCAGGAAGAAGAAATAGATCGCTTTCTTATAAGGGACATTCATCCGGGAGATACTGAACGATGCCATTCCCAATACTACCAGAGTCATTATCATATTACCTACAAAGATATAGATCGTGTTTCTCAGGTAAGAAAACAGATCAATATATTTGAAAGCTTGCTTCAAGTTTTCAAAATGCCATTCCTGCGGGAAAAAGTGCGGCGGGAACGTATTCACTTCCGTATTGGACTTGAGTCCGTTGAACATCATCATGAGTATAGGATACAGCATACTGAACACCATGGCACATATAACCAAGACCATTATTCCATATCCGATTTTATTACTGGTCTGCTTAAGATCGTGTTCCGATAATATCCCTCTGTCTCCACTTTTCATCTTAGTTGTCCTCCTTGTTGAGCTTGAACTGTAAGACGCCCAAACCGCCCAGGACAATGAACATAAGCATGCCTAGTGCAGTAGCCGTTCCATAATCAAGTCTTGTAAATGCATATTTCACCATCAGCAGCGCATAGGTCAACGTAGCGTTGTTAGGTCCACCATCAAGCAATGCCATCTGTGATTGGTACCCTTGCGAAGTGCCGATAACCTGCAAAATAAGCATCAGGATGATCAGATTACGTATTGAAGGCAGTGTGATGTGGCGGATACGTGCCCATACACCGGCACCGTCGATTTCTGCCGCTTCATACCAGTCACGCGGAATACTGAGCACCGCTGCCAGATAGATTAGCATCCCTGAACCGAATTGCTGCCAGGTCTCCATAAAGACGAGTGAAATCATAGACCACTTCGTGTCTGTTAAAAACGAAATCGAGTCAACCCCCAAACTACCCAGTAACGCATTGATTGGTCCCACCGGATCATATAGCCATCTCCATAGTCCGTACAATACAACACCCGGTACAACGAAAGGCAAGTAAGCTGCTACCCGCACAAAGCCGCCAAATCTGCGGAGCTCCGAGATCGCGATCGCGAAGGCAATTGGAACCCAGAATCCGAGAACAAAACATAATGCCATATAATAGAGAGTGTTCTTTACAGCCGTTAATACGTCGGGATCAGTGAGCGCTCTTGCATAGTTGTCAAAGCCAACAAACGTATTGCCTGCGACGAAATCGACATGATAAAAGCTGTACACTAAGCCCTTCAAGATAGGAACCCACATGAATAGAATGAAAATTACAAATGCGGGTAATAGGAACATGTAGCCCCAGAAGTTTTTCTTCCAGCGGCCATTCCGTTGTGGCGTCGATGATTTACGCTCCATCTGTGCCCCCGGGTTTTCGTTTACTACTGCAGTTTGGTTCATCAAGCTCCCTCATTCCTTTGGTTCGTTCGGCATTTTTCGCAAAATGCTTCCTACCTTAAATTGTAGAAAATCAGGCTTGTACTGAACATGTGTATATCTATCGAAGTCATGAGTGTTCTTACTTCTTCAATTCACTGGGGCTAATTCCATAGTATTTTTTAAATATTTTGCTAAAATGTTCCGGTGATTCATAGCCCACTCGCTCTGCAATTTCATATCTTCGCAGATCCGTGTTCAGAATCATCTCCCGGCTCTCCTCCATCCGCAGCTTGATTACATATTCCCACAGATTGAAGCCCGTATTCTTCTTGAACAGGTAGCTCAAATAGTTGGGACTCACATGATTTTTCTTCGCCACCTCGTGAATAGTCAGACCTTTTAGCGCATAGTTCTCGTCGATATATTCCTTCGCTTTCTGGACAATAAGGTTGCTTCGTGTATGTAACTCTTCAGCAGAAGGGTCTACCGCATAATTATTCCAGTTAAAATCACCATAGTAGAACACATAGTGATCGCTATGTTCCTTGTTCCAGAGAATGGCCTTTGAAGCCTGGCGGTTCAACACGTTCATAAAAGGCAGTCCCTTCAAAATCTGGCTGATCCCGATAACAGCGTGCAGGTGCAGATATTTATGAATATTAAAATGCAAGCTGCGCCCCAGAACATCCAGTCGATTAATCTGGCCGGATGAAGATTCTTCATAGCTTTTCTCATCCCACTGGATAATGATCGTTATTTCTCCGTCTGGAGAGTAAAAAGCAATCGAGTTCCACTCCTGGTCCATCAATTCCTTAGCAATATTCAGGGCAGCATAACTTAAGAGGCGCTTATCATTGGCGCAATATTTCTTCTCTGACCCCGGATCAGACAACGGAAGCTTGATCTTGATAACCGAGAAGAAAGGTCCCTGAAGGTTAAGGGCATCTATTTTTTGCAGACCACGCGGGTCAGCCAGCACCGAATCCGGGTTCGCCAGCAATTCAGTCAGCAGTTGACTGTACTCCGGTTGCGTCTCTTCCAAGCGAAAGCTCTCGCTTATACCGGACATGAACGTATCCAGCTCCGGTGAAGGTTTATCCAGCTTCAGCAGCACATTGCGTACAGAATCCAGAAACTGCTCGCTGTTCAACGGCTTGATCAAATAATCCTTGGCCCCTAACCGCACAGCCATTTGTGCATACTGAAAGGTCTCATGAGCTGAGATGACAATGGTCTGTACCCAAGGTTTGGCCAGCTTCGCATGCTGCATCAGCTCAATACCGCTCATGGCACCCATCTGGATATCCGTGACCAGCAGGTCAATATCTTCCATGCGAATGCAATCCAGCGCCTCAAAACCGCTATTTGCCGTATAAATATGATCGATCTCCAGACCGGAGGAAGACAGCAGGTTGCTCAGTCCTTTAACAATCAACGGCTCATCATCCACTACCAATATATTAAACATATCCATAATCTCCTTTTATTCGTGATTTTCTGATTTCGGCAGCTTGACTATTACCTTGGTTCCGCCACCTGCACGGGCCGCATAGCTAATGCCATATTCAGGGCCAAAATGCAGATGTATACGCTGGTTGACATTGCGGATGCCGTATCCGCTCGTAGGATTTGGATTTTCTTCATCGAGAATCCACATAATTGCCTCAAAATCAACCTCTTTGTAACCGTTATCTTCAATGGAGATTAGTATGTAATCCTCCTCCATCCAGGCTGAAATAATAATCTCGCCGTCTTCCCCCATGTTCTTGACGCCATGAATGATTGCGTTCTCGATCAGCGGCTGCAAAGTGATCTTGGGAATCAAGTTGCTCTTGATATCCGGCTCAATATTCATCTCAATCCGAAAAACATAATCATGCCGGTGCTGCTGGAGCTTGATATAAGCAGAAGCGTGTTCCAATTCTTCCTCCAGTGTGATCAGTTCTCTGCCGCGACTGAGGCTGATCTTCATCAGTTTGGACAGCTGCTTGATCATCTCGGCAGACTCCGCATTGCCCTCTAGAGATATTTTCCAATATATGCTCTCAAGTGTATTATATAGCAGATGGGGATTGATTTGTTGGTAAAGCAATTGCAGTTGCGATTCTTTCTGCTTCAGTTCCATCTTGTACTTGTAAGTAATCAGGCCATTAAGCCTACGGGCCATGTCATAGGTGGAAGTGATCAGCACACTGACCTCGTCATTGCTGCCCCATCTCGGCGTCTCTGGAACACGGTTGCCAGGCTCGTATTTACGCACGAAAAAGGCTAGCTTTTGCAAAGGCGTCATCAGAGAACGCCAGAAATATGTAATTATGATCAATCCGAATACCGCATAGGCGATAGTGATATATTGTATGACCCGCTTCATTTCATTTTGCTGCTGCAACAGAGCCTTTACAGGAACCTTGTAGATAAGCTTCTGACCCAAAGCATGGTTATTATTGACCACATAAATAAAATCACTCGTAATCACATCCACGATGCCTTCCGGATCTCCTGCCTCTGCCCCTTCAGGCAGCTCAATGTGGTCCCCTAAATTGTTAATCGTAGAAGCAAGCACAAGGTTATTCATATCTGTGAGATATATCTCACCGTCAGGCAGGGATATCGATTTGAGTGATTCAGTGATCTTGGACTCCATCTTGGTAACAACCAATACCCCGATTGTTCCTTCTCCTCGATAAATGTTGTTGACTGCTCTGACGTAGGTTAGTGTCTTGTTATTCTCGGCTTGGACACTGAGCCTGTCCATAAACTGTAGATAGCCACGGCCTTTTTGCTGCACTGTCGATTGGAACCAACTAGGCTCCTCATCCTTGGAGAAAAAATAAACTCCCGCCTTCTTGACTTGCGGAAAGTTCGGGGCAAAGAAATATTTATCCTCTGGGTCGTATACATAGAGTGAGTAATAAACTACATCATCCTTGCTGGTACCCTGGGAGTAGCTGAGCAACAGCTTTTCTATTGCCTCATAACGCTTGAACGAATCCATCACAATTTCATTAGTTTTTGTACTCAGCTGTTGGATCAGCGGGTTCTGAATGATGGTGGTGGTGATTTTGTTAACGGTCTCAATATCTCGGTTAATAATGGTAAAGTTCTGTTTGTTCAGCTCCACATATGCATTCGTAACATGCCGCTTGAGAATGCCCTCGGCCTTCAAATTGCCGTAACTGTTCAGAATCAGAATGGGAGAGATCATAATCAGGAATAGCAGGATCAACTGCTGCTTAACGTTCAGTTTCACAAGTGGCTTAACAAGCTTTCTCCACATAAGGCACACCTCCAGCTTCAATACTATAACAAACGCTATGTGCGTCATATATGTCTATTCTAAAGTCTTTTATGGGTATTTGTATCTATTTTTCTGCTGTAAGCTAAATAAATGTTATGTTATGCCCGAGTCAAAGGAAGTAAAATGCTAAATTTACAATTATACCTTAACAGGCAACACAAAGAAGACTGGAACAGCTCGTTAGAACGGTCCCAGTCTTCTTTGATACTTATTATTAGTGCTCTATAATCTGGTATATCCGTTTAAATGAAGCCATGAAGCGCAAGTCTCCGTCCAGCCACTCGTGTGGTGCTCCTCCGTAGCCAGGCCTAGGCCGTGTCTTCCGTGTGCATAGACATGCAGATCAAACGGAATATGATGACGCCTCAGAGCTGTGGCGAAAAGCAGGCTGTTCTCAACCGATACTCCTTCGTCATCTGATGTGTGCCACAGAAAGGTCGGCGGTGTGTCCGCTCCCACTTGCAGCTCGCTGCTTAATAGATTCACCAGTTCACTTTGCGGAGAAGAACCCAGCAAATTTTCCTTGGACCCCTTATGCACCACCTGGTCATCCATAGAAATTACCGGATAGCACAGAACCATGAGATCCGGACGGCTGGACACCCGTTCCACCGGGTCACTGTCCGCCGCATTGCCCTTGTCAAACAACACCCCAGCCGTGGAGGCCAGATGACCACCTGCGGAGAATCCAAGCATCCCGATTCGGGCGGGATCAATCCTGAATTTCTCAGCATTCATGCGCACTGTACGCATAGCCCGCTTGGCATCCAGATGTGCGCTGGGATATTGGTAGGGCGCTACGCGGTAGCGCAGCACAAAGGCTGAAATGCCCAGGCTGTTGAGCCAGATGGCAATCGGTTCTCCTTCATGATCTGCACGCATTCCGTAAGCACCACCGGGGCAGATCACAATCGCGGCATTGTCGTCCCCTTCAACAAGATAAGGTGTAATTGCTGGACAGTCTTCGTCACTTGTACCCGCAGCTCCGGGAGCACCCTCAGGCCATAAAAGAATGGTCTCCATTTCTCATCCCTCAATCTTCCTTGATAGACTTAGCATTCATGAGAGAATTCCCTCATAATGACATCAGTCTATCAAGTTAGAGGAGTTCATGCAATCCGGCAACAACAAGATCAGCTTCCTTGAGAATTTCTGGCTTGCCGATGCCGACTACCTTCATTCCTGCTGCTTTACCTGCTTCTACACCAGCTTCTGCGTCTTCGAACACAACGCATTCCTCCGGCTGCAATTTAAGCTCTACTGCTCCGGTGAGGAAAACTTCAGGGTCAGGTTTAGCATTGGACACTTTATTACCATCAACTACAGCATCGAATAGTTCGGTAATGTTCAGCTTATTAAGAATGAACATGGCGTTCTTACTCGCTGAACCAAGCGCGATACCAACACCGCGTTCTCTGAGACCAAGGAGATATTCTTTGACTCCAGGCAACAACTCGGATTGATCCAGCTTGTTGATGAACTCTACGTACAGCTTGTTTTTCTTATCGGCCATGGCGATTTTTTCTTCCTCCGGGAAGTCAAGACCGCCTACCTCCAGCAGGATATCGAGCGATCTCATCCGGCTTACGCCTTTGAGTCGTTCGTTATCCTCCTCTGTGAATTCGAAGCCAAGCTCACGGGCAAGTTCTGCCCAGGCCAGGAAATGGTATTTCGCCGTATCTACGATAACACCGTCCAGATCGAAGATGGCACCTTTCATATTTTGCAGCATGAAGTTCTGTCCTCTCTATGTGTTGATCATATATTTATTATTGTATCTGAAAATACATTGCAATGCCGATCAAGCTATACAGCAGCTCCTGCGCTCTGTAGTTTCAGCTGAACACCCGGCTGGCATAACTGCGGCTCCGCGCCGTCTACAACAAAGGTTAATGCTCCGTTGTTGCCAGCTGCAGCTGTAATGGTTACTTCCTCACGGCTGATACGCAGCGTGTAAGTTCCTCCGCGCAGTACCACCGGAAGCTCCACTGCCTTCCATTTCTGTGGCAAAGAAGGTTTGATATGCACTGTGTCTCCATTGAAATGCACGCCGGCAAAACCAAGTACCGCTGCCATCCACGCACCGCCGTTCGCTGCCGGATGCGTTCCGCCAATGTAAAGATCGCCTACGTATTGTTTCGATTCACCGGTCAAATCTACAGTAGCAGTCCGCATGAAGTACGGATATCCCCAATCGGGAGAGCCGATATCAGCAGCGACCAGGGCATAGATGCACGGGCTGAGACTGGAGCCATGCTCGGTGCGAGGCTCGTAGAATTCCCAGTTCGCCTTCTTAACTTCTTTGGAGAAGGAATGCTTGAACAAGTTCAACATGAGCACAACATCTGCTTGCTTCAGAATCTTTGTTGTTGTAGCCAGGCCGTTGCCGCCGCCCCAATATTCGTTTTTGTTCAAAACACGCGATTTCAGGTCAGCCAACGTAACTTCTTCCAGGGTATGATAACGGTCAAATTGTTCAATGATAAGTGTCTCTTCATCCGGCTGTGGAACATAGAAGCTCTCCAGCATCGAACTGATCTCGGTCAGGAATGGACCGTCTGCGAACTGAGTCGCCAGCTTTTCAAACTCAGCAGAATGCTTCTCTTTCAGCAATTCCGCTGTCCGCAGCGCAATCTCCAGACTTTCCTTGACCAGCGCATTCGTGAAGGCATTGTTGTTGACACGTTCATGATATTCATCCGGTCCGGTTACATCCAGAATTTCATAGCGCTTCTTGACTGGATTGTAGAATGCGTAGGAATAGAAGAATCTGGCGCACTCCCAGATCACCTCTGCTCCACCATCCACGAGCAAGCTGTCATCACCGGTAAACTGCACATACTGCCAAATACCGTGGACAACATCCGCACTGATATGCACCTGTTTATCCCGGAAATAAGTACGCATAGGCCGTCCAGTGAACACATCGTTCACATTGAACAGAGTACAGGCATCGTCACCCGTATCCTGACTCTCCCAAGCATAGAATGCACCAAGGAAGCCATATTCCGCTGCCTTGCGGCGAGCTCCATCCAGCGTGTGGATGCGGTACATCATCAGATTGCGGGCGGTACTCGGATCACTGTGCAGGAAGAACGGCAGCATGAACATCTCTGTATCCCAGAACACGGCTCCCTTATAGACTTGCCCGGACAAACCACGTGCCGGAATGGAGACCTTCTCCGATTCTGTTGGAGCAATGATCAACAGCTGATAAATGCTGTATCTGAGCGCCATTTGGGCTTCATCGTCACCTTCGATGATCACATCACTGCCCAGCCAACGATCTTCCCAGCGCTGACGATGTGCTGCAAGCAGCTCATCATATCCTAGCTTAGCCGCAGCCTGAACAGCATCTACAGCATTCTCCACCGGTGCTTTACCGCCATCAAGGCCGGTGTATACCGACACATACTTGTGCCATTCGTAGGTTTCGCCTGCCTTGGCATCCAGCAAGAGCTTGCGGATGGCTAGGCCATCCACAATTTGCTGCTCTCCAAAGCCAAAATCAGCGATTTCTGCCACGGCAACCGGAACGTTCAATTCTCCGGAAACCGCACTAGAGATCAGTACATCGCCCTCGGCGTATTCTTTTTTCTCGAAAAGGTGAGGACCATTGATATCCCACACCTCTCCGTCGATTCCCGTCTCAATATCAATTCGGCAATCGATTGTGCTCGTGACAGTAAGTTTGCTGAGAAGCAGATGCAGGTTATCCATGCTTGCAAAACGCTCGGCGGTAACGGTCACCGTGCCTCCCTCAGGCGTACGGTACACCGTCTCGCGACGGTGGATTGCACTGCGGAAATCCAGCTCCTGTATGTGGGATACCGGTTCGGTATCCAGCACACTAAGCGGCTGACCGTTGCAGGAGATGACTGTGAACAATCCATTCGGAGCGTTCACAGGCTCACGCCATTTCTCACCAGCTCGATCATAGAGACCGGCCAGAGTCACTGCAGACAGCTGCTCCTTGCCGAATTCTTCAAGTGTGCCGCGATAACCCATATAGCCGTTGCCGGTCATATATTTGTTCCCATTGGTCGTTATCAGGTTCTTGTCGAAGCTCTCTTCTCTAACTGTCCAGTTCAACCTGCAATCATCCCTTCGCCCAGCGGAAGCACCGTACCGGAGGCATCCACTTTAATTCGTTGCCCGTACACAATAATCTCAGTGCTACCGCCGCTAATGGCTTTCAGACTAACGTTATCCTTGCTCACAACAATCTTCAGCAGCACTCCCTCATACATTACCTGGAAGCTGTAAGATGTCCAACGCTCAGGCAGGGATGGCTGGAATGACAGACGCTCACCGTCGGAACGCATGCCGCCAAATCCGTACACAATGTTCATCCATGCCGCAGCAATAGAGGTTGTATGAAGTCCTTCACGGGTATTGCGGTTATAGTTATCCAGGTCAAGACGTGTTGCGAATTCAAAGAAGTTGTACGCTTCCTCATGCTTGCCGATTTCGCTGGCAAGAATGGAGTGAATCGATGGCGACAACGAAGACTCATGGATACATCTTGACTCATAGTATTCATAGTTAGCGAGCTTCTCTTCCTTAGTGAACTGCTCACTATACAGGAACATGAACATCAGCACGTCTGGCTGTTTGATCATGTCATAACGGTACAGACGATCGTACGACCAGTTCGAATACAGCGGGAATTCTGTCACTGGAATGGAGTGGATATCAATGTGAGGCATATCAAAGAATCCGTCATGCTCCTCAAACACTCCCGTTTCCTTATCTACAGGAATCTTCATTTTCTCTGCCTTGTTGCTCCAGTCGCCCAGTTCTTCCTCACGCAGTTCCACTTTAGCTGACAATTCAGCGAATTCAGCCGGAGCTTTTTCCTTCATTTCCTGAATCGCTTCCAGGGCAAATTCGAAGGATTTCTTGGCCATTAGGTTGATATAGCAGTTATTGTTCACCATCAGTTGGAATTCGTCTGGTCCCATAACTCCAAAATAACCGTATTCACCGGTACGTTGTCCCCACTGACCGCGTGTCGCATAGAAGCGGCTGATCTGGATCAGCATTTCTACCCCTTTGCTGAATAGGAACTCTTTGTCTCCAGTATTCTTGACGTAGTGCCAAATACCAAAGGATACCGCCGTACCTACATGCAACTGCAGGTTGGAGTGCTGCCACAGGTCACAGCTTTCCGTTCCGTCAATGGTAGCGATCGGGTAGCAAGCACCTTCGCAATCCACATCTTTGGCGCGTTGCATAGCTTCAGGAAGCGTTCTGTAACGGAACTCCAGCAAGCTCTTGGCTGCCTTCGGATTGTTGAACATATAGAAAGGAAGACAGTAGGATTCTGTATCCCAGAAGGCAAGTCCGCGGTATACCTCACCCGTCAAACCTTTGGCTCCGATATTAAATCCCGGATGGTCGCCATGGTAGGTCTGATACAATTGGAAAATGCAGAACCGGATACCCTGTTGGTTCTCAGGATCGCCTTCGATACTAATATCACTGGTCTCCCAGATTCCGTTCCAGTAAGCTTCTTGCTCGGCAAGTACAGCTTTCTCTTCCAGACTGGATGACGCCAAAGCCAGACCCAGACCTTCACTCCACAGTTCTTCGGCACTTCTTGCGGATGTGCTGTCTGCGCAGTTGATAGCAAACTTCGTAAAGTGTGCAGTTTCACCTTGGGTCAATTCCAGTGAGAAGCTCTGTCCAATGAATTTCTCACGTTCAACACGTGCCGTTTCCAGCGGTTGGGAAGCTTTCAATGTGAAGCTGGAGAACAGCTTGTTTCCGGTATTTATAGTGCTCGCCAAAATTGCCGAGATTCCATCTTGCTCTCCGCTGCGAACAGGGTTCCACATGCTCACGCCGCGCTCTTCATGAATGATATTGAAATCAAGACCTGCAATGATATCCACACTTCCGGAGAAGTTAAGTGGCTCAAATGCAACTTGCTGCAAACCAAGGTGAGACATAGTCATGCTGACCAGTCGAGTGAAGACAAGCTTCAGGCTTTTCCCATTCTCCAAATGCCATACAAATTCCCGGCGGTAGGTACCCGTGCGGAAATCCAGTTTACGTACATAATCCGAAATCTTGCTCTTGGCCAGATCAAGCTGTTCGCCGTCTACAGCGATACGTGTATGTAGCCAGTCCACGGAATTGACCATATACCGCAAAGAACGAATAATTCCTTTATAATGGTTGCCAATATCCAGCTGTTCATTTAAACCGTTGAAATAACTCCCGATCAGACTGTCACCGCTGTATCCTTCTTCAGCGTATCCACGTACGCCCATGTATTCGTTACCTAGTGAAAAGATAGATTCGGAAACCCGGTTCCGCTCCGTGTCGAAGCCCTCTTCGATAATTGCCCACGGATCTACTTTTAGATATTTGTCCGCCACTTTAGCCATGTATGATTTCTCCTTCTCCTGAGTTTTGTCCGCCCGCCCTCAAAATCACAGAGCTCCAGACGCTCAACTCTAGGATATCGTCCGGCTTTATTATCGCCAATGTCCGGCTGTAACAGAGTTATGTGCATTTATACGAAATTATGAGAAACCAGCGTACAAACCAACCTCTTTTGCAAAAAAGACAACAAAAAAACAACCGAATCCCACTATATGTTTATAATGGAAATGGTTGTTTTTCTATGCACCTTAGTTACTCTTTATACTCCTAATGGCGCAGAAATTATATTAAATCTCACACATTTGAAGTGAAAATAATCACAATGTTAAAAATTCGACACTTTTAAGGGCTTTTTTTTACCCATATCTGGCCAATTTCAAGGTATAATTAATTTAAAATTTACTGAAAAACTGAGGGAATAAAGGGGATGTCGATTATGATCAAGGAATACCACAATGCTATCGAAGCCCATGGCAATACAAAATGTTTCTCCGAGCAGAACTTCAACAGACTTCTCGTCACAATGAAAGAACGCACAGTCCCTGAAGGATCACATCTATTCTGGGAAGGCGACTATTCGGATAAACTATTTTACATCAAACGTGGACGTGTGAAATTAACCAAATCTACTGATGAAGGCAAAGAACTCATTCTCTATATGTATCAAGCCGGCGACATGGTCGGTCAAGCGGATCCTTTCTTCAGCACGAAGCATAGCTTTACAGCCGAAGTCATTGAAGACAGCGAAGTAGGCGTTATAGAGCACAAGGATCTGGAGATTCTCATCTGCCAGCACTGCGACTTTGCCATTGACTTCATGAAATGGATGGGTATTCATCATCGTCTGACACAGACTAAATTCCGTGATCTGATGATGTATGGTAAACCTGGCGCACTCTGCTCTACGCTGATTCGTCTGGGCAACACCTACGGTGAGAAGAGCGGCGAGAACATTCTGATTAATAAGAAAATTACACACACAGACCTTTCCAATATGATCGGAGCTACCCGCGAGAGCGTTAACCGGATGCTGAGCGATCTTCGAAAGAAAGATGCTGTGGAATATGAGAATGGCATGATCGTCATCAAGGATCTGGGCATGCTGCAGGAAATTTGCCATTGCGAAATGTGCCCGGGAGAAATTTGCCGAATCTAACGCCCTAATCTAATACCCTCTATTCACCTCATTGAATCATACCTGACCCGATTACTTTTACGGAACTTAATAGAGTGGTCAAGACGCCTTGCGAGGCGTCTTTTTTTATGCTTGAAGGAAGACTGACCCCTGCTTCACCTCAATTACAATTAGCGTTAGCCCTGTTGTTGTAATTGTAAATATAAATACAATATGGTGATTCAATAACCAAGATAAATGCAAAAAAAAGTGACAGGTTGGTTTGACCATATCACTTTATTTTTAACACTGAATTGGTATAGTTTCCCTAAATAGTTATACTAATCCAAACTAATAAAGAATATTTGGTCTTTACCACAATTACTGTGACGTGCCGGCCTTCAGCGTTGTACTCATTTTTGTTTAAGTTAGGGCAATCTGATTTTATATAGTGTCTTGATCAATAGTGTTGGAATCGGGGGGAAGCATAAGAAGCAGCAAGGGTATCAATGTAGTCATTCCTCCCACAAAAACGATATAAGGGGCAGCATGCCCAAAGGAATCGAATAAGTACCCTCCTAAGGCAGGACCAACAATCATGCCAATATTGGAGCCTGCGGAGTATTTGCCATAGGCATTTCCCGTGTTATTCTCATAAATGCCTTTCATAAACATTGCGTCCAGCGAGAACTCCAGCATGGAAAATGACAAAATAAAAAATGTCCAAACTAAAGCAAACAGACTTAGTCTAGGAGAAAAAAGAAGGGCTGCTACCGTAATAACGGACATCGCGGTTGATACAATAACGGCTTTACGGTAACCTAGACGATCCCCGAGTTTGCCTAGATAAGTACCTGAAAATGAGGAAATCAGCAAAGGCAGCAAGAAAGTAAGAGCGATCTCCTCAATATCTGCGTCAAATACATCTTGCAGATAAGGAATTAACAGAACGATAACCATACTTGAGATCAGCCTAAAGATCACGTTTACCGTCCAGATCTTACGTTTCTCAGGTGTCAGAACAATAATTTGCGGATTCATTTCTTGATTTGAATCTTCAGTCCTCAATAACAGTGAAAAAAGAAGTGATAACAAGGCAACTGCTCCGCAGACCGTGAACAACACCTTCCATCCATTAAGTAATTCGTAGTTAGTTAATATGTAGAAGCACAATCCGATGCCGATGAGTCCTCCTAAATTTCGATTACTATCAAATCGCCCCAGTTGTTGCGCTAAATTTGTATTACCATCAGCGATCATTCCGAAGACAGCAAGGGTCAGCAAAATGTTTGCGATACCGTTAAGCACTCTTGCAGACATCAAAAGTAGCAATTGATCCGCCAGCGCAAATGTGAAATAGGCCCCCACAAAAAACAGCAAGGAAGCTATAAAAATGGAGCGTCTGCTATATTTGTCGGATATTTTACCAAGCAGTAGCCTCATGAATAATTGGGCAAATGAGAACACAGATACCAAAAGGGTGAACTGAAATGTAGTATATCCAAGTTCCTCAGTATACACCGGCAACAAAACATCAAAAAAGATAAAAGGTAAAGATATCATTAAAATTGGGATCGATATTTTCTTATATGACATTTACTCACCTCTAATCATAACCTTGCTGTCATTCTCTGATGAAAGCGGCTACTTCCACCCGTTCTTTTATATAAGCAATAAGATCTGTAACACGCGTGAATAGCGCATACGAAATCATTGTTTCTTCAAACGTAATGTTAAATGTACTTTCACAAGCCACAACAATTTGGATAAAATCAATTGAAGAAATACTTAAGTCCTCAAAAGCGGTATCTTTGGTTAAATCTTTTGTCAATTCTGCCGGAACAGTAGATTTAATAATTTGAATGACCTGTTCATCGAGCACATCACTTTTGATACTATCACAGATGTTCGCTGAACTTGCTGCAAACTGTTCCACCATGCGTTTCCGGTCACGCTTTCCCGAAGATGTGTAGATAAAATCATCGACCTGGATAAACCGGGAGGGAACTGCATAGGGAGCCAATTCTTTAAGGAGAAATCTCCTAATATCCGTATAATTCACCAATTCGTCGCTTATATAAAAGGCTACAATTTCTTTCGTGTTTCCATCCATTTCAATAGTCGCCGCGGAAGCTTTCCGAATCTTCTTATATTGTTGAACATGATATTCGACCTCTTCCAGAGAAATCCGGTAGCCCCTCAATTTGATCTGATTATCCAGCCGACCCAAATAAATATACAACCCTTCATCCGTCCTTTTGACGTAATCACCTGTGCGGAATACACGCATGTTCAAGACTTCGTGAACAATAAATTTTTGACTAGTCAAGGTTTCATCATTCAGGTATCCTTTCGAGAGACAAGGACCACCTATGCAGAGCTCCCCTATGCCGGGACCCTCAAGCAACCCGAGATACTCATCGACAAGGAACGGTGAGACCCCCAAAGTCGGACTACCAATCGGAACATGGATATCAGCAAAATCAAAAGGAACCTTAAAATAGAAGGTATCATCTGAGCATTCGCTTTGACCATAAGCATTGATGATAGGAATGCGATAAAGGCGGTAGAAGCTACGGACAACATCCCCATTCAGCTTTTCTCCAGTTAGGATTACATACTGTAAATGCTTAAGATCTAACTGTTTGTGCCTTCCCTCTACTAATAAACAGTAGGAATGCAGCAGCTGGGGGACTAATGATACGACCTGTATACCATCACGATTAACCTTTTCAAAGAAAAGCAGAGGATTTTTGATGATGGAATCTGGATAGATGACAAGGTGTGCGCCTATAATCAAAGAACCATAGATTTGCCATATAGATGCAACGAACCCTATGCTCAAGCTTTGGCATAATACACTCTGAGTAGTAAGCCCGAGCAGTTGCTTCTTGCCTTCGATTTGATTATATACCGTTTCATGCGGCAGTAACACGCCCTTAGGCTTGCCTTCTGATCCAGAAGTGTATATACAAAAAGCCAATTCGTTATCCAAAAAATTGGACAGAGTGGTAGTAGGTGCAACTGAGTCTGGATCAACATAGTACGTTGGAATAACAAACGTTAAGGCATCCAACGATGCAGCGATTTCATCACTACCGCATATAATAACAGTTGCCTGGCTGTCATGGAATATCTTCTGAACCCGTGTTTCCGGAAGACTGCTATCCAGCGGCAAAACCAATGCGCCTACTTTATGAACAGCCAGCATCGCTTTCACCGTATCGATCGAATTAGGCATATAAATGATTACTCGATCATTGGGAACGATACCCATTTCTAAAAGCCGGTTCGAAATTGAATCTACCCCACAAGCCAATTGAAGATATGTGATCGATCTCTCATTATAAGTAATTGCGAATTTATGGGGAACATACTCGACTTGCTCATAAAATAATGCATACAAGTTTTTCATGGGCATACCTCCATACTCCGTGTCTTTTCTCTCTTATTTAGCCTCAATGATCTCCTGCTCGTTAATTCTAATATATTCAGGAAGCTGTACTTTCCCTGTTCCTTCATATTTCAAAAGCTGTTTACTCTCAAGTTCCTTAACCAGATTAAATTGCATTATAGAATAGGTAATTTCCATAATGCGATTGCGGTTGGTTTTAATAAACTCAGCATAAACTGTTTTGTCCAACGCTAGCGCCAGATTTATAATATAGCCAAGCAGCATGGTGCCAATTCCCCGGCTAATGACCCGACAGGATGTAATCAACAGTTTAATAATCCATTTCTCTTCGTCACATTGCAACAGAGCCAAACCAATAGTTCCGTAGCCACCATAAACATCGTTTAAATCCACCACAAGGACCTTATAACTATCATCATTCAACAACGCCTTTAGTTCTTCATGCGAATAAGTATAACCTGTCGAGTTCAATTGATGAGTTCTAACCGTTAATTCCTCAGCCCGCTGCAGATCACTTTCCTGCGCCTCCGAAATGGTTACCGCCATTTGGAGTGTTTTCAAAAATTCTGTAGAGTCGCCTTGGAACTCGCTCTCCGCCTGTTTTCGTACAATGTCGTTCTGGTACATCTGTCTTCGCAGGCTTGAGTCCGCTGTAATAAACTGTGGATTTAGATCCTTCCGGTCCAGCAAACCCGAAATTTCGGAAGCGGCTATACAAGTTACTTGCGGCAAATAATGCTTTACTTCACCGCGTTCAAATTCTTGGTCATCGATAAAAGCTACCGTATCCTCACCGATATTGATCTGCTCAATGATGTATTTAATATTGGCGTGCTTCGGTTCCCAATTAATCTGCGGATAAATGAAATATTCAGCAAGACCAAAATGCTTTAGCATCTCCATAGCCGGTTCATAATCGTTTTTACTGCTGACAGATTGTAGAATCCCTCTGGAATCCAGAGTGCGGATGATCTCCGGGATTTGCTTATTGAGGGTGACATTAGTATCCTGGCTGATGATTCCGTCCCAGAGCGTATCGTCTAGGTCCCAAACCACTAATTTAAGCGTTTTTTTTGTCATTGTTCGCACCTCTTCTATCAATTTGAATTCAAGAATTCCACTTGCTACACTGGTTGCAGTTCACGGTAGAATTCCGCTTGTATTGTAAACATCCTGTTATAAATTCCATTCATGCCCATCAGTTCATCATGCGAGCCTTGTTCCGCAACCTTCCCATTTTGGAGCACGATGATCGAATTGCAAAATTTACAGCTGGACATTCTGTGGGAGATATAAATTGCCGTCTGTCTTGCTGTTAGCGAGCTTAGATTGGTGTAAATTTCATATTCAGCCACTGGGGATAGCATAGCTGTCGGCTCATCCATAATGATGACTTGCGACTTCTTGATTAAAGCTCTTGCGATAGCAATCTTTTGTGCCTGACCGGCAGACAGCTCTACTCCCGATTCATCGAACATTTTTCCCAATATCGTACCGTAAGACCGTGGTAAGCCTTCTACTGTAGTTTCCATTCCGAGGTCCGAAATGACTTGGTAGAGTTCTTCATCTGAATATTCCTTATCGAAAACGATATTCTCCACGAAAGAGTAATTTAAAATGTTGAAATCCTGAAAAACTGCCGTAACCAGCCGGTAATACTCTGATCGGGGAATTTCTTCAATATTTATACCGTTTAGTAAAATCCGGCCTCGTTCGGGTGTGTATAACCGCAAGATTAGTTTTATTAGCGTCGATTTACCCGCTCCGTTGTCGCCCACAATAGCTGTTGTTGTATTAGCAGTAATCCGAAGGGAGATTCCCCTTAGTGTATAGTCGGTATTCCCCGGATATTTGAACCAAACATCGTCTACGACAATACAGCAACTTTCTGATCGAACGGAAATCGGTAATGTGCTGTTCGCTTCTCCGCCGGGCTTATAGCGTTTGTTTTCCTCTAGATAGCCAAAGTATGCGCTTGTGAATAAACCTGATTTGTACAGGAGCAATACACAATAAGAGATGCTCAACAGCACTGTAATGACTAGTCCAATGGTATTAAAATAAACTAGAATATCTGCCTTACTGATAACTCCTCGTACTGCCAGATTCAATATATACAAATAAAGAAGGGTCTTCACAATGACCATTAATGTATTGGAGATGGCAGAGGTGATGGTGAACGTACGAACCATCCCATGCACTTCCTTCATCGTTATCTCCGTTATGCGTTTCATCTTGCGCGTAATCCATCCAGCCAGGCTATAATTGCGCAGTTCCTTGGCATGCTCCTTATCAATGCATATATTCTGTAAATAACCGACCTTTCTTCCGAAGTGAACCAAGCTGATGTCCCAGACCTTAAATTCCTTGTCTGCAGCAATGGCATCGACTCCAATGCTAAGGATACACGCTATAATCAATCCAACCACTGCGAACCAATGAAGGCTCAGCAAAATATAAGTTAGCCCGATTAATTGCAACAAAAAGGACAGCAACGACTTGAATATGAGAATAGAATTACGCATATCCATATAGGCAGCCTGCGTAGGGTGGAAGATTTCCAGCGTTTTGGCATGCTGGTCCATTGTTTTGGATTCATGGAGTTGATCGTAAGGGATAGCCATCGTAAGCAGCTCTATTTCTCCTAAAAAATTCGCTTTAATGGTTTCTATCTTAAGATCATCATATCTTTTGTAGGCATCCTCCAATAAGCTTAATAAACCGTTGATTGAGACCATCAGCAGGACATAGACAATGGCGGTTTGCATATTTTCACCGTTGCTTAGCTCTTCAATAATTAGTTTGATAAACAATAATCCGCTAAACGGCTTCAAGGAGAGCAATAGAGTTGCGGCAATGCCGATCATTACATAGAATTTATCAAAGCGCCAGATTTTCACGTACAATCGGATTAAATTATAAATTGAATGACTAAGTTTCACCTGTCCCTTACCCATGTCCTTATCCATGAAAGATGACCTCACGCTGTTTCATAGTATTTGGATTGCAATGTAAACATTTTGGCATAAATACCATTCAGCCCGATTAATTCTTCATGTGAGCCGTACTCCGCCAGCATTCCGTCATGAATGACGCATATTTTATCGCTGATTTGAGCGCTGCTTAACCTATGAGAGATGTAAATCACTGTCTTTCCTTGGGTCAATTCGTCAAAACGGGCATACAAATCCCTTTCTGCCATAGGGGAGAGGCTGGCTGTCGGCTCGTCAAGAATCACAACCGGAGCTTCCTTGTACAGTGCTCTTCCTAGTGCAATGCTCTGCTTCTGCCCTTCCGACAATTCAACGCCTTCCTGGTCATATACACGGGAAAGGAGGGTTTCACCACCAGCGGGCAGACTCTTTACCTTATCCATTAGACCACAGTTGATTAAAATTTCGTCAAGCTTTGCCTTGTCAGCTTCATTGACATCATTAAGTGCAATATTCTCGTAAATACTGGCGGCCAAAATCTTATAATCCTGAAACACGGTGGAGATTACAGACAAATATTCGTCATAATCATATTGTTTGATATTCATGCCGTTGTAGCGAATTTCTCCTTCCGTTACGTCATACAACCGCATTATCAGCTTTACCAGCGTTGTTTTTCCTGCTCCATTGTCTCCGACAATAGTAATCCGCTCTCCAGGTGCAATAATGAGATTCAAATCTTTAATGGCATACCGGTCAGAGCCGGGATAGCGGAATGACACATGATCCAATTCAAGAATCCCTGTGCCACCCTCCCAATCCACAAACTTGCTGCCACCTTTACGAAGTCGCTCTTCCCGACACAAAAAGGAGAAAAAGTCGTTGATGTAATTATTATTCTGGTAGAGCTTCACAAAGCCGTTGGAAAGAGTAGAGAAGCTCTCTGTGAGCTGCTGCGAGGAATTGAATATCAAAGAGAAATTCCCCAAAGATAAGCCGTTGTAAATAACCGAGAAGACAAGCCACAGAAAAATGATAGCTTCCTGGACAACGTTCAATATATCGACCCAGAAGCTGCTGCTAAAATCACGATTGGCCATGCGTCTTCTGATTGCTATGAACCTTTTTCTGTTGCCTTCTATTTTGTGCATAAGAAACTGGTCAAGTCCGAATACTCTAACGGCTTTTCCAAATGAAGAATCATGAGTCAGAGAAGTCAGATACCTCCATTCTCTGTCAACCGGTGCAATCTCTTTTCGCGTTTCGTGATTTCGCTGCTGAGCTTTAAGATGAATTAAATAATTGAGCAGGGTAACCGCTCCGATCGTCATCAGCACAAGGACATTCATCTTGCTCATGATGACCATCGTAATGAGTAGTTGGCCAAATGAGATACAGATACTGTTAATTGAACCCAAATAGTGTTCCAGATGATCCTTGTTCAGCAATACATTGACGGCACGGTTGATTTCATTGGCAATTTCGGGATTCTCTATATTCTGGTAATCCATCTCCACCGCTTTTTTGCAGAACATCATGGACATCGGAATCATTTGGTTTTTAGCATAGAGTTTCGTGAAATTGTCAGCAACAATTCTGAGATTGCTATTCACCAAGCTAATGATCAGGAATAATAGTATAATTCTTACGCTGTAGCTAAATGGATCTCCATGATCTAACGTATCCAGCAAATATTTGAACAGAAAGATGCTGATAAAAGGCTGGATGATGGTTGTAGCAATCTGCAGGACGGAAAACAACAGATAGAGCGGGTTCTGTCTGAGTATTATGGTGAATACCTCTCTAATATTGCTGACAATCCATTTGGCTTTCATATTGCTACAACCTCCTCTGTGCTTCTACTGCTTTCCAACCTGATATGTCTCCGTAACAAGCTGCAGAACATCCAAGTATCTATGGATGATGCATTCGATATCGTTCTTTGAATATAGCTCCGCCTTATAGATGGCAATCAGTTCAAACTGCCCGTTTCTTTTCTTAATATTAATATCCAGATCAAATAACGGTGTCAGAGAATTATAGGCGATGTCCTCACCTATAACTTTTTTCATGGAATGATCCTCAAAGTTAAAATAAAGCCGGAAATCAGCCTGCCGCTGTTTGAAGTCACCAATTAAATGATGGTACTGATAATACTGGTTCTGGAGATCGCCTATTTGATTCTTCTTCGCAGTGGACAGATATTCCTCAATTGGCTGGTGCTCATAAATCTGAAACCGCATCGGTATTAGATTCGTGAAAACACCTACAATACTATTGAACTCTGATTCATATCGGTTTAACACTGTGGTCAGAATGGCAAGATCATGTACCCCGCAGGTCTGTGACACACTAAAAGCAAAGCAAGCAATAAGCACATTGAACATAGTCGTCTGATGTTCTCTGGCAGCTATCGATACCCCACTCAGCACTGTATCCGGCAGCAGTTTGACAATCGTGTCCGCGCCTTCCAAACCGGTAGAATGGGAAATAGCACTGAGCGGATTGGAAAACTCGAAGCCGTGTAGCCTGTCTTGCCAGTAGGATTTCATCCTATGGTATTCGTCCGAAACAAAAAACGCCTTCTCAAATTCAACATACTTTCTGTACGAGGGACGAACATCCGCTTCCGGATAATGGGCTGCCAGATCAGCGAAATCCTTCTGTAGTATGCTCGAAGAATACCCATCCAGCAAAATATGATGTATATCAAAGAATAAAATCCTTTGATGCGAATAATTAAATACCGTTAAATGAAACAATGGAGCTTCGCTTAATTTAAATTCCTTCAAGTAATTGCTGTAGTTGATTGCTGTACCAGACGGAACATCGACAGAATCAACATGTATCGGGACATCAGCAGCAATATATTGTACAAGCTTGTTGTCGATAACCTTGAATGTCGTGCGCAGCATATCGTGCCGTTTCACCAAAGCTTCGAGCAGCTTCACCAGCTCAATGTCATCGATTCCGCTGACATTGATAAAGAACGGATTGTTATAGGTGAATTCTCCCTTACGCAAACGATGTTCCAAATAGATCCTCGCCTGTGGTGAGCTTAATTCGAAATAAGGCTTTTCTTCCGAAGAACGGATATCAGGGAGATAACCAGACTCCACTTGCTCTGGTTCCTTCTTGATTTTTGAGTCGATGAACGCCGCCAGGCTGCGGATAGAACAATACTCGAACAAAAAGGCTACGCGAATGATATTCGGGTACATTTCATCGAGCATATCGTACATTGTGGCGAGCATCACGGAGTCGCCACCCATTTCAAAGAAATTGTCGTACACGTTCAAATGCTCGTAGCCCAGAATTCCGCTGTACACCCGTGCCACCTCATGCTCGATTTCCGAGTATTGATTGGCGGGATCTCCCTCTAACTTAAAATCTTTCACGCTGTCCAATCGGCTCTTTACCTTTTCAGATTTCGGAATGAACACGATGCGCCCTTTCCGGATTTGTGCAAAATCGCGAAGACCGTTATTCAGATTCAAACGGCCGTTTGCCAGACTTGCCTCCGAGTAATTCGTCTCAATCTTTTGCTTAAATCCAGACGCAAGATGATTGCGTGTATGCTGCATCAAAGCAAAGAAATTATCGTTGATATTGTATTGCCCGATCATGACACGCTTGTGATCGACTCCTCTGATAAAGATATCCAGCGCCTGAACAGCTTCCTGCGTGCTCATTGCCTTGGTAATGGAGTCAACATTGACTCCATAGCGATAGGACATACCGGTCTCCTTCCAAGAGCACCAGTTAATTGTGTAAGTGTTTCTGTGGCAGGCGTTCCGGTAATCAGTATAAGCATCCAAGAAGGCGTTGGCCCCTAAGTAATCGCTTTGCCCCGCTTCACCGCCATCCGTGACTCCCGATGAGTACAGCACCATGAAATCAAGATGGTCTTCTGCCGTTAATTGGTCCAGGTTCCACGTTCCCGCAATCTTCGGAGCCATTACCGACAAATACGAATCCATTTCCTTGCGGAGAATATAACCCGCACCACTGATGCCCGCCGAATGGAATATCCCGTCGATCTTGCCATACGTCGTTCTGATCTGCTGCAATATATCATTAAGTGCATTGTAATCGCAGACATCACAAGCATAGATATCCAGTTGGCAGCCGTTCCCCTTAATTTCCTTCAGAATTTTTATCCGCGACGCGTATTCTTCTTCATGCTCATATTCCGGCCACAATGCTTCGTTTAGAAATCCGCTGCGGCTCAGCAGAACAATATTACATTGATCATGCTCGCTGATATATTTTGCCGTCTCCAAGCCCAACCCGTCTGTTCCGCCTGTAACCAGGTAGACGCCGCCTGGCTTAAAGCGATTCTGCTGAACTGTCGTTATCTCCACATCACTAAACTCTTCAACATACCGCTCGTTGTTTCTGAAGCCCACTAAATAGATGTTATGGTCGGCAAACACTTCTTCTGCAATAAGCTCATGGTTGGTGTTCAAGTCCATATCAATAGCCCGGCAAGAAATCGTTGGGTTCTCCTGTTCAATTACTTTGCCAAGGCCCAAAGTAACCGCATTGTGAGGCAATGTAAATGACTCTTGACTGCTGATACCGTACGCTGAATTGGATAGAATAGATATTGCGATATCCTGTTCCACATGCGCTTTGGCTAGACCCTTGAAGACAGAGATTAGATCGAAAAATCCTAATTCCAACGCATGATTTATAGCGTCTAAATCCATCGCATGTGCCGATGAGATCGAACGCCGGTGAATAATATGCTCGATTCGCTTGCCGGAAAGCTCCTCAAACAACTTTTGATAGTTTGCTTCACCCGCTGGCATCCGGACGACCTGACTGCTGGACATATATTCCCATTCATCATCTGTAATTACGCTGATTACATTCCGGCACTTGGCCTCCACAGCTTCACTAAAACTGCTGTCGTAATTGGTCTTGTCATAAATAATCAACGTATATGTGTCCTCTTGGAGCTCCAAATACTTGTCCTGCTTCAGCGGCACCCACTTTTTGGCATGGAAATAACTATTCAGCTGATGCGACTGCTCCTCAGCGTCGGGTATAGGATACCAGCATTTGTTTTTCTCGAACACATACACCGGAAGATGCATTTTATCGTAAGGGCCGCTGTAAATATTCACCCAATTGATCTCAGCACCTCGTACGTATAATTCAGTTAGCTTATCCCAATCGTATCCTGTGCCCGCTTCAATAATGTCAGCGCCAAGGCGGGTGAGGGCCTGTTGCTCGTTGATCGTTATCTCATGCGGATAACGATAAGTTTTACTTTCGGAGACGATGGCATATTGTCCAACATAACCACCCTCGCACGCAGCCATTTCTGATCCTAGAGCTTGTTCCAGCCTGGATATCATCTCCGTTCGACTGTCAGCTACAAATGCCAAACGATGATGATAATGGCTTCTTCCCAAAGTCAGATTGCAGCAAAAGTTGAAGAGCTCCGCGTCAGCCATAGCCAATAAATATTGTCTGTAATCCGCCAATAAATTCCGCAACGATTCCTTAGATTTGGCGGAAGCTGCGAAAATATAGGGAGCTTTTCTATCCGAATGCTTGATTTTTTTGCGTTTTGGAGCATTCTCCAGCACAACATGGGCATTTGTTCCACTCATGCCAAATCCGCTAATTCCGACAATGTATCTTCCGTTGATTTTCTGTAAAGGAATTTTATGATCTACTACATATAACGGAGAATCTACGAAATCAATATTCGAATTTGGGGTTTTAAAATACAGGCTCGGCGGAATCTGCTTATGCTGAAGAATGCCGATCAGCTTAAAAATGCCGCACATGCCCGCCGCTTCGTTGGCATGTCCCAGGTTGGTCTTAATCGAACCGATACCGCAAATCTGCTTGCGGCTCGTAGCCGTCTCAAACGCATGTTTGATGCCGGTAACCTCAATGGGGTCTCCCAATTGTGTCCCTGTTCCATGCGCCTCGATATAGGCAATATCTTCAGCACCTACGCCGGCTCGGCGCCATGCTTCTTGAATCGCCTGTGATTGTGCCTGAAAGTTGGGCGCCGCAATACCAAAGGAGCTTCCGTCCTGGTTCGTCGCACTGCCCCGTATAACGGCATAAATATCATCCTTATCCGCCAGCGCTTGCTTCAGCGACTTCAACATTATCACGCCGACTCCTTCCGCAATTGCTGAACCGGAAGAATCTTGCGAGAACGCCCGTGTAATGCTCTCTTTCGATTCAAAGCCTACATCGCAGCCATTATCCAGAGGCATATGCGCTATGAACGCTCCTCCAGCTAGCGCCATCTGGCATTTCCCCTCCCTGATCTCTTCACAAGCCATGTGCAGAGCTACCAATGAAGAGGAGCAAGCTGTATCGACAACCATGCTCGGTCCCTTAAGGTCATATACATACGCCACCCGGCTTGCAGCCATGCTGACCTGATTTACCGGAAGAGAATCGTTGAACAATGTTTGATCCGTTTCGTACAACAGACGGCTGTATGTATTGCAGTTGCTGGCTGAATAGCCCAGAAAAATGGCTGTGTCCGTTCCTTTGACTCCTATCCGACCGTAGCCGGAATCGTCAATCGCCTTAGCACTGCACTGTAGAAAGAGACGGTTGACTGGATCAATAATGGTCGATTCTCTTGGAGACATCCCAAAAAATGAATAATCGAATTGATTGATCTGATCCATATATCCCATTTTTCGAAAATTCAATTGCTCATCTACCATTCCTTGATTCTTTAAGTGTCTGATGATATCAGCTGATCTTGTTTCGGGAATATCGCGAACAACATTAATACCGCTGCTTAAAATGTTCCATAAGGTTGGCAAATCGCTGGCGTTCGGGAGTTCCAGTCCCACACCGATAATCGCCACTCCTTCCTGGTTATAATCATCTTCCTCATTGTCCCGATCTTCTTCCTCTGAGGTAAAGTTTAGCTCTACTTCTTCCTCAGCAGCTAAATTGGAGTCCTCCAAATGATCCGTAATGGAAGCAATATACTCGGATAACGCCTTAACCGTTGGGAATGAGAACAAATCTGTTACTTTCAACTTACCGGGATAGACTTCATTCAGTTCGCGCAAGATTAAGGCAAGCATGATGGAATCTGCGCCAAGCTCGAAGAAATTTTTAAAAATATCTATATCCTCATAGCCCAGGACCTTGCAACAAATACCGCTGATGACTTTTTCGGTCTTCGAATACCCGCCTGTGCCTGTCATTTCCTGCACGAATGATGTGAGCCCGGCCTTGCCCGGAATATCGGAGGAAGCATTCAGCTTTTCCAACGATGCTGATATATTTGGAGACAACACCAGGGGGTATTTATGCATCAGTAAAACGATTTTGCTCTGAAAATTAAGTTGGGCAATCATTAGGCTTCCGCTACCGTTGTTCATTGCGGTAAATAACGCTGAAATAGCATCCTTCGTACGGATGGATCGGGTCAGCGTGTCTACGGTAAAATTGTGCTTCACGGACATTCCCGTTTCGAGCCAGGTGGCCCAGTTTACCGTAAGACTTAGACCGCTGCAGCTTGCACTCCGGTAGCTGCTGTAAGCATCGAGGTACAAATTACCGGCAATATAATCAGGGAGATCGGAGCTGCTGAAGAAAGTTGAATTGCTAGAGTACATTACAAAGAAATCTGGATTGAACCGACGGGTCCAGATATCCAGCAGAAAGGTTCCGATGATTTTGGGACGAACAATACTCATCACACGCGCTTCATCCAGATGCTCTAATGCAGTGCCGCCGCCTACGCCTGCCGAATGAACAATTCCGTTCAGCTTGCCGTACTTTCGGCCGATTACCTCGATCATGTCTTGCACAGAGTCTTCATCAGAGATATCGCACTGGATGTATTGGACAGATCCGGCATACTGGCGAAGTCTTTGCATCCGCCGAATCCGTTCGCCCCTCTCACTTGCCGCTTCTGACTGCAAAATATCGGCCCATTCACTCTCGTCCTCCAGCATAGAGCGTCCGGCAAGAACCAGCGAAGTCCCCGCTACCTTTCGGGCGATGCCCAAGGCGGTCTCGAAGCCGATTCCTCCCAGTCCCCCAGTAATCAGATACACACCTTCATCACGCAGCAGATTACCCTTGTCTTCAGTAATGGTTTTTTCCCGGAGTCCTTCAATGTATCTTCGCCCTTCCCGATAGAGCACGATATCTTTCCGGGCCTGAGATGTTTCGCTGCAAATCTCTTGGGTGACGTTCCGAAGGTCCGTCGCCGCATCCAGATCTACTGTACACATGTGCAGGTTGCGGTACTCTCTGTTGAATGATTTACCCAAACCGAATATACATGTGCTCTCCGGACGGAGATATTCCTCCGTGCCAGTCACCGCAAACCCGCTGTCACTCAAGGAAACAATGGAAATCTGGTGCTGGACAGACCGGATATGTTTATACAATTCGATCACGCTGAACATTTGAAATTGAACGTATGCGGACAGATCGTCTCCATTAGCTACCCGTTTTGAACGCTCATCGGTCGCCAGCAAAATATGGGAGATTTCTGAGAAGTCTACCTCTCTGTAAACTGCAGCAAGATACCGAGAAGCCCCTTGACCGCTTGCTTTCTCCATCGATATAGGCAAACACTTAACTTGCAGAAATTGATTTCTTAGGTGGCCCAACAGTTCATGATGCTTGTGATCCTCGCGGTAAATGAAAAGGCAAGTAGACTTATAATACCTGAACGTCGGCAGTTCAGCTTCAACAAAGCTTCTTTCGTAAAAGAAATGCTCCTCATTGAAGGAATTCGGCTCTACAATCTCGGCAGCCTGCCTCATTTCACGTTTCACCCGCGGTTGTTCAGTTCGCTCCTTGGACGGAAGCCAAGCTGCTGTTGGTTGAAACGGATAATGCGGCAACGGTATCTTGGGAATAGCCATTCCCTGATACAATACAGACCAATCTACAACGGAACGGTTACAGTATTCGCCAGCCAAAAATTCCAGCAGAAGCAGCAACTCATCCTCACCGCCGCTATCCTGATTCCGTACAATATCATTGCAGCGTTGGAGCGCTGAAATAATTTTTTCACTGTCGCCGGACCCAATTTCTGCATTGGGATTGTACAACACCCCACCTATCCCCAACCATTGATCCGGAGTTCTTAGGTAGACGGCCTGCAACTTGTTCAATAAATCCTCCTGATCCGTATACACTATCGCAATTCGCTTAGGCATATGCTCACGATACAAATTAGCACATGCAGTAACTCTGTTGATTGACGCATCTGTATTTGCAATAAAAGCCGCATAGTCTTGAATCAGATGCTTAAGGCTGTACTCTGATTTAGCCGAAAGGCAGAGCACACCACCCAGCCAATCATACGCAGGCTCATCACCAGTTTCCGTGTACTCCTGCACAACCACATGGCAATTAGTACCGCTCAATCCAAAGGCGCTGATTCCGCAGGTCCGCGGTGTTCCGCTGCGGGGCTGCTCCCAATGCTTAGCCTTGGTATTGATATAGAATGGGGAATCGCAGAAATCGATATTTTTGTTCGGAGTCAAAAAATTCCTCATACCGGGAATTCGCTTGAATTTCAGTGCAGCCACCGCTTTGATGAATGAAGCGACGCCCGCACATTCAAATAAATGACCGATGTTACTCTTGGCAGAACTCAACGCGCAAAACTGCTTTTTATCCGTAAAGGCTTCGAAAGCATGGGATAATCCCTGAAATTCTACCGGATCTCCCAACAATGTACCGGTACCATGGGTTTCAATATAATCGATTTGTTCCGGATGTATGCCCGCCTTTTCCCAGGTACTTAGAATGACCTTAGCTTGGGAGGCTGGGTTCGGTGCAGTAATACTGCTTGACTTTCCGTCGTTGTTAATTGCTGTGCCTTTGATTACGGCGTAAATATTGTCGCCATCGGCTTCCGCCTGACGCAGCGGCTTCAGCAGAACACAGGCGGCACCTTCCCCAATGCCAGCCCCGTCCGCATAATCATCGAATGCCCGGGTTCTTCCATCATTTGACTCAATGCCAATCATCATACTCTCGATAATAAGCGGAAGCAGATTAATTTTAATGCCCCCGGCAATGGCCATCGAGCAGCTTTGTCTCTGAATAGCTTCGCATGCTTCATGTATAGCCACCAGAGAAGCTGAGCAGGCGGTATCAATGAGCATCGTGGGACCGTGCAGGTCCAATAAATGCGAAGCACGGGACGGGAGAATCGGAGCCATATTGCCAACGATAGAATATCTCAGGAGTTCGGGGTGGGCAAACATAATATTAGTAAAATAATTGTCCTTCATTGCTCCGGAAGTATAACCTATATAAATCCCTGTCTGGCTTCCAGCCAGCTTCTCCCGCGTATATCCGGCATCATCGAATGTATGGAAAATGGTCTGGAGCAGAATTCTTTGTACCGGATCCATTGTTTGAGCTTCCCTAGGAGAGATCCGGAAAAATTCGTTATCGAATTGGTCGATATGCTCAAGAAAACTGCCAAGGAAATATCTTGCCGATTCATCTTCGTTCAAATACAACCGGGCATAATCACTGATTTGTTGCTTCCGGTGTTCAGGCATTTCCCGAATACAATCAATATTGTCGTCAAAAAATTTCCAGTACTCATTAAGAGTAGTTGCATTTGAAATATCCAAGCCTATCCCAATTACCGCAATATCACCGCTATTACCGTTCATAGCTGTTCATCACCTACCACTTTTTGTCCATATATGTAATCCTGAGGTTCAAAGGGCCTCTGCCATATCTTTAAACACATAGATAAGGTTAGTTTCATCGAGAAGCATTTGGATTCGATGTTTGATTTCCGTTCTAGGGAGCTGCTTTATACGTAACGAATCAATCAACTTGTTCAAGATTTCACGGTACTGCTCGTTCATTGAACCGAATTTAAAGTTGGACATGGCCTCATGCTGTTTCTTAATATCGTTATAATTCTGGATAACTTTCCGGAATTCTTTGGAATCAAGGTTGTAGTTTGGCGTGGAAGCCAGGATGGCCAGACATCTGCCGACAAAATCAGGTTTGTCCTTGGCAAAATTGCTGTCATTATTAAACAGCTCAGCCAGCGACTTGCGGTCCTTGGCAAGACCGTAGCAAAAAGAATGAATCGTAGGCTGATCCTCGTTTATAAATTTGGTCAACAGTACTTTGGGTCCCATCTCAATGGCAGTGGTAATGCCGTACTCATACAGCAAATTGGCGGATTGTCTCCACTGCACCGGATGAGTAAGCTGCGCCGCCAATATGTCAAACAGAGTGTGCTCATCTGAAAATGCACGCCCCGTTACGTTGGACAGAATTGGAAAGCGGAACGGATAAGCCGTAAAGTGATTCAGATACGCAAGGTATTCATCCACATATTCACCCATGATAGGTGAATGCATCGGTGGACTGTAGAACAACGGAGTGACGATCCCCCGCATGGATTCCAACTTCTGCTCCAGCTTGTCCATATCTTCATTCAATCCACTTACCGCAACCTGTCTGCCAGAATTATCACAAGAGATGAAGACCGTTTTTTCAACACCCAGAAGGGAGATGGCTTCAGTTACTTTACTTATATCCACATTTTCAATGATCGTCATTCTGGAGTTTGCCTTTTGCAGCACCCTCTCGACCAATTCGCCTCTTTTTTGCAATATTCTCAGGGCATCCCCCAGTTGGAGAGCCCCGGAGCTGACCAGTGCGGCATACTCACCGATGCTGTGTCCAACCGAAAATTGCGGGCTGATACCGTAGTCTTGCATGTATGCCCGAAAAATAGCAATTTCAGTAGTAACAATGGCGAACTGCATATTGGTGAACCGGCTCATCTCGCTTATACTCCCTTCAAAACACAGCTTAGCTATGTCTTGGTGCAGAATATCACCGGCCTCCTCATACGTCTGACGCGAAATTGTATAGTTTTCGTAAAAGCTTTTCCCCATTTGCGTAAACTGGGTACCTTGCCCTGAGAATAAAAATGCGAGCTTTTCCATAGTAGTTATCCTTTCCTATCACTATTGTTGCTGCTAGTTAGTAACAGAGTTGTTCCGTCCCTCAACGTATGCAATAATATTATCGATACTACTAAGCGTATTGTTACGTAGATCGTCGTTACTTACCGTTAATTCAAATTCCTTCTCGATGAATAAAATAAGCTGCATCAGCAGTAAAGAATTCACAATTCCCATTTCCTGAAAATTTTTACTATAATCAATACTTTCCTTTTTAGTGCATCGTTTTAAAAAATTAACGACCTTCAATTCGATCTCTGCTTTGCTCATTAGCAATGCCTCCCTTTTATATATTAATCAATTGTATTTATAGAAACCCTCACCCGATTTGACACCCAGCTTGTTGGCATTCACCATCTTTCTGAGCAGCGGGCAGCAACGGAATTTGGAGTCTTGGAAGCTTTCGTATAGCACATTCAGCGAATCCAGCACGGTATCGAGGCCGATTAAATCGGCGGTTGCCAAGGGGCCCATTTTATGACCATAGCATTTTTCAAAAATGGCATCGATATCTTTAGGCTCGGCACACTGCTCTTGCACCAAAAAAATGGCTTCATTCATCATTAGATGAGAAATGCGGTTGGAGACAAAGCCCGGCGAATCCTGGATGACAATGCTTTCTTTGTGGATACGCTCAAGCAACTCGAGCGTACTCTTGATAGTCTTCTCTGAGGTCAAAAATCCCCTGATGACTTCTGCGGCCGCAATCTGTGGGACAGGATTCATAAAGTGGATGCCGATCACCTGTTCAGGCCTTGTCGTATAAGAACCTAATTGGGTAATGGAAATACAGGATGTATTGGCTGCAAAGATGACCTCCGGCCTGCAGATATCGTCAAGCTGCTTATAAATTTCTTTTTTGACGGCAACATTCTCAACGGCATTCTCGACTATGAAATCTGCTTCCGCCAGATCATGGATGTCTATAGTGAACTTTATCCGGGCCACTAAATCCTCCGGTTCAACGGATAGGCCTCCAGCGTTCTGAAACAACCGAAAACGGCTGATGTTATAAATATTCCTATAGGCCTTGTCTAAAGCTTCCCGTGAAATATCCAGGAGTACTACTTGATATCCATATTCCGCAAAGGTTTGGGCGACACCGCATCCCATGGTACCTGCTCCAATGATTCCGATTGTTCTCATATTGCCCTCCGTAACAATTACTTAGCAAATTATTAGAAGATTCGCTTATATCTTTTGTTCCATGGCTGATAGAAGATCAGCAATCACATCTCTTGTATCCTCAATAATTGCATAATCCGCAAAACGGAAAATAGGTGCATTTTTATCGTTGTTAATAGCAATAATTTTCTTAGAGGATTTCATCCCCACGATATGCTGACTCGCACCTGAGATTCCAAAGCCGATATATAAATCAGGGATAACATGGATACCCGATTGCCCAATTTGTCTGGATCTCGGAAGCAATCCGTTCTCGACCAAGACACGGGTTCCACCAATTTCTGCACCAACTGCCTTGGCTAGCTTTTGAATGGAGGAAAAATCCTGTTCTTTTACCCCCCTACCTACTGCAAAGATAACTTTTGTGTTCTCTAAATCTACCTCTTCCTTGCGATAGCTTTCATAACCAAGACTCTTCAGGGCAGAGTATATGGACTTGTTCGCTGGAATATCAATAAAATCAAGAGTCCCCCCCGCATCAGTGATTTCAGAAACGCAGTCATGGAACACCCTCTTCTTAACAGTACACAACTGATAGGGGGTGTGAATGCAATGAATTTCTGCAATCACAGAGGAGTTCAAAGCGGTACGTGTAAAAATAAATTTCTCTTCGAAAAAGTCAATATCCAGGCAATCGGCAGTCAAGCCGGCTCCCAATTCAGTAGCAATTGTAGCCGCTGCTGCTTTACATAAAGGGGTATCCGGGAACATGACAAGCTGAGCACGGTTCTTCTGGATTACATGCCGGATGCCGTCAGAAAATGCGAGATAATCCCCATCCCGGTAGTCCTGCTGAACGCAGAAAACATGATGCGCTCCATGCTTGAACAGCTCATTGTAAAAAAAGGAATCATGCATTCCAAAGCAGATCGCACCTACAACGCTACCACTTTGAGCTGCCAATTGTCTGGCCTTGCTTAACATTTCAAGGTAAGAAACTATACTTTTCGCATTAGGATCACTTACAACAATTATCATCATAGTTTCCTTCCTTCTGTTATTGATGGATCTTAATTTGATTCATCAGAAATGCGGAAATTCCGTCTCTTGTCTCACAAAGCGTTACAGTTTCCCGGGCCTGTTCATGATGCTGCCTGGACCGGCAGACCTTTGTTTTGGAGCCAGTTAATCCGCATTCTTCCGGACGAAGAGATAGATCATTGGCATTCCAGATGATAATTTCCTTTTTTCGTGCTTGTTGAAGCGCAAATAGGTTGACCTCACTGTATTCATATAAGTTATCGAACGATATCATCAGCGGAGTATCGGCCTGAACTCGGTGTAGCATCTCTTCATTCACATAATCTATGATGAAGCGCTCCTCCTCTTGGTATTGGATTCCCTGAACATTAGGGAGACAGATAAGATTCAGCCGTTCTGCAAGACCGTATTGTACCTGCCCCGTTTCTCCGTCCACAGCCATTTGGCCGCATACAAGCAGATTATAGTCTAGCTTTCCGATTGCGCTGGCCAGAATGTATGATGTCGCAAAGGTATCTGATCCCGCAAACTTAGGATCGCATAAGTGAATTGCTCTATCTGCGCCCATCGCCAGACATCGAACGAGGACATCTCTTGCGCCCTCAGGCCCCATGCAGATACAAGTAACTGTACATGGTATAGTTTTACGCAATTCCAACATCTTTTTAATGGAATATGCGTCGTATGGGTTGATGCTGAAGAGCGAATTTCCGGCATATTGCTTACCCAGCAGCTTAGAAGGTACTGCCTTAACACAGATTAAAATTTCCATACTTCATACCTTTCTTATACTTACTTTGTAATCTATTTAAATAACATAGAACTTTGAGTTAAGGTGAAGATGGTATTTCGTTGCATTTCGGATGTGCCAGAATAAATAGTGGAAGCCATCGCATCCCTGAGTTCCTGCTCCAGACCATACTCTTTTGTATAGCCGTAGGCGCCGAATATTTGCATGGCGTCCTGACATGTTTTAATGTAAGCCTCGCTGACAAAAAGTTTGAATATAGACGTCTCCATATAGGTATTCTTACCGTTGTCCCTTAAAGCCGCGATTTTATAGAGCATCAGCTTGGACAACTCTATTTTCATTCTCATATCCGCAATCTTATGGGTTACTGCCTGATACGCTGACAGCTTACGGCCGAACTGCTCCCGCTCATCGACATACTGCAGGCACCTTTCCATAACTCTTTGCATGGCCCCGACATGGGGAGCAAACTCATAACAGCGTTCAAGCTCAAGAGCATCCCGCAGAATATGATCACCAAAGCCTACCTCTCCGAGAATATTCTCAGTGGGAATAGTACAGTCCGTAAAAGAAACTTCGGCCATCGGGCAGCCTTCTAGTCCCATTTTTTCAATGTCTTGACCAATCTCTATGCCATCAAAACTTTTCTCTACAATAAAAGCAGTCAGCCTGTTATCCAAGCCCGCTTTCGTAAAGACGACAAATATATCCGCTACCGTCCCGTTAGAGATAAACATTTTGTTCCCAGAAAGAACATATCCATCTTCTTGCTTCGACGCAGCAGTCCGCATGGAGTACGCATCGGATCCGGCATCCGGCTCGGTGATGGCGATTGCGCCAATCATTTCTCCGCGGGCCATCCGCGGAAGGTACTTATTCTTCAGCCTTTGAGAACCGTACAAATAAATCAACTGTTGACATACCCACACATGATTGTTAATGGCAAACACTAGTCCATTATTCTCACAGGCGTAACCCAATGCTTCGTACACAACTGCAGCTGTCAAATAATTCTGATTCATTCCGCTGTATTCTTCAGGCAGGTTAAGACTAAGCAGACCAAATTCCGACACCCTGTTCCACAGTTTGTGCGAGAAGCCACCCCGTTCATTCGGATCATTCAATCGAGCTGATGTGAAGCGGATAACTTCATCCCTTAATTCTTTCTGCTCTTGCGTTAGTGTATAGTTCATAACAGGCGACATCCGAAGCAAAAATTATCCACCTCGAAGTCTCACTCCCTCCTTGTGTCATAAAACCTCAGTTAACCTTTCACAACAGAAAACACGATGCAATTCATTTTCTGCCCGTCGATGCGGTAATGTTTCCTAAATACAACTTCTTCCGAAAAACCCGCTGCTCTTGCCAAATAACAGCCATACCAATCACTCTCCAGCAAGTAAATCGCAATTTTGCGACAAGAGGGCCACTGTTCAAAAATGTATGCACATATGGCCTGAGTCAATTTGGCATTGAACAGCAACCGGTTAAACATTAGAGAGACATTAGCATAAACTCCATGTACACTGACTAAAAAATAGCAGCTGATCCGATGTTTTATCCACACGGCATAACTTTCAGAGACGAACAAATCTGTAGAAACGCTAGTTTTCCAGAACAATTTGGACTCATCAATTTCATCCGCTTTGACTTTGACGATCGATATATTTTTCCATCTCTTCACGTTTTTTGTTCTCCTGTAATTTTAAAATAAAACAATTTCTCCCAATGTGTAGCCCAATATTTAGATAGGGTACATAAATGAAGCTAACGGCTAGACAAAGTGAGAAAACATACATCTCGATATAATCCAACGTGCTGTTATATCTATGAAAAACGACAAAGAGAAGCGTAGTTACCACAATAGCAGTCAGCAGGTTTAATGAGCCTTTGAAAAAAAAATCAATATTTTGGGCGATAACTAAAAGCATAACATTCCGCCAAAGTATCTCCTCCCAAATACCTGTAACTACTTGCAGATTATCAATGGGTATTTTAATATCAGGCTTTATCCATACTCTTTTCACAGCCAGCGTGGTCAGAGAGGTCAGAAAGGATGAGAGGATAAAACCCACAGGAATAAAGATGAATTGCTTCAGTTCAAAATGCAGCGTTTTATGATTGTAGTAGGCAAGCATCATCAGAAATTCAATCAATATTACTAAGGAAAACTTCACGTACCTCTTGGCAACGTAATATACGGCAAGCAATATGGTCAGGACAATAATGTTAATTTCCATAAATCTCTCGGTATGTAGCTTTCATCGGTTCAAACTCTTCCTGCAAAATCGAGTAATAGCAGATGTCAACAGGCTCACCTTCTACAATCAGTCCGTGACGGAATACTCCTTCCAGAAAAACGTTGTAGTTCTTCATCGCATTGATCACCGCTTTATTGTTACTGTAAATAGGCACCAGCACCTTCTCTACCTGAAAACGGGTGAACAGATCCGCCAGCATTCTGCCTATGCATACTACCGTGTATCTACTCATACGCCGTTTCATATAGATGCTTGGTATAGCAATGGAAACTCCTGTACGACAAGAAATCTGAGGCCAAAATACGCCCAACCGTTCCTCTTCATAATAGAAAAGATATGCTTCCTGAAGATGGGCATCTGTGTACTCGCCGATAAACGCCCTAAAATCGGGCATTTCCATACATTCTGAAACAAAACTCTTCTCTTCGGGTAATGACGCCTGCTTGATTATAATTTCGTGTTCAACCCGTTTCATAATCCACTTCCTAATCAGAAATGCCTCAACATGGGCTCATAGAATACTCATCAATGCACATCGCCATTCTCTATAAATTGATTCTAGTTAAGAGTTCTTAACCACTATCAAACAGCTATATTAGTAAATACAGCAAGACTATATAGCAAAATGGCGCTAATTAAGCATTCGGATTGTGTTTCAGCATTTGTGGCACTTCCAGTTCAGTGCTTTTCACTTTAAGAATTTTCTTCACCATTTTCAGCATCATATTCCCTCCCTCCTTAAGGCGATGTACATTGCTCAACATTCTATGAACTTGCCTTAATATTTCCTGCAAGCATGTCTTCAACCAAGCAGATAAAATCGGAAAGCGTAAATTCGGGGGTAACATTCAAGTCATCCTCAGGAAATTGAAAATCAAACTCGTCCTCCACCTTAGTAACAATCGCAATATAACTCAGGGAATCGATTCTCAAGTCATCCAATAACGTCATGGAGCCTAAAATTTCACTAACAGGCGAATGTTTACGGATGATGTCGTACATCTTCTCGGTTATCATAGTTTTATTTAACATATGCACTACTCTCTCTTTATCCGGATTTGCTTACCCATTGCATTCAAGCTGATCTTGTCTTCAAAGATAATCCGTTTAGGAATTTTCAAGCTGCTTAGTCGCTCCTTACAATGACGGTAAAGCTCATTTTCCGTTATTACAGCCTCCGGTTTTAGAACCACTTTGGCTACCGGCGCTTCTCCAAGCACCTCATGCTCCTCCCCGTAAACATATGCATTCTGCACAAGTGGATGGGAGAGCAAACACTCTTCAACCTCCTCAGGATATACATTCTGTCCGCCTACAATCAGCATATTTTTGAGTCGTCCCAGAATAAATAAGTATCCTTGCTCGTCAAGCATGCCAATATCTCCGGTTTTGAACCAGCCATTATCAAAGGCTGCTGCATTAAGGCTATCATTCTTGTAATATCCCTTGGTGACACTATCTCCTCTAAAAAGAATTTCACCGCGGACTCCGGCTGGACATTCCTCGCCGTTCTCGTTAACAATTCGAATTTGCACATGAGACATGGCTTTACCAGCTGAGCCGATTGGTACTTCTGCATCAGAAATATAACCTGTGGCCATAGAAGAAGTTTCTGTCAATCCGTAACACTGCATGACTCTGCAATGCGGATAGGATTGGGACAGCATTTCGATAAATTCTTTTGTTACAGGTTCGCCGCCTGTGACCAAGCCCTTAAGGGAAGACAACTCTTCGGGGGCATTATTATTAAAGATCAGTTTAGCTAGAGAAGTGGTGGCACCTGTAAAGGTAACGTTATATTGCTTAATAAGCCTAGCAATTCTCTGCGGGTTAATAGGGCCGCTATAGATCACCAATTTACCTTTGGAATACAGTACCACCATCAGTTGGGCAACCAATGATGTGCTAAAGCCGAGCGGTCCGATAATCAATTCGCAACAGTCCTCAACCAGTTCAAACGCCGTTGAAATTCCTTTTACCGCGGACAAAATGTTGTCATGAGTCAATTGCACGTATTTCGGACTGGAAGAGGTCCCAGTGGTGGACAGCAGCAATGCTATTGAATTGGGACTGATCTGCAGGAAGCCGGGCTGGACGGTTAGCTTGTGCTGATCGAACAAATGCTTGTTTATAATAATCGGTTTCAAACGACCGAAATCTCGGCCGCTGTCTTTCGCTTCAATAATAATGGTGTCTGCTTCACAAAATTCCGCGATGGTGCATATAGCGCTGTCTGTAAGATCAACTCCAAGAGGTACGGCCGTTCTGCTTGCATACCAAATCCCGAATAATGCGACCACATAAGATAAGTCATTCGGTAGAAGCGTGATTACATTTACACTACTTTCTTGTAAATATTTCGCAAAATTGTTAGAAGAGGTATACAATTCTTGGTAGGATAGCTGCTCTTGGTCCAGATTGATTAAAGCTGTTTTATCACTTTCTCTCATATTATCCAAAATGTCGCACAAGTTGTTATAATTCATAATTCTCCCTTTCTTAAATCAAGTTTTTCAATGCATCTGTCTCCAGTTCCTTAATAGCTTGCAGCCGATGAAGAACGGAAAGATAGTCAGCTTTGCGGTTAGAGAACGAGCATTTGGTTAACAACAACTTCAAGCTCATATACATAGTGCTAAGTTCGGTGAACTGTCTATTGGCAACTGTTTTTTTCTCGTCAGGCAGATTGCTGTGAAGGATCGTTTCAAGAAACAGTATACGGGAAGCATACAGCCCGCTAACAACAAGACAAGAGGCCATTTCCATCATGATGCTCTTAACCTCCGCAACACTTTCCCCGTTCATCACGGAAGATACATCATTGGCTAATCTGTTATAGTGGTCAATACCGATACTATTGGGATATAAATAATTTTTAATGGATTGTTCAATACAGTTTTTCCGTTCATTTTCAGTTAACTGCTTAACATTTACTTGCTCCAGAATGAAAACCGTGGACTTGTTTATATAATCTTCACTAACGCCAATCGTTCCTTCATATGTAGAGGGAGGTAATGTTGGAATGTAAGAATCACTGATGTATAATTGGCTTCCATCCAAGCCTAATAGATTAATATAATGGTTGGTATGTACGGTTATTTTCGTTTTGAAAAGCGGAGAGTAGGTTAGACACCTGCTGTCTATGTGTAAAATTACTCTCTGCTTAGCCGCTAACGCGCTAACTATCTGTTCACGTTGGTGTGCTGTATATCTGATCAAGCGAATGCCCAGTCTTGAGCAATTTTGATCGATAAACCACTTAATAGGACTTGTGATCCCCCCCAATGAGAGGTCGTATTCAGTGTTCAGCATGTTATCGCAGCAAATCAAATCCGATTCAAGGATATTCACTCTTAAAGCGGACATCTGATTTCGAATACTACCTGTCAGACAATAATTAGATAGTTTTGTTGTATACTTATTTTGTGAAATATCAGTAATATTAACCAACTCCATCAATTACACCGATTATTTTTCATTCTATTTTTATTGTGCGGAGCCTTTCCAGCCAGTATAAAGTTCGAGCTTACAGATAAAGATTGTGAAATTTCGTACAATATTCCCGAAAAAGCTCCCTTTTTCCTCATTTCAATTCATACTAAAACTTAGAAGAAGTCTCTAGCTGCTCTGTAAGCGTACTCTCATAGGATTGCTAATTCCCCTTAAGCACTTAATCTTTGAGCATAATACTGTGTATACCATTCCATTCATACAGCATTGCAGCACCTGCCTTAAGTATGCAGTCACATTAACTACCAGGAAATCCCTTTTTATTGTATAATAATAGATAATATAGTTCTATTAGGTATATAAATCAACATATGTAACATAATTGTAAAATAATACTTCATAATATATTACAGTCTAATGAATTTAGAACATTTTATGAATTATTTTGAATTATCCTGAAACCTTGCTTGTTCTAGCTTAGCCCTAAGTCAAAAAAGTGAACAAAAAAACATGCCCCCTAATCACTTTGGAGACATGTCATATTGTTCATTATAGTTTGTTCAATCTAATAGACCTAACCGTTCACTTCTTGCCTTCCCCGCGCACAGGTGAAATCAGACAGTAGGCCATACCGACAAAGACGCCTCCGCCAACAATATTGCCGAGCGTTACGGGAATCATGTTGTGCAGCCATCCTGCCAGCGAGATAGTTTCAGGGTGGCCTGGAAGGAGCAGGGCCAGACTCAGCAGCGTCATGTTGGCTACGCTATGCTCATAGCCGCTGGCGATGAACGCGAACAGACACCACCAGATCAGCACCAGCTTGGCAGTCTCACTCTTGGCTCGCGAGGACATCCATAGGGCCAGACAGACCAGCCAGTTACAAAGAATGCCGCGGAAGAACAGCTCTGCGTATGGTAGACTCATTTTTTTGGCAGCAGCCGTAAAAATCAGATGTTCAGCCGGAGCCGCCTTGAACAGTCCCGTTCCTTGAATCAGAAGGGCAAGAACCACAGCACCTGCCAGATTGCCAAGAAAGACGATCACCCAGTTCTTCAGGGTATCCCCAATGCTAGTTCTGCCTGCAAGCGTGCTTGCTGTAAAAAACATATTATTCCCGGTAAACAGCTCCGAGCCCGCAAAGACAACAAGGGTCAGCGCGATCCCGAAGGAAGCTCCCATAATCAGCGATTGAAATGGTGACTTGAGTGCTGCCAGTGGCGCTCCAAGTGAAAAGATTAGGATAATGCCGATCCCGACATAGGCCCCGGCCAGCAGTGCTGCCAGAAAATATTTGGGCAGACTTTCATTCATTTTATCGCGTTTATAAACAGCTGCTTCAACGATATTCTCCACATTTTGTGCAAACATACCTATTCCCCCCGCTGTTTCTGATTCACAATACTTATCACGCTTAATCGATCAGGCTACACGCGGACCTTCACCTTATTGTCTTCGGTCTGAACGGAATAGGTTGCGACTCTGCCCTGATCTGGTGCCTGAACCTCGCCGGAGCGCAGATCAATCTTCCAATCGTATAGTGGATCATACAGGTAATAGCCGGATACGATTCCTTCCGCGAGCGGTCCGCCCTTCGGATGAGGGCTGCGGTTCTCCACAGCATAAAAAGTCCCGTCAGAGGTACGGAAAACAGCCAGCTCAGTCTGCCCCGCCCTCACTACCCGACCGATTTGCGGCAGAAAATCCTGCACTTCGCCGATCGCATATTCCTGCTTCGTCATTTCCATCGTTCTCGCTCCTTTTTCGCATTCATTCATATTCCGGCCGGCCTGTATTCGGCTAGATCTTTGCCGTCTCGAACAGAGCCGAGCGGGTGCTGTCGTCGTTCAGCATTTTTTTCCAAGGATCGGTAACCTGGGCCAGGGCAAAATCAATTCGTGCCGCCAATTCCTTACGGTTGCTCTCATTCTCCAGAATGACGTTCTGAATGTTCTCAAGTCCCATTCGCTCTACCCACTCGGACGTTCTCTCCAGATAGTTGCCAGTTTCGCGGTAATACTGCATCACAGCGGAGCACACTTTAATCAATTCCTCATCGGTTTTGACCTTGCAGAATGAATCCGCAATCCGCGGCTTAATCCCGCCGTTGCCCCCGATAAAGACCTCCCAGCCACCATCATTGCCGACGATGCCGATATCCTTGGTGCAGGATTCCGCACAGTTGCGCGGACAGCCGTTGACGGCCATTTTAAATTTTGCCGGGAAGTCGAGTCGTTCGTACTTGCGCTCCATCAAAGCGCCCATGCCCATGGAATCCTGGGTGCCGAAACGGCAGAACTGCGATCCCACACAGGTCTTAACGGTACGTAGCGATTTGGCATAACCATAGCCGGAAGGCATATCGAGCTCTTCCCACACCTTGGGCAGATCTTCCTTCTTCACACCGATCAGATCGAGACGCTGTCCGCCAGTGACTTTGACCACTTTAACGTCGTACTTGAGGGAAACATCGGCGATTTTCTTCAAATCCTCTGGTGTCGTCACCCCACCGTACATCCGCGGAATTACAGTATAGGTGCCGTCCTTCTGGATGTTGGCCCCCATTCTCTCATTGACGAAACGCGATTCCTTCTCGTCCTCATACGTATCGGGATATGTCATACCCAGGTAATAGTTAATAGCCGGCCGGCACTTGGAGCAGCCTTCCTCCTGAGTCCAGCCCAGTACATGCATGACCTCTTTGCTGGTCTTCAGACCTTTCGCATGAATCTCTGCTACGATCTCATCCCGGCTTAAGGAGGTACAGCTGCAAATGCCCTGTTTGGCACTTTGCTGGAAGCTATCACCCAGTACAAATTGCAGAATCTGCTCAACTACAGGCTTGCAGCCGCCGCAGGAGCGTGTTGCACCCGTGCAAGCCTTAATCTCGTCCACAGTCGTGAAACCATTCTCGGTCACAGCGTCTACTATCGCCTTCTTGGTTACACCATTACAGCCGCAGACAATCTCTTCATCGGCCATGGACTCTACTGACAAGCCCTTTTTGGCATCACCATTTCCGCAGCAGCCAGTGCCCATAACCTCCGCATAGATATCATCCGTCATTTCCGCGCCTTGCTTCACAAGCTTCTGCAAGTTAGCCGATTCTGTCACATCTCCGAACAGGACTGCGCCGACGATAATATTGTTTTTCAGCAAAATCTTCTTGTATGTTCGTTTCCATTCATCTTTGGCAGAGATCACCGTATGTTCGGGGGTATCTATGAATTCGCCAGCAGAAAATACATCCACACCGGAGATTTTCAGCTTGGTCGACACCACGGAACCTTCATATGGCTTCGTGTCCACACCGCACAAATGCTTTGCAAGTACCATCCCCTGCTCAAACAACGGTGCGACGAGACCATAACATACGCCCCGGTGCTCCGTACACTCGCCCACAGAATACACTCCCTCTGCAGAGGTTTGCAGATAGTCATTCACAACAATTCCGCGGTTTACTTCAAGATCACTATCCTTCGCCAATTGCACGTTCGGCTTAATCCCGACAGCCATGACGACAAAATCAGCTGCTAACTCGCTGCCATCGCTGAAGCGTAGGCCACTTACCCGCTGCTCACCAGTCAGCTCTACCGTCTGCATGCCCATCGCAAATTTCACACCCTGACGCTCAAGCTCAGCTTGCAGCATTGAAGAGGCACTCCGGTCAAGCTGGCGCTCCATTAAATCTTCCATCAGATGCACGACTGTAACATCCATGCCCAGATTGACCAGACCTTTAGCCGCCTCCAAACCGAGAAGCCCCCCGCCAATCACAGCTGCTTTGTTGTACTGCTGAGCTGCTGCTAGCATAGCCTCACAATCTGCAATATCGCGGAAGCCTACTACCCCTTCCTTGTCGCTGCCCGGCACCGGTAGAATGAACGAATTCGATCCCGTTGCGATGATGGCTTTGTCGTAGGGAATCACCAATCCGCTATCTGTGTGGATCTCCCGTGACGCTGTATCGATACGCGTAGCCGTTGTTCCTGTATGCAGTGTAATCCCATTGTCCTCATACCAGTTCCAATTATTCAGGATAATGTCCTCGGTGGTCTTACTGCCTTCCAGAACATAAGAAAGCATGATACGGTTGTAATTAGGGTGAGGTTCACTACCAATTACGGTAATCTCGTACGCGCCACCAAGCTTTAAAATCTGCTCCACAGTGCCAATTCCGGCCATCCCGTTGCCGACTAATACTAACTTTTCTCTGTTTGCTGTCATAGTTAGATGCCTCCTCTATGCTTCTGCGTGCTCTCTAGATATTTCCTAATAATGAAAGTATACATTTCAAATTTAAACCGCGATGGTGATTGCAGTCACAGTAAATGTGAATGTTTTCACATTATATTCAATAATGATTCCTCCATAAAAATAAACCCTTGTTAGCACAACAGAAATAGCCAGACCCCCTATTTCTAATAGGTGATCTGGCTGTTATGTATTGTTATTATCGTAGTCCTAAGGAAATCTCCAACTCATCCATCGGCCGAAGCTTCATGTCCATTCCGTTGTCCATCAGCTTTTTGCCATTTACGCGCAAATGCCATATTTCACTGGTCAGTGACGTATGTCCTTTCACTGCCTGAATCCTCTGGTTGTCTTCTGACAGTTGAATCATTCCGCAGTTTTTCAGCAGGCTTCTGACGGAGAGATCACTTGTAAAGCTCATCACATACATATGTGTCAGGCTCTCTTGTTCACTTCCACCGTTCACGTATAGGAAGACTGATTCCGGTTCTTTGCCTCCGGCATCCGACTTTGCCATAATAACAAGACGTGCATTATCATGAACTGGGCTACTCTTCCAATTCGTATTACTGATAACCTTACCGTCCATTTGCACTTCCCATTCCATTTCTGGCCCCAGGGACACATTGGTTACAGCGAGGATCTTCATTCCGTCTTCTGCAAATACAGCAGCACCGCTGTCCTGCAGCAGTTCAAGAATCGTGATTCCCTTTCTATAAGTGCCGCTTAACAATCTTTCCGTGCTGTCAGCCAGCTCTTTGTCACCAACCATTAAGGAGAATGTCGGTCCCTCAGGACCTGTAATAACTTCTGCTTTGGTTCCTAGGACAGAGGAACATCCACCTAAAGTCATAATAATGAACAAACCTAGCAACAAACGCCCCAACCCTCTCATGGGCATTTCCGGCACCGCCCTATCTTCCCGACGACAACATCCGCTAGTAGTGTCTCAGGCTGTAATCACTTCGTATTCCGTCTCCCTTTAGGATAACCGAAGCCAGCCACGTTCTCAATGTAAAATCAGGAGATTATACCTACTGATAGTATAAAAAAGAGTCCCCGAAGGGGCTCTTTGCAGTTCTACTTCTATTGATATCTGGGAAATAAGATATTGTTCTCCAGATGAATATGTTCAAATGTCATCCCTTCTAACTCTTCCAGACGTGCATAGGTCAACCGGTACGTGGTGCACGCATGTTCCGGAGGTGTGAAATCATCAGTAATTCTGCGAATCTGCAGTAAAATATCGCCTGCAGCATCATGCTCGCCTTCCAGTTCATCCAGCGCTGCACGCAATTCTGTCAAACTAGCTTTTCCCGAATCAGCATCATATGCCAAAATCCTCGGGAACTGTGCATCCTCTTCCTTGGCTGTATGATCAAGCAATTCGTCCATCAGCTTGTGGAACAGCGCGTGCATTTGGGCCAAATGCGGAGAGTCTCCGCCATGAACACGAAATACTTTGTTGACATTCTGTGCAATCAGGGGCAACTCCTGGCGCAGGTACTGATGATGCTTGTTCACAATATGCTCGATTAGTTCAGAGGAAGAAGCGTGGTTCCACACCGTTTCTTCTTCCAGAACCGGATGTTCCTTCAGCATTTTGTTCAGATCGGCCAGTACAGCCTCCTTGTCCAATCCCCGTTCAGTGACAGCTTCCCCAAGTGGTTTGGCTCCGCCACAGCAGAAATCGATACGGTTAGCTTTAAAATAATCCGCAGATTTAGGAAATTGTAGTACTACATCTCTTACCCATGTTTCAGTGCTCAAATTGATTTCCGGCGTTGGCCGGGAGGCTGTATCTTTATCCATAGGTTGTCTCATCGTCATTTGCGGGTTCCTCCTTCGGTTGGCAGTTCGGGTTGTTCTCCCCTTCTACCTTACCCCCGATAGAAACCTTGACTTGTGATTTAACACACAGCAATTAGATCATTTTATTGAACAAAGGCCTGCATATACGTACGCTTGCCTTTGGCATCCTTCACATAAGGGCCAAGTCCGGCAAACCGGGCATGATCCATATAAACACCAGTCATCCAACGTCCTTCCGTCAGCCCACCATCCCATTGAAGGACCACATCGGGTGCCGAAATCCACTCCTGGTATACACGAATATGTTGATCTTTATACTCTTTACAGGGCTTCGAAAGCTCATGTAAAGGAACTTGGCTCAGATAGGTTGGCACGAAGTAAGAGGAAATCGTATCCAGGTCCTCTTCAGTCAAAAAGGGCTCAGCGCCCAAAAAAGGTTCGAACAATACCGTATCCTCATACAAGGACCAGATTACAGCCTGAAGTACCATGCTTTGTCTGATGCCATTGTGGAACTTGTACTGCCGTTGTACACCCGATGGCCGGACTTCAGCCGGTGGTGACGTAGATTCCAGACAATGACGTTCACACCCAATACATTTCCAGCCTGTCGGGCCTTGGATCCACTTTTGAAAAACAGTTCCGCCATCATTATCCCCCTTATAAAGGGACGATATAATGTTGTAGGGCACACCGATCCACGCATCCCACAAGGACTGGGGAAGATGGCTGTGAAGCATAAACAGTGTCTTGTCATAAATAAGCTGCACCTTGATCGAAGCAGCTTCCAGCTCGGCAACATCCTTTTTTCCATACGTTATTTCCCGGGAAAACAGGGTAGTCTTCATCTCCTCGCCTCCTGATTGTTATGCTGAATCTAAAGCTTACATCTCAAGCAGCTACCGGAAGTACCCGGGCTGTTTGCAGAACTTTACGCCGGACTACAGGCAAAACTCAATGGGTAAGCGATCCATCAGGGACTGGGCAATGTTTTTTCTATTATATTACATAAAGCATTAAATCGTGCAATACTTCTTTATCCAATTTTTAGATAGATGATGAAAAACCCCCTTCTTCAATAATGGAAGAAAGGGGCAGTCAACAGGACGTATTGCCAGGGCTAAGCTACTCGACCCAGCTCTCGGCCCATACAGAAATTTGTTCCATGACAGGTTCAAGCGCACGGCCTTTGTCTGTCAATTCATACTCGATGCGTACCGGAGTTTCCGGGTAAACATGACGTACCAGAATGCCTTCACATTCCAGATCCTTCATCCGCTCAGACAGCATCTTATCGCTCATCGAAGGGATCAGACCCGAAATATCTTTAAAGCGCTTTGGTCCGCTCATTAATGTCTGGATAATAAGTCCATTCCAACGCTTGCCCAGAAAAGAAAAGGCTGTCTCGAATCTCGGACACAGGGCTAGTTGATGTTGTTCCATTGTTCTCACCTCTCACTAATAAAACTTACTATTAGTTAGTATATAAAATTTTACCACACTTCAACCCTAATGAACATCGTTTGCCAAAAAAAAGTTAACACTGACCTAATAATTTCCGGTTTTTGCTACTCTCCGTTACCCTGTGCAGACGCCTGTTCCGCGATCGCTTCAGTGACTACAAAGGCCAGATCATCATTGCCGTACAGCGACAAAACGCCCAGCACCGTATCATTCGAGATGAATCCGGCTTCTTCCTCCGGTACCGTTAAGGAGAGCGCATGATGAAGAGCTGCATTATTCTCCTGATGCGGGTAGGCCTGCAAATACAAGGCATGCGGGTCTAGCTTATTATTCACGCACCACTGGGCAAAGACAAGAATCATCATTTCTTCATCACGCTTGTAACTCTCAATAATCTGTTCTTCCATTTGTTTACGCTGGTCATCCATCGTATGTCTTTCCCCTTTCTATTCTCCTCAATCCGTAAGCTCTTCCGCTAGTCTATGGCTTGCCAATACGGCTGCGGCTGCAATGCCGCATTGCTCTGGAGTATCGATATGACTTAGAAAATCTTCCACCGCGCCGCTAAAGCCTCTTCTCTGAAGTATGGTGTCCCAGCTGCCAAAGCCCAGACTGCGCGGCAAGCCATCCTTTTCATAGAGTACCGCCGTTTCCAGATTCACTACTTCCGCTGATCTGCCATTCCCATGTAGCTCCAGCTTCCCCAGATCAGTCCCGGCATCCCGGACCATACTGAACATCCCTGACGCTTCGCTCTTCCAACTGAGCAGACCCGTGGATTGTAGCAGTTGACCCTCGTCGTTGCTCTGTAGCATAGAGCGTAATAGCTCATAGTCATTACCGCACAGCCATAGCAGCAGATCCAGCATATGTATCAGGTCATCATACACCGTCTCCCGGCTGCTGCCGGACTGAAGCTGTGTACGATGCTTAACAGCCGTACAGTGGCTGATGCCGCCACCTTGCTCCAGCCAAGCCTTCGCCCCTACATACAAAGGAGCATATCGGCGGTTAAAGCCTACAGCCAGCAGAACTCCCTGCGCCTGGGCAAAACGGGCCATTTCCTGCGACTCCTTCAGGTTATAGGAGAGCGGCTTATCTACATAGACCGATACTTTGCGTTCAAGACATTCCATAACGATATCATAATGGGTGGGTGTTGGGCTATGCACAAATACGGCATCCACATTCCAGGACAACAATTCATTCAGATCTGTAGTACCTTGGGGAAAACGATATGTCTCCACCGTATCCTGAACAGTTCTCGATGAACGGCTGAGCACGCCCGCCACCTCGGCTTGCGGATGGTTAGCCAGCAGCGGCAGATATACTTTGCGCGCAATGCCGCCAATTCCGACCAACGCAACTCTTTTTCGATCAGGAGCTATTATCATTGCTTGAGCTATCCCCCTCTTGAAGTCAGGATGTTCATCCCGTATGTACTCTTCCAGCTATTATACCTTGAACTGATACGCCGACAAATGACCTTTGCTTCAATATTTTCGTTTTTTTCAGTATGATGAGATGAAGAGATGGAGGAAAGGGCATATTAAGATGAGAAAATGGTTGCCGATTCTGTTGTATGTTGCGGGCATAGGTGCCGCGTTTATTTACAGGAATGATATCCTGGACTGGATGAGAGATGTTCAAAATCCGATTTTGTCGGTGGGATTGGCCACTGTGCTCGCCTTATTCCCGGTTGTGCCCTACAAGGCTGTCATCGGATTATTCGGTTATGTATATGGAAGTTTTGCAGGTGCGCTTATCTGCTGGTTAGCGACGAACCTGGCCGCAGCCCTGATGTTTATTGGTGTAAAGTACTGGTTCCAGGGCAGGGCCAGAGCCTATCTGGCCTCTATTCCCTCACTTGAAAAGTTCACAACTACTGTGGAACGTCGTCCCTTCGCCTCTGTCGTATTGGCCCGGCTGCTACCAATCATCCCGCAGACTGCGGTTAATGCTTACGCCGGAGCGGCAGGCCTGCCCTTCTGGAGCTTTCTGCTGGCATCGGCCTTAGGCAAAATCCCTGGTATCGCCCTGTTTGCGTATCTTGGCGGGACTGGGCTGAGCAATCCGGGCAACGCCATTGTCGCTATCCTGCTGTATGTAGTTGTGATTGGCCTAGCAGGACTGTCATTACGCAAGCGTCCAAATGGGATTTGATGGAGGCAACTGCTGGCAGGCGGCCCATATTTGTTTTATAATTAAATTGTGATCTATTTAATTGCATTATCTGAATGGAGGGATATTAATGAGTGAAGTTCACAACAATCATATAGAATCCAAGACGGAACAAGCCACTTTCGCAGGTGGATGCTTCTGGTGCATGGTATCCCCTTTTGAGGAGCTGCCGGGCATTATCAAAGTAGTCTCCGGCTACACCGGCGGCCATACAGAAAATCCTACGTATGAGCAAGTATGCTCCGAAACCACGGGTCATGTGGAAGCGGTGCAGATTACGTTCAATCCTGATATTTTCCCGTATCGCAAGCTTCTGGAGCTGTTCTGGCAGCAAATCGACCCTACCGATGAAGGTGGGCAATTCTACGACCGGGGAACTTCCTACGGCACAGCGATCTTCACCCATTCCGAGGAGCAGCGGGCCGAAGCCGAAGCTTCCAAAACCGAGCTTCAGGAAAGCGGTCGCTTCTCCAAGCCGATCGTTACGCCGATCCTCCCAGCGTCCAAGTTCTACCCGGCCGAAGAATACCATCAAGGCTATCACCACAAGAATCCGGGGCATTACATACGCTATCGTAAGGGCTCTGGCCGGGATGCTTTTATCGAACAACATTGGTCTCATAAAGAGGACGAGGAAAGCCTGAGAGCACGTTTGACTCCGCTTCAATATGAAGTGACACAAAATAATGCTACAGAGTCTCCTTTCCGCAACGAGTTTTGGGATCACCACGGGGATGGCATTTACGTAGACATCGTGTCCGGCGAGCCGTTGTTCAGTTCTGAGGACAAATACGACTCCGGCTGCGGCTGGCCGAGCTTCACCCGTCCGATCCGTGATTATTCTGTCAAGGAAAAGACCGACCTCAGCCATCTGATGGTCCGTACGGAAGTCCGCAGTAAAGAAGCCGATTCTCACCTCGGCCATGTATTCAACGACGGCCCAGGCCCTAACGGCCTGCGCTACTGCATCAACTCCGCAGCACTGCGCTTCGTGCCCAAAGAAGATCTTGAGGAAGAGGGCTACGGGGAATATCGCGTACTTTTTCCGCAAGCTTAACGTAGGGAGTAGGAGTAGGGCTTGAGCATGGTCAGGGCTTGAGTTTGAGTTTGGGCTTGAGCTTCAGTATGGGTCAGTGCTTCAGTATGGAGCCGAGCTTCAGTATGGTCTGAGCTTCAGTACGGTCTGAGCTTCAGTACGGTCTGAGCTTCAGTATGGGTCTGAGCTTCAGTATGGTCTGAGCTTGAGCATGGTCTGAGCTTAAGCATGGTCTGAGCTTAAGCATGGTCTGAAGCTTCAGTTTGAGTCTGTGCTTGAGCATGGGGCCGAGCTTCAGTATGGTCTGAGCTTGAGCATTATTCTAAGCATGAGCACAACTAAAATTTTCGACATATAAGTTCAGGAGCTATTAAGCTGTTCACAACCACCATCTAGTACGATTAGCTGATCGACCTTTATGTCTTAACAGTAGTACCAAAACAAAGCCGCCAAGCCTCACGAAACACGTGAGACTTGGCGGCTTTTTAGTCTAAATGCGCGAACCTAGGAAATCTGTGACTTTATATATGCGTATATGGATGTATAGTAATATAGATTTTCGTATTTTATTGTAGGATTGGTTAAGTGTTTGGCGAATTCATTGAGCAGGCATGAAAATGGTGAAGTGATACAGATTCAAGCTCGGGTTCGGGATACGAAATTTAGGATTCTGTATTCCGAAAACAACCTCTACTGAAGATCAGCCCCGTGCTGATGAGCTAACTGGAAATTTTCAGACTGTTGAGAAAGTTGTTGTTTTAAGAAAATCCATAATTAAACCCTTGATTAATGAACCTATCTCGAAATCAGGACTGGTTCTTGTTCCAGCTGGTAACGGACCTCAGATCCGTTATTTCCTAACAACTGACCGTCCCAGAAAATAACGGACTCCAGAGACGCTATGAGCAGAAATCGGGTGTAAAATCCACGTTTTGGGAGGAAATAGCGGCACCTGAGTCCGTTACATGTTCCAGAAGCTGCTTGATGTGTAAATAACGGCGCTGGGGTCCGTTAGCCCCCATGCATACGTCTCCAACCTTCTGAAGCAGTGGTTTTGACATGCATTGATGATGAAGCTGAGCCTGATTTATAAGGCTATTTCGCATCAACAATCGTAGAGAATGGTGTTTCTCGACAGTCTGAGTTTTTCCAGTTATTTTTCAAGTGAGCATGGTCTGATCTTTGTCGGCTAATTCTTCGTTACTGTTTTATCCCTCAGCCTGCTCTCCGTTCGGCACAACACTCAACAATGTAGCGTCTTATATTCCAACTTAGCTTCCGCAACATAAATAGCAGGTCCACGTCCCAGGTACAAATTTCTCACCCTCATACTTTACTTTTTATCCTGGTTGTCATTATCACGACTGTCAGTAGGATCAGCACCGCCCTGTGTCGATTGCGGATCTTCCGATTGCGCATGCTCTACCTTTGGCTGCGCTTGCTCCGCTGTTGATGAGGTCTGCTGAGCCTTGGGTAGTGCTTGCTCCACCTTAGGCTGTGTCTGATCCACCTTCGCTTGAGCCTGTGGAATCTCCGGTGACGGTTGCCGGATTTCCGGCGCATTCGGTTGCTTTCCTCCCAGCTGCCGATTGGCGTCTCGAATCAACTGGGATTGCTCGTCGTGGCCACGCTGTCTTCTTTTACGGAAGGCGAAGACGATTATCAGAATAATGGCTGCAGCTATCAATATGGGCAGGGCACCAGCTAGGATCACCACAATCCACTGAAAGGTGACGGACAATGCATTCAGACTGCCACTCAGCGCCTGTGATGCGCGTGTGCCAAGTGGATCCTGACCCTTTTTCTTCATCACATCTAAACTTGCGTCCGTTTGGTACAAGCGCAGCTCTACAGTTGAAAACGAAACATTCTGATCAATATAACGCATTCTCCCTTTTATCCGTTCAATCTCCTCCTGGATGGAACCCAGTTCGTTGGCAAACGCGACAAGGTCGGCGGGCTTGGTCGCTTTTTTCATAAATTCGGTGTATTGAGCTTCCATCATCTGCTTAGCCTTCAGTCGGGATTCAAGATCTACGTATTCTTCAGACACGTCCTGCCCCTGGATACTACGCTGGAGTTTCACATGCTTCACTTTCTCAAGATTACTCAGAAAAGACGAGAAGCCGGATGCCGGTACTTTCATAATGAAATTCCCACCTTGCTCGTATTCAGACATATTCTCATCAAATCCAATGATATAGCCTTGAGCAAGAGTAACCATATTTCGTACTTCTGTCTGAGCCTTGGCGTAGTTGTCCACTTCCATGTTCAGGTTGGCTTTATAGATCAGCTTCTTGTTCAATCCAGCTACAACATCGCTGCCAGTAAACCCGGCACCCGTTTTCCCGGTATCCACTGCCGAAGAATCTTCTGCGGAATCCGTACTACCAGCTCCTGATTCTCCCCCGGCTTTGACAGCCGAATCAGCATCGACACTCGATTTCTCTGCTACCGGAGATGTATCACTAAGTGTCTGACTTTCAAACTTACTCACTGAGTTAGCCGTACCCGAATCCGCAGCCACATTGTTACTCTTGTGATCAGCCGAGCCGCAGCCCGTGACGACAATAACCAGAATCAATAACCATACTCCATACAACCCCCATTTTCGCATCATCAAACCCCCATAATTTAGTAGAATACTTCTATGTATCCCTGACGATTCCAGAAGATGGAATGTTGCATGACTATTAAATGTTTTGCATATATTGATCCAGAGTACCGGGTAAAAACAAAAAAAGCAGTACCCGGATCTGGATACTGCTGTTTGCGAACAATCAGTTTGTTTGGTACAATTACGGTGTCTTAACAGACAAATAACACCAAAAACCCTCACATCCATTCAGATGAGGGCATGGTTCTGTTCGGACAAGCTCCACCTTGCCGAGCAGGGCATTCCATTTAGCGATGAAGTCATTTTACTAAAGGGGAGGTGAACCCTTATGGCAAAAGACGTAATCTGTGAAGTCAACTCCTGCACGCACTGGGCAGCGGAGAACAAATGTCAGGCCGATTCCATCTTCGTTGCTTTCCACAGCTCCAAGGAACCAACACGTGCGGAAGAAACTGATTGTAAAACATTCGAGAGCAAGTAAGCTATTCAGAAGGAACCCTCCACGGTTCCTTCTTTTCTCATTTATTCTATCAAGAATGAGAATTATTATCAAGTGTATCATTAAAAAAAGAATCCCTAATAATGAAGGTGTCCCAAACGCCAGGAGGTGTATGGTACCCCTTTTACAATCTATACAACCTTGCTTACTACTGTAGGCTCTTGCTTGTCTGCTAACTCTTGCCCACCTGATGCATTCTCTCGCTCCCCTGTTGTATGTACTCGATTGTATCTGTTCCTCGCCCACTCCATGCTCTGACTCTTCTGCTGTGCCCATACTCGCCTTCCCCTACGCCCTTACTCACCTGCTGGATGCTCTTACTCCCCTTTTTCACTCCCTGCTCACCTACTGGTGTTCTGCGAAAATAAAGTCGTAGACTGCCTCTTTTGTTGTTCAATTATCGTTTCCCGTTAGCTTAATTGGAAAAAAATAAAATTATAACGCTAAGCATGCGCTAGTACAGGTACACAGAACTTTGAATTTTTATCTATGGCAAAGTTAGCCTTAATAAATAGCATATCGTCATTATTATCCATCGGCTCATACTGAGCTTTCTCAGTGAATTGATCTGGTGTGAAATGAAATTGAATACTCTCTGTCTGTTCATTAGCAATTCGGTTAAGTAAACTATTTATATGAACATCATCTTGACTAACTATATCGTATAGATGAAGCGTATGACCTTCTTGCTGATAGACGATAATAGCTTCGTCCTCTTGCGAGTAATAAATTGATTCGGGAAACACATTTAAAGCGTAAAACATAAAAAGTCCTTGGTTATTGCTAACACCAAATTGTCCTGAAATAGGTTTGCGGGACAAAACCATTCGTTTGATAAATTCCAAGTCTTCTTCATTGGAACAATTCAGCTTGCATATGGTGGAATCCTCATTTGGAACGGGATTAAATTTCAATTTGAATTGCGATTCACCAAAGGATTCAAATCCGAATTTCGGATAAAAGTTAATCGCAGTACTATTAGCGAATAAGAAGAAGATATCACATTCTTGCTCGTAAATATTAAGAACATGATTCATCAATGCTCTAGAAAGCCCTTTTCCCCTGAAATCAGGGTGAGTAATAACTGTTCCAATTTGAATCGCTTTCTTGTTTAACCCATTAATCACTACGTCCATTTTGCTGACAGAAACATTAGCGATGACTTTACTATCTCTAAGAAATGAATAGCAGATATAACGATCATCCCAGAAACCTTTCTGATACCAAACTTCAAAGTTAATATCAAAAGCTAAAGTCGTTAGTTGATTAAAACTATCTCTGTAAGCCTTATTATCTTTGTAAGCGGAAACTAGGTCTATTCCAACTTCTATATTTTCATTTAAAAACACAAATATACCCCCTATCGTATTTATGATAAGTAGCTTCAATTTTACCACATCAAAGCACTATCGGTTACAGTAAATAACAATTATAACCAAACTCCCTATTGGCTTAATGAAGCATCGTCAGTATAATACTTTATTTCCTCCTTACAACCGGATGCTCATACTTATCCACCCAACGCCCTTACTCTCCTGCTATATGCTCTTGCTCACTTCCCGTTTGGCTAGACTCAACCAGCTAAAATGGTCTAAGCGAACCGAGCCAGTTCTAGTTCCCCAATAAAAGAAACCAGCAGGCCTCCCCACGAAGAGAGAGCTGCTGGTTTCTTTTATAGTTCTATATTGTAGCCTACAGCGCTACATTTAAGCTTTGCTTACGCTAGTCTTTGTTCTTGCGATCGAAGCAGCCTCAACCATGTTGCGCAGGGCGCTTTCGGTTTCTGCCCAGCCGCGAGTCTTGAGTCCGCAGTCCGGATTGATCCAGAACAGTTCTGGGTCCAGTACACGCAGAGCGCGGTCGATGTTGACAGTCATTTCTTCTACAGCCGGTACGCGCGGGCTGTGGATGTCGTATACGCCAAGGCCGATGCCTTTGTCGTAGTCTTGCTCCTCGAAGCTTACGATCAGTTCGCCGTGGCTACGGGAAGTTTCGATGGAGATAACGTCCGCATCCATATCGGAAATGGAATCGATCATGTTGTTGAATTCGCTATAGCACATATGCGTATGGATTTGCGTCGTATCTTTGACATCGTAAGTGGAGATACGGAACGCTTTAACCGACCAATCCAGGTAATGCTGACGGTCTTCTGGCTTCAGCGGCAGACCTTCACGAATCGCAGGCTCATCCACTTGAATCATTTCAACACCAGCGTCTTCCAGTGCCTTCACTTCATGACGCAATGCAATCGCGATTTGGTTCGCCACTTCTTCACGGCTCAGGTCATCGCGGACGAACGACCAGTTCAGGATCGTTACCGGTCCAGTCAACATGCCTTTTACCGGAAGCTTGGTGCGGGATTGTGCATAAACGCTCTCTTTAACTGTCATTGGCTCGATGAAAGCAACGTCAGCATAGATTACCGGTGGCTTCACGCAGCGGGAGCCATAGGATTGCACCCAGCCATTGCGAGTGAACAGATATCCAGCCAGCTTCTCACCGAAGAATTCAACCATGTCTGTACGTTCAAATTCGCCGTGTACGAGTACATCAAGTCCCAGCTTCTCTTGGAATGTGATGACTTCGTCGATTTGATCGCGGATATATTGATCATAACGCTCTTGGTTCCATACACCTTTACGCCATTTGAGACGTGCTTGACGAACTTCCGGTGTTTGCGGGAAGCTTCCAATCGTTGTTGTTGGCAGCAGTGGCAGGTTCCATTTCTCTTGTTGTACTTTCACGCGCTCTGCGAATGGCAGGTTACGGTTTGCAGGAAGTACAGCCAGCTTACGCACCTCTGCAGCGATATCTTCACGGCCACGCTCAGGCAGCGCACGGAAGGTAGCAAGCGCATCGCGGCTAGCTTGCAGCTCAGCAGCAACTGCATCACGGTTTTCCAGTGCAGAGCTAATCAGCTTCAGTTCAACCAGCTTCTCGTTTGCGAATGCCAGTGCGTTCTTGATTACCGATTTTACTTTATCTTCGCCTTCTACGGTTACCGGTACATGCAGCAAGCTGGAGGACGGTTGCAGGAATACACGATCCAGGCTAACATGAGTCGCCAGTTTGTCGAGCAATGCCAGCTTGGCATCCAGGTCGGAGCGCCAAATGTTACGGCCGTCGATGATACCAACGCCAAGAATCTTGTCTTCCGGCCAGCCAAGACGCTCGATCGACTCGAGGTTTGTACCGCCATCGTGCACGAAGTCCAGACCCAGACCTTGTACAGGCAGCTTGAGCAACGCTTCAAGCGGTTCAGCAGCTTCGAAGTAGGTTTGCAGGATGATGTTCAATCCAGGCACAGCTGCAGCGATTTCTGCATAAATCGACTCAAGCAAGCTGATGTCTTCATTGGTAAGCCCAGTTACAACCGCAGGCTCGTCCACTTGAACCCACTTCACGCCTTCTTGCTGAAGCTCTTGAAGCAGTTGTACATATACAGGCAGGAAACGCTTAGCGATTTCAGCTGTTTCAGAAGACTGGAAGCCTTTGGAGAGCTTCAGGAAAGTGTACAGACCGATGACAACCGGCTTTCCTTCGATTCCTGCTTTCTCTTTGGCAAAACGATATGCTGCAAGTGGCTTGTTTTCGGTCAAACGCGGCGTTTGATTGCCGATCTCCGGAACGATATAGTGATAGTTCGTGTTGAACCATTTTGTCATTTCGCAAGCAGTGGCTGTAGCATTACCACGAGCCATTGCGAAGTAAAGATCCAAGCCGATATCTCCGCCGTCGTAATCATAACGTGGAGGCACAACGCCGAACATTACGGCTGCATCCAGGACGTGGTCGTAGAATGTGAAATCATTGACCGGAATCAGATCAATGCCAGCTTCCTTTTGAGTTTGCAAATGCTCAAGCTGGATTCTCTCCATTTCGGAGCGGAATTCCGCTTCATCTTTTTGACCAGACCAGAAGGTCTCCAGGTTCTTTTTCCATTCGCGGTTCTTCCCGATTCTCGGGTACCCGAGGTTGCTCACTTTTACTGTTTGCGTCATTCCTAGGTTCCTCCCCTATCTCACTAATAATCTATATACGTCATGTTTTATACCCAAAAAAGGCGTCTCTCCCTGTAAGAAGTCAGAGGGAAAGACGCCCTAGTATTATACATACTTGTAGCTGGTCTAACACCATCCTATCTTCCGTAGGTAAAGCTGTGCTGTCGAAACAGGCAGGTCTCCTGGCTGCGGCGTCTACATCTTCAGCCGTCTTCCCGAACAGCATATGCTGCCAGTGACGAGGGTTGCTGAAGACTCTTCCGTTACAGTGGCGGGACCGCGTCGGTCTTGCACCGAACTTCCCTATTAAGCCATCCGGTATGTCTATCATCCGGCAGGCACCTGTATCCGTTATTCAGTTTCGGGAATGAATATAACGTCATGATACTGGAATACCAAGTAAACCGCAATAGATTATGAGTGTAACAGTTATACGGAATCCTTATAGCCAGTTAGAAGAAAATAATATACACCACTGCTGCTAGCACAATTCGGTAGATAGCGAAGGGCAGCAACTTAACCCGATTGATCAGTTTCAGGAAGAAACGCATCGACAATAGGGCGAAGACAAAGGCGCTGATGAAGCCAGCGATGAAGAACGGCAGCGACTCCATCGTGAAGTATTGCCAGTTCTTCATTAAAGAAATCAGTGTAGCTCCGGCCATGACCGGCACGGCCATAATGAACGTGAAGTCGGCTGCTGCCCGGTAGCTCATCCCGAGCAGTACGCCCCCGGAGATGGTTGAACCGGAGCGGGAAAAGCCCGGCCACAAGGCGAAGCACTGCATCAGTCCAACGCCTAGCGCTTGTTTGTAAGTCACTTGATCGACCGTTTCAGTCTGCACCTTCTTCGGCGCAAAACGGTCGGCACAAATCATGAATACAGCACCTATGACGAGTCCAATCAATACAGTTGCCGTCGAGAACAGATGGTCATCAATATAATTCTCTGTAAGTAAACCTAGGACCGCGGCAGGAATCAGGCCGATCAGCACCATACGAAGCTTCAGATGCCCTCCTTCACCGGAAGACTGCTGTGGCTGTCCATCCTGTATAGGCTGCATTTCTTTGCGGCTGAACCGCTTCAGACCCAGCAGATCAATGAATCTTTTCCAGAAAATAACGACAACCGCCAGGATAGAACCCAATTGAATAACTACTTTAAACGTATTCGCCGTATGTTGGCCCAGAAACGCCTGTGACTGCAGCCACATATCATCCACAATAATCATATGACCTGTAGAGGATACGGGAGCAAACTCGGTTATACCTTCGACGATGCCTAGAATAATTGCTTTAATAATCATGAGCAGGTCCATGTTACATCCTCCTTAAATTTTTATGCAGATTGCGCAGATAGCGACTTCGGATGAAGAAGAAGTAGAGTACCTGTGCGACAAAATAAACCGCCAACACCGCTCCTGTCTCCGTCACAATCGACAGGTAGAACAAACGCTGCAGCGCAATAAAAGCAAACAGACTATGCAGTATAGCCAGTCCAATTGGCACAAAGAACATCAGGGACATCTGAAATGTCACAATTCGGTCCAGTTCCCGGTCCGTTAATCCCATCTTAGCCAAGGTGGAATATTGCAGACGATCATAATCCAGATCCATGTACAGACGGAAATAAAGAAAACTGCCAGCTGCAATGAAGAATACTGTGCCCACAAGCAAAGAAGCGAACAGCATTGTACTGTACAGTGTCTTGTGGATCTCAAACAATGTGCCGCTGACCGCAATCGCATAAGGGTAATCGGCCTCGTACGCCTTCTTGCCCTTGACGGAAAGATCAGTCGCGATTCCAACTGTCTGCAGCAAATCTGCGACATAGAATCCTGTGTACTTATCTGTCTGCACGGGGTGGATAGTGTCATATAGCTCATCACTAACCACAATGCCGCTAAAGTCACCCCCGTCAACGCCGTTCAGCATCGGGAGCAGATGGTTCGCAATCGGTAATTCCTCCGTGTAGCCGATCTCCCGAATTATGCTCCCCTGCCGCAGTGTATACGTAGCCTTGACTCGTTCACTCGTCAGACTACGATCCCGCTGGGAACCGATCATAACCAGTCCGTCATGCCCTTCAAGCGGACCTTCGAACGAACGGAAGCCAGCCTTCAGCAGCGCCTGCTTATAAAGGCTGTAAGAGATCAGCGGTAGCAGCCGGGTCCGATCCGGGCCAGTCTGCGATATCACTTCTGCATATTTAATCGGAATGCTAAGTGTATCAAAGGGCAGACCACGGCCTTGGAGCTCTCTGCGAATGCTATCCAGGTGCTGTTCTGTTTCTGCCGCGCTTTCCGTACTTTTAGCCACATAGCCCACAGCCGCCGGATAATTAAGCTTCAGTTCCCGGGTCAATGTCTGAATCGAAGCAAATACACCTACAGAAGTGAAGGACACAGCCGAAATAATCGTGATGATAAAGAACATGCGTCCGTTCTCTCTCCAGCGGGATGACAGACCTGAGAGTGCGATCAGATTAATCCGATGCCAATAGAACCGCCGAGTTCTCTTCAGCAGCTTCACAATGTAAAGACTCAGTTGGGTATAGAACAGATAAGTTCCAACTACCGTAATAGCCACAACAGGCAACATAATGACATCCACCAAAGCCGCGCGCACTGTAGCAGCCATTACATACCCAACGATTAGGCAAACTGCTGACAAAAGCGCAAGCACTATAGAAGCCTTAGGTTCTTCTTCATTCTTGCCTTCACCCTGGAACAGCGGCATCGGGTCTTCAGGACCCGTTAGAGCAAACGTACACAGCGAGATCAGTCCAAACAACAGCACAAAGCTGCAAATGGTCAGCACTGGGGCCTGCCAGGGCAGATGAAAGGGAAGCGGTTGAATGCCAAGGAAGCCGGAGCCGATCATCAAAAACAGCTTGCCAAGCAGCAGGCCCAGTCCGGTACCGGTGACAATTGCCGTGCTGCCGATCATCATATTTTCCAAAAAAACCATCAGGTGCAGCTGCCGCTTCGTCATCCCGTGCATCAGCAGAATACCAAATTCCTTCTTGCGGGACTGCAGAAAAGAGCCCACCGATACAAGTACAAACACAGAACAAAATACAAAAATGGACCCTTCGGCTACCATCATTGTCCGCGTGGCGGTACTGAAAATCAGATCCTTAGACAAATCCGGGTGATAAATAAACAGAGCGCACAGAAAGAAGATCATCACCGAGAACGAGCTGCTGACAAAATAGGCGGCGTACTTCCGCTTGTTACGAATTACATTTCTATAAGCGAATTGCCGAAAGGTCATGGCCCGCGCCTCCCAGCAGCGACAGCATATCAATGATATTCTGAAAGAAGGCGGCCCGGCTGCTGCCCCGGTACATCTCGCTGTGGAATCGCCCGTCTTTGATAAAAATCACCCTGTGACAGAAGCTCGCGGCCACGGCATCATGTGTAGCCATCAGCACCGTCGCCCCCTCCGAAGCATTGATCTGCTCCAGCATACCCATCACTTCAGTCGATGTTTTGGAGTCCAGATTGCCTGTAGGCTCGTCGGCCAAAATCAGCGCAGGTCGGTGGATCATCGCGCGGGCGATGGCCGTCCGCTGCATTTGCCCGCCGGAAATCTCGTACGTCCGCTTCTTAAGCAGATGCCCGATGCCAAGTGTTTCCGATACCTGTAGCAGCCGGCTTTCCATCTCCTGGATAGAGGCTCCAGCCAGTGTCAACGGCAAGATGATGTTCTCTTCCACGGTGAGCGTGTCGAGCAGATTGAACTGTTGAAATACAAAACCCAGCTCATGACGGCGGAACAAGGCCTTCTCTTGTCTGCTGAGCAGATTAGGGTCTCGTCCACCAATCGAAATCTCACCGGAGGTAGGCTGATCGATGGTGGCGATAACGTTCAGCAAAGTCGTTTTCCCGCTTCCTGAGGGTCCCATAATACCGACAAATTCGCCCTTTTCCACAGCAAACCGGATATGATTCAGCGCATGCGTGGACACTTGGCCCTCATAAATTTTGGATAAATTATTGACTTCAAGTATGGGCAAGTGTCGTCGCTCCTTCCGTGGCCTGGAATGGTTTTATTATACAAACACGTCACAGGCGCTAGCTATTTCTGAAACTTACAGTTACCTTACACAATTGTAAGGTGGTTAGAATACAATCCGTACTGTGGTGCCTTTTCCTACTTCTGAAATGATGCTTACCTCATAACCGAGCTTGGTACAGATCTGCTTGACCAGGTACAACCCCATTCCGGTGGATTCCTGAAAATTCCGGCCATTTACGCCAGTAAAATAAGGGTCAAACACCCGCGGCAGATCGCTCGGCGGAATGCCTACCCCCTCATCACGTATATCCAGCACTACCCTGTTATTCTGCAGGTAGCCTGCAAAATGAATGACTGCTCCCTCTTTTACCGTGTATCGGACCGCATTTGTAATGATTTGGGTCAGCACAAAAGATAGCCATTTCTCGTCCGAGGTCACAGCAATATTGTCTTCTACTGTAATAGACGGATATACACGACTACGGATGAACAGTCGCTTCTGCTCTGAGGTGATTCGCCGCAGGACGGTCTGCAGCTCCATCCGCTCCACGTAGAAATCATGCTCGAACGTATCCAGTCGTGCTGTATACAGCACGGTCTCCAGTCCTTTCTTCAGACGGTCCAGCTCGTCTCCGATCGCCGTGAAGGGCGGGCCATCTTTATCTTGAATAATTAGATGAATGACAGACAACGGGGTCTTCATGCCATGAACCCATTGATTGATGAAATGAATATGCTCCTCTAACTTGTGGCGGTAGCTGTGCAGATCATTTTTATAGAGGCGAAATTGATGAGTTAGCAGCCCGCGCAGACTCTCAGCCAGCGGCGTATCCTGCGATGGCCCGCCCGTTTCATCCAGCGTGGAAGGCCGAGCAGTCATTCGTTCGTAAAAGGTCCGGTTGGAGATGTAACGGAAACCGAGGTAGACAAGCAGCAGACAAGTGCTAAGAATATCGGCATACAGACTGACACTGACGTCACTGCCACCATCCAGTCTGTACACCAGTGTAATGACTGCTAGCTGGGACAGATATACAAGGATTAACGTCTTTTGCTCCCGTAAAAATAGCTTCACTCCCCATTCCCCCAGTTCGGTGTCAGCCGGTAACCTTGGCCGCGCACGGTCTGCAAGCCGTCATGGATCTCCAGCACCGCTAGTTTTTTGCGGACACGGGTCACGTATACATTAAGCGTGTTGTCATCGACAAACACCTGATCATCCCATATCTTCTCCAGCAGGCGGTCACGGGTGACGATGGCTCCGGCTTTTTGCATCAGCTCGTCCAGAATCTTGACCTCTGTATGGCTGAGATCTATCCGGTCATCGCCCCGGGATAACACCAGCCGTTCCACATCCAGCGTCATTCCGGAGACTGTAAGACTCCGTTCATTAAGGTTTCCCGCGTAAGTGCCATAGGCGCGCCGGAGCTGACTTTTGATTTTGGCCATAGCGAGCTCGTAATCGAAGGGTTTCGTGATATAGTCGTCCGCACCGTTCTCCAGTGCCATCACCTGATCCATCTTGCCCGCTCTTGCCGAAATGAATAATATCGGACAGGTAGATACACCTCGAATCTGGCGGCACCAGTAATACCCGTCGAATTTAGGCAGATTGACATCCAGCAGCACCAGATGCGGAGCAAACGCCTCGAACTGCTCACGCACCGTCTCAAAATTGTCCACCGCCTGTGTCTCATAACCGAATTTATGTAAGTAGTCCTGGAGCAAAGATACCAGCCCCTGATCATCCTCAATAATGAATATTTTAAACATACTAATTTGCGCCTCCAATTGACCCAGACCTCTTTAGCCGGGGGTTTGCCAACTAATATATACAGCACCGGTGATGTACGTCAAATTACGCGCTATGAAATACGCAGCAATTACTTTCTATGGTATCCTATAATCACAAGTAAAATAATGGAATATCGTTGCAATTATAAATTGGATAGGAGCTTTAGAGATATGAACGCTATGAAACCAATTAAACTACTGTTCTTGGTATCACTGGTCATGTTGTTTGCAGGCTGTGAATTCAAATCGGTCCCCCAATCCGTTGATACACCCATGTACAGTGGCAAAGGCTTACGCCTGGCAGTTATAGGCGAACCGCCGATCGTGAGAGAAAGACATGTGACCTTCACTGAAATTACTTTTGATGATTTGAAAAGAGGGGCTGAGCTTGCGTCCCATTACGACGCTGTCTTTATTATGAAAGAGCATCTTCGCGAAGCCGCTGAAGGACAATATGCGAAAAAGTACGGGGAGACGAGGCTGCCCATCTTCTTCGTAGAATCCAAGCAGCCCGCCGCCTTTTTTACTGTCGAGGATCTGGAATACGGCACTTTTGACATAGATCCCGGTATGTATATTTCCGGGTTTCTTCTGCACCCTGAGGATCAACCCGGTGGAGATCCGCCAGTAATGGCGCGTCAGGATTGGGGGTTTGGACTTTACAATAACATTGTGAATGATACCAACATCAAAGATGTGTACTCGCGGGTATTCGAGACGATTGCATCCATTAAAAATCAGCAAGAGACCGGCCAGAAATTCTGACCGGTCTCTCTAATATGTCCATATCCATAGCTGACTGATGATGCAGCCCTGGTTCACATTTATCGCACATTCTGGGGATTACCCAGTGGTGTTGGCAATTTCGGCTTTGGCGCTTTCGCCAGCTTTCCTTTGCCCAGAGAGGTTGTAAAGGTAATTACATAACCTGCCACAACGACAGCCATAACCGTGTATAGCGTCTCTTTTAATGGCATGTAGAAGAGGGACAATGCTAGCACGATAACATCCAACAGGATGAAGACCGTACCGACCTTAATTCCTTTCCATTCACTGATCAGCAGCGACAAAATATCATCACCACCGCTCGCCCCGCCTGCGCGAAGCACCATTCCAGCTCCCAGACCTGTCAGTACCCCTGATAACAGAGCCGCAACCGGCAAATTATCATGCAGATTGATGACCCACCCGGAGTAATGTTCCATCAGTCCGTAGAAGAGCGTAAACGCTCCTACAGAAACACATGTATTCAAGACAAACGCTTTTCCTTTGAAGAACCAGGCAATCAGAAGTACTGGTATGTCTAGGATCAAAATAGAAAGTGAAGGCGAAATGCCCAATACATATTTACCAAGCAGCGATAATCCTACGAACCCGCCCTCGGTCAAATGGTTCTGATAATTAATGTGATAATACGTAAATGCAAGCAACAATGTTCCTAACAAAATGACTGTCAACCGCAGCAGAAGCTCTGCTCCGTGATTGTGTTTCCTCATACTGGTCTCCCCTTATCGTAAATGGCGGCTAGACGTCCCACCAACCTCTACGACGGGTTGAACCGGAGGTGTTCCTTCGCATAATGCACTCCCTTCCCTCGTACGTAGAGCGGCTTCGTCAATTAACGGTACGCGCATCTTCGACAGGGAAGCTAAGTATAAGACAGATCATAACGTTTCCAAATCGTCCTTTGGGGATTCGTCCTTCGGGGACACATGGTATCCTGATCCTTTCTTTAATTTGATAAGTTCTGTTGACATTATACCACGCGAAGAAGATACTCTAAACACCTTTGTGTAAAAATGATGATTTCGCCCTTTCTGTTTTTCTCCCATTATATTTAAAAAAACATTAAAAAATACATCGAAATGCGGTAACAATGGCTATATTTCGAGAAATACGCTACGGTTTGTTAAGCCAATGTAAAAAAGAGGGAATGCAGACATCTGCACTCCCTCTTCACCTTTTATGACTGTAGTCGGGTCAAAATAGCTACGCCAGCACGTGGCACCGACAACTCCAGCAGTCCTTCCCGCAGTTCCAGCGTCAGCTGTTTCGTGACTTGCCCACGGCAGTCCTTAATCACTGCCACATAAGCGGCAGGTTCAGACGTCCATTTGACGATCACATTGTCGGTATAGGTTCCGTTGACAATCGCCAGACGCTCAGGCGTTCCCTGTGGCGTGATGACCATTTCGGCATAGCAAGCGATTACCTGAACGTTGTCTTTGCTAGCCGTCACCAGCGGATACAGCAGTTCCGGGTGCTCCGGTAACAAGGTTCCGCTCAGGAGCACATCACTGTATTCCCGGCTGAAGCCGGTCCAGAACCGCAGCATCTCAGTCTTCTCTTCACCGATCTCTGCAAGCCTTACTGATATCTGCAGCACAGAGAACAGGCTGTTGATGAACTGCAAAGCCGAGCTGGCAGTTTCCTCATGTGGGTTGAACATGATCATATCGGAGTGCACGGCCGTATTGCCGGACAGCAGCCGAAGATCGAGTGTACGGACACGGTTCTGAATGGAATCATTCGGACAATCGCCTGCTCTGAAAATGTTACCGTACTTGCGCATTAACGGTCCGATATAGCTCTGACGGAACTCAATCAGAATATCCGGCTTGATGGCCTTAAGCGATTGCATGATGTCAGTGAACAACCGGTCTACAGCCTCCGGGATGGAACGGTAATCGCGGCCGCCCCCTTCCTGAGGAAGTTCACCTTCTCTTGGCTGAAAGCTGTCTACAAAATCCAGCTTTAGTCCATCGATGCCCCACTCTGTCACCGCCTGCTTATAGATGTGCAAGAGATACTCCCGCACCTCAGGAAAGCGCGGATCAAGCACGCCGGCATCGAGTCCCTCTTCTACCTTGATCACTTTGTCCTTGAAGGTGTTCCAGACCCTGCTCTTTCGGCCGACGAACGGTACCGAATACCAGAGCATATACTTCATGCCCAGGTCATGAACTCGATCCACATGTGCTTTCATATCCGGGATCTTGGTCTCACAAACCTCCCAGTCCCCGGTAAAAGCATAGCCGCGGTTATTATCATCCGTCTGCCAGCCATCGTCGACGATAATCGTGTCGCAGCCGATTTCACGGGCCAGACGACATTCGTCTTCAAGTGCGGAATCCGTCAGCTCCTGATGGTAAGAATACCAAGTGGAGTACATCGGACGCAGAGCAGCATCAGGAACGCTAGCGGGCTCAAGACCCGGCTGCTGCTCCCACCAACGGCTGACATCTGCTAATGCCTCATGATACGGGATATCTCGGGTATCAATCCGCAGTACCGCCTCATATACATCCAGGCTAGGCACAGGTTCTTCAAAGAGCTTCAGCGAGCACAGGAAAGAGGAATCCTCCTCATGAATCCCCGCCTTCACTTCAATCTTGTTCAAGACATCTGTAAAAGCAAATGTCATCCGGTTTTTCCCAGCAAGATTTAACAAGGCCGTCACAGGCGCCTGGGAAGAGATCCGGCTGTTAAAGCCGGAGCCCCAATCGATCTGGAATGCCCGATTCCGCTCGACGCCAGGGTGCCACATCGAATGAATATCTTGTGCGGGAATCGACCAGCTAATCGTACATACTGGCGGGGTACCGTTTCGTTTCGCCTTCAAGGTAATGCCAATGAACAACAGATGTTCCTCGGCCCGTTCAAAGGTCTTGGATATTTCAAAGAAATCTTCTTCGCTTACCACTCTCACGGTAGGGAGAAGAGCGTCAATCAAATTCGTCATAGTTCCTCCTGTTGGGTTCTCCTCTAGTGATAGCTGTATCAGCCCTTAACCGAACCAATCGTCAAGCCGCCGATAAAGTACTTCTGCAAGAACGGATAGATCAGCAAGATTGGAGCCGTTACTACAATGGTTGTAGCCGCACGTAGCGTTAGTGGCGACAAGCTGTTGAACTTCTGGTGCAGAAGCTGCTGGTCCATGATTTGCTGTGAAGCTTCTACTTCCAGTAGCAATCGGCGCAGATAAACCTGAAGCGTGTCATAATTTCCGCTGGAATTATACAGCACTACATCAAACCACGAATTCCAGTGTGCTACCGCGGAATAGATAAAGATCGCTGCGAACACCGGAAGCGACATTGGCAACACCAGGCGGATATAAATCTTAAGCTCGGTGGCACCGTCAATTCTCGCAGATTCAAACAGGGCTTCAGGAAGCTCCGAAATATAGGAAGACATCAGAAGCATATAGTACGCGCTGATCAAAGACGGAATCCAATACACATGGAAGGAGTCCGTTAAGCCCAGCTTCACCATGAGCAGGTACGTCGGAATCAATCCGCCGTTGAAGTACATCGTAACTAGAAACAACACACGGAGGAACTTACGCCCCGAGAAATGCCGGACGCTGACGATATAAGCCAGCAGACCTGTGACGAACAAACTGGTGCTCGTGCCAACCGCTACTCGAAGAGCGGACCAGCCAAAGCCCTCCAGTAGCTTGCTGTTCTCGAACAACAGCTTGTAAGCATCGAACGACAGCACCCGTGGGAAGATGTAGATACCACCACGCGCCGCGTCTGCACCGTCATTCAGCGACAGCGCCAGCAGATTGAAGAATGGATAGGCTACAGCAATACCGAATAATAACAGAACGAAGACATTTACAATATCAAATAAGCGTTGTGACCAAGGAACCGATCGTGAAGTCATCGAAGCATTCTCCTTTCTAGAAAATAGACGTTTGCATAAGTTTTCGGGACACGCGGTTGGCTGTTATAACCAAAGTTAATCCGATCAAGCTCTTCATCAAGCCGACCGCAGCACCATAGGAGTAGTTACCAAGTTGTACCCCGAACCGGTATACATACGTATCGATGACTTCATGATAATCCCTCGTGTTGGGACTTCCGAGGAGCAACTGCTGCTCAAAGCCCGCATTCAGGATACCGCCTAGCGCAAGAATGAATAATAGTACGATTGTGGCACGAATACCTGGCAGTGTAATATGCCATACCAGTCCAAAGCGCCCCAGACCGTCTACTCTGCCAGCCTCATACTGTTCCTTGTCGATCCCTGCAATAGCAGACAGGTAAATGATTGAGCTGAAACCGACGTCCTTCCACAGGTTGGCGGAAGTCAGAATCCCCCAGAAATATTTACCCTCACCGAGGAACAGAATCGGCTTGTCGATCCAGCCGAAGCGGACGAGCAAGTCATTGATAATACCGTCACTTCCCAGAAGGGTGAACAGAATGCTGGCCACCACGACCCATGAGATGAAGTAAGGTACATAAGACAGTGACTGAATGGTTTTCTTAAAAGCCTTGCTTTTCACTTCACTCAGCAGCAGTGCCAGCAGAATCGGCGCTGGAAAGCCAATTAGCAAATTCAGCATACTGATGACAAGCGTATTTCTTATAATCATCCAGAAGTCAGGTTCGTTAAAGAACCGAATGAAATTGTCAAAGCCGATCCAGTTTCCAAAAAGGGATTGCCCTGGAACATAATTTTGAAAGGCGATTACTAACCCATACATCGGATAATAGGCAAACACGAGTACCCATAGGATGATTGGCAAACTTAACAGCCACAGCTGCCGTTCGCGGGAAAATCGCTTGAGGTAATTCATAGTAGGTTTCCCTCCAAATCTCTCCTTGTTATTTCACGAGCGCGAGGTTCTTTTTATATTCCTCTGTGCGATACTGCTCGAGATCCTTCAGCCCCAGTTTGTTAGCCTTGTCACGCAGATCATCGAAGTTACGGGATGCCTCATCCTCGGACTGGGACATAATGACTTTAACAAATCCTGTTTTGATCAAATCTTCAATCTGCTGATTCTTGATCGTCAGCGGGTTGTCATTTGTGAAGCTAACACGCTGCTCTGTATTGTCATAGATCGTATCCTTGACATTATCGTTCATCAGCTTTTTCCACTTCTCATCCGCAATGAAGTTCTGATCGAACCAAGCGGTGCTCTTGTTGTCATCGCTCAACAAACCTTGCGGGTACGCGAGCCAGAAAGAGTTGCTGCCGTTAGCTGTCTCTGTTTTCTCAAAATCCAGCTTGCCGTCCAGAAGCGTTTGCTTCTGTTCCTCATTGAAGGACCATTTGCCATCACCTTCATAGTTCCAATAGGATTCCGGCAGGTTCGGAATACCCCAACCCATCAGACGAGTACCGATCGGTGAAACTGTGAAATCGAGGAACTTGATAATTTCTTCAGCATTTTTTGCTTTATCTGTGATTACCGTGTAATTCCAGCCATGTGTATTCTTGGCGGATAGATAAGCTTTCTCTGCGTCAGGAGCTTTGAATGCCATTTGTACGAAACGTTTGTCTTCTTTGTAATCCGGATCTGTTTTTTGCCAAATTTCATGGCCGGCATTCCAGGATTGCCACCATGGGCCGATATGACCGGCGATGCGCTCGTTGGAGAACTTGATTTTCCAGTCGTCGAACTTATTGATAAATGCATCTGGATCCATCAGACCATCGCGGAAGAAACGGTTGTAGTAGAGAAGACCTTCCTTGCCCTCTGTCGTGTTCAGCCAGTGAGTCAGGTTGTGATCTCCGTCCTCTTTAAAGCCATCTTTTAAGCCCCAGAAGCCGAGAGCGCTGTCAATTCTAACATCGCTATTCCAGGACAAAGCATAGTTCTTCTCACCCTTGTCATTGGTAGGATGCTTGGCTACGATCTGTTTCAGAACATTGTAATAATCATCAGGCGTTTTGATCTCTGGAGCACCAATCTCCTGATACCAGTCCCAACGGATGTGAGCGGTAAAATCAGGAATAGGCAGATATCCCCAACCACGAGGAAGTCCCCACAGCTTGCCATCTGCGTCAAGATAGGTCTCATAACGGGATCCCAGCTCTTTCTTGAGATTCGGTCCGTATTTATCTACCAGCGGGGCCAAGTCGATGATTTTGCCCTGTGCCTTCCACTGGGAAATCTGGGAATCATCCATGGCCGCAATGACCTCTGGGTAATCACCGGATACCAGCATCAGATTCAATTTTTCTTTAGGATCGACATCCAGAGATGATCGTTTGATATCTACATTGAAGTTCGTCAGCAAATAATCATGGAAAGCTGCTTGCTTCTTGTTAATCTTATCTGGATTTCCTTTCTCTGCTTGGAAAAAGTGAATCTGCGTTGTTTTCTGTGGCAGCTTCCAGCCGAACTCGTTAACCTTCTCCACCGCCGGTGTTGTGCTATCACCCTCGCTAGCAGAATTACTGCTATTGTTGCCGGATGAATTGCCACCACAAGCAGATAACAGCATTACGGATGCCAGCATGGCCGTGCCCAAGACACTACCTTTTCTGCTCATCAAAATTCCCCCTCTTAGTTGTATTTCTTGTCTACATCGTTATTGTAGAGAATTGTCTGGGGCAAAAAAATGGAGATTTCATTTCACTATGGTCTTTTCATCACTGAGTGTTAGCGGTTACATTATTGTTGCATCCGTTTTCTAAATTCTGAGGGCGAAAGGCCGATCATCCGCTTGAAACGCTTCGTGAAATGGGAATAATCGGGATAACCGCAGCGCTGTCCGACCTCATATGTTTTCAGCGAAGTGCCTGTCAGCAATGCTTTGGCATGCTCCATACGAACATGAGTCAGGTAGGCAATATAGGACATCCCTGTCTCTTCCATCAGCAAATGGTAAAAATAAGTCGTGGAAATATCCAGCGTTTCAAGCACTTTCTCCAGACTCAGCTCACTGTCGGAGAAATGCTGATTAATATAGTCCATCGCCTGCTGGGTGGCACTGCGTCTTCCCCAATTCCGCTTGTCCCGGGTCTCTGCCAGCTTCCGTTCCAGCCAGTCTCTGAATGATGACTCCAGTGTGGTGTACCCTGGTTCATCGTAGGGAATTTCCCATGGGCTAATCAAAAGCCGCTCCTCCAGCTGATTCTGGATCAATGAGGCTGCATTTTCCAAAAGCGTGCGCCGCTCCTCATAGGAAAGTTCCTGATGCCCCAGCAGCTTCAGCAGATTATCGATTTCCAGTGAAAGAACAGGTGCATTCGCTGCCCAGAGCGCCGTGGCAATTCGTTCTGCAGCTGATATAACCGGGGCTAAAAGCTGATTTTTTACCATTGCCTTCTGGCGCGTGCTGGCAAAACGCTGGAATAGTTGACCAACCAGCTCTACAACCAATTCCTCCTTCAGCGGTTTCAGCAGATAATCTACTACCCCATGGCGCAGGGCGGCCTGGGCATATTCAAACTCCCCATACCCCGACAAAATGATAATCTCACCATCATAGCCATCCTGCCGCATTCGCTGGATCAGCTCGATCCCATCCATTACAGGCATACTGATGTCTGTAATAATTAGATGAGGCTGTTGAAGCCGTATCAGCTCAAGAGCTTCAGCCCCATTAGCGGCTTCACCGGCAATTTGGTATTGAGAACTGGCCGAAGTGAGAATTTTATCCAAACTTTTTCTGCTCATGGATTCATCATCCACAAGGACGATTCTATACATCATGCATGCCTCCTTGTTGTTCCTGCTCTAATTCCGCGATGTGCGTAGGCAACAATATATCGATACAAGTCCCATCTGGACCAGAGGTCGAAATAAACAGACCATACGGCTCACCAAACAGCAGCCGCAATCTGGAATGGACATTCAGCAAGCCGATCCCTTTCTGCTTGTTCTCTGCTTCCAGTTCCAGTAATTCATCCTCGGATAGATCAAAGAGGCGATTATAGCGCTCCATAGTATCCGAAGACATGCCACCGCCCCCATCTTCAATCGATATTAAACAGCCGGCTGCGACCTGCATTTCCGAAATGCGAATGTAATTGGGGACGATTTTATATTTATCAAATCCATGCTTGAAGCAATTCTCGACGATCGGCTGCAGCATAGAGTTGATCGCTGAGGTCTGCGCTCCCGCCTTTTCAGAGATTTGAATAAAGCAGGAGAGACTTTCGTAGCGTTCGGCCTGGATCGAGAGATAGGCAGACACATGTCCAATCTCCGAGGCAAGCGTGACCCTTTCATTCGGGTTTCTTACGCTGTATCGAAACATATCCCCAAGGGAGACGATCATCCGGCTAATCTTCCGGTTGCCCTCTACAATTGCACTGGCGTTGATAAATTCCAACGTATTATAGAGAAAATGAGGGTGGATCTGAGCCTGCATGGCTAGAAGAAGTGCTTCCTTCTGCTTCACCTCCAGCTCTTTCTCCCTCAGCTTAGCCCGGTGCACCGTATCGATGAGTATCTGGATTTCATCAACCATCTTATTGAAGCCTCTGTACAAGCTACCTATTTCTGCGGTTCGGTTCTCCGGTGCCCTAACGCCCAGCTCACCTAGCTGAGTTCGCTTCATTACCCGCAATAGTGTCAGCAACGAATTACTAAGCATGTACATCACCCCGCTGACTATAATCATGATCAGCAGGAAGATCAGCAGCAAGACAATAGTAGAAATTCTGCTGATTTGCAGTAAAGGCCCATTCAATTCAGCAAGTGGTACCTCCGCGAACAGTGACAAGCCCGTGGCATTAGAATGAAAGAACATGACAAGCTTGTCTCCCGATTCACCAGGCATCGTCAGTGTTCCCTGACGCTTATCGCCCATAGCCTTGGCATAATCAGCAGACAATCCCTCATTGGGATGACTGCCAGGCCGATAAATCGCACTGCCCTTGCTATCCGCAATCCAGACGTACCCCGTTTTGCCAATCCGCACATTCCGGGCAATCTGGATAACCTCATCCAGTTTCAAATCTATAATCAACAGTCCGCTGTTGGTGCTATAATTCGTGCTGTTGAACTTCAGTGCAATCGATAGAAAAGGTGGGCTCCATTCATCCTGTTCCAAGCCCATGACTTCAAAGACACCGGTCTTCGCAATCTTAGCGTTATATTCCTTATATCTCCGCTCTGCGGAAGAGAAACTTGAAGATGATACCGCCCTCCCCTCCCCATTAACCAGAGAGATTCCCCGAATGCCTTCGCGGTTGCTTGTTAGCGGATTCAAAAGCTCTCGCTCGATTCGGTTGGAACGCAGAAAACGATCATAGGAACCGCTTACAGAATCATTTAAAAATTGCAGTGTTAGCTCATTCACCAGGATCGGATACATTTGATGCTCAATGTCCTGAAAATACGTGTCAACATATCTATTGACCTGTTCAACCAGCTGATAGCTTGATTCAATGGTATTTTGCCGAATGACCTTATGACTTTTTTCGTACCAGAATTGACCTAGCAGCGGAAGCGGGAGGTACAAAATCAGCATTAACAGTATTATTTTTTTCTGAAGAGAGAGGTTGGCTATCAATTTCATGGTGTTATTCTCCTTCTAAACTAGGTAAATTAAGGATCACAGCCCAGAGCTCACTCCATGATTACCCTTCATCTATTTTCTAAGTATAATCTTTTTTGCAGTTACGCAATGGTTTCTTCAAGATGCAGTGAATAAATCCCCATATTTGTGATGATTCTGACATATCCTTTACACTGTTCTTCTCGTCAGATTCCGCGCTATAACCATACCGCTTCAAGAGTATCTCTTGTCAAGCCTTGATAATATGTTACAATACTTTTTATAGTTAAACATTTACTTAGTAGTTAAAGTACCGTGCACGTGAAGTGTAATTCTAATGAGACAGGTGAACTAAATGAAGCCACAATCGGAATATGCAATTCTGCTTTACTATAAATTCGTAAAATTGCCGGACGCTGAACAATTTGCACAAGAACATCTGGCATACTGCAAAGAGCTGGACGTAAAAGGACGGATTCTTATCTCTGAGGAGGGCATTAACGGAACATTATCCGGTACGATTGCCCAAACCGAACAATATATGAAGGATTTGCGCGCGAACCCACTGTTCAGCGACATCGTCTTCAAGATTGATGAGGCTGATGAGCATGCCTTTAAGAAGATCTTCGTGCGTTATAAAAAAGAGCTTGTAACCTTCCGCGTCGAGGAAGAACTGGACCCTAACGTAATCACTGGCGAGCATCTGGCTCCAAAGGACTTCCACGAAATGCTACAGCGCGACGATGTTATCGTTCTGGACGGTCGTACTGGTTACGAATACGACCTCGGTCATTTCCGCGGCGCGATCCGGCCAGAGGTGGACAGCTTCAAGGAATTCCCGGATTGGATTCGCGAGAATATGAGCGATATGAAGGATAAGCACATCCTCACTTACTGTACAGGCGGGATTCGCTGCGAGAAGCTGAGCGGCTTCATGATGAAGGAAGGCTTCCAGAATGTATATCAATTGGATGGCGGGATTGTCACCTATGGTAAAGACTCTGAGGTACAAGGCCGACTGTTCGATGGAAAATGCTATGTGTTCGATGAACGGATCTCCGTTCAGATCAATCATACCGACGAGGATATCGTGGTTGGTCGTTGCCACCACTGCGGCAAGCCGGCTGACCGTTTCATCAACTGCGCCAACGATGCCTGCCATCTCCAGCATATTTGCTGTGAGGACTGTGAAGCAGAGCACAGCGGTCATTGCTCGGACGAATGCGCCGCGGTTACGAGTGCAGCGCGCTAAATAAAGGTATAGACAAGGGCGGTGAGCTAACCGTGCAACCCAAAGAGGATTTGTCCACTCGTGAGACGATATTGCATCTGCTAAAGACCAATGATGAGCTGACAGCCAAAGAGCTGACTGATCGACTTAACATCACTTCCATGGCGGTGCGTCGCCATATTGATGTCCTGGAACGCGATGGATTTATTGAAGCGCGGACCATCCGGCAGCCCATGGGCAGGCCAACAGCGACCTATCATTTGACAGAGCGCTCCAGTGTGCTTTTTCCCAATAAATATCACGCCGTAGCCCTGGATCTGCTCGATGAGTTGGTACAGGAGACCGGTGAGGATATGGTAGAACGGCTGTTTGAACGCCGGAAAGAGAAATTGTTCAAGAAATATAACGGTGCTATGCAGAATAAAAGCTTTCATGAGAAGGTAGAGCTGCTCGCCAGCCTTCAAAATGAGAATGGATACATGGTGGAATGGGATCAAACCAGTGAGGACGAGTATACGTTAATAGAATACAACTGTCCGATCTCCCAAATCGCCAACCAATACAATCACGCCTGCCGATGCGAGTTACAGCTATTCGAATCATTGCTGGAAGCAGAGGTATCCCGGCCGGATTGTCTGGCTGAAGGCGGACGCAAATGCCTCTACAAGATTCAACGACGGGTACAAGAATCATAGGTTAAATAAAAGGTGGCGCACAGGGTATTCTCTGTGCGCCACCTTTTATTATAGACGAGGCGTTCTGGGGGCTTCATCTGAATTATGATGGATACGCCGGATGCCTTCACTTGTTTAAAATTACGTCCAAATCGCCTATTTCCCTATCGCACCTCACGACATATTTTATAGTACATTAGAGAAAGCGGGTGAACGAGAATGCCCACGAATAGTAATGGAAATAGCTCCAATAATTCCGGAGGTGAAGGTGTAGAGGCTAACGAGCTAAGCGCCGAAGATTATGCCATCATCGGGGCCGGACTTACTGCCTTGGGCGACTTCTTCGCCTTTTTGTCACTTGTCAAAGCCAAGGAGATCACCAAGGAGACCGGAGGTCAGACCGGTGTTACCCCGCTTGCGATCATCAGATCTTATGAAAAAGTCCTATCCAGAAAAAAAAATCAACCTCGGAGAAGAAGATAAAACGACTCGTTCTGCTTTTATCTGGAGTAACAACAAATTAGGCTATCTCCTTGTGCAAGAGCAACACTAAATGTCCTTCTTCGGCATGTATAGTATATGACATCCACCCTCTACATGGTGAGCTCAAATTCCCCTTATAAATAAATCGTGATTCCTTTCGTCACGGCATCCCCGCGCTGCTTCAGCTCAGTATGGTCTGGCCGTTAGCACCTGTTGGGTGCAGGGCAATAGCGGTATTTAGGTAATAAAAATCAAGCCGTTATGTGTGTACAAGCAATGAGGGAATATATTTATACAAATATACATGGGGTATACTTGCTATTACTTAAATGGTGAGATCATTCGGCACTGGGTAGCCCCTCTCAAAAGAAAAAACCTTGAAAAGGCATATTGCCAATCAAGGTTTCTGCACTATATTACTTCATTCTAAAATAAGGGTCTTCGACATGTCCATCTAGTTCAGCAACAGTTTCTTGAATAACGATTCTAACTTCATTTTTCACATTATCATTATTTAATAAATTTTCCAGATGCTTATAAACTTTTACTAAACCTAGTCTACCGATAATTGATGCGATCAACTCAATTTCATTTATTGATTCTTTATTACAAATACCAATTATCCATGTTTCAATTTCACTTTTCACATCAGAGTCCAATAACTCATACGTATGCCATTGCCTGTCCGATAATTCAAACAATGACTCTAAGGCAATTTCTACATCAATAGTTCGTGAACTAATTGAAAATAAAAATTCTTCAAACAGTTCTATTAGTTGAATTGTAGAAATGTAATCAGGTAACGATTTATAATAATCCAACAACATTTTTTTACCTCCCAAAATCAACAGGAATGTGGGTAATATTGCTTGGATTTCTATAGAATTCACCGTCTTGCCCAAGCACTTTGTTTCCGATTTTTATTTGTGCAGTCCAGTCACTTACAGAATTGATAATTCCCAACCAAAAATTGTAAGTATACGAATTTATCACAGAACCTTTTATTCTACATTTTACAAACTGGTATTTATATTATCCCCCATGCGTTACCCCTACCATTTCTGTTTATAAATATAGAATCGGGTCAAGTATAGGAATAGAACGTAATCGGGGGGTGCTGCCATGCAGCAAAGCAAGTATTTTCGGACAAGCGTGGCTATTATTGCTTTTTTGCTAATCTTGTATTTGGGCTCCAAGGTCTTCTTCCTGTTCACTCCACTGTTCGCGATTCTCAAACTACTATTGGTGCCAATGATGCTGTCAGGCTTTATGTATTATTTGCTCCGGCCACTGGTGAACCTTCTGGAGCGGCGAAAATTGAACCGGATGATCTCTATCCTGCTGATTTATCTTGTTTTTATTGGCCTGTTCGTGCTCTTCTCGGTACTCGTCTGGCCTACGTTGCAGGAGCAGATTCAGACCTTCATCGACAACACACCGCAGCTTGTGAGTGGCCTGCAGGATCAATTCAACGACTTGCGGCAGAATCCAATGTGGTCCCGCTTTTTCACAGGAGAATCGGATCTGGCGGCACGTTTGTCCGCTTATCTGAACGATGCAATTAATTGGGTATCGAATTCCGTTAGTAATCTCATCGGGGTCATTTCCAATATTGTCGTTATCATTGCCACGCTGCCCATTATTCTCTACTATATGCTCAAAGACGGACACAAGCTGGCGCCGATTCTACTACGTCTAGTTCCGCGAAGATTTCGTAAGCCTGGTCAAGAAATGCTACGCGAGATCGACAGTGCCCTCAGCAGCTTCATCGTAACTCGTGTCCTGCTGAACGTCGTTTTGGGGATCATGCTGTACATAGGATTTCTGATTATCGGCCTGCCTTACTCACTGCTGCTGGCTGTTATTGCGATTCCGCTCAATTTCATCCCTTATGTCGGGTCTCTGCTCTCGGCTGTGCCGGTCATCATCGTCGGTTTTATCGAATCGCCTACGATGGCGATCTGGGCCACAGTTGTGATTGTGATTGCCCAGCAGATTCAAGATAACCTGCTCTCGCCAATTGTGTATGGGAAGTCGCTGGATGTGCATCCGCTAACCACAGTGCTGCTGGTGCTGATCGGCGGGGATTTTTACGGGATCATCGGTGTGCTGATTGCACTCCCGGTGTATATGATCCTCAAGATTATTGTACGGCGGCTATACGGGATTATTATTGCGGAGCGAACCGGCGACTCTAACTCTGCCAAGGAACCACAGATTAAAGAAGAACAGATGTAAGGTGCTGTCCATGAAAAAATCGCTCCCGGCTGGATTAAAGGACCTGTCCTCTTATCCGCCAGGAGCGATTCTATAGTTACATATTGAGCCTGAGGATAGCCTCGTCTCAGCCCCGCAAGGAGCGCACTACAAAGATGTGATTGCCCTTCATCAGACTTTGGCCATCCTCCAGCATCACAGAGCCTTTCGTATGTGACACTATGGTGGTATTGAGAGCAATCAGCTTATCGCCCTTCCAGACGGTCACCGCCGACTTGAAATAGACCGCGTTATCGAACTGTTGTCGTTCCCGCATGACATATCCGACGGCATGAAGGGCAGGGGGCAGCGCTCTCTCCTTGGGCGCCAAGGCTTTGATATATACAATATCCTGAAAAGGCACCGTAATCTCCTGATGGCCGATTACAGCAATCCGCAGGGAAAGGTCCCATTTGCGGAGAATCCCCTTCATGATCGTGTACGGCTTCTCACCGCAATACATTATGACTGGTCTGCCCACCCAATGGCGCATGGCTCCACCCCCTTCGCTGTGTCCGAATCCCTACAGATTCGGTATGGTCCAATCAATCCCCTGCAACCCGTGGGATTCCAGGTACCGGTTCGCCTGCGTGAACGGGCGGCTGCCCAGGAACCCGCGATGCGCCGAAAGCGGACTCGGATGCGGCGACTGGATCACCAAATGCCGGTTCTTATCGATAAAGGCCCCTTTCTTCTGAGCATGACTACCCCAAAGAATAAAGACCATCGGTACAGTTCTCTCATTTAGCTTTGCCATAATAGCATCTGTGAAACGCTCCCAGCCCAGACCTTTATGAGAATTGGGCTGACTCTCACGGACAGTCAATACCGCATTCAGCATCAGCACACCTTCCTCCGCCCAATGCTTCAAGTAACCGTGGTTTGGAATTTGCATCCCAAAATCCTCATTGAGCTCAGCATAGATATTTCGCAGCGAAGGCGGAATCCGTACGCCAGGCATCACCGAAAAGCTAAGTCCATGGGCTTGTCCCTCTCCATGATAAGGATCCTGTCCAAGAATAACTACACGAGTCCCTTCATAAGGTGTAAGCTTCAGTGCAGAGAACAGGTCCTCCTTGGGCGGATAGACAGTGTGAGTCTTATACTCCCGTGCCAAGGCATAACGCAGTTCATCAAAATACGGTTTTTCTACTTCCTCTTGCAATACTTTATCCCAATCGTTGCCGAACATGAGTTGTTCCTCCTGCTACCATGAATGATACTTTGCTAACTTCTTTATAATCCTATTATAAAGCCGTGGCCGAGCCGATGATAGAAGAATCATCATTTAAGGTAGACCTACTCCGCTACTTCCGACCGTAATCCGCCTTAATCTCGCCCCATTCGCGGGTCTGCCACTTCAGCAGCTTGTTATCATAGGTATTACTCTGGAGCCAGTGCACTGCCCGATCAATCAGTTGCCAGATTTCTTCCGTTGAAGCATCGCGCGGCAGAGTCGTTGCTACCTTCTTCTGCTTCACCCATTTGATGGCATTAACAGAATCACTGTAAACCGTTCGATTGCTACCTTGCTTCTTCAAGTAGGCAAGGGCATGTACAATCGCTAAAAATTCACCAAGATTATTCGTTCCCTTCCGAATCGGCCCACAGGAGAAAATAACATCGCCGGTCTGCGTATCGACACCCTTATATTCCACTGGACCGGGATTGCCTCTGGTCCCGACATCCACCGAGATACTATCGTAGTCGATCTCCTCCGAGGTCTCCACAGCGGCGCTGCGTTTGAATGGATTACTTGCTTTAGGCTTGGCTCCGCCTGCTGTAGCACCTGTACCCCAATTGCCTTTCCAGCCCGCCTTGTAGGCGGCGTCCGCAGCCGCTTTGGATTCATAAGATTTATATTTCGCTCCGGTGTAATGATCTGTCTGGGCTTGGCATTCCGCCCAGGTACCATAGACTCCAGGCTGCTTGCCTTCCCATACTACATAAAATTTCTGCTTAGCCACTTGGGTGAATCTCCTTTCAACGTTGCTCAAAGCCTTATTGTAATTCATTCGCTTCCGTTGTTGAAGCCATTAAATTGCAGGATACATTTTTTTGCCAAAGATCAGGATAATAACTCTCCTGTGCATCCATACTAATTCAAGTGACAGGCAGGCTCGCTCAATCCAAAGCAGTCAACGTAATATCCACGATTTGCTCCAGTCTAGAGAGGTCCAGCTCCGTTTTGACCATCACTCGCAGTCCTACCAGCGCATTATGCAGATAAGCTGCTAGGGCTGGGGCCTCCAGCCGCCGGGAGATTTCCCCGCTCTCCTGCCCGTTTGACACCAACTTTTCCAATAGTCGTTCAGAAGTAAGAAAGCTCTCCTGTACAAGGGAATCAACCTCGGGATCATGCAGCGACAGTTCCACCGCCGTATTAACCATCAAGCAGCCTTTGGGCTTCCCTGTGTCGTTCCGGATCACCATCTCAAACAAGCTACGAATCGCCCTCTTCGCTGTAGGCTGTGCCCCAGCCTGCTCCTTCATTCGCTCGGCAACGTTTCTTTCATACCGTTCCACGGCTTTCATATATAAGGAATGCTTGTCTCCAAAAGTATCATACATACTTCTCTTATGAATCCCCATCCCAGTCACAAGGTCCTGCATGGAGGTCTTCTCATAACCTTGCTGCCAAAAGAGGTTCATCGCTTTTTCGAGAACATCGTCAATCTCAAACTCTTTGCTCCGAGCCATAATCATGCTCCTTTCCAAGACTATTTTAGCATTTGTAGAACGAACGGTAAATATTCATCACTTTCTTAGTACTCACCGTATGTGGGTAATTTTTATAACCTGCTATCCCACAAGAATCCATATTATGGTATATTTAAGATTACAAACTATAGAATTAGGAGATACATATGCTAAATTATACAAACACAACGGCTGAGATAGCCAGCAGTGGGATTGACACCGTAATTATACCTATAGGAGCTACCGAACAGTTCGGTCCTTTTCTTCCAATGCATTTGGATACGCTTATAGCAGATTTATAAGCCGAGGCATACGGTAAAGCATTAAACGCATACGTGTTACCGACACTCCCCTTCAACACTTCCGAAGAACATGCTAACTATAAAGGTACAGTGACCGTAAGTCCAAATATCTTAACAGCAATGATAGAAGAAATAATAGTCAATTTGGCAAAACAAAATTTCAGCAAATTTGTGGTTTGTACCGGGCACGGTGGTGCCTACTGGGAAGCGGCTTTTATCAAGCATATTAATTATAAATACCCACATATTCTTGTAATTGCTCCAAATCATAATACTCATAACGCTTGGGAAGAAGCTATACATACGGCCGGATTTCAAGGCTTAAATGAGATGCATGGTGGGCTATTGTCTGTATGCACGGCGATGTGGCTCTGTCCTGATCTTGTTAAAAAAAGTTCTATGGGCTCAGACGTTCCTCAGGAGAATCGTATTTATGCTGATTACATGGGTTGGGATAAACTTACGGAAGATGGCTGTTGGGGCAAATTTGAAGAAGGAAGCTATACGGATGAGGAATTGAGCCAGCGAGGTCAGACATTCTGGGAAACGTTTATTCAGAAGAGATCCGAAGGGTTAAAACAAGTGCTTGACGAGGCTTACGATAGAAAAATGTCTTCATCATAACAAAAAGAGGGGTTCTTTGCCCCTCTTTATTCTTTCCTATATAATAGCTGCGATTTATTCCGTATTAAAAAGCAAACTGCACTCCGAATGTTCAGCTTATGCTACACCTTCTCATGCCAGCTGCCAGCTTATTTCCCAGCTTTCACAGCTAATTTGGTCAGCTTACCATCCGCTGAGGAGGCATATACAGCATTGTCCCCGTAGGTTGTCATCAACGGATTAAGGTTGTCATTGTTGAAGGAGAGAATCACATCCAGCGAAGCCGGATTCAGCAGATACGTATTGTCTTTCAAGTTCAGACTTAGCTTACCGTCACCTGTTTGAGCAATTACTGTATACTTGCTTTCTTCCTCGTCAAAAGTACGAGTGGCTGTGTTACGCTCCAAATCATACAGGGTCAATGTACCGCCGGCAAATACTACATAACCGTTGCCTGTCGATTGAGTAAGCGCACTGCCCGGGATGCTGCGCTCCCACAGCAGGCTACCCTGCGAATTGAACGCCACGAGCTTGTTCCCTGTTCCATTGACGTTAGTCCGTAGAATCACCGTACCGTCATTCAATACCATCTGTCCGGGACTGCCGTCTCCGTAAATATTGGAGCCAGCTGGCACCTGATAGCTATACAGCGACTTGAAAGACAGATCATAAACTTCCAGACGCGGGTTCAGCTTGTCCAGCCAGATGCCAGCACTGTTCTTGACAAGTGGGCTGGTGGACATAATAATCCGGTCGCCTTGGGCGGTGAGCAAATTCCCTGGCAGTTGCTGACGTTTGGCCACTTTACCACTGCCGTCAAATTGAGTGAACGTGGTCTTGATGATCCCTTTGCTGTCCACTGCACCAGGAGATGCCACCAGAATGGAGCCATCCTTCAGCAGAGAAATCGAGGATGGTCCGGTCAGAGACTGCACCCAATTCAGCTTGCCAGAGCTGTTCACCGAGTACAACCGATAGGTCTTGTCCGAGAAGGCCTGATAGACATAGGCCGTTCCGTTGCTGTTAAAGACCGAGCTGCCAGCAGTTGTATAAGGTCCTTTGGAATCATGGAATACATATTCCCAGTTTTGCTTACCGGTATCAGCGTCGAGTGCTTTCAACGTATCCACATACCAGAGCTGCTTCGTCTTGCTGGTAGTATTCGGTACATTCTGTCCCATATGTACGTACACCTGCTTCTTCGCAGGAATGGCCTTAACGTCATGAATTACGGATTCGGCATCCTTCGGAACCAGAACCGAGGACGTGAATAGAGACGCTGAAGTCCAGCTTGGCTTCAGTCCGGCTTGAAGCGGCGCGCCGAAGGCCTGCGCGGTCAGGGTCAGGCTGAGTGCGCTGGTCAACAGCACCGCGGCTAATTTACTGTATTGAGTTGTTTTCTTCACTGCAATTCCACCTTTGTTCATTTATACTAAACTACTATCTAACCATTGTATAATAGGAAGAGTGTGGAAAAGGTCACAAAAGTGTATTCTTTTTCAGCTATAAAATGTAACCCAATTGAAAGAAACCTCTCCAGAAGGGGGTTTCCCTACTGTAAAGGCTTCTTTCAGGTAACGCTATCGTAATGGCAGGTTGCTAATGGACAGCCGGATTATACTCGTCATAAGAGCGCGAGACATGCTGCCAGCACAGCGGGAGGCCTGCGATAATCGCTTTACGCTTGGCTTTCAGAATAATCTGCTCGATATCGGCAAAGCTGCAACCAGTCAACCGCTGACAAGCGAGCTCAGCCAACCCCTCCTCCTGTCCAAATTCACCGATCAGCAGCTTGATATACTGCTCTCTACTCTCGTTATCGGGGAGAGAATAAGTCATTTTGGTGTCAAAGCGCCGCCAAATAGCGCGGTCGAGCTCTTTTTCCAGATTGGTGGCTGCTACAAAGATACTGTTATCTCCAAAGTCATCCAGACATTGCAGTAGCGTATTTACTGCCCGCGCCATCTCCTTAACTTCATCCCCACTCTCCCGGGTCCGGGCAATGGCATCAAATTCATCAAGGAAGAGGACGCAGGGTGACAACTTGGCATACTCAAAAATTTTGCGGATATTGCTGCCGGTCTCACCCAAATGGCTGTGAATAAGCGCATCGAGCCGGACCAGAATGAGCGGAAGCTCTAGCATTTTCGCAAGATGAAAGGCGGTCAGCGTCTTCCCGGTACCCGGGGGACCGTACATTACTATCTTGTTCGGAATAGGAACACCGTGTTCCTCGAAAGTCTCACGCATGCCAAGGATCGTAATAAACTCCTCCACAATCTTCTGGTTCACCTCAGGCAAGACGAGGTGCCGAACTTTTCTAGCACATTCCTTGGGCATGTAGCAGGTTGCCATGTCTATTCCTTTGGCCCTCGGAAGCCGTCCGGCAGAATTGCTTTTGTTCATTATATAAGAATGCTCCTTTAACTGATAAATTCGTTAGGTCTGTTGCCACCAAGATTATTTCTCCGCGCACACCATGAAAACCGGGGTGGAACGGGTCAGGAGCTGTTCCTTCTCATCCATCACCCTGGATGACAGGTTCTCCTTACTGTACACCTTGGCGAAGCCTTCCTTCTCCAGCGTCAGCACATCCCATGCTGGTCGCCATTCCGAGGTCAGCGGCAGAAGTCTGCTGAGCCTGTCGGACTCCTCCCAGTCTATGTGACGTGATGGGCTGCCCCAGCCTTTCGCTTCATAGTCTCGATGATCCGCTTCACGCTTCTCCTTCATCTTGTCATCCACTAGATGACGATTCCAGTTAGCGTCGAAGACCAGCAGGCGCCCACCCGGCTTCAGCACTCTTTTCCACTCCTTATACGCCGCCTCAGGATCAGCCAGACTCCAGGTGACGTTCCGACATACCAGAAGATCGAAGCTGTCATCTGCAAAATCCAATACATGTGAGTCCATCTTCCGGAATGTAACCGTAACGCCTTCACGATCGGAATGGCTGCGCGCCTCCTCCAGCATATTGTCCGTACAGTCTATCCCAGTGACAAGATGACCCGCGCTCGACAGGATCACGGAGAAGAAGCCTGGACCACAGCCGATATCCAGCACCTTCAGGGTCTCTTTCCGCGGGGCATGCTCCAGAATAAGATCCAGCCAGGCCTGTCTTTGAAAACCATTCAATTCCTTACGAATGCCTTCACTATATAACTCGGCCTCGCCTTCCCAATAGGTCTTTACTTCTTGCTGTATACTCATAGACTTCTACTCCTTTGTGGCAGTTATCATGAAACGCTGTACGTTCTGAACTCCATATTTCAAATGATGCAGCGGCTGCCGCCGGGCGGGAATGAAGTTGCGGCGAATGCCGATACGCTTGAATCCAGCTAGTCGAAGAGCCGCTTCATCCGCTTCAGGCCGGAGGACATTGACGAACGGCAGTTCACGAAGCAAATCTGTGTCGTCACTACTGCGACGTCGAACTCTTTTTTCCGTGAGTAGAATCAACGTCCAGGACAAGGCATACCACAGCTTATGGAACAGAGAATGCTTCTCCTGATACAAATAATTTCCGTCAAAAACAATCAGCACTCCGCCCGGCTTCAGAATCCGATGCCATTCCGCATACGCCTGCTGCGGCTCCGGTAATGTCCACACCACATCCCGACAGACTACCGCGTCAAAACTGTTGTCGGCGATCCGCTCCAGGTTAGCTGCATCCCCGACAAAGGCTGGCACCTTGTATCCGAAGCGGTCAAAATTGGCCATAGCCCGTTCAATCATCCCTGGCGAAGCATCCACTGCGGTCGGCTGATGCCCCATCTGCGACAGCAGCAGGGAGAAGAAACCGGGGCCTGTACCCACATCAAGCACCCGCTGTTTCTGCCTGCCTTGCAACCCTTCAATCAGAAGTTCCTTCCAGATGGTCACCGCTTTGGGACTACGGAATTGGGCACGGATGACCTTGTCATACCCCTCGGAGCTGACGGTCCAGTACTTGGAAATCTCTTTAAGCATTGATTATTCACCCACGTTCAGCAGATTCCAGAAGACCGGAGTAAAGGTGGTGTAGCCCAGCTTGAAGTTCTTCACTCTGTTATTGACGACAAAAATATCATCCGGGAAGTACACCGCGGCGAACATCGCCTCCTGGTACAACTTATTGAAAATGTCATCGTAAGCGGACTGCCGCTCCGTCAAGTCTGTCGCACCTACGGCCTTGTCAATCAGCGCTTCCAGCCCGGCATCGGACCAGACAACAGCAGGAGCATCCCCTGTCTTATGGAATAGCGACAAAAGGAAGGCATGCGGATTGTACGCATCGTCATACGTACGGTAGATGATCAGGTCATAATCTTTTGTTTTCCACAGCGCATCGTAATAGGCATTCGGTTCCAGCACATGAAGCTTCACATCAATGCCGATGTCCTTAAGCTCCGACTGAATCAACTCCCCGATGGATTTCCATTCTGGGAATTCGGACTCCTGCAGCACAAAATTCAGGGTCATCGGAATTCCAGCTTTGTCTACAATTCCATCACCGTCAGTGTCGCTATACCCCGCTTTAGCTAACAGCGCCTTGGCCTGCTCCGGATCGAAGCCGTACCAGGTGCTATTATCTTCTGTCACATAAGGAACGGTCTGCGGGAACAACCCTTTGGCTTCCTTACCTATTCCACCCATAAGATCCTGAACGATACTTTTCTTGTTGATCGCCAAATTGATTGCTTGACGTACTTTCACATCCTGAAGGACAGGATTGTTGCCGTTGAAGGCGAGGAAGTGGGAGTTCGTACCCGGCGCCTCTTGTACGCTCAGCGTAGAATCGTTTTGCAGGACGGGCAGGCTCTCCACCGGGATTTTACCTAGCTGACCGCCAGCGAGATCCACGCTACCGTTCTGCAGCGCAAGCACTCTGGACTGTGGATCAGGAATCACCTTCAAAATAATCTTGGACAGCTTCGACTTCTCCCCCCAGTAGTAAGGGTTTCTGACGAGCACCGCTTCTTGATCGGTTTTATAACTCTCCGTCATCCATGCCCCGGTTCCAATTGCCTTCACAAACTTGCCACTCGGATCTCCGGCAGGCTCGACTGCGGAAGGACTGATGATTCGAACGGGTCTTGCAAAGGACAGCTCCGTCAGGAACGGATAGTAAGCTTTATTGAAAGTCATTCTGATTGTCAGGTCATCCACGGCTTCAAGTGACTTCATGGCCGTTGCGATATTCAGGGAATTCGCAGGGTCCTTGATCCAGCGCTCGAAGGAGAATTTGACCGCCGCTGCATTCAAATCCGTACCATCCGAGAACTTGACGCCCTTACGCAAATGGAAGGTGTAGACCTTCCCATCCTCCGAAATCTCCCATGATTCCGCTAGTGCCGGCAAAATCTCACCTTTCTCTCCGTATTCCACCAGCCCATCATAAATCATGGCATGTACATTCATTGAACCTTTATAGGCACCGGCGTCCAGCTGATCCATACCAGCATCCGCGGCTATTGCCACAGTAATCGATTTGTTGTCATCACCGGTGTGATTGACAGGTTGTGTTGCTTCATTCGCCGCTGTTCCATTAGCAGCATTGCTGCTATTATCCTTGTTGGCAATGCTGTTGTTGCTGTTACAGCCGGCTATAACCAGAACTGCCGTCGTCACCGCGGCCAGAAATACTTTGCTCCATCGTGCATCTTTTCTCTTTGCCATCTTGCTCATATCATTTGTTCCTCTTCTCTATTCAAAATAAGGCTACTTATTCTCCGCTCCCTCGACTCTACAGCTCCTCGTCTTAACCTAGGATCCTGAATTGGAACGGACTCCAGCAGAGAGCGTGTATAGGGATGAACAGCATTCTGCAGGATGAAGTCTCTACGCTGCTGCTCAACAATCTGCCCACGGTTCATCACCGCCACATGGTCACAGAAACGATCAACCAGTGACAGGTCGTGTGTAATGAACACATAGGATAAGTCCAGCTGTGATTTCAGATCCAGCAACAGATTCAGCATTTGTCTCCGCAAGGTCGCATCCAGACTGGAAAAAGGTTCATCACAGATCAGCAGCTCCGGCTTGAGCACAATGGCTCTGGCAATCCCAACCCGCTGCTGCTGGCCGCCGCTCAGTTCATGCGGATATCTTCGCATATACTGGCTGGATAGGCTCACCCGTTCCAGGCTGTCCAGCACCTTCTCCCTACGTGCTTCAGCAACTCCCTCTCTGTAATTTCTCAGCGGCTCACCAATAATCTCTTCCACGGTGAACCGCGGGTTGAAGGCGGACAGACTATTCTGGAACACCATCTGCATCCGGTGTCGGACACTCCGCATCTGCTTTAAGCTAAGACCCGTAATATCCTGTCCCCGGTAGAGCACCTTGCCTGAGGTGGGCTTGTCCAGACCGAGCAACAGACGGCCGAGCGTGCTTTTGCCAGAGCCACTCTCTCCAACCAACCCGAGGGTTTCGCCTTCTGCCAGATTTAGCGATACATTATGTACAGCCTGCATCGCAGGGGCCTGCGTGGTGAACCACCCCCGCTCTTTACTGTAGGTTTTGCTAAGTCCTACAGCCTCTAGCAGTTTCATTGTGCAATGTCCTCCTCTGTCTCGCAGTTTCAGTTACAATTCGCAGAACCACGTATAGTGTATAAATGCGAGGAGCGTTCGAGCATTCGAGCATTCAAAGCCTTCGGACGTTCGCATTCAACCGATCTTTTTCCCGGTCTTTCCCGTCGTTTCGCTCCTAACTCTCCTACCGCTCCAAGCCTTGCATGTCTCTCCTCTATAAATTCAAAAAACATTTTAAACGTTGTTATCTGCTATTTATTAGCTCTCGGGTGTAGGGATGCTGTGGATTCTCGAAAATATCAAATACATTCCCGGACTCCACAATCTGCCCCGACCTCATCACATACACTTCATCTGCTAATTCGGCGACAACGCCCCAATCATGGGTAATCAAGAGAATTCCAATATCCTCCTCCACCCTGATCCGGTCCAATTCCTTCAGGATTCCGGCCTGCACTCTTACATCAAGCGCCGTCGTTGGCTCGTCGGCAATAAGTAGACGAGGCCGGGACACCAGCGCCAGCGCGATCATCACCCGCTGGCACATTCCACCGCTGATCTGGAACGCATATTGCGTCATCAGCGTATCCGGGTCTCGCAGGCCGACCCGGGTTAGCTGAGCCCGGGCCAGGCCCTTCGCCTCGGCCCGGGACACCCGGCGGTGCAGCCTGATCGTCTCGATCATCTGCGCACCAATGGTCAGCACCGGGTTCAAGGCGTTCATGGGGTCCTGAAAGATGACCCCCATCTCGCTGCCCCGGAGCGCGCGGAGCCTGCGCGGCGTGCATTCCCGGAGATTGACGCCGCCGAGCCAAATCTCGCCCTGCTCCACCACGCCCGGCGGGTCGACCAGACCAAGAATCGACATGGCCGTGACGCTTTTGCCACTGCCGCTTTCACCGACCAGGGCAACAACCTGCCCCCGCTTCACCTCCAGGCTGACGCCATCAACAGCGGTAACGACCCTGTCCGGTGTATAAAACCGGGTAGTAAGCGCCGTGACTCGCATTACGGGGGACGTCTCTTTTGTCACCTGTCATCCCCCTCTCCCGGAATTTATTAATGTATTCGACCATTTGTTTTGCGCAGCCCTTCGCCCAGTAGATTAAAGCCTAGAACGACGAGCAAAATAACGAGACCGGGAAAGAGCATCAACCGCGGCGCAGTCTGAATATAGGTTCGGCTGTCATTCAGCATCACGCCCCATTCCGGTGTTGGCGGCTGAGCGCCAAGTCCGAGAAAGGACATTCCGGCCAGCGACAGAATAATCGTGCCCACCTCCATCGATGCCAGAACAAGAATAGGGCGAGCAGCATTGCTCAGAATATGCCTCACCATAATCTGTAGATGCGATGAACCTGCTGCTCTGGCGGCCATTATGAAATCGCGCTCCTTGATCTGTAGCACCATGCTCCGGATAATCCGCGCATAACCTGTCCACCAGACAGCTGCAAATGCAATCAGTAAGTTCACGGGACCCGGGCCCAACATTCCTGTCACCGCTAGTGCAAGAATAAGACTGGGGAAAGCGAGCAGCACATCAATAATCCGCATAATCAGCTGGTCCAGCTTTCCTCCGACATAACCGACGATCAGGCCGACAGGAATACTGATGGCAAATACGACACCCAATACAAGCAGGGCATAGTATAGAGAAGTACGCGTGCCATAGATCAGACGGGACAAGACACACCGGCCCAGATGATCGGTGCCGAGCGGATGCTGCCAGGAGGGCAGGCTCAGTCTGTGATCCATATGAATCTGCAGTGGATCGGCTGGAGCCAGATAAGGAGCGAAGATTCCAATCACTATAAATATCAATACAATGCTGCCTCCGACCAGGGCCGCACGGCTTCCCCTAGGCAAGTGCAGATGAATCATTTGCAACTTCTCCTCTCACCGGCTTTATCGCAGCCTGATCCTTGGGTCTAGCAGCAGACAGCTTACATCCACCACCAGATTCACCAGAACCACGACAACAGCCATTAATAATACGTACCCTTGAATAACGATATAATCCTTGGCAAAAATCGCCTCAACGGCATACCGGCCAATACCCGGCCAGGCGAATACGGTCTCCACAATCACCGATCCACCCAGCAATCCGCCAATCTGGACACCCAGCAGGGTAAGACTGGGCAGTAGAGCATTGCGCAGTGCATGTCTGCCAATCACGGACCATTCCTGCACACCTCTGCCCCTAGCCGCTTTAATATACAACTGATCCAGCGCTTCCAGCATGCTGGTGCGGATCAGCCGAATGTAGATGCCAGCCATTCCAAAGCCCAGTGCCAGCGAGGGTAGAACCAGACTGGAGCCTCCTTCCATTCCCAGCACCGGGAAAAGTCTCAGCTTAACCGCGCCATAGTATATTAGCAGCAGGCTAAGCCAGTAACCCGGCATGGATACGCTAAGCAGCGCGAAAACTCGACCCAACCGGTCGATCAAGCTGCTCGGATAGAGTGCCGAGAGAATCCCTAACGGCAGCGCCAGTAGTAAAGCGACGGCGAGACCGCATAAAGCCAACAGCGCGGTAGCCGGAAAGCGGCCCAGCAGCTCCGTCAGGACAGGTCGTCCACTGCTATAGGACGAGCCCAAATCCAGATGCAGCACACGGCTAAGCCAATGCCCATACTGTATGTATACCGGACCGTCGAGACCCAGTGTATGACGGGTAATCTCGATCGCTTCTTTCGTGGGCTTGATGCCGTCTGCCCGCAGCATAATCTCTGCGGGATCGCCCGGCGTCAAGTGCATCAGAGTAAAGGTAATGCAAGAGATGCCGAGCAGCACCGGAAGGATATGCAGAAGCCGCTGAAGCAGATAGCGTATCAATGTGCTCACATCCCATTTCGTTAATCGTAATGTTTACGATTATAACACAATCTTTTAAAATTAATAGTCTCAAATATAAATATTTTGTCGAAATATGAGTGACCATAATAAAGAGGCTCCCCCAGCCATTACCGGCATTCGGGGGAACCTCTCACTTCAGAGCTATTTAATTAAGGGCCTACCTCAAAATCAGTCCGTTGCTTTGTTGCTTCGTCAAGCAACAAAGCAACGGACTCCAGAGGCGCTATTGCCAATAGATCCAACCGTTCAGAAGGGTAAAGGACTCCAGTGACCTTATCAGTAAGGCAGCTGGTCAAAATCCACGGTTTGGATGAAAATAGCGTCATCTGAGTCCGCTTCATGCTCCAGAAGTAGCATTATGCGCAAATAGCGGCTATACGGTCCGTTAGCCCACTGCATGGAGCTTCACCCTCCTGTCCTTGCTGTTTTAAACAGACAGAAGGGTGGATTAACGACGTTGCTTGGATAACGTTGTTTTGATGACGTTGTGCTAGCCAGGTTGTTTTAGAGAAATTGCTTTGGCAGGCACAGATCATGACATTGAGCCATAGTTGGAGTAATAATTGATTCAGGACTCATAACAAACAGAGGAGCCCGTATCGATTACACTTCCGATATACTTAACTACCTCTACATGAACGGGATGCACCGAATAAGCATCTAAACCAGCCATTGAATCGTACTGAGTTACAAACATCAGATCATAAGAAGACTGCTCGTGACGAATATTTACGTACACTTTCACGTCGCGTAGAGTCTCGATCTGCCCCCTCATGCTGAGGAGAACCTCTCTTGTCTTCGCAATATTCTCGGGACTCCGGTCTTTCAGCTTAATCATCATGTTATTCGTAATCATCTATACTCCTCCTTCTACTTTTTCGGGTAATTCCAGCTTAATTTGGGTGGTGGCAGCTTCGCGTCCATTCACCAAGAGCGTAATTAGATGCTCGCCCGGATAATGACGGCGGGTCGTCAAGTCAGCCCAGCGGTGGGTGCGCGTACCAGCCAGCCTTGTCCCGCCAGGAACAGTCTTGTCGGACAGCAGGAACAGCTTGCGGGACGTCTTCCCGCTCGCTTTTACAAAGTCGATCCCGTATTCGATGCGAATACGTACAGGATCTCCTTCACGGACCCGCAGCTCGTAGTTCAGCTCGCTGCTGTCCCCAATCGCCAGCGCTTCTGGCGCAGCGGTCAGGGAAGCGCCAATCACAAGCGGCGCCGAATCCTCCGATTCGGCGTAGCCGAACAAGGCCATCACCCCGGGATCAGCCTTGCGGATCAGCGAGCGGCAAGCATGCCTCACGATCCAGTCCGTGTCGGGATGCTGACCCTTCCAGCGCTGAGCAATCTCCAGCACCAGCGCCGGGTGGTCCTTGGCGATGTCGTTCAGATTGTTAGCGACGCTTTTGCGCACATAAAGGGATGGATCAGCCTTCAGCTCCTCTAGCACTGGCAGCACAGGTGCCGGATCGCGCTTGAACATCGGAAGCGCCTGCCCCCATGGCAGACGTGGCCGACAGCCCTCGCTGGCGAGCCGCCGAACATGCTCGCTCTCATGCCTGGACCAGATCAGCATTTGCGCCATCATCCGCTCCGGCTCGCGCAGCAGAAATGGCCTTACGGCGAACTCTGCCGATGATTTTGACGTGAACCGCTCCAGCGCTGCCATGGACAACTCCCAATGCTCCGGGGCTTGTCCATACACTTCGATAAAATCGGGAAAGATCAGGTACGGGAACCCGACACACTCCTTGTCGATCTCATATAAAATCCGCAGTGCATCTTCGTAGCCCGAAGGTAGATGTTCTCCCAGCGACTGTGTAATACGCCTCATCCGTGCCTTCAGCTCCAATTCCACCCACGGCTCCGCCATCGCCGCAGCGATGAAGCTCTCCGTGTCAAACGACGAATAGGCGCGCTGCACTTTCTCGCCGAAGCTGCTTAGAAATTCCTTATTGTACATGGCTTTTAAAGGCTCGGCCATTCTTTTGCCCCCCACAGAATTTATAACTTGTCCGCACTCCGGCATGAACGTCTAGTCCATCCATTATGCCCATTGGAGACATTGTAGCATACGTAACTGGACAGCCTTATGTCAGGTTAATCACCGCACCACTATAGCAACGAACGGGATCACTTCTACTTCGCCAAGAGGATCTTTCAGGCATGACAAGCAGTGCCTCCATGCAACTCCTCTTACAAGTTCTGTGAGCCTATCCGATAAAATAGTTTCGACAACCCTATAAATAAAATGAACGATTGCATTCTATTATCTGTCTTATTGATGAGAACAACATAAAAAGGGGGTGCAGCAGAATGACTGACCGGGAAATTTTCGAACTCTATAAAGAACAAGTCTATTATTTTTGTTACTATTTGATGAAAAATCAGGCAGATGCTGAGGATGTATGCCAAGAAGTATTTGTCAAAGTGATCTTGGCGGATCGGTCAAAGGTGAGGGATCTAAAATCGTGGATCTTACGCATTGCTTCGAATGAGTGCAACAGCATTCTTAAAAGGCGCAAAACAGGATTCATGAAAGAGGTACGCAATTATTTGCTCTCCAGGTCTCAAGATTCCAACCCTGTAGAAGAGAGCTTATCTCAACGTGAAACTAAAGAAGAACTACAAGGCTTATATAGTAAACTCCCCGACAAAATCAGAATGGTAGTAGTCCTCCGTTATATTAATGAATTGACTGTACCTGAAATCTCTAAAGTTATGAACATCCCTGAGGGTACTGCCAAATCCAGACTAAACAAGGGGCTTAAACTGCTTAATGGTATGGCTAAACCTCAACTAAAGGAGATGAGTAATAATGAGTCAGTATATTCAAAAGGATAAGCATGTTCCTCAGCCGAATTATGATTCCATGTGGACAGCCATTGAAAAAGAAGCACACAAACGCCAAGTAAATCTGCAGCCGCCACAAAATACGCCTAGAAATCGTATGAAGCTTGTTCCCATCAGTATCGCATTCTCCTGTTTCTTGCTTGTCGGTATCCCTGTATTCGCGGGTGTGACGATAAATTGGAATAAAATTGGCGGCCTTGGTGTGACCACTGCATTGAATAACGGTATCGGCCAGCAGTATGATCTGAAAGCTTCCAGCTCAGGAGTTACCATGAATTTGAACGGTGTGGTGTCTGACGGAGAAAAAATGAAGATGCTCCTCTCTCTGGATACCAATACGGACCTAAGCCATTATATTGGATTTGCTACAGAGAAAAATACCATAACTAGTGAATCTGGTGCCAAAGCAAAGGTATGCGGTTATCTAGAATACGATTCTGATAGCCATAAACTCATTGGTATTTATGAAACACCTGATACATTAAAGGATGCTAAAAAGGATTACAAGTTTGAAGCACAGAATCTTATTTTTTACCGTAATCGAGATATTCCCTTAAAATCAAATCTGCAAGCTGGAGATACGATTGTTACCGGTGCTACCCAGTATCCCACCATTCATATCGTGTCCGTCCGACAAGCTGCAAATCAAACCATTATCCGTTATAGAGTCGCTGCATCACCATCTGATTCGGGACGGGGTAACCCCCATTTGGTAATTAGTATTGGTGGTCAAGAGAAAGACGCCATTCCAACCCTTATGCCTAGCGAAGGTCCAGACTTGTTGCTTGAACAGGTATTTGATATGACCGAACCGGACTGGAAGGATGCTGGTCTGCATTTAAGCTATATTGAAGAAGCTAGGCGGATTTCGGGTACTTGGGCGTTCGATTTTCAAGCCGACGGGAAAAAAGCAAGTGAATCTATTTACACTAAGGCACTGCATACCAGTCCTGAATTTCAAGAAAAAACAGGGGTAACTTTAGATCAGTTGGTGGTTACTCCGCTAGAGATCCAAATTCTTATAGATGAAGAGGAGTCGCTACCAAAAGGAATTGTCCACTATAAAACTGCGCAGTTAGTTATAGGTGATACTACAATCACCGGGGGGTGGAATTTGAGAGGCGACAATCCCGAGAGCTATCAGCATTTATTTCAATTTGAATCTCCAGAGTGGTATAAGAACTGGTCAGATGTTCCGATGAAACTTTTATTAAAAGATGCCGTGATTGAGAAACGTGATCCCTCTAAAAATTGGATTACCCTTAATAAACCTGCGAAGGAAAAGCAGTTCACCAAACTTGATGTAGACGGTTTTGAAATTCAATTCGCGTACTATACTGAAGGCGGAAAATTGATTGTCGAATCAAGTTCCAAGTCTCCTGGCTTCAAGGGCGTTAATCAAACTACGTTACGTATTAATGGCAAAGAAGTGGTGCCTGAAATTACACCTAAGGGAATGATATCTACAGGAACTAATATTGATAGCTACACAGATATCCCTTTTGACAGAAAAATTGAACTGAACCCTGGTATCTATAAATACAGCGATCCAAGCCGGGACGTAGAAATTAAACTCTAACACATGGAGCTCGTCTTTAATCATGTTTACCCGCCCCTTTAGCCAGTTCTGAGGGCGGGTTTTTCGATTGGATATTCGTTGAAAATACTATAGCTACGGGTAACCTATTCCAGAAAAACAGCCGGATACCTCAGCTCGCCCTTCACGGCAGCCAATCGGCCCTCTATGCACTCATGAACCATGAACACATCATCAGGTACTTCGAATTGCTTCAGTTCCAATCCATAAGGTCTGGCCGGCTTGAAGCCCAGTTTGGGGTAATAGCTCGGGTGTCCGATCAGCAGCACCAATCCGTAATCCAGTGCCTGGCATCTGCGGAGGCCTTCCCTAATCAGCGCCTGACCTACTCCTTGCCGCTGTGAATCGGGATGAACCGCCACCGGGGCCAGCACAATGACAGGATGCTCTATGTCCCTATCGATCACACTAGCTTTGCTGAACAGCACATGACCGATAACATTTGCACTCTCCCCCTCATCCTGAATCGCCACAATGGACAGCTCCGGGATACTACCCTCCGAGCTCCTGATCCGTTCCACCAGCCTGGCTTCGTCTTCCCTGTTCTCGAATGCAACAACATTCAAATCGTATACCTGGCGATAATCCTGTACAGTCTCCGTTTTAATCTGCATCATTCATACCCTCCCGTCAGTATCATTTAATTCATAATCTCTTCGATTGAATCCAGATTCTGCTTGGCCCTTTGGTTCAGCCGCCCCGGTGCATATCAGGCAAGCTGCCACAGTATTCCATGAACAACGCTTTCACGCGCTCCAGTTGATCGTTCATTTCACATTCCTCATCTCTTGCTGACATTTGGCTTCCAATATATCCTACCATATCACAAAAGTGGCGCTACTCATGCTATTATATTAGAACGAGCAACACCACACGGTTTAGCCGAATTACCATTTCAACGGAGGAAGAACGTTATGCCACACACTTTGGTTAAAAATATTGATTTTTTCGTAGCCGCCCTGTCCCAGACCTTTGTCTCCGCCTTACAGCTCGATCCTGACGGAATGTATGCCCGGGTAGGCTTTGGCCGGATTGACAAGTTCTCCGAAGGTTATGTCCGCCTTGTTGGGTTCGATGGTTCGATCTCACATTATGACCGGGAAACAACCAAGTTCCAGCGGGACAAAGGATAACAAAGGCCTAATATTTTCTTTTTTTAAAAAGAATACCTGTTAACAGCAAGGTGCGGTTCCCGTGCCTCTTTGCCGTACAATAAACAACGGGCACTTTCTACTATAGCAAGATACCCGTTGTTCTCGTTGTATACAAAGAAAGACCAGCCAGAAGCGTCTGGCTGATCTATTCATCCGAAATACGGCCTTTGCGGACCGTATCGGTTACTTGCATAAAATATTTTTAATTGATCGATTTATCGTACTGCAGATACACTACTTGCGTCTGCAAATATTCGTTCAAGCCGTGTTTGCCATCCGCTCCACCGATGCCGGATTTCCGCCAGCCCGCATGGAAGCCTTGCATCGCTTCAAAGTTCTCCCGGTTAATATAAGTTTCACCGTATTTGAGACGCTTGATCACTTTCATCGCAACGTTTAAATTTTGAGTATATAGAGATGAGGTCAATCCAAACTCACTGTCATTGGCAAGTGCAATGGCTTCATCTAAGTTAGCAAAAGAAATGATAGGAATGACCGGTCCGAAAATCTCCTCCTGCACGATTTCCATCTCATTCGTAGCATCGGTAATGACCGTTGGCTCAAAAAAGCTGCCGGTTCCCTCGACCTTTTTACCACCGAAAGCGATCTTGGCGCCTTCTTGTACTGCACGGTCAACCTTTTGCTGCACGGATTCCTGAGCCGCCTTGTTAATCAACGGCCCCATATGAATATCCTTATCTTTCAACGGATCACCATACTTCACCGCTCCCATTGCCTCAACCAGACGGGTGGTGAATTCATCCTTGATCTTCTCATGGACATAGACCCGCTCCGCACAGTTACAGACCTGCCCTGTATTAATCACCCGGGAATCCACAATCGCTTTGACGGCCAAGTCCAGATCGGCGTCATCCATAACAATAGCAGGGGCCTTGCCGCCAAGCTCAAGACTGACCTTGATAATATTTTCAGCTGCCGCCTCCATCACCTTTTGACCTGCCGGCACACTGCCGGTTAGACTGACCATGCCAACCTTAGGGTTGCTGGCCAATTCATTGCCAACCTCTCCGCCTTTACCAGTCACAAGGTTGAATACTCCTTTAGGGAGACCCACGTTGTCAACAATTTTGGCAAAAGCCACCGCATTGTTAGGAGATTCGGCGCTAGGCTTGACTACAATCGTATTTCCGGTGATCAACGCCGGAGCCATTTTTCTAGCGATCAGAAAGAACGGGAAGTTCCATGGCAGAATGCCTGTTGTCACCCCGATTGCTCGTTTAAATACAAAGATATTCTCATTATCACGATCACTCTGAACGATTTCCCCTTCATAGCGTCGTGCCCATTCTGCCATATAATCCATATAATCTGCTGTAAAGTTAACCTCTACTGTGGATAATTCCAAGGTCTTACCTACTTCTTCGGAGATCAGCCTAGCAAGAATATCAACCTCAGCCCGAATTCCGTCGGCAATGGCATGAAGGTACTTTCCTCTTTCAACCGCAGGTGTTTCTTCCCAGGCTGACTGGGCTGCTTCCGCTGCGTTAATAGCACGTAACACATCATTCCTTGTAGCTTTGGGAACCTGTGAAATCACTTCATCTGTTGATGGGTTGGTTACATTCATCCACTCTTTGCCTTCTGATTCTGTAAACTGGCCGTCGATATACATTAAATGCTTTTCCACTGCCTCTCCCCCTCAAGGTTGATTATCCATTTCTCCTCATTGATTGTAAACGCTGTCAACTTTTCTTGTCAACAACATTCAACAACATTCCACTGTTTTTAATTCATTTTGTGTTGTTTTTCATTGACTTTTTGAGTTAAGCTATACACATCAAGGTTGCCATTGGAGGGATCGGATTGAAAGTCAGTATATTCTCAACTTGTTTAGTTGACCTTATGACTCCGAATGTCGGAATAGCTATGGTTGAGGTTCTCGAAAGGCTGGGCTGTAACGTCGATTATCCTGCTTCTCAGGTGTGCTGCGGTCAGCCTACTTATAATAGCGGCTATCTGGAAGATTCAAAGCTTGCCATGAAGAATATGATACTTGCCTTCGAGAGCTCCGATTATGTCGTGGGTCCTTCCGGCTCCTGTATCGCTATGTTTCATGAATACCCTAAGGTTTTTAAAGGCGATCCAGAATGGGAATTGAAAGCGGTTGCTTTAAAAAATAAATCTTATGAACTTACCCAATTCATTGTTAAAGTGCTAGGCATTACCGATGTCGGTGCAACCCTTGAGGGAACCGCCACCTACCACCGTTCCTGTCATATGACAAGACTTCTGGGAGAAAAGGAAACCCCCTACCTGTTGCTTGAGCAGGTGCAGGGACTCCAATTGGAGCCGCTCAAGAATAGCGATAATTGCTGCGGCTTTGGCGGAACCTTTTCCGTGAAAATGCCTGAAATCTCCGAGCAGATGGTGGATGAAAAGTGCGGCTGTGTCCTGGACACGGGGGCGGACATTCTGATCAGTGCGGATATGGGATGTCTGCTCAATATCGGTGGCCGCCTGTCACGCAAGGGAGAACCCATTAAAATAATGCATATTGCAGAAGTGCTGAACCATCGCCATGCTACCGCTGCCAAAGGAGGAACATACACATGAGCCTGCAAACGGATAAACGGAATTTTAGCGAACGGACTACAGAAGGCCTCGGGGATCTCTTCATGAGAAGCGCGGTAAGTTCAGCCCAGGACAGCTTGAAGACCAGACGTCTGTCAGCGGCGACCGCTCTTGGGGATTGGGAACAGTGGCGCTCAATCGGCCAGCAAATCCGTCAGCATACGCTGAAGAACCTGGATTATTACTTAGAGCAGTTGGCGGATAACGTAGAGAACAAGGGCGGTCATGTCTATTTTGCCAAAACAAAAGAGGAAGCCAGCAATTATATTCGGGACATCGTCATACAAAAAAAAGCTAAAAAAATCGTCAAATCCAAATCCATGGTTACCGAGGAAATTGAAATGAACCGTGTCCTGATGGATGCCGGCTGTGAACTGATCGAGAGCGACCTTGGCGAATATATCCTGCAGATTGATGATTGGGACCCGCCTTCACATATTGTGGCACCTGCGCTGCATAAAGACCGTACACAAATACAAAGAGTGTTCGAAGAGAAGCTTGGGTACTCGGGAGATGAACGTCCAGAGAGCCTGGCCTCCTTTGCAAGAACGGTGCTGCGGCAAAAGTTTCTCGAAGCGGATGTCGGGATTACAGGCTGCAACTTTGCCATTGCCAATCTAGGTGCCATTAATCTGGTTACCAATGAAGGCAACGGTGATCTTACCGCCGCCATACCGAAAACGCATATTGCTGTGATGGGGATGGAACGCATTGTGCCTACGCTTGAAGAGATGGAAGTGCTGGATAACCTGCTCTGCCGAAGTGCTGTAGGGCAGAAATTGACCAGCTATATTACCGTGATGGGCCCCTCAGCGGCCGGGGAAAGTGATGGACCTGAAGAGTTTCATTTAGTTGTAGTGGACAACGGCCGCTCCGATATTCTTGGAAGCGAATTTAACGAAGCCCTGCAGTGCATCCGCTGCGGCGCCTGTCTTAATGTGTGCCCGGTCTACCGTCATATTGGCGGTCATGCCTACGGATCAATCTATCCAGGTCCGATTGGAGCTGTAATTACGCCGCTACTGGGCGGATATGATGACTATAAAGAGCTTCCTTTTGCCTCTAGCTTGTGTGCAGCTTGTACGGATGTTTGTCCGGTTAAAATCCCGCTGCACGAGCAGTTGATCTTGCATCGTCAAAAAATCGTGAGCGAAAAAAGAACGGGGAGCGTGGAAAGAATCCAGATGAAGGCGGCAAGCCGTCTCCTCTCTTCCCCGATTTTGTTTGGCAAAGCACTGAGGTTTGCGAATCCGGCAAGCCGCTTGCTCAGCAAGCATGGACGAATTGTCAGAGGACCGGGAATTATACACGGCTGGACCAATGTTCGTGATCTTAAACAGCCGGTCAAGCAGCAGGACAGCTTCCGGACCTGGCTTGATCAACGCAAAGGAGGGACTGACCAATGACGGTATCAGGCAAGGAAGCTTTTCTAAATACAATCGCCGCCAAGCTTGGGCGGGAACGTGTCTATGACGTACAGCGACCCGACTTGCGAGCGCAGTTCCCTAACAGCTATGGCAATCCATCCACCGACGAGTTGGTAGAGATCCTTAAAGAGCAGTGCTTCTTTATCCACACACAGTTGATTGAATCGAATCCAGAGCTTTTGCAGGCAACATTAGATGATCTGATCCATGCGAATGGTGGGGGAATTACAATCACTTCGGGGGATAGCCGATTTAGCGATTACGGGCTGACATTCCCTAATTCGTTCGTATGGAATGAAGCGGCGGGAAGAGAAAAGAATCTGCTGCAAGCGCAATCCGCCAATACGGCTATCGTCTTCGCTGATTACGCACTGGCCGAATCAGGCACAATTGTTGTAGAGAGTCGCCCGGATCAAGGCCGCTCCCTCCACTTTCTGCCTACCCACTACATTGCGATTATTGAAAAAAAGCGGCTTGTGCTTCGTTCCACTCAGGCAGCAGCAGATCTCAACCTGCGAATTGAAGCAGGCGAGCCTATCGGCTCAGCCATCAATTTCATCTCTGGACCTTCCAATTCAGCCGATATTGAGATGCAGCTCGTTGTCGGAGTACATGGTCCCTTGAGTGCATCTTATGTACTTATTTAGAGGCTGAAAAGCAAACTTAAAAGATGAATCCTCATGCGTGAAGATGCTACGGGTTCGAAGGATTCTTACGATCGCTGTTAAAGTCTGATTTCTGAATTGGAAAAGAATTAGCGGTTGAAATCTGGCTTTAAAGGAGACCACTGTGTTTCTTCAGCATCCCGTAGGCCCTCCGCTACCCACAGTGGCGCTACTCCCACACAAAAAGAAACGGGTACCATCCTCTTCAGGAAGATACCCGTTATTCTAATAATCCTCTTCCACTATATTTATGACTGGCTCCTACTGTAGGGCAAATGATTTGGGCACGCCATACGTATGTAGCCATTGCGTCACTTCTTGGTTCCTCTGGTCTTGATACTTGTCCGCTAACCCATGCCGACCATCTGGGTACAAAACAAGCTTCACAGTTTTACCTGCCTCTTCCAAATCATCTGCAAAATCTTGAACGGTTTGCCAAATGAGGCTCTCATCGGCAGTCCCTTGCAACAGAAGTACCGGGGCCTTAATGTCGGGAATTCGATCCAGTATCCAATAATCCCCTTTTGATTCAGGATTGGCATTAATCAGGCCAAATCTTACATATTCAGCCGTCTTTCTATTCTCCTCTACAATTTTAGGTGAAGTCGCATCTGGGTGATCATATAGCCAGCGTAAATTTACATCCCAGCCCACAAAAGGACTCACACCGACAACAGCTTTTACGTCCTGCCGCTCAGAAGCTAATCTTAAAGCCACGCCGCCACCCATCGATGCACCTAGCAGGTATACCGAATTCGGTTTTACGCTTCCGGTGGACATTGCCACTTTAATTGCATTCTCTGTATCCCGTGTATTCTCCGCAATGCCTTGCACATGGCCATCGCTCTCCAAATATCCACGATAGAGGGGATACAAGTACACCACTTCGTCACTCATATATTTAAAGCCGAACGTAAAGCCAAAATCGTAATGAGAAAGTTCCTTCCGTTCAAGAGCGTATCCCCCATGAAGATGAACAACCAGTGGATACTTTCCGGTAGCCTTGGGAATCGTCAGGTAGGCTAGAACTTTGATATCATCACTTTTATAAAATACCTTGTATATATCAATATTCGGATTTTGACCAGGCACTTCTATTAGTTCTTTAGAGATGATCTCTATATCGCTATCTGGTGGATCAGTTGCTTGACAGCCGGATAACGTGACTGTATTCAATATAATTATAACTAGAATCAAAAAAAATGCTCTGTTTCCCCGATAACGATAATATTCCAATTCCTCACACCCTCCTAAATAATCCTAGTACCGATCCCGATCCCATCCTTTACCAACTCGTTGAATTTCGAGAAATTTACTCTTCAGATTGAGCATCTAAAAATGAACTCGGTTCATCCACAATATAAATAACATATTATCAAAATAAAACCAATTATAGAAATCAACTCTTCAATGCTGCCGCGTTATATATTAAACTGTTGACTCATTGGCAGTTAGCATACTGTCTGTGATTGTTAGATTGCTAGCTAGGCACTTCGTATTTACAAATATGTATAAAAAGTTCACGCACAGACGATACAACAATCTGCGCTACTCCCTACATAATAAGAAACGGGTATCTTCCACTTCAGGAAGGTACCCGTTGTTATTGCAACCATCGTTCTACAACCCTTATTCCAGCACCAATTCTCCAAAGCTCGCACTTAGATGAAAATTGGGCGTCACAGAATCCACCTTGTTCCAAGAGCCATAATGAGGAAGCTCTGTCTCATCCCCGCACTTGTAGAAGTTTCCGCGCAGAATTTGCCCCGAACTGGCCGTAAAATCCGGGAACAATTCCGTCAGCCAATCGAAGGGAATAGAGAATTCCAGCTCCCAACCGCCCCCTTCAGGATGTGAATCTTCTTTTGCATAAGAGGTTTGAATCTCAAAAAGCGCCGGCGATGCATCCTCCAAATACTTCCGATCCCGCCCCTCACCAAGCTGAAGCAGCAGTGTCCCTGCCGCGTTCAGTTCAAAATTCAGATACCGGGCATCGCTGCCGGGCAGCGGCTGCACGAAAAACTCAACACAACTATCCGTATATACCGGATCATTCGGCTGATGGTAGCGAACCAACGGCTGACCCTCATCCACCTGAAACTGTACATGCAAACGCTCGGAGGTGTAATATGCTCTAACTTCTACCTTAGGTGCATAGCCGTTGTCCAGCCAAAGGTATTGATCTACTTGGAGTGCGGGAACTTCAGACCAGTTCGTTCGTGTTGCGCTTGCGTTAATCTGATAAGAACGATCGCTTGCCATGTAAGAATCTCCTCTTTTCACATGTGATATGGAGCTTTAAAACTCTCATTTCCGGGTTTCATTTATTGTTATGTATGCAGCAAACTGTTCAGCCCTGGCAATATTGAATTCTACTTTCCCATTACCTTGCTGATATGTTTATATAGAACACATTAATAATTATCGAAAGTGCAATTAGCGGCATTTTTGTACCTTAATTATTCTGCAGTTACAGGTTAGTAGCAATTAACGGCAATATTGCACCTTAAATCTTCGATAATAGGCATTTCAGCGTATTTTTTCGAAAATAAGATACAAAAATGCCCTTAATTGAACTATTTACCCATATTCGAGCAAAATAAGGTACGAAAATGCTCTTAGTTGGGGAGTGAATCTATTTTTTATCATTTATAAGACGAGGACTTTTATTAAATTATAGGGAACGAAAAATTCACCTTCTAGAGCGTTATTTTCAATAGAATTCATCAGAATAACTCTATCAGTATAATACCATATTTTACTTGTTCCTCTCAGCTCAATAAATTGTGATGCTAAACGAATTTCCCATTAACTTTTCCAAAAACAAAAAACCAGCAAGCCCCCTCAAGGAGACTTGCTGGTTTATATGAATTCTCCCGCCACGCGCTCATAGGAACACTGGTGGCTTGCGGATGTAAGTCTTAACCTTCTAGCACTTTGTTCAGGAACGCCAGGCTCAATCCGGTCGTATCCGGAAGCACTACATCGGCTCCAGCCGCTTCAAGGCTTTCACGTTCGCCGATACCGACAGCCTTCATGCCAGCAGCTTTAATGGCTTCAACGCCTGCTGTAGCATCTTCGACGCCGATACAAAACTCAGGATTAGCACCAACCTTCTCTGCCCCAGCCAGGAACAGATCCGGTGCAGGCTTACCGTGTTGTACGGAATCTGGTGGTACCACGTACTGGAAGAAGCTATCCAGTTCCAGGGAACGAAGGATTTGCGGCGCGTTTTTGCTCGCAGAGGCGATAACAGCCGGAATGCCTTGTTCTTTCAGCTCTTTCAGCAGCTCAGCAATGCCAGGATAAGTATCCGCCGGCGTAAGATCTACCAGCAAGGAGACGTAATGTTCGTTCTTTTGATGAGCCAGCTCAGCCTTTTGTTCAGGCGTAAAGTCGTTTTCTTTACCGCCCAGACGCAGAATCCGCTCCAGGGATTCGCCGCGGCTGATGCCCTTAAGAGTCTCGTTGAATTCGCGCTCGAATGGGATTCCGATGGACTCCCCAAGCTTTTTCCAAGCTACGTAATGGTATTCTGCCGTGTCAGTAATGACACCATCTAGGTCAAAAATAACAGCTTCCAGTTTCATTATTCTCCATCTCCCAGCTCTATGTTCTTGTCTCTTTATATAGGTTATAGGTTAGTTTGCGGATAGTTCCAGTTCAATATATTTCTCACTGCTAGTTACCGTCTTACCGTTCCAATCTAGGGTTACTTTCCAACCCGCTTCATTATGGATGACCGCCTTCAGCGTACCATCAGTTTGTGTCAGCGTAAGATCGAATTCTGCATCAGCAACTACCAAACGCTCTAGCGAGCAAGCTTTGCCGTTCCAAGCAGTAGGCAGTTGTGGTTTGATTCTCAATTCTTGATTAGCAGCAAAAGGCTCTGCGCCGAAGAAATGACGTATAAACGGTACCGCGATCGCATAAATCGTCCAAGCCTGCACTACACAACCGTAATCCGGTGACATCTCGGAAAAAGAACCCGGCATTACGCGTGAGAAACTCCGTTTCATCCGGTTCAACAGATCAAGCGCTGCGTCCGGATTGCCGTTCGCAACTTCCGCTACAGCGTGCACACCTGTTGAAATCGTCATCGTTCCTTGCTTATACATACCAGACAAGTACGTACCGTATTCTCCGATGAAGGTATCATTCCGCATGTTGTCCAGCGCCCGGCGAGCTTTATCAGGCTCAGCGATGCCAGCTTCCATTGGGGTCACTATAACCCAGTTCTTGTTCAGCAACCAACCGCGGTCAGCAGATGCATCCTCACCGGAAGCAGCCAGGAGTCCGTCTACGTATTCACGGTAGTCGTTAATCCCTTGTCCTTCTGCCAAGGAGACCATGTAGTCTACTTTTGGCGCAACATCAGAGGCTGGAGCGACTGCATCGGCATATAAGCCCTCTTCTTCCTGCCAGAAGTACTTGTTCACGGCATCTGCACAACGCTGAGCCAGCTCACTGTATCTTTGCTGTGCTTCACGATCCTGCAAATATCCGCTCATCTCGGTCATAGCCTTCAGTGCTTGTGCTGTGTACACTGCGCTATCGATCAGTTCCATATTCAATCCGGCAATTTCAATAATGCCATAACCAGAAGGGAACAGATCGCCATCCGGGTCCATTTCACCCAGTAGCCAGTCGATGCCTTTAACACAATATTCGTAGTGGCGGCGCAGCAGTTCTTCGTCCCCGGTCCAACGGAACAGATCCCATACGAAAGCAATGTAATGAGCTGTTTCTTGTGTATTCCCCTTGTTCGATACGGCTCCAAGCGTCGTCACTTCATGAATGAAACGACCGTTACCGTTAACTTCTTCCGACTTTTGCAGCAACAGATTCAGTGTGTCCTTGGCCAGCTGTGGATCACCAATCGCCAGTACCCCTTGCAAGGAATACGTATTGTCACAGCCGAACCACCATGGATACGTCGGTCCACCCGCTGTCAGCGCACGTCCGATACCATCCACCTTTTGGATCAGCCATTGGTTGTTCCATTTTGCCCAGGTAAAGGCTTCGTTCCACTCGGTTTCGCCTTCAATTGTCAGCTTCGCCCGATCCGCAATCGCGCTATATACCTCACGCTTCTCAGCCAGCAAACCTGCATATTGAGCCGATAGATGACGATAAGTCTCCTCAACCTCTTCACGGGAAGTGTGGGACCCAGCGACGAACAAATTGAAACGGCGCTTCTCGCCAGGAGCCAGTCTAAGCTCGGTACGGAACGCGATACCGCATCCTGCTCCAGCTGTAAACTCAGGTCCATACAGATCTGGACGAGTCTCTACTTGATCACCAGGAAGATCGGTACCTACCAGTGTGTACCACTCATGGCTGGAGTCCTTCACGAGCACTTCGCGCGGGTTCAGCACTGTTGCTTCATCTGCAGTACCATCATGAATACCAACTTCATCGGAGTACCACACCGGACGCAGATCGGTACGGAACAGAAGCTCCACCTGCAGCTGCAATTCCTCATCACCATAGTGTTTAATTTCATAAGCAGCCGTCATCCCTTTTACATGCTCAGGAGCAAACTGTGTACGCTCCATGGATACCGGGATGTAGCTCAGGCCATGATCATATTCAAACCGGCTGCCCCAAGGCTCGCTAGTAAAGCCGTCCGCACGGGACCAGACGGAAATATTCCGCTTCTTGTCGGTGAGCTTCAGCCAGAAACCATCCAGCAGCTTGATCGGATGCAGCCAGACGCCGCCCATCTCATTGGCAACATGGTGACCGAAATCAGGAAAATAGCCGTCCTGCGTACCGCAGATTTTGACGTATTCCCCACCGTTATAATATAGATTGAATGGATGCTTGCTAGTAGTGCTAGCCATTAAGGTAACTCATCTCCTTATCTGTAGGTCATACGATAACACTTTAGCCCCATTAGCCCTTCACGGCTGAGGAGATGGAAATGCCCTCGATGAAATATTTCTGTGCGATAAAGAACAGGATCAAAGCCGGCAGCATAATGAGAATCGTCGCAGCCATCAACATGTTCCATTCTACGTTGTACAAGCCCTTGAACATGGAAAGTCCCAGTGCGAGTGTATATTTCTCATTAGAGTTCAAATAAATCAGCGGACCTTGGAAGTCATTCCATACGCCCATAAAGGTGAAGATGGATACGGCAACCAGCGGAGCTTTGGACAACGGCATCATAATCCGGGTGAAAATCTGCCAGCGGTTGGCCCCATCCACATAAGCCGATTCATCGAGTTCACGCGGAATCCCACGCATAAACTGACGTACGAGGAAGATATTAAACGCATTCTGACCGAAGAAAGCCGGAAGGATCAGCGGCAGGAACGAGTTCGTTAGTCCCACTTGCTTAAACAGCAGGAATGTTGGAATCAGGGTAACTTGGCTCGGCAGCATCATTGTTGCGAGCAGGATCAGGAATAGTGTTCTTTTGCCGCGGAAGTTAAAGCGGGCGAAACCGTAGGCGCTGATCGCCGACGTGAATACCGTACCGATCATGACAGGAATGAGGATGATAAGCGTATTGCCCAGGAATTTAAAAAACGGAATCGCCGTCACGGCATCCGCATAGTTGGACCATTTCCATGAACTCGGCCAAAAAGCAGTACCGAACACTTCAGCCGGTGTCTTCAGCGATGTCGAAATCGTCCACAATAGCGGAATCAGCACGATGGCAGCACCACAGAGCAACAGTAAGAACGCAATCAGCTTGGACAGATTGAATCTAGGTTGTATTTTTTGCATCTTCGCTTCTCCTTCCTTAGTCATTTTGATCATCGCCCTGGTAGTGAACCCAGAAGGACGAGCTGCGGATGACCATTAGCGTGAATATCAGGATGATCAGGAACAGAATCCAGGAGAGCGCGGACGCATAACCCATGTCAAATTCCATAAATGCTTTATTGTACAAGTAAAGATTGTAGAACAGGGTCGAGTTCAGTGGTCCGCCATTTGTCATAACGAACGCTTGAGTGAAGTATTGGAATCCACCGATAATCCCCATAATCAGGTTGAAAAATACTGTCGGCGTAATCATTGGCAATGTAATACTGAAGAATTTGCGGAACGGACCCGCACCATCCAGGTCACCCGCCTCGTACAAGTCCTCAGGAACCCCTTGCAGACCCGACAGATAGATGATAATCGTGTTACCCACGCCCCATAGACCCATTACGATCAGAGCGCCCAGCGCATAGCTTGGGTCTTGCAACCAGGCCGGTCCTTGAATACCAAACAAGGCCAATCCCTGATTCAGAATTCCGTATTCCGGGTTGAAGATCATCACCCACATCATAGATGTGGCGACAGCAGGAATAATAGAAGGCATAAAGAAAATGAGTCGGAAAAACTTCATTCCGCGTGAACGCATATTCAATAGCACCGCAATCAGAATCGATGCTACCTGGAAGAGAGGCACAGAGACAAGTGCAAAGATGAAGGTTACTTTTAAAGACTGGTAGAACAATTCATCATGGAAAATGGCTTTGAAATTATCCAGTCCCACAAATTGAATCGACTCAACACCGGTGATTACATCCCATTTGCTGAAGGAGAGGATCAGCGAAAAGATCATCGGGCCAAGTGTGAAAATAACCAGTCCCAGCAGCCACGGTAGGATAAACCAATAACCCGCGCGCTCCGATTTGGTATTATTCATGACGGCCTCCTTGATGGAAAGCAGGTGAAGCACCTAGTTCAGTGCTTCACCCGCAAACTTATTTATTTGATTTTAGAATCAGCGTTTTTAGCTGCTTCGTCGAGTGCTGCTTTTACGTCCAACTTGCCAAGCAAGATTTTCTCAAGGGCTTGGGTGAATGCTTCTTTGAAAATCGGGCCATTGGAAGAACGCATTGTTACCGGTTTGCGTGCAAAGCTCATCATTTCGATAACTGGTTTGTCTTTCTCTTCTGTAGCTTTTACTTGATCCAGCTCAGCTACAGTTGCAGGAAGTACCAATCCGTTCTTGGAGCGCAGTTTCTGTGCATCCTGGCCGGACAACCATTTCATCAGTTCGAAAGCTTCAGCTTTATGCTTAGTCTTGGAGTTCATTGCCCAGCCTGCAGCTGCGATAATGCCGGCACGTTCGCCGTCAGCACCCTTAGGGATCAGCGCGGAACCATATTCTACATTGGATTTGTCCAGATCGGACTTGATCCAGCGACCGGTAACCATCATGGCCAACTTATCGGTCATGAACATGGAGGAGTCACCGCCCATAGTTTGTGTATCTTGTGGTGTTGGGGATACTCTTCCATCACCTTGGGACAGTGCTACGTATTTCTCCATCGCTTGAATGGTCTTCTCACTGTTCATGAAACCTTCAGCTTTGGTACCTTCTTCATTAGCAATATCAGTGCCATTGGTCCACAGGTAGGTGTAGATCGGATACTCCCAAGTACCTGCGTTGAAACCAAATTGTGTGTATTTGCCGTTCTCTTGCTTGGTCAGCTTCTTCGCTGTAGCGAACATATCATCCCAAGTCCAGTCTTCGCTCGGGTAAGGAACACCCGCTTCGTCAAAGATACGTTTGTTGTACCACAATGCTAGCGGATTGAAATCCTTCGGCAGATAGTACAGCTTATCGTTGATGCGCTCCATGTCGATAAGATCTTTCTGATACATGGCAAGGTCAAACGAAGAATCCTTGGCAATATAATCGTCAAGCGGCTCTACTACACCTTTATCTACGTAGGAGTAGAAATCGCCTTCCCCAATCAGGAATACATCCGCTGCGGTACCACTTGCTAGAGAGGTTGTCAGCTTGGTTGCATAACCGTCACCTGGAACTGGCTCGAATTTCACTTCAATATCAGGGTGCGCGGCGTTGAATTCATCCGCCAGTTGCTGCTCCGAAGAACCGCTGTTTACGTCACCCCAAGTTGTAAAGGTAAGCTGTACCTTCTTGCCCCCGGTATTGCCGGAGCTTGCGTTATTATCTGTGTTCGTGTTACCTGCGGAACAAGCCGAGAGAAGCATAACGCCTGCAAGAACGCCGGCAACCTTCATGGATACTGTCTTTTTCATATAGAAAGACCTCCCCTTATAATGTCGATGTGTTAGCAAATGTAGCACTTTCATGTACTTCTTGCTGCTTACCGTGAACGATCAGTTGAATCGACCCACCTGTAACATTGGTAATGGAAATCTCTTGCGGGGTAATGTTAACTTCAAGGCGTTTACCCTGCCAGTAGAGCGGGAAGGACAGGCGATCCCAATGCTCAGGCAGTTTTGGTGCCAAATGAAGCTCTCCATCCAGCATTCTCACGCCGGCGAAGCCCATAACCGCACATTCCCAAATTCCGCCAAGTGAAGCCGAGTGGATACCCGCATCGGAGGAATGAACCTTCGGTCCGAGGTCAATCTCGGTCGCTCTGTGGAAGAGACGGTAAGCAAGTTCCTTGTCGCCAAAGTCGCTGGCCAGAATCGAGTGCGTGGACAGTGACAGCGAGGAATCATGCAATGTTTTTTCCTCGTAGTATTCGTAGTTAGCACGTTTTACTTCTGGTGAGAATTTATTCTCTAGTAGGAAGAACAACATCATGATGTCTGCTTGTTTCGAAATCTGCATGTTACCAACCTGATCCAGGTTGTAGTCATTGAATATACTGCCCACTTTTTCCTGATCCTTGTACGGTGTCAGGTCAATAATTTCCTTTTGCAGGTACGTATCGTCCTGCGGAATAATCAGATTCTCGTTCGGTTGCGGGAGATAGATCAGATTCAGCTTGCTTTCCCACACTTTATGAGCTTCTTTCAGGTTCAACAATGCATCATAACGGGCGAACAGTTCCGGATTCTTACCTTCAAGCTCCTTGTAATAATCCATTGCCAGTTCGATGTTGAAGTGAGCCATGTAGTTGGTGAAAGCGTTGTTGTCGACATGCTCTTTATATTCATCTGGTCCGACAACTTCGTTAATTTCGTAGCGTCCGAGCTCTTCATTCCACTCCAGGCGGCTTGCCCAGAAAACAGCTGTATCGAAGATAATTTCATAGCCGTATTTCTCCATGAAATCGGTATCTCCAGTAGAGCGGAAGTAATGCCATACTGCATAAGCTATATCGGATGTAATGTGCTGTTCAATGAATCCGGACCAAATCTTGGTCTGCTCACCTGTAACAATATCAACTGCACCCCAAACCGGCGTTACTTCGCCGTCAGACGGCCAAGCTGCTTCCCATGGATACATCGCTCCGGCAAAACCATTTTCCTTCGCCTTGTTACGAGCGCCTTCCAATCCCAGATAGCGGTATTCCAGCAAGGAACGGGCAATTTCTGGGTTGCTGTAGATGTAGAATGGCAGGATGAAGATTTCTGTATCCCAGAAGGAGTGGCCTTTATAGCCTTCGCCGCTCAAACCTTTAGCTCCAATACCCATTCTGTTATCGTGAGCTGGTGTCATTACTACCAAGTGATAGAGTGCGAAGCGTACACCGAGCAAGTCAAATGGATTGCTGGACTCAATCGTAATTCCGTATTTCTCCCATACCTTAGCCCAAGCAGCAACATGGTTGCTGAACAAGGCGTCGTATCCGGACTCTTGCGCTGTTTTCAATGCTGCAAGTGCTACTTCCCGCGCAGTTGGCAGGCTGTAGTTGTCACCGAATTCCTTGTCGCGGCTAGTGTATACAGTTGCAACCTTGTCGAAGGTAAGCGTTTGACTTTCTTGCAGGTCTAGCTTGTAGGCTACTGCTACCTTGCGGCGGTCAATCTCCATTGCAGGTGCAACTTCAACAGTCTGGCCGTCTACCTTCAATTGGTGAGAAGCCCCGATAACAAAATCAACCTTCGACTCTGTTGTCGTCTGGATCAGCTCCAGATAAGTCTTGTCATAGATACGCTTTTCGCCTTCATGGAAATGCTGGCTACCGCTGTTGCTGACTTGAGCATCAATACCGGAGCTAACGGACAGATTTACCGAGCCACGAAGCACTTTCACTTCCATCTTCAGCCCGATAATGTGCAGGTTATCCAGTGATACGAAACGGCGGAAAGTAAATTCCAGCTCTTTACCGTTATTGCTCCAGATGAAGGTACGAACCAATTCAGCATCACGCAGATTCAGGCTGCGGCTGTAATTCTTAACTTCACCTTGCTCCAAGTTAAAGCGTTTGCCATCAATACGAATGTCCAGTTTGGTTAGATCCGCTGCATTTGGCAGCTCGCTAACTTCAAGGTCATCGAAGCGGTTGAATGTACCATTCACGAACAGATTGCGTGTTTCACCAACATAAGACTCCTCCGCTGCGGAACGAAGTCCCATGTAGCCGTTACCAAGAGACATTACAGCCTCACATTTGGCTAGTGCCAAGCTTGAGAATTGGTCTTCCGATACAACCCACCCCGGGGCTCCATCTGGTAGTGTCTTGTTGTAATTTAGCATGGGTTAGATTTTCCTTTCTTTCTCCTATATTCTCTCTCTAATTTTGGAAACTTTGTAAGCGATATCGAAATCGTTTTCGATTCCTAGAAAAAAAGATCGAAAACGATTTTGAAAGACCCACTAAGATGCCCTGGTATAACGATTTGTGTAAGGGATTTCGAAAACGTTTTCGACCTAATTATAAAGTCATGATCGTCTCTCTGTCAACTATTTTGAAGGGAAGAATCTTATGATACCCAGGGGTATTATTTTCCAGCATCTTCACCACCTGCTCCAGTGCGGAGTATCCGATCCCGGCAAAATCCTGGCTAATCGTGGACAGCTTAGGCGTAGTATAACTAGATAACACAATATCATCGAACCCCAAAATTGAGATATTGCCTGGAATCTGCAGCCCCAGTTCGCGGCAGCGGTTCATAAAACCAATCGCCATAAGATCACTGGCCACAAACACAGCTGTTAGACGAGGGTTCTCCGAAATATAAGATTCTGCAAGGGCATAAGCCTGTTCTTCGCTAAAATCTGCTTCTACTACACGCGTAGGAATATACTCGATTCCCGCTTCCTCCAGCGCTTCTCTATACCCCTGCTCCCGCTTAATACTAACCGTAGCATATTTATGCCCATTAATCATCCCGATCTCCCGATGTCCCTTGCCAATCAGGTAACTCACCGCTTGCCGCGCAGCCTTGAGATTATCCGTGATTACAGAGCCAGCATGCGGGCCAACCGTATCCGCGTCAATAACGACGCAAGGGATATCACTGCCTACCAGATCCTCGAAATAAGGGTCGGTCGTCCGCAGACCCGAGATTACCACACCTGCAATCTTATGGTCCTTGCAGAATTGCCAGTACGACTTATCCTGCTGCTCAGACAGACTGCGGGTATAGATCACAACCTCATACCGGAACTCGGTAGCCGCCGAATAGACGCCACTCATGATCTGGAACATGACGCCGTCCTTCCCGTTGGCCTGCTCAAAGTTCGAAATGATCAGCGCAATCGTCTTTGTGACCTTATGCTTCAAATTCTTGGCCAGCATATTGGGCGAATAGTTCAGCTCCTGCGCAGCCTGCAAAATCTTCTTCCGCGTAGCTTCGCTGACATCGCTATACCCATTAAGCGTCTTAGAGACCGCAGAAATACTCACGCCTGCATGTTTTGCCACATCTTTAATCGATACCATAATCGGCCCTACCATCCTTCTTGATATTTCAACTATGACTGAATGTAAACCCCATTATAACACATAGGGCGTGGCGAGGAATTTAAGGAAGTCACAAAAAGGTGGGAATTAGAACCATAGCACTAACCGAAAAAGCGCTACTTTTCCTTGCTCAGCGTGCCTTTCAGAAGTTTTGACCAAAGTTATAAACTACATTCAATTACTTTATTTCCAGTTCAATTCAGGGTAAAATTGCTCAATTTTATACCACTTCATTCAGGGTTATGAGTTTCGTTCGAACTAAATTTGTGTGATGAAACATCACCTGTTTTTAGAGCTTCTCTCACATGATTGCTTCCTCCGTCTATCTATCATGTGCCTCTTTAGGTTCATTGCGCAGCAGATTTCTCGCAGGGATCCCTATGGCTGATGCATTGTCAGGCACATCCTTAACCACTACCGACATCGCTCCGATATTCGCATCATTCCCAATCCAGATAGGACCAAGTATTTTCGCTCCCACTCCGATCAAGACTCTGTCCCCAATGACTGGCTCACCTAAACCGTTCCTTCCACCAATGGTCACTTGATGAAAGATGGTAGCATAGCTACCGATAACCGCTTTGTGACTAATAATAATCCCATTCAGACCATGCGGTAAATGAAGATAGTCCCCGATCTTGGCCTGTGCATGTAATTCTCCATTAGAGATAATCCTGACGAAAATCAAGTCCATCCCCTTATAGAGTACCCACAGCGGTTTCTTGACAATTCTACTCTTAACCTGATAGTGAACCCAGTTACCAAAGCGATAAGTAAATAAGACCATCAGCGTTTGTGGATTTCTACGATTCGCTTTCAAATCTGTTCTAAATGACTTGATCACCTGGGCTCCCTCCATCTACCAAGAAATTTATGCTATGCACCTTTAAAAAGTGAACGGAGCTGCTTTTTCCCTTTTCTATAACCAAGATAAGCCTCATGATTACGACTAACCTTTGCTTCCATACTGAGGAATCCGGCCGTCCATCTGAGCATAAGATACCTGAAGTAATTTGCCTTATTTCTCGTTTTTAGCAAATGGAAGTGATTAATGATTTTGGTGTACGAGACCTGCTCGACTTTATCTCTCTTGAGGTTGGAGATCCGTGGTGTATTAATTTCAGAGCCGGATTCACATACATCGGACCGTGTTTACCAGCCAAAGCAGATATATATAAATCTTCACCTAGACTGTACCCTTGGAGCCAGTTTACGGCTTCGATCTCAGACAGGTACTTTTTGCGGTAGCACATATTGCAGCCATGCAAAAACTCTGTCTCAAAAACATTCTTCTGGACATTCCACAAATTCATAGCTGAAGCAAATCCGCTTAACGAGTATTTCCCCGGAGACAACAAGCTGCGACCACTGAGAATCATCATGAATCTACCTTTGACAGAGCAGGAAAAGCCTTGGTCAGCGCCGCTAATTCCAACAGCTTCCGGGTAAGAAAGCAGCGTTTCCTTAAGAACATCAAAATAGTCAGGTGAAAGCTCAACATCATCATCTATGAAAAGAATGGTGTCGTAGCTGCTAATCTCAATGGACTTAACTCTAGACTTGATCAAACCAGCTTCAGTGGGGTCTTTCTTATAGTATCGAAGATACATATTCCCCTTGTTAATGAGGCTACCGGCGTGGTCGAGCCACTCTCTATCGGTATCACCATCATCAACAATAATGACCTCAATGCTGTCACCCTCAATGTTCGCTTGTCTTGAGATCGACTCCACACATTTCAACAGGTCGTCATGCCGGTTCCTGGTGCATATCGCCACAGACAGTTTGATAGAGTCGCCCATAGTCACCACAGCCTTTTTTCCATAATAATACACGTATAATGGTAGACTTTATGTCGAAAATTGTATGGATTTAAAATTTTTCTAAAATAAAAACTCTCTTTTAAACTTTGTGAATATATGCTACCCTTCAAGCAAAATTGTAAAATGGATTATACAATACATATCTTTGTGGGGTGCCGCCTAGCTATGAAAATTATCGACACTTATTATGCTATATTTTGTAGAATCCGTGGAATTACTTTCTATAACATTTGATAAACATGGCTTGATTGAGCCGGAGGTTGATATTGTTTTTTAGGTTTGTGTAACGGCGCTGGGTGGGCAAAAAAATAAATGAACGCAGTGTTGTGCTATTAGGAGTTGAAAAGATTCTTGAACTAGGTTGGGATGCTCCTGAAGACCTTGCTGCATTGCTGTATCACGAGCTCGGACATATTGGGCAACAGAACGGGAGGGTCGCCATCGCTCAAAACCAAACCGAGTATTCGATTCTTCAATTGTGTCAAGAAGGGGTGGCAATGTATTTTGAGCAGTTGTTATGTGATAATATGAATTTCTACCATCAAGATAAGAATGGGTGGTTAGACTGGTGTGTTTCGAATACTGATTTCATCAAAAAAGAATACCTTCATAGAATCAATACAAACCAGAGTACCCAGGAATTTTTCGGGGATTGGAACAATTTCCATGATTATTCCGACGTAGGATATTACCTTGGCTGTGAATTTGTAAAACATTTAGTTGGCAAATATTCAATCAATAAAGTTACAATGCTGAAAGCAGGGGAATTACTTAAGGAGTTTGAGCTTTATGCTGCGCATTAAATTCATCACCATCCTACATAAGCGAATTCTTCAAAATTTTATGTCTTTCTAATAGTGTATTAAAGTGAACAATCATGCCCTATCACCTATAGAATAAGGAGAAATCATATGTCCCTTTTCAGAAAAGCTACTTTCTGGTTCTCATTAGTAAGCATTCTAGTTTGTGTGCTTAATTACATGGGAAACGACGACAAGAATATTTTGCTGATTGGTTTTAATCCCCTCCTGAATACTATCGTTTATGACCAGTCCTTTCGAAGTTGGATCATCGGAACCGATGATGTCATTCGTCCGACTGCTTATTTGTTACACTTTGCTTCATTCTTTTTGACAGGAGCTATTGTGGATATTCTGAGTTATGTATTCAGAAGACGAGAAAAATAAGCTTTATGTCACACACTGAATGATAATCCGCCATAAAACAAGCCGCTTTCTATTAGAAGGCGGCTTGTTCTATGTTACAAGTCAATTTTCAATAGCAGCGATCAATTACAGATATCACCTACATCCGGATACGCCAAGGCACAGTTTATTTAGCAAGTGTTCTAGACTTATTCTCGCGTAAAATTGACGGCTGGCAGGTCGGAAATTACGTGGATTATTCAACCTCTGTGTTTAGGATCTGAACGTCCAATTTCAAGTCAATAGGCAATCGGGGATAGTCTGTTCTCCAATCCAAAGAACCCCAGGTTTTCGGATGAAATGCCTTGATGTGTTCCCCAATATTGAGCAGATCACAATTTGCTTTTTGTAATTTCTTTATTGTATCATTAGCAGCACTCTTCAAATATTGACTGATTTCTTTTTCTGCTTGTTCTACATACATTTTTTTAAATGGACGGCCTTTTTCATCGATTGCGTATACATTAATAGCCAATGATACATGAATTGATACTGTAGGCAGGCTATTAGATTTAGGAATAACCACTGTCTGCGACTTTACCTTTTTGACGGAAAATGCAAACTCATTGCCTTTTTGTTTTCCGTCCGTTGTAATTGTTTCATTTTTTTCTGGTAGCCTGCCAGTTATCTTTTGCATTCCCATGTCTTTGCCTAACATCAGCATTGTTAAACGAAGTTCCTCTTTGCTAAGTTTAACTTCTGTACTTTTACCTTGACGAAATAATAAGGCTCCACCCAATTCCAATCCTGAATCGGATCTCCTCACAACTGGTAATGCAATGTCTTCTAACCGCTCTTCTTGAGATAATATAAAATGCATCATTGAAACGTTGGATATCATTCCATTAGTCTCCAATGACATTATTAATCTGTTTAGCTTCTTTGAAAACTCATCTTTTGAAGCAAACTTCTGGAGAAGCTTAGAAACTGAACCTTCATATACTACTACCGGAGCATTTATCGACGTATATGGTGCATGAAGTAAATATGAGAACCTTTTTGTAGGTTCATTCGAAGCGAACGACTCGCTTATTAAAAAAAGTCTCGTGTTACTCGCAAGGAAAGGGCCTTGTTCTTTATATTCTCCTTGTTCTATAGCTTCAACTAAACTCGATCCTTTTAGCTCTGTTGTTTCTGTAACTGCCTCTCCACCTCCCTGGCCTGCTTTTTTTATTTGTGTGACAGCAAAACTAAGAATGAACTCTCCACTTTTTTTATCAAAGTCTATACCCGCGATATCTACCAAATGTAAGTCACGCAGCCGCATTTCATCCCAACATCCCGTTAGCAGCGCCACTAACACAAAACAAATCGCCATTTTTTTCATCTAAGGTCTGCCTTTCCCCGCACTTTAGAGACAAGTAGCAGGATTGTTGGAAGAACAAATATAACAATGATGGTTGCTTTATTATGATAAGTTGAAAAACTAAGCAGCCATTGACGATTAGAGCCCCATTGTCCAATCACAAAGCAAACGATTGCTATAAACCATATGAGGAGAGGATGCTTCCGAAATTCCTTTGTACCAGCAGAAGCCATATAACGAGCTGACAGAAATAAATAAACATAAGCTGTTGCTAAAGTCACTAAGAGCCACATTGCCAAAAATAAGATATCAAGACTTTGCACGACCGGCCATGCGAATTGACGAAGAATGAATATCATTGGTTCTAATACGGAATTCAGTTGGTTTTCACTGAAGCTGTAGGTCACTATGACGGATATCAGCACATAAAAAAAAGTTGTAAAACCATTAGCCGCAGAAACAGTTAATAAGATGTAGCTTTTTTTACGGCACTTTACATATGGAAGCACATAAAGCAGAAGCTCATATCCGGCATAAGCCCAGAAGCCTGAGAGAGAACCCCTCAAAATTGAGCTGAGTTTGTGATTAAAAATGGGCATAAAATGGAGAAGATCTCCTTTTCCAGTTCCGCTGATAAATACAATGGCAAAACAAGCCAGAAAAATTAGCATAAGGGTCTCTGTTATTGTACTTATAGATTGTAGCGAAGAAGACGCTATATATGCTGTTACGGCGAACATTACTCCAGATATAACAAACCAAGGCGTGTTATGTAGCATCCATCTACTAAGGACATCAGAATATCCAATTATCACCAGCAGACTAGACTCTGCGCAATATAAGCTAAACAAAATGCTTATTATTGGTCCCAGAGGCTTACCCACTATTGCGGATATATATTGGGGCAGTGACCGATTGCCGTATCTTTTTCCCAGAAAAAAAATAATCAAAATACCTAACTGAGCATACACTCCCCCAAGTAAAACGGACATCCATGAGTCATGACCTGAATAACGCGATTCATCATAGGGGATTGCCAGTACATGAACTCCAACTTGAGTCAGGATAACGAGACAAAATAGTTGTTTGAGACTAATTTTCCCTGCACTGTTCATTCAGTTGATCCCCTTGCATGGTTTCTCTTATTAGCTGATCCTCTGAAAATCGTATCGTTATTTTTAGAACCAGCAATTCCGGAATAAAAATAGGGGATACCCATCGTGTTAATACGTGCAAGGTGAGTGAGAACTAATAAAAAGGAAAGCACCAACCCGATCAAACCCAATATTGCGGATAAAATTATGAACGGATAGGTCAAAAGTCTTGCCGCACTTCTCATTTCGTACGAAGGAATTATGAATGAAGCGATAGCTGTGAATGCAACTATAACAACCATCATTGTAGAAATTAAATTTGCCTGAACAACAATAGTTCCAATAACGATACCTCCTACAACCCCTATCGTCTGGCTGTTAAAGCTTTCGAGACGAATTGTCGCTTCACGTAAAATTTCAAGCGTAATCAACATAAATATTGCTTCAAATACTGGAGGAATTGCGATATATGCCATAGTACTTTGCATGGTCAGCGCTAATTCATACGGAATAATGCGGGGGTCGAATGAAACGAGGGCTACATAAGCGCCAGGCAAACAAATACCGAGAATAAAGCTCACGATACGGAGAAGACGAAAGGAACTCCCAATGATCCAATTCACTTGATAGTCGTCTGGACTCTGAAAAAATGCCCAAAAGGACACTGGAACAATTAAGCAATCCGGAGAACCATCGATCAAAATCGCTATTTTTCCGTCCAGCAGATATGACTTTATTCGATCCGGCCTCTCTGTTACAAGTATTCGCGGAAACCATGAGAATTTCCCGTCCTGAATTAAATCTTGAATGAAACCTAGAGCTTCAACATTATCTAGTTCAATACTTTTTAGCTTCTGATCAAGTCCATTTACAACATCTTTATTAGCCAGTGAATTCATATAGAGCATAGAAATCTTATTTTTCGACTTTCGACCGAGTTCATATTGTCTTACAGCTAACTCAGGAGTTGCAATTATTTTTCGTATCAGATTTATGTTTGTATCGAGATTTTCAATTAATGCTTCATTGGAACCACGCAATACGCGTTCATTCATCGGTATGTTTATGGAACGTTCCTTTGAAAGCTCTGTTCCAAGCAAATAAAACTTTGCTTCCTTATCTATTTGTAGGACGGTCTTTCCTTCGATAAGAGCCATTAGGGCGGTCGATACAAGCTCCGTCTCATTGTAATCCAAAATTGAAATGCCCTCACGAACAGTGAATTGCTTGAGACCAAGAAGAGGACGGATAATATGTTCTTGTACCACAGCTGGATCAACCATGGTACTCAAATAAAAAAGGTAACAACAACGTTCTCCAGCCACAAAAGTGCTCGTTTTGAAATCTGAACTTTCAGATAAAAGCTCATTCATCATCTTCTTATTTTTTTCTGCGGACTGGTCAGCATTCATCTCAGGCCATTCCTTTCTCTTTTGGTTACGCCCATAATTTCCCCATGAATTAACTTTTTATCCATTTCATATTTTTTTAAAATTAACCCCGTTTTTCACCATTTTAAGAACGTAGATTTCTTTTTACTGGGTTAACAATGTAGGCATTCACACTTACGATCCACAAATGTACACATACATTAGTGTAGAAAGTTACAAAGGAGGGATTGGAATGAGCGAATGTGCAGGTTATCCCCCAGTAGGCTTCACGTCCACTACAGTCATTCTTGTGCTTTACATTCTCCTGGTCATTATTTTGAGAACATTCTAAGTTATAAAAAAGTGGAATCGAGAATCTGACACTTTGTCAGGTTCTCGATTCCACATATAGGAAAAGTTCCTTCATAAAGCATAATCAAAACAAAGCGGTGCTGAGATCGTCTTCCATCTGCGGCTCGACTGATTATCATAAAGCAGCTTTACATTAGCGGGATCATGTCCCGCCTCATCCAGAAGCTCAATTTCATTGACATCCTGCAACCAGGCAAGCGGAATTTTATAATCCATCTGCGGCCCGATGTGCCAATAGCGGCCACGATCAATACCATTCAACTTAATCTGTCCTTTACTCATTCCGCTCAGGCGAAGTTTAAGCTTGGGACGCGCAGCTTCAGGCCATTTCGGTTTGGTAAATCGCAACGTGTGTCGTATCGGACCAGTATAGCCTTGTACATCTCCAGGACTTTATGAAAAGGATCATCCCTCGGTCATAAAATAAGGAAAAGAAGGACAGGTAACGATACCGGCAGGATGGTTATTATGCTCTTAGAGGTTTTCTTCCTTATGCGCTAATCCAAAAAAGCCATGATCACATTGGATCATAGCGTAATTTTGAAACTGCTATATAATTGAGGAAACTTACATATTTTTAGGGGTTGCATGATTGTCCAAAACATGATATTATCTATCTTGTCGCCAATAACACGAGTTACCAGCTGCAATTCAGCATTTTACATGCCGGGGTGGCGGAATTGGCAGACGCACAGGACTTAAAATCCTGCGGTAGGTGACTACCGTACCGGTTCGATCCCGGTCCTCGGCATCCATAACAATAAGGGTTTCAGCTCATTCGGGCTGGAACCCTTATTTGTTTATTAGGTGGTTTTACTAACATTTTTTCTGTAGACGTAATGTATAATCCTCGATCTTCTCTATTAAGACAAAATCCCCTCGCCCTGCATCTCCATAAAAGACTAATCCCTGAAGCCACGCACCCTCCCCTAGGCAAATGCATACGATAATTCTGAAATAATATTTAGTAACCGGAGGTCATATACCCATGAGTCTTCAACCATCAGGATATCATCATCCACAGCAGCAGGTGTTATACAGAGCGGACAATAACACGATTCATAATTTAAGAAGTGTTCGAGACAAACTCCACAATATTTGCCGGGTCCATGGCAATCAATCCGTTAGAATTGAAACCTTGGATGGCCAGGTGTACGTGGGGAGAATTGTCGGCTGCAACGGAGGATTGATGTATTTAAAGGTTAGCAGTCAGGGAGGACAACGGAGTCCATACTCCAATGATGAACTAATCTTAACCCTTGTCCTTTATGAATTGCTGGTCATCACATTATTGTACACCTAGTGACAACAGGAGCCTGCTTACGCAGGCTCCTGTTTAATGACACATTTTCATTAGAATGTTCTCAAAACAATCACCAAGAGAATGTAAAGCACCAAAATTACGGTAGTGGAAGTGAATCCACCGAGTCCTGCATAGCCACTCATCCTTATCCCTCCTCTGTCGTTCTACACCCATTATATTCTCCACTCCTATCTCTGCTTGTGCTGATACCCAAAGCATCGTTTGAGATTCTTTTACCCAGACACAACAAAAAACGTCCCTGCCTGATCGGCAGGAACGTTAATAAAATCAGCTTTATTCCCACACGCCTGCAAGCGCTCGGCTCTTACTTTTTTCTACTTAGCTGCGCTCTCCAGTACGATTTCTCATGCCAGCCAGACCCAACAGGCCGATGAGTCCCAACCAGCCCCAGTTTGACCCGGTTCCGGTACTAGTGGTGCTGGTCGCCCGATAGGTGCCGTCCTGGTTCGTGGTGGACAACGGAGCTATTCTGTGGTTATTTTCAGTCCGAACGTTGTTGTCCAGGATGTTGTTGTTACCTCTGTTCGTTCCTGTCGTTCCATTGATCATACTGCCATTAGGATGCATACGGTTCGCGTCATTTCTAATGGTGCCTGTATTGCGCGTGGTATCGCCCACCCCGTCGACTCCGGCAGCTTCGGCTGTATAACCGGTGCCAAGCAGTGTCATGGACAATGCAGCGGTACAGATAAGGCTTGTTATCAGCTTATTCAAGATATGTTGCCCCCTTGTAGTTTGATTGCTGATAATTTCCCCTCATCCCTTATTTTCTATACAGTCCCAAAGCGGCTATCCCGTAACAATATTCACGGTCTTGCTTGCAGCATCATACGTAACCTTCGCTCCCAACGCTTCCGCCAGCGCCCGCACGGGCACATAGGTGATGCCGGTATCCAGAACACCGTCTGTGAGCTTGTTGCCATTCAGAACGATGCTTACTTTCACATCTTTGTTCACGTTGTCACCTCCATTGATCACGTTAAGCGCAGCCTTGATCTGCTCTGCCGACGGCCGGAGGCCTGCCCGCAATTGATCAATTGAAAGTCCATAAGCAATCTGCAGATGGGAATAATCTTTGAAGGAAGTCCAGTCCCCTCCCCATTCAAAGCCCAGCTTTTTGGCCTCCTGCACCACTTCCTGCCAGTCCGCTATTTTGTTGCCGTTTCCGTCACGGTTCATATCCCAGGAAATGCCCTTCCCATCTGGCAGCAACAGAGCAAAATCAATCGCCAATCCATAGTTATGATAACTGAATCCCCCGCGCGCATTGGTCACGATGTTCCCCGGTTTACTTCTGCCCTGTGCATAGAGAGAATTCTGCTCGGCAATAGTCCGCAGTCCCTGGGTAATGATAATCGGCACGCCCTTGGCAAAGCTGCGCTCGATCAGTGTATTTGCTCCGGCCAACACGGCTGGATTCAGCCCGGCGAGAGAAGCGGTCGATTTGCTTTTTACCACGTCCAAAGTCAGCATATCTTCACCCCCTGGTATAGTAGATGTCCGATTTTTCTGTTCTGCTTGTACAGATACCCCTATGCTTGGACCGTTTGCAGTTCAATACTTTCACACGTCTCTTTCCCACGAAAAAAGAGCCCTCGGACAACCGTCCGGGACTCCATCTAAGAAATTTACACTCTCATATAGTGATGCTTATAAATCCATATTGTACCTTTTTATCGCTTCAGCATCTGGATGTTTCCCGTCTATAAGGACAACCTAAATAGGTATCTTATACAACAGTGAAAGGAGATTTGTCATGGACATCCATAGCGACAGCTACAAAATCGCCACATTAAGCGAACGAGGTGAAGCGGTTGAGATTATCCGGAACGCGGAAGCTGCCCTTGCCGAACTGACTGGCAACCCCACTGTAACCTTGATCGCTTATGAAAAAAGTACAGGAGCACGCACTTAGGCAGTAGCTTGTTAGACGATATAGGCCTCTACAATCTGGTCTACATGAATCCACTTCCATTCCTCCGCCCACTGCAGCTTGATCTCCCGCGAGTGGGTGTGAATGGAGGTCACAAAGCCGCTCACGGCCTCATTCTCGAACGGATCGAACAGAATCACCGTGACGCGCACATGACTGCGCAGAGACAGCGCCAGGGCGCTCTCAATCTCCTCCTGCTTCTGCTCATCCAGTACCGGCTGGGTGCGGCGCAGCGTCTCCCGTTCATCGCTGATAATCCGGTTCTTGTGCTCCGGCAGCATCATCCGACTGCTCTCCCATAATCCGTTTCCTTCCAGCTTCTTACCCATTGCCTAGCCTCCTTGTGTTCAATTAATAACCCTACATAACACGAACGTATGTTTGTATTATATCCATAGCCAAGTCCTTTAATCAATATGGAAAAAATGACAGTCTGCACGCAAAAAAGCGCCCACAGCTGTACTGTGCAACGCCTTTTATCATCATCCCCAAATATGGGGGCAGGTTGTCCTATTGATTAACACTCTTCGAATCCGTTCCAGTTATCACTTTGGATCAGTGGTTGCCTTCGTATCCGCATCCTTATCCGGCTCCAAAAGTCCAGTGGCCACTCTGGCTTCGTTCAGCTTGGAGATACCGTATAACATAGCGATATCAGCATTCTGATTAAGCTCGTTGAACTCGTCGGCAGACACATCGGCAGAATCGGCACCTTTTGAAGCTTGTTCCTTTAAGGAATAGGCACTTTGAAAAGCAATCTGGGCCTCATCCAGCAGCTTCTTGACTTTATCCGGCAGGCGGTCGGAAATTTCAACCTTTTTCGCCTGAGATGAAATACTAGTAGCCGTATCCTTGAATTTGGCGATGGCTTTCTCCATCTCCTTGGAAGTAGCGTTCCCAGCCGAATAAGCGGCGATCGTCTTGTTGAATTGCTCCCGTGACGACTTCCCTAATTGTTCAATTTTGAACATCTCATTGTAGTAATTTTGCACAGATTCCTTAACTTCTTCCTCAGACAACGCCGCGGTTGAAGCAGAATCATTATAGCTGCAGGCTGAGAGCATTAGAACCAGCCCAATCAACCCTATTAGCCAAGCTCGTTTCATCGTTTACATTCCCCCCACATAACAGAATAATGTCGGTTATTGTAAAGTGCAAATGAAATTAATGTAAAACGGGGGAAAATGCAAAAAAATACGTTCCTGCTATGAGTGCAACCAATGACCGGGTGAAGCAGTATAATAATAAATATAATAAATGTTTATTAGGAGAGGAGGTTCATTCGATGCCTTATTGTACAGCCTGTGGAACAGAGTATAAGCAAACAGCTAAATTTTGCGGAGAGTGTGGGACCGCGCTGAACGGGGGAGCTTCACCAACAGCCGAGCGCATGCTGCGAGACCTGACGCCTGCTCAGGAAATCAAACTATGGGAAGGAAAGCCTGCCGGCATATCCGACCGACTGAAGGGTCTTGTGGGCCTTAATACGACCACCTATACGATTACAAGCCAAAGAATTATAGTAAAGACAGGCCTGATCGGTAAAAATATCGAAGAAATCGAGCTGCTGCGAATTCGTGACCTGGGAGTCTCTCAATCCATTCCGGATCGCATGCTTGGTATAGGGACACTGACAATTTTCTCCGATGATGCTTCATCGCCTCAGTTGTGGTTCCGCAAGATCCGTGGTGCCCATACCGTGAAGGATGCGCTGCGCAAAGCAGTACGTGATGAGAAAACAGTCAATAATATCAGCTATCGCGAACAGATCTAATCCTATACGCTTTTGCTGCAGACCAAAAAGCCCCGGATTTCTCGGGGCTTTTCCCTCGTTCACTTATATATATAGAACTCCGCATCACTTCACATTAAGGGAGAAAAAACGCCACTGCCGGGATAACCTCCTTGACCTGACTCGGACTCTCCCACATCAGCACGGCCTTCGCATCACCCTGATTCTCAAAGAACTCTACTTTGATATCATGCAGCTTGCCGGCGATCAGATTGACACTTCCTTTCCGCTCCTGTCCACTCTGCTTGATCCAACTGTCAATAACAAGCTGTCCGTCAATCCAGATTCGGATGCCATCGTCCGATGAAGAGTACACCGTGTAACCCTCACTATAAGTCGCACTAAGCTTTCCGATCCAGCGTACAGAGAAGAAATCCACACCGATTACCGGGTCCGGCGTGCCTTGTCTCCAGATGAAGTTAATATTGGCATCTGTCCGTACTAAAGCTGGCATTCCACTAAGAAGCATATTGTTATAATATTCTCCTCGCAGACCACTGACAGGGATTGCCGGACTACCCTCAGGCCTGGAAGCTTGGATTGCAAAAGCCTTAGTATATTCGCTCCTATTGAAGGTGAAACTGGCATTCATAAAATCCTTAATTGCTGCCTCCGTATTGTTCTCATAGAGAAGCTTGCCCCAAGTCATCAGGTAAGACCACCTGCGCTGTGACTTGGCAAGCAATGCAGATGATGGAAGCTTGCCGTTCTCGCCAATTGCAATCAGTTTGCCCCGTCCAAGATCCCACAGCCGATTATACAGTTCTTCCTTAAATTCTCCGTTATAAATATCGAGCGCCAGAATATCCACCTTCGCCACACCCGGATAATAGGTTTCCAGTGCGTCGACTCCATCTCCGTCTGCATTGGGGCTCCACACCCACAATATATTATTGAGCTTATGGGTCTTTGTGAAATAATCGAACATCAGATTCCAAAGTGTGATGAACTTGCTCTTGCGTCCCCACCAGAACCACCCGCCGTTCATCTCATGATATGGCCTCCATAGTACAGGAACGCCAGCATCGGCTAACTTGTGCAAAGACAAGGCAACATCATCGAGATCGGCGAGCAATGCAGCATTCTGGGGAGTGCCAGGGGTTACGTATTTATCGAATTCTGCATTACTCAGATTCATAGATACATTTGACCAAGCCGGAGCTGTTCCAGGCAAATGAGCATGATAGGTCAGAGCTACAATTCCCCCGGATTGATACCAGCGGATTGCACTGGCGACTACCCCGTCTCTTTGGCTGCGGATCAGTTCAGGCGACTGGTTGTTGATGGCCCCCAGTTCATAACCATGAAGCCCGGCATACTGTCCCCCAGTCGTCTTCAGCTTGTTATTGAATTCATCCGGGCTTTCGAGATAATCATGCTGTCCGTTAATAATTCCCGTGCCTTGCAAAGCATATAACGTCCTCAGAAGCGTCCGGGCAGGAGCCGTCAAATCCGGATTAGCCGGGGTCATGACCCAATTCCGGAACGCCGTCTGCCACTGTACATCGTTTACCAGCCGTGATGCCGAATCCAACAGCTGCCATAGCATCCCTTGTTCCACTAGCCCTCACCACCCTAGTACTTGTGGTACATAGTATGAAAAGGCCCTGCACAAGGACGCGGCCAATGTACAGAACAAAGAGCCTGTCTTTAGAATCTGCTGTTTCTCTGCTCGATTTTGTCAGCAATATACAAATCCAGTGCCCTGATCCCGCGAGTTGCCAGCTTAATGAACAGGATAAATGCATACACTCCACAACCCAAAAAGAACAAATAAAACAGCAGACCAAAGATTCCAAAACCCGTCATCATCACAAAGAACCCCTCCATCACATAGATTTACAAGCATATATAAGTGGCTAACGCCACACCTTCTCCTAATTATAGAGAATCGCGCTATAATTCGAAATACGCTATACTGATTGAATCGCAGAAAAAGGAGGAGCAGAAGTGAAGTTACGTAAATTAATCGGCAGTCTCATCATTGTTGCACTGCTAGCTCTAGGTTCTTACTGGTATGAAGAGGACGGACAGTTCCCGCCATCATCCCCATCCGATTCTGAAATTGTTCAGTTGGTCTTTCCCTCGGATCGTTATCCAGAGACAGCCAAGCATATTCAGGAAGCCATTGCAAAAGGTGAGTCCGCCATATGTACAATCGATCGTGAGCAAGCAGAGAATAACCGCCGCCTCTCTTTAAAGGGCGTTCCTACCAAAAAGGGCTACGACCGCGACGAATGGCCGATGGCGATGTGCAAGGAAGGCGGAGAAGGCGCAGATATTAAATACATATCGCCAAGCGACAACCGCGGTGCCGGAAGTTGGGTTGGCAATCAGTTGGAAGGATATGCGGACGGGGTTCGTGTTGAGTTTATGTTCCAGTAATGAAATAACCCCCGCCCGGCCAAGGCCAGGGGGGGAACAGTCCGATAAGGCTAGCCTAGAACAAACAGGCTTTAGTGATAATAACCAACAGAATGAAGAGAACCAGAATAGCACCTGTAGAAGTAAAAGGACTTACACACGGAGAGACGACAGGAGCTTCATTTACCGGACTAACATTTCCACAACCGCAACCATATCCTGCACCCATTTAAATTTCCTCCTTAGAATGATGAATATTGAATACAGCTCAGAATATGTGAAATTCCGCCTGAAGGTATGGGCCAACAGGTAAAGAAATGCGTGACAATTATATCAAGGCCTTGACTGAACAATTGTTGTGCATCCTGCCTGCTTATAAAAAAGAATATCCCTGTCGATATAGCTTATAGGAGGAGGTGCGATATGGATATTGCAGCATTATCTACTTCAATGAGCCAAGCATCCTTGGCCCAGGCCGTGGGTATACAAGTATTAAGTATTGCTAAGGATCAAGCAGAAACTCAGTCCCAGAATCTGGTGCAAATGCTTGAACAAAGCGTTCATCCGAACTTAGGAAAAACACTTGATATTCGCGTCTGAATGTTTTATGCTAGTCTTCACAAGAACATTAGTTCCCTTTTCTAAAATTTCAAAAGGCATCAGGCGGAAAGCAGACCCCTGCTTTCTCCGCCTTCCTGCTTTTTCACAGCCCTTCGGGCTTTTCTTTTGGTCAATAATACGAACATACGATCCTATAATGAGGTGGATAAAGTGAAATCTTACTATCAAATGACTGTTTTGGAAAAATGGACAGAGGATTTATACAACAGACTCCAGATAAAGCAGCCTTCGCAAATCTCCATTGAGTATATTTCAGAGCGCTTGAATATCTGGGTTCATTACCTCGATGTTAGAAGTAAGGCTGTTGAGGCATCCGCCGGAATGTACAGCATGTTCATTGATAACCGTCTGCCAGCAAGCATGCAGCGCCTGGAGTTTCTTCACGCTCTCTGCCATCTGCTGCGCCATTCCGGCAGGCGTACGCTGATGCCCGCGATCTTCACTCAAGATCAGGAGGATGAATCCGACCGCTTCATTCTGTATGCCTCCATGCCATACTCCATGATCTCGCGCCTGCCATTGCCGGAGCATCGTGGAGAGGCCATCCGTTACCTGGCAGCTATGTTTCAAGTCCCGAATGAACTGGCTGTCCAGCGGATCGATCAAATACAAAGACGCATATTTCAAGGCCAACTGCTTGCGGTTATGTCCCCAGCAAATTAATCCCACTGATATTCAGTCCGACTCGCGGGGATAATACCAATAACTGAATCACCAAGCCGTTAACCGCCCCCTGTTGCATGGCAGAATGATCTCATTGGAGGAATCCCTATGGAAGCCACTAAAATCATTGCCTTATTAATGTCCCATCCCGAATACAATGTTGATGCAGTACACCCCGAGATACCTGATTTTGTGGGAATCGAAACGATTGAAGTGGATCACGAGACCCAGACCTTCTCTATTCTGCTGCAAGAACCCAAGGAAGATGGTGTAATTCTATAAGACCTGTATGACCATGGATCGCCTCCGGCTGATGGTTGTTATACCAATCATAATATGGGTATAATTGACACAGACTAATTTATGGGGGCAACTTAATGGATAAAGGAGTACGTCAGAACTTGCAAGCTGCAGTGGCAAAGAACGAACGTATCAACCTCGTTTTATTGAATGGCGGGAACCTGCAGGGCACAGCGGAAGCCTTGACCTACCGAATGATCAAGATACAGACGGAGGAAGAATCACTCTGGGTTCCGATTACGGAGATCGAGAGCGTGTCCCATACATTGCAACCAAATATAACCGGTACCCCGGTAGATCAGGAAGCTAGCAGAGAGAAAGCCAGTCAAATCACAATCAGCCGCATCCAAGAAGCGATATCTCAAGAAAATAACCCCAGGCAACTAAGAGCCTTGGCGGAGCTTCTAATCACGTATCTGGATAAGAAAATCTACGATTAACTAATTTTACCGACACTACGCTGTAAGCAGACATCATACAATGTCCATCCTACCCATACATAGGCCTGACTACATCAAAGCACCTCGCCTTATCGGCAAGGTGCTTATTTTGTGGCATTCTACAAGCCACCCCCATCACTTAGCTATTGCTCTTAAAACACCCGTCAACCGCTTGATTCCCTCTGTTCCTGCCCAGCCTCCCGCGCTCGCCAAAATCACGTTATGAAACAACTTCATGGCTATGGAATACGCCATCGTTCCGACCACGATCTCCAAGACAATAAACCGTAGAATATCACCAGAGGTTATAATATATACTTTAAACTCCTGATTATGCAGCATGGGCTCACCATCCACCTCTAAAGCTTTTATGTAACCCATATGCTTTCACCAGATTGTCTGATTCCTGTCAACATTTTCCTAATATTATAGTAATATTTACCTAGTTCTGCTAGACTATATCTAAAATATTACTCAATCAGGAGGATTTTCGCGTGAAAAAAGTAATACTCCCGCTATCCCTATCAATAATTCTGTTACTCACACCTGCGCTGGCCAGTGCCCACCAAGGTCGGACCGATTCAAATGGTGGTCACTATTGCCGCACAAACTGCGAGAAGTGGGGATTGAAAAAAGGAGAGTACCACTATCACAGCAGTGGATCTAAAAAGAAAAAGCACTGATTCTGTGCAACTCTGGCACCTCAGTAAATGAAATTAAATGAGTTGCCAGGGCCCGATTAATCGCTTAATAAACGTAGCTCGTCTTTCTCTGGCTCTTTTCCTAATTTTGAATTAATTTTATGTAATTGTTCTATGATCTCGGATAAACCGATGAAAAACATCCCCGAAACAAGACCCGCAGCCCAATATAACAGGGTCAAAGACCACAGTTGTTCATATGTCTCACTATATAGGCCCACATTCTCTCTCCCAAACATCAAACCAAGAATAAACCCTGCTGCTATAATAACAATCCCTATCCAGGTAAGCACGCCAGAAATTTTTTTTTCTCTTTCCAACATATGAATCACCACCTTTCCAATAGTTATATTTTACCACATACGCAACAGGCATCTATATTTCTTCGAGGAAAAATGTGATGCTTTACTATTAGATCAACATTATTACTAAGCCTTTTTTAGTTATGCAAAACTTATAAATAAACAGCAAAAAACCCTTACAATGTAAGGGTTTTGGCGAAGTGGGCCCTGAGGGACTCGAACCCCCGACCAATCGGTTATGAGCCGACCGCTCTAACCAACTGAGCTAAGGGCCCGGATCTAAAATATCCGTATTTAGGAGTGCTGAGGATGAATAAGATTGGTTGCGGGGGCAGGATTTGAACCTGCGGCCTTCGGGTTATGAGCCCGACGAGCTACCGGGCTGCTCCACCCCGCGTCAGTCATTAAATTCAAACAGCGACAATAATTAATATACATTATATAGCACCTATAAGTCAAGAGAATTTAGAAAAACTTCTCAAGGGAGGAAACGCACCCCGTACTTTCCCTTGCGGGAGCGGTAAATTTCCACGAAACGCGGATCATGATAACCGTAGATCCATCCGTCTTGCTCTAATCGTTTGGCCAGACATCCAGCCTGAAACCGGGTCCGGAACAGCTTGGCGAAGTATATCCAGTTCATGATGTATTCGACTCCTTTGTCGGCATAATAATGGGATTCCTTCATGAGCTTATCATACCCAGTTTTCATAAAATAAGCCGCCGGGACCCCCGGCGGCTTTAAAGCTTTTATTTGGAATAACTACAGATTAATTCCTTACAGCACCTTGCGTAATCCAGCCATCCTCCAGATCGAAGGTGGACGAGGGCGATTTTCTCAGCTTCTCAAGCATCTTGTTGCCCTGAGACTCCCAAGTTTTCAGAGCTCGATCTACGGATTGGCGGCCGTTATACACTTCGATGAACAATTGTCGACCGGCATCGCTAATTTGGGTAATCCCCGGCTTCTGCGCCTCCAGTTGATCCATAGCGGGATCACCGGCAGGAAGTGGCTTCTGTGTATAAAAGGCCTGCAAATCCAGACCTGGCTGACTGGAAGTAATGTAGTCTTTACGGGACGTCAGTTCGTAAGAGTTATGGGCTTTGATTTTCGCCACCTCGTTACTGTTAACGAACTTGATCAGGTCCCAGGCATCCTCTTGATTGGAAGCATTAGCGCTGATCGCCATCATATTACCGAGCCAAGTGCCAGATGACACCCCTGGCTTCTCCGCAAACGAAGGGACACTCACAATGCCCCAATTCACCAGCTTGTAGTTGGGAATTTGGGCCGCATTTCGCTCAATATCCGCCAATTCCTTCAAATAGCCATACTCCCCGATGACCATAGCAGCCTTGCCTGTCGCGAACAGCTCTCCCTCAAGTGGATTGAATCCATTGCTCTCAGGGTTACCGACAGACTGAGTACTGCCTAGCCCGGGAATGATCCCCTTATGCACAAGTTCACTATAAGTAGTCCATGCTTTTTTCCACTGCTGATTGTTGACGGTCATCTTCTCGCCTTTGTTATCGTACATGGTCAGCTGTAGCGGCGATATATAGCTCAGCATATCCCAGAAGGGATCGCTGGAATAACGGCTCATGGAGAATCCGTAGATACCGCTGTCGGGATGACCCGACACCTTGGTCATCTTGGAAGCATTAACAACCTTCGCGGCAAGTGTAAAGACTTCATCCCAAGTCATTCCATTCGTTGGATAAGGCAATCCGGCTTTATCAAAAATAGCTTTATTATAATACAAAGCACTGGAGTTAAAGGTTGGTGCCAAAGCAAACAGATTGCCATCGCCCAACTCGCGGATACCATCCAGCATAGTCGGAGCCATATTGCTAATATCATAGTGGTCACGGTCAATCAGTGGCTGAAGCGGCTTAAGCATATTATGATCTCTCAGGCTCTTAATGAGCTTACTGTCCCCAACAATCACATCTACAGGTTTATCTCCGCCCATAAGCTTGCGAAAGCTCTCCAGGTTGCCTTCGGCGCCTGCCTGTGAACCAGGAGTGAAACGGAGGTCAGCGCTGTCTATAGCAGGCACAATCTCAAGCTTGACTTCTGGGTGCTTCATTTCATACAGATCTGTAAACTGTTGACGAAAATAAGTATCGTCTTCTCCACTCCACAAGCTGCCGATCCGTAGCACTCGCTCTTTCTGCTGAACTTGATCTTTCCCCGGCTCCGCCCACGCTGTATGTAAGCTTGATGACGCCAAAGGTAGCAGCAATGCCGCGCAGAGGCCAAGGCTCACCCGACGAATCGACTTTCGTTTCTTGTTAATTGTATTCATATTAAATTTCACTAGATACCCCTCCTGAACGTACTTAAACATACTTAGACCCTGATTACTGGAGTAATCATCCATTCCTTCTTTATGTATTATATAGGCTTATAGCATAGGGAAAAGTTACAGCAAATTTAAAGTTAGACAACGAATCCTTAATAGAATCACCTTAATTTGGAACAAATAGAAACGGTTTCGCCGTCCGCTAAGAGACGGTATCCGTTTCAGTGAGAAATATAAGGATGACTTATAGCGGAAACATATAAATTCTTCTATTTTAAAAAAAGTCCCTGCGCACCAAGGCGAGGGACTTTAAGTATGCTTTATACTCCGAAGGACGCAGGATCTTTTCTCCAGGAATGCAGAAGATCCACATCACTTGCAGCAATTTTACTCTGAGACAGTGCGACATCAATCAACGTGGTGTAATTGGACAAGCTCTGCAGCGGGATCTCTGCAGCGGTGAACGCTTGTGTGGCTCGGTCTAGCTCATAGCTGAAAATAGCCAGCACCGCCAGTGGCACGCCACCGGCCTCCTGAACCGCCTGAGCAGCCTTAATGGAGCTGCCACCAGTGGAGATCAGGTCCTCGATGACGATAACCTTCTGCCCGGGAGCAATCAGACCCTCGATCTGGTTCTGCTTGCCGTGGCCTTTAGCTTTGTCGCGGATATATGCCATAGGCAGATTCAGCTTGTCAGCTACCCAAGCCGCGTGCGGGATACCGGCTGTTGCTGTTCCGGCAATCACCTCAGCGTCCGGGTAACGGCTCTTAATCAGCTCGGCAAAAGCATCGGCGATATAGTTACGAACTTCTGGATACGATAAGGTCAGACGGTTATCACAGTAGATAGGTGACTTAATGCCTGAAGTCCAGGTAAAAGGCTCCTGCGGGCGCAGGTTTACCGCACCGATCTCCAGCAAATACGAAGCGACTTGTTCACTTTTATTTGAAAATTGGCTCACGCTTGAATCATCTCCTCAATAATTGTTAGTGCTGCTTGACGCGGATCAGATGCTGCTGTTATCGGCCGACCGATTACGAGATAGTGGCTGCCCTGCCGGATCGCTTGTCCCGGTGTCAGGACTCTCGTCTGATCATCCATGGATGACCCAGCTGGCCGGATGCCAGGGGTCACTGTGCGAAAATCTGGGCCGCAGGCAGATGCAATAGCTGCTGACTCCTGCGGGGATGCTACAACGCCATCAAGGCCTGCTTCCGCAGCCAGCTTGGCGTAATGCACTACTGTATCGCCAACAACACCTGGAATGCCAATCTCCTCGTTCATAACTTCCTGGCTCGTACTGGTCAGTTGGGTCACCGCAATAATTACGGGCATATCAAGCTCTGGATTAGCGCTAACCGCAGCGGCTGCCCCCTCACGAGCTGCAGCCATCATCGCCTTACCGCCTCCGGCATGCACGTTGAACATATCAGCGCCCAGCCTTGTGATGCTGCCTGCTCCGCCTTTTACTGTGTTCGGGATATCATGCATTTTGACATCCAGAAATACAGAGTAGCCCCGGCCTTTCAGCTCTCGTACGAACTCCGGTCCTGCCGCATAGAACAACTGCATGCCGACTTTCATATAACATGGAATGCCTTCCAGCTTCTCCATAAGCAGTCTTGCACTGTCTACATCCGGGTAATCCAGGGCAATCATCAACCGCTTGGCCATGTCTGACCACGCAGCATCTTGTCCTGGCTTCACCTCTTGCTCTTTTTCATAAGCCATAACCACCGCTCCTATCCAGTTTCACCTTATCCACGAGGACCGCATTGTAGCTACTTCAAGGCCCGGTCATGGCGGGACGGTCTGCGAATCCTCCGCAAACCGTCCCTGTAGCACGTTCAATGCTGTTTATTCAGTTCTTTATTGACCGACAAATGCAGGCATGGACTGCGACGAGAAGTTAATGGTCTGCAGCATTCTCAGCAGCGCCGCTACTGTATCGAGCGAGGTCATGCAGACCACGCCGTTCTCTACCGCTTCACGGCGGATGCGGAATCCGTCACGCTCTGGTGTTTTGCCCTTAGTCAGGGTGTTGAAGACAAAGTTGGCTTGCCCGCTGCGGATCAGGTCGATGATGTTCGGTTCGCCTTCGCCGAGCTTGTTGACGTTCATAACATTCAGCCCCGCTTCTTCAAGCGCTGTAGCCGTACCGCCAGTAGCGATAATTTTGTAGCCCATGCCATCGAAGCCCTTCATCAGTTCTACCGCTTCTGCTTTATCTTTATCCGCTACGGTGACAATGATTGCTCCCGTGGCTGGGATCTTCATACCCGCACCGATGAGGCCTTTGTACAGGGCTTTGGCATACAACTTGTCGCGGCCCATAACCTCACCCGTCGATTTCATCTCAGGTCCCAGGGTAGGCTCAACGCGGCGCAGCTTGGCGAACGAGAAGACCGGTACTTTTACCGATACATAATCGCTTTCCGGCCACAGTCCGTCTTGGTAGCCCTCTTCCTTGAGCTTGCCACCCAGAATGACCTTAGTAGCCAGGTGAGCCATCGGAATGCCTGTCACTTTGCTTAAGAAAGGAACCGTACGCGAGGAGCGCGGATTCACCTCAATGACATACACTTCATCTTTATAGATAACGAACTGGATATTGACGAGGCCCACAGTCTTCAGTTCTTTGGCAATCTTGATTGTGATCTCAGTGATCTTCGACTTCAAGCCTTCATCCAGATATTGTGGTGGATACACAGCGATGGAGTCGCCGGAGTGGACGCCTGCACGCTCAACATGTTCCATGATCCCTGGAATGACTACTGTCTCACCATCACAAATCGCGTCAACCTCAACTTCTTTACCCAGCATGTAACGGTCGATCAGAACTGGATGCTCCGGATTCACCTTCACGGCTTCCACCATGTAGCTCAGCAGCTCAGTATCGTTGTAGACGATCTCCATCGCGCGTCCGCCAAGTACGTAAGACGGGCGAACCAATACCGGATACCCCAGCGACTGTGCAGTTTCAACAGCTTGATCAACAGTCGTAACCGTCTTACCCTTCGGCTGTGCAATATCAAGACGAGAGAGCAATGCTTCGAACTTCTTGCGGTTCTCGGCTTCGTCAATGCTTTCCAGACTTGTTCCGAGGATATTTACCCCGGCAGCACTCAGCGGTGCCGCAAGGTTGATCGCCGTCTGTCCACCGAACTGTACGATGACCCCGATCGGATTCTCCTGCTCTACCACGTTCATAACATCTTCAAAGAACAACGGTTCAAAATACAACCGGTCCGATGTGTTGAAGTCTGTAGATACGGTCTCCGGATTGTTATTGATAATTACGGCTTCGTAGCCAGCCTTCTGAATCGCCCATACCGCGTGTACGGTAGAGTAGTCGAATTCAATCCCTTGTCCGATACGGATCGGACCAGAACCGAGCACGATTACCTTCTGCTTGTCGGAAGGCGTCACTTCGTTCTCAGTCTCATAGGTGGAGTAGTAGTAAGGTGTGGAAGCCTCAAACTCGGCCGCACAAGTATCTACCATCTTGAACACCGGCTTCAGTCCCTGAGCAAGACGCAATGCCCGCACCTCGGATTCCTTCGTTTGCTTGCCGTTAGGGTCGCCTTCAGCACGAATCTCGGCGATCGCCCGGTCGGTAAAGCCGAAGCGTTTGGCTTCATACAACGTTTCCGCTGTCAGGCTCTCTTCCCCGCGAATCACGTTCTCGAAGCTCACCAATCCTTCAATCTTGGAGAGGAACCACCAGTCTACGTTAGTGATATCCTGAACCTCTTGCAGTCCGTAGCCGCGGCGGAATGCCTCAGCGATCAGGAACAGACGCTCATCATCGGCTTTTGCCAACCGATCTCTCAGGACCTGTTCTTCCAGCTTCTCTGCACCTGGCAGACGGAAGCGGTGAACACCGATCTCCAAGGAACGAACCGCTTTATGAATGGACTCTTCGAAGGTACGGCCGATAGCCATAACCTCACCGGTCGCTTTCATCTGTGTGCCCAGCTTGCGGTTAGCCGACGTGAACTTGTCGAACGGCCAGCGTGGGATTTTGCTCACGATATAGTCAAGAGTTGGCTCGAAGCAAGCATAAGTCTGGCCGGTAACCGGATTGACGATCTCATCCAGGGTATAGCCCAATGCAATCTTAGCCGCCATCTTGGCAATCGGATAACCGGTTGCCTTGGAAGCCAGCGCCGAAGAGCGGCTAACACGCGGATTCACTTCAATTACATAGTATTGATAGCTTTGCGGATCAAGCGCGAACTGTACGTTACAGCCGCCTTCGATGTTCAGCGCACGGATAATCTTGAGCGACGCGCTACGCAGCATTTGGTATTCACGGTCGGACAGTGTTTGGCTTGGCGCCACAACGATACTGTCTCCGGTATGCACACCTACTGGATCGAAGTTCTCCATGTTGCAGACTACGATACAGTTGTCATTGGCATCACGCATAACCTCGTATTCGACTTCTTTCATACCGGCGATGCTCTTCTCAACCAGACATTGTCCGATCGGGCTGTAACGGATACCCGCCTTAACGGTCTCACGCAGTTCCTCTTCGTTATCACAGATACCGCCGCCTGTACCACCCAAAGTGTAGGCAGGACGGACAATCAGCGGATAGCCGATCTCATCGGCGAAGCTCAATGCTTCCTCCAGTGTGGTGATGATGGTGCTCTCCGGTACCGGTTGTTCCAATTCACGCATCAGTTCGCGGAACAGGTCACGGTCCTCAGCTTTTTCGATGGAGTGCAGTTGCGTTCCGAGCAGCTTCACATTCTCTTGCTTCAGAACACCCGCACGAGCCAGTTCTACCGCCATGTTCAGACCTGTCTGGCCACCGAGTGTCGGCAGCAATCCGTCTGGACGCTCTTGACGGATAATGCCGGTCACGAATTCCAGGGTAATTGGTTCAATGTAGACTTTGTCAGCCATATTGGTATCGGTCATAATCGTCGCCGGGTTGCTGTTGATCAGCACGACCTCGACGCCTTCTTCTTTCAGGGCTTGGCAGGCCTGTGTGCCTGCATAGTCGAACTCGGCTGCTTGGCCGATGACGATCGGACCGGAGCCGATCACCAGGATCTTTTTAAGCTTCTCATTCTTAGGCATTTTATCTTGCTCCTTTCACGGCTTCAAGCTGGGGCGTAGGCTGCGGCGCCGTGATTCTGGCGTTGGCTGCAAGCTGTGCCTGGCGCGGGTTGACCGGCTTACCTGCCTTATGCTCTGCAATCATTTGCAGGAAACGGTCGAACAGGTAACTGCTATCATGCGGTCCTGGCGCTGCTTCCGGGTGATATTGCACCGAGAAAGCAGGGTAGCGTTTATGTTTGAGACCTTCAACGGTCTTGTCGTTATTATTGATGTGTGTAACTTCCAGCTCTGTACTCTGGATGGAGTCCTCGTTAACGGTGTAACCATGGTTCTGCGAAGTAATGAAGCAGCGTCCGCTCTCCAGTTCTTTTACCGGATGGTTGCCGCCGCGGTGACCGAACTTCAGCTTCTCGGTGTCTGCGCCGCAAGCCAGTGCGAACAATTGGTGACCCAGGCAGATGCCGAAGATTGGATATTCGCCGAGCAGCTCGGAGATCGTTTGTACCGCGTAAGGTACATCCTTAGGGTCTCCAGGGCCATTGGACAGCTGGATGCCATCCGGGTTCAGGCGACGAATCTCATCTGCAGTCACATCATGCGGTACGACAACTACGTCACAACCGCGGTTGTTCAGCTCGCGCAGAATACCTGTTTTTGCACCGTAATCGACCAGTACAATTCTTTCCTTGTTGCCAGGGCTGATGTACGTGTTCGGTGTCGAGGTGCGAGCGACTTGATTACGCAATTCTTCAATCGTGGTATCGCCCATCATTTCCATCAGTTCTTCCACACGTTTGTTGGAAGTGGTCAGAATCGCCTTCATCGTTCCATAGTGGCGGATGATGCGAGTCAGCATCCGGGTGTCAATCCCGCTGATGCCGGGAATGCCATATTCCTTCAGCAGATCGTCTACGCTGTATTCTGCCCGCCAGTTGCTTGGTACCGTCTCATGACGGCGAACCACAAACCCGTGCACGAATGGACGTGCGGATTCGAAATCATCGCGTGTAATCCCGTAGTTCCCGATCAGCGGGTAGGTCATCGTTACGATCTGTCCGCAATAGGACGGGTCCGACAGAACCTCTTGATATCCCGTAATCCCCGTGTTAAATACAACCTCACCTGTCTTTTCGCCCTCGGCGCCAAATGCGGTGCCCGTAAACAACGTGCCATCCTGCAGAAGCAATCTTGCCTGCATTCCCTTCCACTCCTTCTTGTTGTTTCTATTATAAAAGTCCGTTATTAGCCACGATTATTCCATACCAGCTTACCGTCAACCCAAGTGCTAACCGGCCAGCCTTTCAGCTTCCATCCTGTGAATGGGGTGTTCCGTCCCTTAGTGGCAAAATCCGCCGGATTCACTTCCTTCTCTTGCTCCAGATCGATCAGTGTCAAATCTGCAGGCGCTCCGATCTCCAGCACACCTGTGTTCAACCGGAAGACGCGAGCCGGATCAGCAGTCATACGCTGTACCAGCAGCGACAGATCCCATTTGCCAGTAGCTACAAAAGCGGTGTAAAGCAGCGGGAAGGCTGTTTCAAATCCGACGATACCAAATGGCGCAAGCTGCATGCCCTTGGCTTTCTCTTCTTCACTGTGCGGCGCGTGGTCGGTAACGATCATATCGAGCGTTCCGTCCAGCAGACCTTCGATACAAGCTTCAACATCGCGGCGCGAGCGCAGCGGCGGGTTCATTTTCCAGTTGGCATCAAGCCCCGGAATATCCTCTTCCGACAGCAGCAGATGGTGCGGGCAAACCTCAGCGGTCACCTTAATTCCAATCTCCTTCGCTTGACGAATGAGGCGTACCGATTGCTCAGTGCTGACGTGGCAGACATGATAGTGAACCCCTGTAGCTTCTGCGAGCAAAATGTCGCGGCCCACATGGATCGCTTCCGACTCATTCGGAATGCCGATCAGGCCGTGCTTCTGCGCGAACGTTCCTTCAGATACACATCCGCCTTCCACCAGCGAGTTATCTTCGCAGTGGGCGATGACCGGCATATCCAGTCCAGCGGCGAGCTTCATAGCATCTTTCATCATCTGTGCGCTTTGCACGCCGACTCCATCATCGGTGAACCCGATAGCACCGGCTGCTTTCAGTGCAGTGAAATCCGTCAGTTCCCGTCCCAACTCATTCTTCGTAATGGCTGCATACGGCAGAACCTTCGCCAGTCCAGCTTCGCTGGCTTTGTCTTTCACAAGCTGCACCACTTCAGGGGTATCCGTAACTGGACGAGTATTCGGCATGCAGGCGATGGTGGTAAAACCGCCCTTGACTGCCGAACGGCTGCCAGTTTCAATCGTTTCCTTATGTTCAAAGCCCGGCTCGCGCAGGTGCACGTGCATGTCGATCAGACCAGGAGTCAGCAGCTTACCTTCTGCATCAATAACCTCGGCGGTTCCGGCTGGTTCTTCACTGCCATTCAAAATTGCGGCGATGACTCCATTCTCAATCACAATAGTTTTTCGTTCCGGCTGGCCTTCTTTATTCAATACGCTGGCGTTTTTAATGATCACTGTCATGATTCTCCTTTTGTGCCCGCAGACCACTGCTGCAAGCTTCCCCGTTATTATATAATAAAAATTCATGATTGTGTATATTTATTAATTAGTAAATGTCAGCTTTTTTAGAGAAGCGCTCTTTCGAGGACAGCCATCCGTACCGGCACCCCGTTCGACATTTGCGGGAAGATGCGCGACTGGCTGCATTCTACCACTGCATCATCAATCTCAACGTTCCGGTTCACCGGTGCTGGGTGCATGATAATCGTGCTTGCACTGAGCTTCGAAGCGCGTTCTTCGGTCAGGCCGAACTGTAGGCGGTATTCTTCTGCCGACTGCAGAATTCCGCTAGCATGACGCTCGAGCTGTACCCGCAGCATCATCACAACATCAGCTTGCATCGCCTCTTCCATGGAAACATATGGCGCGTAAGCCGCAAGCTCGGGAGCCTTCATATTCTCTGGTGCGCAGAACTGCACCTGTGCCCCCATCTTGGTCAATCCCCAGAGGTTGGAGCGAGCTACACGGCTGTGCAGGATGTCTCCGATGATCGACACTTTCAGGCCTTTCAGACTGCCGAAGTGTTTGGTCATCGTATACATATCCAGCAGTGCTTGTGTCGGATGTTCGTTGTTACCATCACCCGCGTTGATTAATGGGACGGATACTTTCTCGGCAAGCTGCGCTAACACACCCGCCGGCTTGAGCCGGATTACTCCGGCATCAATGCCCATCGACTCCAGTGTCCGTACCGTGTCGTAGATCGACTCGCCTTTTTCCACACTGGAAGCAGCAGCCGTGAAGTTCAATACTTGTGCACCGAGGCGCTTCTCAGCCATTTCGAATGAGAAGCGGGTACGCGTGCTATTCTCAAAAAACATATTGGACACAAACCGCGATTCCAGAACGGGTGTTAATTTCTGACTCTGACTATCCCAATGGGCCGTTCTCTCCAGCAGTTGTTCGATCTCTGACCGATCCAGATCTTTTAAGCCGAGCAAGCTGCGTTCCTTCACCTTGGTTGCTGTCATCATGATTATTTTTCCTCCCATTGCGAAATAATGGACACTTCGTCTTTACCGTCATATTCCTTCAGCGCCACTTCGATTTGCTCATGTTTGGAGGTAGGTACGTTCTTGCCGATATAGTCTGGGCGGATGGGTAGCTCACGGTGACCGCGATCCGCAAGGACCGCAAGTTGAATCATTCGCGGCCTTCCGCAGTCCATCAGGGCATCCATCGCCGCGCGGATCGTCCGTCCGGTGTAGAGTACATCATCGCACAGAATAACTTTTTGATCGTGGATGCCTGTGCTGTCCGCATTCAACATCAGATTGCTGCTCACTACCGCCGAGGCGCCCGCTTCACTACTGCTCTCGCCCTCATCACTACGGTCATCACGGTAATGGGTGATATCCAGCTCGCCGTAAGGAATGGCTACTCCTTCAATCTCCTTGATCCGCTCTGCAATCCGGCGGGCCAGATACACACCACGGGTGCGAATGCCGACTAATAAGCAGTTCTCAATACCTTTGTTCTTCTCCAAAATCTCATGTGCAATTCGTGATAACGCCCGGCGAATCGCCGTTTCATCCATAATGACGTTTTTTTCAGTAACCATGATTGTCATCCTCTCTGCTTGTACGCCACTTCAAGTTCCTTGGAAAACAAAAAACTCCTTGCCTGAAACAGGCAAGGAGTGAACTCCGCAGATGAAGAAGATGATGGCCGCGCGCATAAAAAGACCCCCGTATAATTATACGGATACCCTCTTAAGAGTCGCGAACCTCGATTCACGTTACCTTGCCAGCCTCACGGGACTGAATTAAAGGCGCTATTCATTTAACAGAAGTATGACAGAATGATGATGGCATGTCAACTCCCAGAGATGATTTCGGGAAGAAGTGGCGCCCCACAGGGTTGTAGAACATACAGTCATTGTGCTGTCCTTCTATAGAAGAGAGCATTATCGGTTATTCACAAACGTCCGGCCTCCCTCTATACTGTTAAAAGATAATGATAATCAATCTCATGATAAGGGGTATCTACAAAATGACATCGAAGAACCGTTTCATGTATTTAATCGTTACTATTTTAATCGTCAGTGTACTGAGCGCTTGCGGAAATTCCAACGATGGTCAGTCCACTTCTACTTCTGCACCGTCTCCTTCGGCCCAATCGGAGTCAGCCAACACTGCTTCTAATGAGGATGGATATCGCTTGTTAACAGATGCCCTGGGTAATGAAGTGAAAGTACCTAATCATCCGCAGCGAATCATTGCTTCATTCCTGGAAGACCCTCTTACTGCACTCGGCATGAAACCAGTCGCTCAATGGGGCTATAAAGGTGCTCCTCAACATTACTTACAGGACAAGCTTGGTGATGTGCCAGTACTGAATGTGGATGGAGGGCTTAAATCAGAAGAGACACTGTCCTACAATCCCGACCTCATTATTTTCCTCTCACCCTCTTATCTCCGAAACGGCGATTATGAGCAATTTGCCAAGATTGCACCAACCTTCGTGCTTTCCGATAACGATAGCGATTGGAGAGGCAATCTTCAGAAGCTAGGTGCCTTATTAGGCAAAGAGGATGCGGCGAACCAAGCGCTGGCTGACTATGACAAAAAACTTAGCGATGCGAAAAAACAACTGGGAGATACACTCACTGACAAAACAGCAATTTTGCTCCAAGGCGGAGATGAAAAAGGTTATAACCTGTTCGGCCCAGGCTTCTTCGGAGGAGCTATGCTATATGATTCCTTCGGCTTTAAAGCACCTAGCCTAATTAACGGAAGTTATGAGACTTACTCACTTGAAACACTTCCACAGCTGAAAGAAGTGGACTATATCTTCGTACTCTCCGGTGAAGGACGAGCTAAGCCACCTGAAGACAATCCGCTGTGGCAGGAATTGCCTGCTGTCAAATCTGGCAATGTGTTTGCAGTGGACTCCGGGCATTGGTTCAATGCCAACCCTATTGCAAACGGCTTAGTCATCGACGATATTGTACGGTATATCCATGAATAATAGGAATAGCCTCGACCTGCAGCATTTTGCTGCGGGTCACTTTTATTACAAGCTGCTGGATGTCGTATGCATCAAGGACCACTCAAGCCCGCATTGGCCTGAACGAAAATTCTTAGAGACTGAGTCGCATGTACTGCTGCTCTCCTCATCGGATCGTGGACGTTTAGTGATTGATGGACATTTTCACCCTATTCACGCAAGCTCCTTATTTGTATGTACACCTGGCCAGTTGGTCGAAGTAACTAATTATTCTGGCAGTGAGCTGGAACTCCTGCTGCTATATTTTCAAGTCCAAACGCTTCCGCTAGAAAAAGAAACCAGTAAGAGCACTCGAACAGACGTTACTTTTCCTTTTCACGGGGAAGCGATGATTAGCCCGTCTTCGGCGGTCACCCATCTGTACGACATCATCAAAACCCATTGGAGCAATAAGAACTCTCCCTCCGCTCAGCTTCGCTGTGAAGCCGGACTTCTGGAGCTGCTCAGTCTTGTACTTGGTTATCAGGAGCAACAGACTGCCCTTGCACTGGAAAGTGCCCGTCTAGAGCTTGAACGGCATTATCAGAGCGACATCACGATAGACAGCCTGGCGGGAATAGCCGGATTGAGCCGGTTCCATTTCATGCGATTATTTAAAGAGCGTTATGGCAGAGGGGTGATGGAATACAGAACGGACCTGCGGCTTATGGAAGCCAAACGGCTACTAGACAATCCTGACTCTCCCTCTATCAGTAGCATCGCTTATCAAATAGGCTATAAGAGCGAAACCTATTTTAGCAGTCTTTTCAAAAAACAAACAGGACTTGCTCCCGCAGTTTACCAGCGCAATCAGAAGTGCAGAGTCGCCGCCTACAGCTGGATCAACTTCGGTCAGTTGCTTGCGCTGCAGATCATCCCTTTTGCCGCACCGATTGATCATTACTGGACAGATTACTATAGAATCAAATATAAATACGAAGTGAAGGTTCCATTAAGCCATCAATATAATTTTAACTGGGAAGCTTTGAAGCAAGCTAAACCTCACTATATCATCGGTATGGACAGCTTAATCCCTCCAGAGGAGCAGGTCAGACTTGAAGGAATTGCACCATTACTGCTCCTGCCTTCTGGAGCAAGCTGGCGCCAGCACCTGTGCCTTATCGCAGAATTTCTGGGGAGAACGAACGTGGCCCTGAAATGGCTAAGCCATTATGATCGCAAAGCAGTAGCGATACGAGAGCAATTACAGCCGATGATAGGCCAAGATTCACTGCTCGTTGTGCTCATAAGTGGTGACCAATTATATGTATGGGGAAAAAGCGCAGGCACCGTGTTCTACGACGATCTTCGGTTCTCCATGCCGCCAGCCGTCGCTGAATTTGATTGGAAAAAGCCCATAGAAGCCCATGAACTTCAGAGTTTCAGCGCAAACCGGATTATCGTACATCTCAATGAAGATCCCGTCTCCCAAACACTATGGACCAAGCTCTTAGGGTCAGATGCCTGGAACAGGCTACAAGCTGTTCGTGAACATAAGATTCACCTCATCACAGGCTATTCCTGGTTTGAAGCTCCCTGGGGCGAGTACGCCGCAGATCATTTTGACCGATTTATAAGTATGGTACCTGGAATTTTTGCTGTTGATACGGGAATATGATTGTTAGCGGAGATCGACGTTCATCTAATGTATGCTCTAAGCGATAACCCTTCATAAAGTGACTCATGAATCGGCGGGTTTGCTCTTCACGGTAAACCTGCCCCTCATCACCGCCATAAACATATACCAAATAATACAGCTGTATCGTTATATCCTCTACAAACCAACTGTACTGGGCTTCATCAAAATCAAAAAGTGAGGAAGCTATACAATATTTTTCAGGAACCAATTTTGGCTTCAGTCCTGTCTTTTGACAATCCCCTCTTGGGGACGATACGTTTTGGACAAAGCATGTAGCCTTCCTGTAAGCCGTCCCAGTTGCTCGTGCAGCTCATCATGCTGAAGACAATCCGGATACTCAACCTTTTTTCCCTGAGCTTTTTCAAAAGACACGCAAGTGTAATACCCACCCAGAAAATGAATGACCTCCGTCCATCGTCCCTTATTCGAAAGAGTAGGTAAGGAGACTGCAATCCCTGCATTTGCGAGGAACATCATCCAATCCAGTTCACTTTGGACCAAACTCTCTGAACGATTGGCGCTTGGCGTGAATCTCAGAATAAAGCTTGCTCCCTCCCGCTCATACTCGTAGACGATATTCTGACTGCCTCCTATATAAGAGAGCTCATTGCTGCTCGTGTTAAAAAGTTGGGCCGCTATCTCAAGTAGCTCATTGGTTAAAGCAATATTATTTTTCATCGTACCTCCACAGCGTTAGGTTTCAGGATTTCCTATTGCTTTGAATAATTGAATTTCTCCAAATAGTCGCTAATGATTCTCTCGTCCTGATGCCACCATAACATTGGAAAATCATGATTTCTTACAAATCCTAATTTTGTCGCTAACTGAATCGAACGTTGATTGCCTGCGTCGCAATTATAGTTTGGCACTACATCATGCTTCAAACAATGCTCGATATATGCTGCACCTGTAAGTGTTGCTAACCCTCGCTTCTGGTATTCATCCACCGTTACGATATCAATATCCGCATACCCTCCACCTACAAAAAACGAATTGCACACGCTAGCGAAATGATCATTCATCATTATGCAATAACCAAATCCTCGCTCCATAAAATGTTGGGACGAATTCCATAGCGAGTCATAGGAAGAGTCCATTTCATTTCGATATTTGTTGAACAGCGTGTCATCCATTGATTTCATTACATAATACTCGGGCAATGCTTGTAGAGTAGTTTTAAGATTCTGGAATCGGGATGGATCGAATGTAAAAGAAGATCGGTGCAACAAAACAGTCCTCCCCGCCAGCCTTTCGTTAATTAGAATTAGCAGTTCCGGCGTTGTAACATAAAGATCATAGTAAGTTGAATGGTTCTGTTCATTGAGTAAATATTCAACTACATCGTTCATAAAGCGCTCATCGCTGCCGCTCCCGGCCAAAAGATACTGTCCATACGAATGGATGACAAGACAAGAGGCAGGATTCTCACGGTGATCCACAAACACTTTTCCAGACTGATTATGATCAATTACGGAATACGCAAACACAGGTTCATAGGCTTGATTCTTCAGCAGTGGCAGAACGCGAGTGTACTCCTCATCAGATAGTTCTATCATCTTATCTACCTCCTTGAGTGTATTTAAGCAAAGCTATTTAGCAAAAATGGTGTTCCATCATGGCAATTTACAAGCCCTTTGCTTCATCCCAGAAGCGTTTGAACGTGCTGACATTATCGTACCTTAATTCTCGATCTTCACTAACTGCTCGCAGTGCTACTTCGTAGAGCGGCCTCCCTGCTTCCCATTTAGAGAAAGCGTGATCCATTTCGCCTCCTAACAAACCAAAGGCAATAGCGCCCATGGTGAAAACATTGGTCTGTGCATCGATAGGCGCACCTAATATAAACTCTTCAGGCGCTTTTGATCTTGTGGCACCCCAGAAATTCTCCCCCATGTCATTTACAGCAGGGGCTTTTCTGTAGAAATCAATGTCACATATTTTAGTTATATCGTGTGAAAAATCGTATAAGATACTTCCATCGTAGAAATCAACGGCGACATATCCTTGTGCTTCAACAAAAGTATGAAATTCAAACATGGCATTCAGAGATTCCAGACGCTTTTCAAGGGGCAAATGCTTGTATTTATAAAATGGCGAGTCAGGATGATTATGTTTGGCTTCACCTGCGAAGGACCAATGCGAATGAAGACATTCACCTTCGAACCATTCAAATACTGCTGCGTATCCGTTATCGGTACGGAAATGATCCTTGATCTGAATAAGATACGGATGATTTAAAACGTTATACAACGGAATAGCTGCAACTAACCGCGACACAGCCTCTTGAGGATTCCCTGAAAAATCCAGCGGCCTCGCTCCTGCATACTTAACGAATTTCTTCGCTCCATCCTTCTCCACCCCGAAACAGATATTCCCTGAATCTTGTTGATCAAATACACAGAACACTTTACCTAGAGAGCGCAGCCATTCAAAATCGTGCTGTTCTTGAAGCTGAAAGGTAACCTCATCGAAAGAATAGGTAACCGGAGCGCCTGCTTCCTTCTCTTGAAGAAACGCTACAAACTGCTCAATGTTCGCAAAACGGTTGATTTCGACCCCTTTGCTTCGGAGATAGTCCTCTAACATAGAGCTTAAACGTTCAGTAGCTGCTTGTAGCTGCGATAGATCTTGTGAATGAAGAAGTAATACCAGATCGGGGAATCCCAATTGTCTGTATTGCTCCTGGTATTTAAAATCAGTGGTATAGTCGCTAGGCCAGTGCCCGGTTTCAGCGTAAAACAAAAAGGCAGCGATCGAATCCTGTACATGGACAGCAGCGAAAAATGCGGTATCGAAATCGTTTCTTTCACATGCGGTAATGATTTTGTCCAGAACGCCCTTTTCCTCTTCATAAAAGCCTTTCATTCTACCAGAGTAATCAGGGTTGCTGTAGTGCTGTTCCCTTTGCGCCATGATTAGCTCAAGTGTATCTGCCACGAGTTCTTCACATGCCTCAAGAATACGGGCGTTCACGTCGCTTTGTGTAATCGTTTCTATATAAGATTCCAAGCGCACCGGCTTGATCTGAAGACTTAATATTTGTTCCATGTTTTTACCAAAGCCCTTTGAGTAATACGTCCCATTTAACAGGGCAAGGCTTAGGAAGATCTTTGTTAAAATACCGTGTGACTCTGTTCTATAGAACGTTAGAGAGCCAGACTCGCTAGCACGGGTCAGCTTATATAAATGCACATAAACATCACGGAGCTCGGCTTCAGCCTTCTCTATCATTTTTTGAGCATTCTCCGAGGCCTGCAACGCAGAGGTAGTCTCTCGCAGCTTCATGAATCTCTCACGATCTTCATCCGAACGGGTATACAGAAGCTTACAATCCGTGATAATCGTAGTTTTATCTTCTTGAAACGAGGTCATCCTCTCCGCACGTTCCCAACTAATCGGCCAGAAATCAAAGCCTATGCCATCAATAATAAATTGAATACTTGCGTCATAACCTTTCGAAGTGGCTGGTATAAAAAAGAAGTCCAAGTCAGAGCGTTTCGTCGCAGTTCCCTGCGCGTATGACCCGTAGTAAGCAACAATTGCAATCTCTTCAGCGTAAACTTTCTCTATATGAATCAAAAGTGACTTGGCAACATCAAATACATTCAGCATTTTAATTCCCCTTTGTATATAAATGGATATCCCATTTTCATAATACTAAAGGATCAGGGAAGAATTCCGGTAAAGTTTAATTATAATAAGAATTAACAAAGACCACCCTGAGAACAGGATGGCCTTTGTATTTAAACAACTTACAAGTATTATTTGTTATTATAGCTCTCCAAAAGGGCTTCGATGGACACCCCGTTGATTTTAAGCCCTGAGATATCGCAATCTTTAATGTCGACGTTTGAAAGATTACAGTTCAGGAAGGAGCTGCCCTGTAACTCGCAGTTTTCGAACCTGTTTGGTTCTCCATGCATCTTAATATCGTGGAAATGAGCTCCTCCCAGTTCACAATTACTCACCTCAATCTCCCACAATCCAACCTCAACAAATTTAGCAAGATGCATAGTTATATTATTATAGAAGGTCTTGCTCATATTGATATCATCAAAACTGGAACCCTCCAGATTAATGTTATAAAATCTTGTTGTATTCAGATCGCTGTCGTCAAAATCACTGCCTCCCATAGCCACACGCCGGAACTCCGTTTCTGGCATTCTCTCGTCCTGAAAAACCTTCTTCTTAAACGCCTCGTTCAATTTGTTCTGGCTGAGATTGTCATTTACCATGCTTAGCATCTCCCTTTTTAATGATGTTCTTGATCTGCGAAGTCTGCTCTCTACTGCATCAACAGATACACCAAGGAAATCACTAATCTCCCTGATCTTATACCCATCAATGTAATACAGAATTGTGACTGTACGGTTAGCTTCGGATAGGGTGTTCAGAGCGTTCCATACCTCATTACGAAGTTCTTTCTTTAATAATTGATCTTCGGTGCTTTCTAGCTGCGGGGCATCTACTCGTTCCGCTAATTCGTACACTTCCTTGTGTTTGTTAGCCCTGAACCAATCCATGCATTCCCTTGTGGTAACCGCATATAGCCAACTGCCAAGTTTTTCGGGTTCCTTTAAGCTGGACAACTTCTTGAATGTCTTAACAAAGACCTCCTGTGCAACATCCTGCGCAGTGTGGAAATTACCCAATTTACCGTAAGCTACCCCGTAAACAGCATTGGCATATTTGCTGATCAGTTCACCGAATGCATCAACCTCTCCTCTGCACACCCTATTTACCAGCTCTGTATCCGAACAACCCACTTTCATCCTCCTCAAATTAAGTTCATAACATTAGACGTAAGAAGAATTAAGAAACCGTCTTATCGATTATAAATTTATTTATAAATTACCATGTCTACCTATTTTCAATTAAACTATAATATATAAAGTATGTATAATTAAATCATGTACCATCCCAAAGGAGAGTGTAACTTGTGCCTGAAAGCTGTGTTCCTACTGGCGTGACGCTAAAAGATACTGGTTTTGGATATACATTGTCTTTGATCGGCGGTAAATACAAAATGATTATTTTGTATTGGCTGTCTGAAAATAAGATTTTGCGGCATAATGAGCTGAAGCGAAGCATCGGTACCATTTCTTTTAAAACACTAAGTATTATGTTAAAAGAGCTTGAGGCCGATGGCCTAATCCTACGGAAGGAATATCCCCAAGTCCCGCCAAAAGTTGAATATTCACTATCCGAACGCGGCCTTTCTCTTATCCCATTGTTAGATATGATGTGCGATTGGGGAGAGAACAACAGACCACCCATTCTGGTTTAAAACAAAAGAAGTATCTCCCAACAAGGAAATACTTCTTTTTTATGTTTTAATAAAACTTCTATTTTAGAGATTGTCAATAAAACTCAAATAATCTTGTGCGCTTTTTTCCAAATCGCTTATAGAATACTCACTTTCTGTACCATAATACGCATAGAACGAACGGTAATCCGCGCCACAGTATCGGAAGGTCGTTTCAAAAGGAGATAATAAATGCTCAAGCGTATAGTGGTACTTTCCCTCTTCCGTATAATCTTCTTTTTGGATTCCGGCAGATACAGCTAGTCCGACTTTACGATTCTTTAATTTATCCCCACTATTTGAGCCATATGCCCAACCATAAGCGAAAACGTCATCCAGCCATTTTTTCAGAAGAGGCGGACTATTAAACCAATATATCGGAAACTGCAAAATAAGCTGATCATGCTCCTCAACGGCTTGCTGCTCTTTGTTCACATCTATGTTTCCATCAGGGTAAATCTTATACAATTCATGCACGGTGTATTTCTCAGGATATTTTTTGAGTTCTTCAACCCATCGCTTATTAATAACGGATTGTTCCAGGTCTGGGTGCGATACGACAACAAGAGTCTTCAAAGGTTTAACCTCCCTAAATATTAATTACTGTTAGAGTATAAGGTTCGTAATTCAAATAAGTAAGTATGCACTTTTAGTACAGGTACTTACCTAAAGGTTAGCTAGGGAGAGTTAAGTGGCATCCGTCATCCGTTCTAATTATAAAAGCCATTTCTTGCGTCGTATTCTTCCACTTGCATACCAGCCGAAGGCCTCTCAGGACATTTCCTGGTTCAGATTGCTTGTACTTAAGAGTCGCTTGCTCCGTCAAAAGATAATCTAGTAATTCATAAGAATCGGGTACAGCCTCTTGTTCGTTAAGCTTCACATGAATGGTCTGGCCGATCTTAACATAAGGGAGAACAGCATCTGGATCGTCTATAAGCGATTGAAAGAGTTCCATTTTCCAGCCTTCCGGCTCCTCTGAACTAAATAAATCCTATGACCAATTTGTTAATTCTCCGAAAGCTCATGCCATGATGTTATTTTTTTATGGCGTGTGGGACAAAACCTTTATAATATGCTTGAATATTCTGTGTTTTAATACTATTGAGATACGCTGTTCTCCGTACTGACTGGAACGATAAGTTTAAGAGCCATCCCTTGCGGGATGGCCCTTTCTTTTTATGAAAACAAACTAACTATTATTCCATCTAAAATCCAAAATGTTCACTAACTAATCTAAATTGTTCGTCAACATTTAAGTCAGGTGTTCTTTCAATGGTTCTGATTCCGCTCTTAACGCATGCCGCTACAATTTCATCAGAAAATTTGACCATGGGTTTGTTTTATTATTTCAATTCAATTTGGCCTTGCTCGGTTCCCCAGAATCCAGTCTGGACATTTAAAATAAAGCCAGTCAAATCTTCCGGAATTTCAAATACTACATTGCCTGTCTGAGCTAATCCAGGATTGATTCCTTTATATAAAAAATAGTCTCCGGAAGAAGTAATCAACGTTGACGGTGCATATGTAACCTCGTCTTTTAAGAGCTGAAAGTATGAGGAGTCCGTGGTAATCATCTTCTTACCAGCATTCTTAACAGTTACATTTACTACAAGGAAAGTGCTTCCTTCTGCACTTGGAGAATAAGAAAACAATTGTCCATCCTTAATTTTATTGGTAGTGGTTACTTTATTAACTTTAAATACGACATCCCCAACTTGCAGTTCTTCCCCTTTCTTTGCCAATTTCTTCACTTCTTCTTTGGCGTTACTCTTTGTACCTACAGAGCTTGCGGGGGTGTTGGCCTTGTCAGTTGTATTGCTTGAACTATCCTTATCTTTGGCAAATAAACCAATGACAATAGCAAGTACAATTAAAGCGATGAATCCCAGACACCCCATTTTAAAAATCTTTTTCAAGTAAAACCCTCCTAATTAGGTAGTTTGAACCATTTATTATACTATCAATATATCGGAAATTATAGGAATTTTTTTATAAGGATTAGTGACTTTTCTGAAAAAATGTTTTAGGGAAATGAAGGGGTTTATTTCATCTTCTTTTACACAAAACAATACCCCGCAGCCATTACCGGCTGCGGGGTATCCATATCCACTATATTAAAATTCAAATTCAACATCGCTGAGCCGGCGTTTGATCTCAGAGATCACGCGATGCTCTTCCTCTTCACCTTTCGCAACAAAGGTTACGGAGAAGCGTACGAAGGCTCCAGCATCATCCCAAGGTACGGTGGAGATCAGCTTCTCACGGATCAGGAATTGCGAGAAGTCTTCGCCAGTCTCAAAACGGCGTCCGCCCTTCACGCCTTTCGGCGCAGCTACGTACAGGAAGAACGAGCCTTTAGGCTTCTCGGCCTGGAAGCCGAGGCTGTTCAGCGCATCCACCAGCAGGTTATGACGGCGGGAGTATTTGTCCGCGATCGCTTCTGTAATCGATGGGTTAGCCAGACCATAGGCTGCGGCTTTTTGGATGGCGATAAACTGACCGGAGTCATTGTTGTCCTTCACATCGCTGAACGCTTTGACAATCAGCGGATTACCGGCCACAAAGCCAATTCTCCAACCAGTCATGTTATACGACTTGGACAGGGAATGCAGTTCAACACCGACATCTTTGGCACCCGGAACGGACAGGAAGCTGAGCGGCTTCACACCGTCATAGGTAAGGGCAGCGTATGGTGCATCATGAATCACGACAACATCGTATTTCTTGGCCCAGGCTACGACCTCAGCGAAGAACTCAGGCGTTGCACTGGCTCCTGTCGGGTTATTCGGATAGTTCAGGTACAACAGCTTAGCCTTCCGGGCAATCTCCTCTGGAATGGCATTCAGATCCGGCAGGAACTTGTTCTCCTTCTTCAATTCCACTGTGTAGACTTGTCCGCCCAGGTATTTGGTGTGCGTACCCAATACCGGATAGCCTGGTACCGTCATGATGGTGATGTCACCCGGATTAATGAAGCAGGATGGCAACATCGCCAGTGCTGGCTTCGAACCGATAGAATGCACGACTTCTGTTACCGGATCAATGCCTTCTACGCTGAATACATCGTGCAAGTATTGTGCAGCTGCAGCCTTGAACTCCGGAATGCCGTTATCCGAATAGCCGCGATTCTCTTCCTTTGCTGCTTCTTCGGCCAGCTTGGCAACGATCCCAGCGTCCGCCATTTCGTCCGGTTCACCGACGCCCATGTCAATCAGTTCAATGTTAGGGAAATCCAGCTTAGCGGATGCTTTGGCGCGTTTGATTTTCTCAAATTTATAGATCGCAGTGTCCTTGCCGTAGTTCGCGCCGCCGATGCGGTCTGCAAAGTTACTCTGGATGAATGTATCTTGATATTGTTCAATACTCATAAAGGTCATCTCCTGGCTTTTTTCAAAGTTCTAATCATAAATATGACGTAAACCGTGATGCAAAACCATGGATTTATTATCACTTCATTTGTACTTATCTGCTACGCAGTGCGAACAATAATTCTTCCATATCTGCTGGAAGCGGTGCACTATATTCCATATACTCTCCAGTAGATGGATGGACAAATCCGAGGACAGCCGCATGCAGTGCCTGGCCCTTCATTGTCGTTCCCTTACTACGACCATAGATAGGATCACCGGCCAGCGGATGACCGATGAATTTCATATGTACCCGAATCTGGTGAGTACGCCCCGTCTCCAGTTGCAGCTCCAGAAGCGTGCAATCGCCAAACCGTTCCAGTACGGTAAAATGAGTCACGGATTTCTTGCTGTTCTTCTCAGTAACTGTATACAGCTTACGGTCATGTGGATCTCTTCCGATCGGCGCATCTACGGTTCCCTTGTCATGCGACAGATTGCCTTGAACCACGGCGATATAACGACGGGTCACACTATGCTCCTTCAGCTGCGCAGCCAGTGAAGCATGACTGGCATCGTTCTTCGCAGCCATAATCAGGCCAGAGGTGTCCTTGTCAATGCGGTGTACAATGCCTGGGCGGATCTCGCCGTTAATGCCGGACAAGTCCTTGCAATGATACATCAAGGCATTGACCAACGTTCCTGAAGGATGTCCTACTGCTGGATGCACAACCATCCCGCGCGGCTTGTTCACAACAATCACATCGCTGTCTTCATACACAACTTCAAGCGGGATATTTTCCGCAATCAGATCCGTAACTTCCGCTTCAGGTACTGTGACAGCTACTACGTCGCCTTCCCATAGCTTGTGGTTGGCCTTAACTGCTGCACCATTTACGGTAACATGCCCGCCAGAGATCCACAGCTGTACTTGAGAGCGGGATATCTCTTCCTCCCAAGCCTCGGTAATATACTTATCAATACGCTCCCGGGCATTCTCGCCGGAGACCGTCCACACTGTGACGTCCCTCTCTTCTTCGTAGCCGGATGCCGGTTGCTGATTGACGTCATTATTCAAATCATTCATTCCCTTCTTAACCTACTTTGTTTCTTTTACTTCCGTAATCTCTTCTCCGCCCTTCATATCACGCAGCGAATCCAGAATAATCAGCGCCACACCGATAACAATGCAGGAGTCCGCGACATTGAAGATCGGGAAGGTATAGCTTCCAAAATTAAATTGTAGAAAATCGACAACCTCGCCATTTAGCATCCGATCCAGGAAATTGCCGACGGCTCCACCGAGTACAAGACCTAATGCGGTAGGCAGCAATTTGCGTGTCGCTTTGACCTTATTCAGATACCACACGATACCGGCGACAACAACGATGGTAACCAAAATGAAGAACCACTGCTGTCCTTCTAAAATGCCGAAAGCAGCCCCGCGGTTACGATGGGAGGTAATCAGGAAAAAGTTTCCGATCACCGGAATTTGTTCCCCAAGTTCCAGACGCGTAGCGATTACATATTTGGTTGCCTGGTCGATCAAAAAAGCAATGAGAGCTATCAGATAATACACCACAGAAGTTGTCACTCCGTTCTTATTTTTCCCGCTTTCATGCGGTCAAATACTGATTAAAGACTCGTATATTGTAGCACAGGCCTAAAGACCCGTCTATTGCAGACCCTTTCGTTCAAGGACTTCCCCGGGGACTATTTTCCATCGCTAAAATCCCTTCTCTCCGGTCAACCTATCAAGGAGCCCTCCCGCACAGGCTAGGCGGGGAGGAACGATTGTTCTAAAGCAAGATCAGAAAGGAGCTCACCAAATGACACACCTGACAGCAGAGCAGCTCGCAGTACTTCGTGGAGAGCTGAATCAGCAACGGGCCGATATTCGCCACAGAATGCGGAATAACGAGCATTACGGGCTGCAGGAATCCATGCGTGACAACTCCGGGGAATTGTCGGAAATCGATAACCATCCGGGCGACGTCGCTACCGACCTGTATCACCGTTCCATGGACATTTCGCTCTTGGAACGGGACGAGCATGAACTGGATGATATCGAGGCTGCCTTGAAAGCGATGGATGAAGGAACATATGGCATCTGCCTTGCCGGCGGAGAGCCTATTCCATTCGAGCGGCTGGCGGTCGTTCCTGCTACCCGTTACTGCAAAGAGCATAATCCTAGACAGAAGAAGCCGCATAACCGTCCCGCCGAAGAGGAATTCCTCACACCGCCTTTTGGACGAACCAGTCTTGACGAGAAAGAAGAACAAAATGGTTTTGACGGCGAGGACGCCTGGCAAATTGTTGAGAGCTGGGGCACATCCAATTCCCCGGCCATGGCAGAGAGCAATGAAATCGGATCCTATGAAGACATGGAGATTGAGGCCGACGAAACCGAAGGTTTTGTAGAGCCCTGGGAAAACTTTATTGCTACCGACATCGCAGGCAACAATGTAACCGTCGTTCGTGGGCGTAGCTATCAGCACTATATGGACAGTGGCGAGGGCAGTTACCTGCTTGACCCCCATCGCCAGGATGACCGGAAAGACTAACAGAACCTATTCATGATTATGCACAGAAAAACATCAGAATACATCGTATGGAGACGGTTGCAGGACGCTATAGACCGGCTCCTCTTTTTTATGTTAAGAAAACTTTGAGAAAATGTTCAGAATGTCCTAGTATAATAGTTCTGTCGAACTATATATCTGTTGATCTATATCATTGAATTCTTTTCTGTCTATGTGTATCACGAACCCAACTCAGAAGGAGTATGCATAATGAAACCTAATTACTTTAAAGAAGTACATCAGTTCAGTCATCAAGATGACCGGCGTTATCAACTGCTCATGAGAAAACTGCGGATTATCCATGCGGAAAAGAAGCAGTACACCCCGCTGCAGCGGTTGAAGAGAGAATGGAACAGCTTTAGAAATCCGATCAAAGCAAGCGATTGGAGCAGCGCAGAGGCTCCGGCTTTTAAAAGGTCTTCAGTTCCAATTGATGTTGTACAATCCGCACGATATCCGCAATGTAATCCCCGATAATCGGCAGATTAAGCGCCCCCAGCACTTGAAGGACATAAATAATCGTTGCCGCAAAAAATGTAAAGCCCACTGCAATCCCAACTCCACGTGATGTTCCTGAGAGCACATTCAGCCAAATCAGGCGCCAGGGAGAGTAAAGAAGCTCTGTGTACTGAGCAATCCGAGACTTCTCCATCTGCTGTGCCAGCTCAAAAGTCATCCGATAGACGAGGTTTAGCTTCTCCTCCGGTGGAATTTCCTCAGGATTTCGAGGATCCCCGGCTGGAGTTTCCTTGTGCCCATTAATCTTATCTGAGGTCTTGATGGAGATTCTCCCCCTTGGCCCTGATCCTTCGCTGCCTTCCTTGCGTTCCGTCACTGTCACTCGCCCCTTCCCATGTTCCTAGCATCACAAAACAAACGAGCCCGGCAAAGGAAATATCTTTCCTTTAGCACGGGGCTCGTTATTTTGCGCCGAAATATAAGGAACTATATTTCCTGAATAGACGGACGGCCGTAAGACTGTTCGTCTATGCTTGTGACGCTAGTATATGCCATTAAGGGACAAGTGATACATTTTAAGCACCGATGTGAATACCGATAGTTTTGCCTCCGGCCTCCACACTCTCAAAGGATTGTGCGCCACCTAATTCTACAGTGGTAACCAGGACGTTCTCACGTAGCACATGCTCAAATGCAGTAACTGCTACCTTCAGTTCGTCGTCAAGATCCAGTGTCAATGCAATTCGCTTGTCGATCGGCAGATCCAGACGTTTGCGGTAATCCTGTACCGCCCGCACGATTTCCCGCACCCAGCCTTCTTGCACCAGCTCAGGCGTGATCTCGGTATTCAGCGCTACAGTGATCCCATAGCCAGATGCAGAGGCAAAGCCAGGCTTAGCCTGCTTCTCCACTAGCAGCTCATCGGCAGTGATTTGCAGCTCTTCCCCATCTGGAGAAACGATAGCGATTACGCCATCCTGTACGGCTTTGCGGGTAGCTTCACTATCCAAGCTCTTCAGGAAGCCTTGCAGGAAGCCGATATTTTTACCGTATTTTTTACCAGCAACCTTCAGATTCATCTTCAAGGTAAAATCTACAAAGCCGCTATCACTGGTCTCCACCACAATGTTCTTGATGTTGATCTCATCCTTGATGATTTCTTCATAGTCGGCCACGTGGAAGCTGCGATCAATCGACACAATCAGCTCGGACAACGGCTGGCGGTTCTTAATACCCGTCTCGTTACGCACGTTACGTGCAAGCTCGACGATGCCCCGAGCACTCTCCATATCCTGCTCCAGCTCTTTGTCGATCAGGCTTTCGTCAGCTACCGGATAATCCGCCAAGTGCACGCTCTCTCCGCCACCCAGGTTTGTGAAGATATCCTCAGACAGCATTGGTGTGAACGGCGCCATCAGCTGTGCTGTGGTCAACAGTACATGAGTCAGCGTACGGTAAGCATCCAGCTTTTCCTCGCCCAATCCGCTACCCCAGAAACGGTCACGGGAACGACGGATGTACCAGTTGCTGAGCTCGTCGATGAAGTTCTCAATCGCTTTGGACGTATTGACAAAATCATTCACGGCCAGTCCTTTATCTACCAGCAGGATCAAGCTATTCATACGGGATAGAATCCAACGATCCAGCTTATGAGCGGATACTTTGAACGGATGATCCGCCGGATCATAACCGTCAATGCCAGCATACAGGGTCAGGAACGCATGCGTGTTGACCAATGTATCCACGATTTTGGATTTGGTCTCACCGACCAGACCACGGGAGAAGCGTTTATTGTTCCATGGCGCGCTGTCGGACAGGATCGCCCAACGGAAGGCATCGGTTCCGTATTCATTCATGATTTCCCACGGGTCAATAACATTGCCCTTGGATTTGGACATTTTTTGGCCATTCTCATCAAGGATATGACCGGTAGCAATAACCGCTTTGTAAGGGGCAACGCCCTTGAACAACGTGGATACTGCCAACAGGCTGTAGAACCAGCCACGGGTCTGGTCAATTCCTTCACAGATCATTTCCGCCGGGAATTGCTCATCTAGCGCGTCAGCATTTTCAAATGGATAGTGGCTTTGGGCAAAAGGCATCGATCCGCTATCGAACCAAACGTCGATAACTTCTGATGTGCGTACCATGACTCCACCCTCGCTGAACGGACTGCGCAGCTTGATGTTGTCTACGAACGGCTTGTGCAGTTCGATATCCTCTGGCACTTCATCCACGGCCATCGCTCTCATCTCAGCAATGCTGTGCGGTGCGAACTCCTTGCCGGTATCCTGACAGACCCATACATTCAGCGGCGTTCCCCAGTAACGGTTACGGCTGATGTTCCAGTCCACCAGCTCCTCCAGGAATTTGCCGAAACGTCCATCACGTACGTGTTCAGGGTACCAGCTCACACCGTTGTTGTTGGCAATCAGTTGATCCTTGATCTCTGTTGTGCTGATGAACCAGCTGTCTGTTGCATAGTACAGAAGCGGGGTATCGCAGCGCCAGCAGAACGGATAGCTGTGCTCATATTTTTCCTTGCTGTAGAGCAGACCTTTCTCCGACAACGTCTTAACGATGTCTAGATCGCAATCCTTCACGAATCGTCCAGCAAAATCAACAATTAGATCAGTATATTTACCAGAAGCATCGACTACATTCACAAAGCTGATGCCGTTCTCGCGGCAAGTCTTGTAGTCATCCTCACCATGTGCCGGAGCCATGTGTACAATCCCTGTACCGCTAGCATCTGTAACGAAAGATGCGCCAACAATGACATTGCTCTTCTCAGCCTTGATATAGCCGAATGGAGGGGCATAGGTTTTACCGATAAATTCAGAACCTTTATGCGTGGAAAGGATGGTATGCTCACCCTTCATCACATCATCTACCAGATTCTTCGCCAGAATGTACACGCCATCCTCTTGCTGCACCCGCACATAATCCATATCCGGGTTCATCGCCAATGCCATATGCGCTGGTAGCGTCCAAGGCGTTGTCGTCCAAGCCAGTACATATTCACCGCTGTCATCCAGCTTGAACTTGGCGGTAGCACTGAGGTCTTTGACCGTCTTGTAGCCTTGTGCTACTTCGTGGGAGCTCAGTGTCGTCTGACAGCTCGGACAGTACGGGCTAACGCGGTGTCCACGGTACAACAGGCCCTTTTCATGTACTGTAGCGAGGATATTCCAGACACTCTCAATGTACGTATTGTTCAACGTGATATACGGGTTATCCAGATCCGTCCAATAACCAATCGCTTCCGTAAATTCACGCCATTGCTTCTCGTATCCGAAGACGCTGGCTTTACATTTCTCGATAAACTTCTCAACACCGTATTCTTCGATCTCTTGTTTACCAGAGATGCCTAGCTGTTTCTGTACTCCCAGCTCAACCGGCAGGCCGTGTGTGTCCCAGCCGGCTTTACGTACTACACGGTAACCCTTCATCGTTTGGTAACGACCGATAAAGTCCTTGATTACGCGTCCCAGCACGTGCCCGATATGCGGCGCACCGTTCGCTGTAGGCGGACCTTCATAGAACACATAGTTCTGGCGGCCTTCGCGGTTCTCCATGGATCTGCGGAACGTATTTTCGTCACTCCATTTTTTCAGGATGCGGACGTCTCTCGCCCGCGCTTTTTCTCTGACATCAACTTTTTGCATTGGGGTCAAATCCTTCCTTGGTTTTTTCGATCCCTCCCAAACCCTCCCTTCGCCAAGGGAGGGCCCCAGAGGGCGCTGCCCTCTGGACACCCGGAAGCAGAGCTCGAGGTGGGAGTGGCTTTGGTGGAATAGTAACTGATACATTGGCGCGAGGACCGGCCCTTCTTAGGCTCCCCTGCGGGTTCGCCTGCACGGCCTCGACTTTTAAAGACTTTGGAATGCTTGCGACGCTTTCAACCGTCGCTGGCTTCCGAGCCTGGGCTGCCTCCTGCGGAGGATCGCGAGCTCGGAGGCAAAGCGGAGTGCTTGCGACGCTTCGACCGTCGCTGGCCTCCGAGCCTTAGGCTGCCTCCTGCGGAGGGTCGCGGGCTCGGGGGCAGAGCGGAGTGCTTGCGACGCTTCGACCGTCGCTGGCCTCCGAGCCTTAGGCTGCCTCCTACGGAGGATCGCGGGCTCGGGGGCAGAGCGGAGGCCCCGCAGGCGAACCCGCCAGGGGAGCCTAAGAAGGGCCGCTCCCCCGCCGAACAAACCACCTGTCCGCTTGCCAACCTTCTTCCGACGAGATTTACTTGCGGGTGTCCAGAGGGCTGCGGCCCTTGGGGTCCCCCTTAGAAGGGGGATTTAGGGGGATGCGCACGCAAAAACGAGCGCCATCCCGCCCCACAAGGGGCGAGACGACGCTCGCGATACCACCCTAATTCAGTGCATGAGCACCACCTTAGAGGGAGTGTATTCAGGCACGATCTCAGCTCCACGCCGTATTTATGACGCGGGTCCGGTGTAACGTCCGGCAGACGGCTCGGCTTACACACGCGAGAATGCGCTTCAGCGTCGCTTCTAAGGGAAGATTTTCCGGCAGGGTCTGAACATCGGCTTTCAGCAATCACCGACTCTCTGGGGAACAGATTCTTGTCGTACTTGGCCCTTCATCGAATTACATATAATCATGGTTGTAGATATGTTCTAGTTATAGCCTCTTTGAGCTTAAATGTCAACCAGACAGAATGCACCTAAAATGCGTTCTCGGTAACCTCTCGGCTCTCAAGTGCATTCCAGTCATCCTGAGAAAGAAGCTCCAGTTGGGCTTCAAGCAAGGTCCGGAAGCGAGTCCGGTAAATAGAGGCCTGCTTGCGCAGCTCTTCGGTCTCCATCGAAATCTTGCGGGATTTGGATAAGGCTTCGTTAATGATACGGTCAGCGTTCTTCTCCGCTTCCTTGATAATCAGCTGCGATTCCTTCTTGGAGTTGTTCTTCACTTCATCTGCTGCTTCCTGAGCAATGATGATCGTCTTGGACAATGTCTCCTCGATGTTCACAAAGTGGTCCAGACGCTCCTGAAGGGCCAGGAGCTGATTTTGCAGTTCCTTGTTCTCACGGATGACGCTTTCGTAATCTTTGATGACCTGGTCCAGAAACTCATTGACCTCATCTTCGTCATAACCGCGGAGCCGCCGGGAAAACTCCTTGTTATGTATATCGAGCGGCGTTAATGGCATGCTGTGCACCTCCTAGAAATTTCGGACCTTCCTGGCCTCTGCAGCCGTTGCAGCGGACAAAGAAGCAAGTTTGTAACTCAAGTATTAGGCAATAGTTGCTGTTTCATTCCTACTGCCGGCTAGGGTCCGCCTCTTCTACACTATCGGCGTCCAGCTTCAAATTCGTTTGTTTCCCACGAGTTAATCATTTTCGACAAGGAAAGCGAGATTCCTGCAAAGGGATTCACACAAATTTGCCAACCTGAACCCGGTATCGACCTTTTTTCGTCAAGCCGCCGACCTCCAGCACCTTGAACCGGCCAAAGCCTTGCAGAGATACCACATCGCCTTCCTTGAGTGCGGTGGACGGATCCTCCTCCACCTTCCAGTTCACCCGTACCCGTCCGCTTTTGATCGGCGCAAGAATTTTGCTCCGGCTAAGCCGGGTCACATCCGCAGCGATGCCATCAAGCCGCAGGGAGGCCACAGTCAAATCCATCATTTCAAGCTTGGTCTCACTGCTACGCAGCGAGGAAAGTGGCAAGATTTCAGTGCTGACGGTAACCTTATGAACACCATGCAGATTCATGGTGAGATAATCGGCGATATCTGCCGTTACTACAACATGACAACCATCTGCAAGCACATGGATATCACCGATTTTGCTGCGTTTGATTCCAAGACCTAGAATCGCGCCCATATAATCACCATGCTCCAGTGCCAGAAATTTCTGCTCCCCGGAAGTGATCGCGAGCACTTTCATAGCCATGTCTTCGCCATCCAGCTCACGGTAATCTGGAGCAATCAGAGCTCTGCACCGCTCTGCACCCTCATGCCCACCTTCCAGTCTGACTATGACATCAGGGTGGCGGTTGACCAGACTTTGCAGAATATGGCCTTGGCGTGGATCGAGAAAATCCGTCAGTTTACTCTCATGATATTGTCCCGCGGCCGTTACCCAGTCCCAAGCTCTGTCCACAAACTGCCGCTCGTCGGGATGAAAATGCCCGTAGATTTCAGTCTTCAGCATGGGTTACAGAACATAACTCAGCAAAGATTTGAGGCCGTAAACCGCCCATCTGAGTACAAACAGCGCAACGATCGGCGAGATATCCAGCATTCCGAAGAGCGGTGGAATAAACCGGCGGAACGGTGATAAAAACGGTTCGACCAGCTTCGCCAATAGTTCCCCAATAAAGTTCTCACGGACACCAGGAACCCAGGACATCAGGATATAGATAAAAATCATGTAGAAGTAGATATTAAACAGGATATCAATAATGGAGCTCACTTCATAATACAAAGCCCGTTCACCTCATTCTGTTATAGTCTTGTTCGTCGCCAAGGATCTCGGTGATGGAGCCTTGAATTTCAACCGTATCCGGAGTGCACATAAATATATTGCCCCCAATTTTGGATATTCCTCCACCCAGGGCATAAACAGTTCCGCTTAGAAAATCAATAATTCGCATAGCCTGGTCATTGCGCACTCGCTGTAAGTTAATTACAACGGTCCGGTGTGCCCGGAGATGATCAGCAATTTCCTGCGCCTCCTCATAGGAACGCGGCTCATACAGCACAACCTTAACATTTTTCTGTGAATGGATGCTGACGACGTTGTTGGTCCGCTGATTCTTGCGGGTTTCTACAGGGGTTGGCTCGTACTCATCTTCCTCACGTGAAGAAATCTGCTCCCGTTCCACAATCTCCTCTTCCTCCTGCAAGCCAAAAAAACTCATAAAACGGTTCATAACACCCATCACCTATCCCTCCTTGTGACCTACCAACACCGTACCCAAGCGAACCCAGGTAGCTCCTTCCTCTATCGCCACTTCAAAATCATTCGACATTCCCATCGACAGCTCCCTGATCGGCTCCGGAGTCAGTTCCTGCCGATTCAGCTCATCACGCAATTCTCGAAGTCCGCGGAAGACAGGGCGAGTCAGCTCCGGCTCCATCTCATAGGGCGCCATGGTCATCAGACCGATCACATTAACGCGATCAAGGCCAGCGATTTCCTGCAAAAATCCCGGTACATCAGCAGGCGGCAAACCAAATTTCGTATCCTCACCCGAGATGTTCACCTGCAGAAAAACATTGACCTTCTGTCCGGTGCTCTCGGCCTTTCGCTGCAACTCCCGGGCCAGCGAGATGCGGTCCAGGGAGTGAATATATTGAAATTTGCCGATAACATCCTTCACCTTATTCGTTTGCAAGTGACCGATGAAATGCCAGGTCCCCTTCTCTCCCAAGGCCAACCACTTATGCTCGGCATCCTGCCAGCGGCTCTCGGCGACATGCTCCAGCCCTGCTTCCAGCACAGCGGATACCGTTTCCAGAGAAACGTATTTCGTAACCGCAATTACATTGACGTCCTTACGATCTCGTCCGCTCGCTGCACAGGCACGTGCTATGCGCTCTTCTACCTCGGCTATTCTCTCCTGTAATGTCAAGCCCAACATTCAACTCTCCTTTATTCCGATCCAGCTCGTCATTCTGCCTGTAATCCCATTTTCCGCACGGTATGAAAAGAAAATATCTGTATTACAGCTTGTACACCATGATGTACATTCGATATGTGTCGGCAATATTCCTGCTTTTATCATAATGCGTCGATTCATTTCTTTCAAGTTCAGCATACATTTACTGCTATCCGTAGCAGAAGGGCTGTACAGCGCTTCATCCTGCCCCATCGATTCCCCACTCTCTGCTTCCAGACGCCGGATATGATTCATCACATAATCGTCCACTTCATAACAGCAATCACCAATCGAGGGGCCGATGGCAGCCCGAATATCCTCCGGACGGCTCCCGTATGCTTGCCCCATGGCATGAACAGCCGCAGCAGCAATTTCCGCCACGGTCCCTTTCCAGCCTGCATGCGCAAGACCTACGGCACACTTGATGGGATCATAAAAATACAGCGGCACACAATCCGCATAGAATGAAGTCAGCAGTACACCCGGAACATTGGTGACCATAGCATCTGTAGCCTGAAAAGCAGAAGCCCGGTCCAGGCGTCCCCGTCCACGGTCATTCTCTGTAACGACAGTGACTGCAGCGCCATGCGTTTGCTCGCCACAGGTCCAGTCCTTCAGGGTAAATCCTAAACTATCAACCAGCGTGGTCCGGTTATTCATTACATCGGCAGGATCATCCCCGACATGGAATGCACAGTTAAAACTATCATAGGGTGCCGTGCCGGCCCCACCCTCTCTACCAGTAAATCCTGCGGTTATTTCCGGATGCTCCACTGCCCACGGTTCCAGCCGCAGCAGCATGGGAGCTTCTCCGCTCCGTACAAACGGTTCCATTTCCTCACCTCCGTCTTAGTGTACCACAGGGCAAAACTCCCAACAAAGAAATGCCTTTGATTCTGAGGCAGAACGCTGAAAAATCAGGCATTTTGACCTATCCTGCACAAAGAAATAGCCAAAGAAAAAGACGCATCATTAATACATGCGCCGTTCACTGCGGTCTCCCCGCTCCAAGTACATCGTTTGCCGCTCTTCCTCAGCCTGGGGCATCCGGTTCTCTTCAATTTTCACCAGAACCACATCCGAGCCAATCTTCACAATGTTCCTCCAAGGTATGATCAGATCTGCACCACCGCCGAACAACCCCATAAATCGGGTATAACCGGGAACTACAATAGCATCAATAACCCCCCGCCGGAGATCCAGCTCCAGATCACTGATCTGCCCCAGCCGCTTGCCGTCCACGATATTAATGACATCCTTAGTCTGAAAATCAGAGATCTTCATTTTTTTGCTCGCTCCTATAGTTTCCTGATTCATTTCATCTCACCCCTGTACCATCAGACCTATAGTCCAATATATGATCCCTAAGCTTGGCAACATGTCAATTGCAGTCCCATTCTTCTCTCTGGGGACAAAATATAATTTGGAGCGCTGAACCGATGTTCCTTTGTGATGAAATGCTGATGGCTGTGCGTTCATAGGATAATCTTAGAACAGAAGTGTACATAGAAAATGGGATGTCCTCAGGCCCTGATTGCGGCTGGAGGAACATCCCATTTTTTAGTGGAGCCAATAATTACGATTTGACATGCTTCTGCATTTGCTGAATTGCGGATTTCTCCAGCCGTGAGACTTGAGCTTGTGAAATACCGATTTCATCCGCGACTTCCATCTGGGTTTTCCCTTCAAAAAAGCGCATGGACAGAATCCGCTTCTCCCGGCCACCAAGCTTCCGCATAGCTTCCCGCAGGGCAATTTCCTCGATCCATGAGACATCCTTGTTTTTATCATCGCTGATCTGGTCCATGACATAAATCGGATCCCCGCCATCATGATAGATCGGCTCGAACAGGGAAACCGGGTCCTGAATGGCATCAAGGGCAAAGACAACATCTTCTTTAGGTACACCAAGGGCTTGCGAAATTTCGAAAATCGTCGGTTCCCGCGAGTTTTGATTAGTCAGACTGTCACGCACCTGCAGCGCCTTGTAAGCAATATCCCGCAGCGACCTGGAGACACGAATCGGATTGTTATCACGCAGGTATCTGCGAATCTCGCCGATGATCATGGGAACCGCATATGTGGAGAACTTAACATTTTGCGATAAGTCAAAATTGTCGATGGCTTTCATAAGCCCGATGCACCCCACCTGGAACAGGTCGTCCACGAATTCCCCCCGGTTGTTGAACCGCTGAATTACACTCAGGACCAATCTCAGGTTGCCGTTAACCAATTTCTCTCTGGCGGATCGCTCCCCCTGTTGCTGCAGCGAAGTGAACAATTCACGCATTTCAACGTTCGTTAGAACGGGCAGCTTGGATGTGTCCACACCGCAAATCTCGACTTTATTACGGGTCATGATGATTAACCTCCCAAGGAGAAACATTACTGTACATTATCTCCCCGGCCCGGCATTTTATTCCTTGATTATCTCACCTTAGACCATCTTGTTGAACTCCTTGCGCAGCCGCTTGATAATTCTTTTTTCCAGGCGCGAGATGTAGGATTGGGAGATACCAAGCAGATCAGCCACATCTTTTTGTGTCTTCTCCTCCCCGCCGCGCAGCCCAAATCTCAGCTCCATAATCAATCTTTCCCGCTCGCTCAGCTTCTCGAGTGCCTTCTGCAGCAGCTTGCGATCCACCTGTTCTTCAATGTTCCGATAAATCGTATCGTTCTCAGTCCCCAGCACATCAGACAGCAGTAGTTCATTACCGTCCCAGTCAATATTCAGCGGCTCATCAAAGGATACCTCGCTCCGTGTTTTGCTGTTGCGTCGCAGATACATCAGAATCTCGTTCTCGATACAACGCGAGGCGTAGGTTGCTAGTTTGATTTTTTTCTCAGGGTCAAACGTATTGACCGCCTTAATCAGCCCGATCGCCCCAATGGAGACGAGATCCTCGATGTTAATGCCAGTGTTCTCGAATTTGCGGGCAATGTAGACCACAAGCCGCAGGTTACGCTCAATCAGCATGGCCCGTACTGCCGCATCACCGCTGGATAGCCGTTGCAGCAAAAACTCCTCCTCCTCACGTGTTAACGGGGGTGGCAGAGCCTCGCTCCCGCCGATATAATAAATTTCCTGGCTCTTTAGCCCCAGCAGAAACAGCATGCGGTAATATTGTAGCTGCAGCGAAATTTTCCATTTGATCATTCTTGTTCCTCCTTCAAGATGTGCCTGGTTCGTGAAAGAATGGCCTGGGGAAACGTACCTGTTTGTCAGTCGTATGCCCATATTAGGAAGGCACCGCCTCAGCACTTTCCCGCACAGCCAGATCAGGATGTATCACAGCTCGGTACGCTCCGTCTCCTGAAAGCGTCCCGCCATCCAGCCCGATCAGCACACGCTTACTACAAAAAGTGTCCCCATCCAGCTTTATGGTCACACGGTCAGGCTTCAGGGCGAGCATAAACGATGCACTTCGGTTCACTCCCCGGTAAGGGACCAGCCGAATTCTGTCTTGCCAGGCAAAGGACTGCCCGTCCGTCTCCAGCAAAAGTTGGTCCGCACTACTCTGGGTCAGCCTTCCCTTCCAAGATGCTGGAAGCTGTGTCTCCCAGAGCGACGATTCCATGACCATGACGGGAATCTTGGTCAGCGGATCACTTAACCGGTTGCCTGTATCCAGCAAGCCAAGGCAGGAAACGATAACGCCATCAATCTCGACGATCACTTCCCCGATATAAGACTCCAGTTGTTCACGTTTCATCCGGGAAGTGTGCACCACCTTGAAGCAGAGCAGCACCAGCGGCAGAAGCGCAATAACGAACCACATTCCGATCTTCAGCCTATAGGCGTGCCCGCCTGCCGCCGTGAACATGATGCCATTCCAGATATCACCTGAGCTTTGCAATAGATAGTGAATGCCAACAATTCCGCCTGCTGCCGCAAAATTGATGATATAAAAAGCGCCCATCGTCCGCAGATAGCGCTGAAGGCTCCCGAACCCAAAGGCAATCCACAGCATAATCACCGACAGTCCGAACTTGATAAGGAAGGTATACAGGAAGGTTAGCTCTGGTACAAACATCATGACCACATACAATGCTCCAACCACAGCTGAGAGTACAAGCCTCCACCAAGATACCTTGAGCTTGACCAGCCAGCCAGTCAGCCAGAGCAGCACTCCGTCAATCAGCAGATTGGTGGCGAATATCAAGTCAATATAAACTACCAGGACATTCACCTGCCTACAGACTGCAATCTATTCCCGAAGCGGACAATAGAGCAGGCTCTCTTTTTTGGACGATATGATTAGTATAGAAAGTCTCTTATTCAAAGTCTGTCTAAACTTGGGGGGCATTCTTGCGGTTTTTTTGTCGAGTTATAGAACAGCAACCGCCATTGCAGCATAAAAAGACCAGCCGTTTCCGGCTGGCCCTAAGCTAATTGTTATATTGATTCATAGGCGTCTGCTTACGCAGCATTTGTATTACTTTAAATATTAAGGGTTAATAGATTCAATTTCCTCTTTACTCAGTCCTGTAGCTTCCTTAATGTCTTCATGGCCTAGTCCCATCGCTAATAGTTTCTTGGCCACTTCAAGTTTAGCTTTCCACTGTCCTTCATGTAAACCCTCTTTCAGGCCCTCTTTTAAACCTTCTTTCAGACCTTCTTCCATACCCTTTTTCAATCCTCTTTCCCAGCCATTCTCTGCCGCATCACGAAGAGAAGCTTCATCATGCAAATATTTTTGTCGGGCTTCATATATCCGGCGAGCTTCCGAATCCTGACTTAAAAATTGCAGAGTGTCCATGGCCTTCTTCATAACCGGTTCGTTCATCCTCAGCACCTCCCAGTGAGATTGATCTACACCCTTGAGAAACAACAACCAATTCACTAAACCTCCTTGCTCGGGAGGTGAGGATAAATGCAGCTTCGGCAGCTCCAGAAAGTGAATCTCTATATCCTGGGTGAGCTCTACACCGCTATTATCCTCACGCAAATGAAAAACACTATGATACTGCTCGCCAAGCAACAGACTATAATTCAAAATGTTGATCGTCACACACTTTTTAAGATCTCTATATTTGCCGCTTTCTTGAAGCTGTCCGGAATAGCGTTTGCTCCAGTAGTAAAGCGTTCGTTTTTCAATATCATACTTGTTAAACAGTTGCATCTCAATATCAATCATTTTACCATCTACCGTCTTGGCCCATATATCGAAGATAGATTGCTTGTCCAGCGGATCATCTTTATCCGTATATGGATTCAGCAATACTACTTCATTCAGGGCAGGTTCTCCTGCCTCGGCGAATATCCTGTTAAGAAAGGCCAGCAATACGTCTTTATTGTTCTCAGTGGCAAAAATCCGTTTGAATACAAAATCCACCCGGGGATCAAGTAGTTCCATCATGTCATCTCCCGTTATTTTATTATAACCGCAGGTACAACAAAAAACACCGCATTGCCATAGCTATCAGCTAAAGCAATACGGTGCTTCCGTATATCTATTAAAGATTCAATTAGTCATTATTGCCGCGTGTACGGTTCCGGAGGAACGTTGGAATATCGAGCTGATCAGAAGTATTCTGATTGCCGAACGGACGTAAATTAGCATTCTTATCCGCAGCAGCAGGCTCGGTATTCGTACTCGGGGCTACCGGACGACGACCAGGAGCTATAGAAGAAGGCTTATGTTCAAAGCCAGTTGCGATAACCGTAACTTTGATCTCATCCTTCATACTCTCTTCGATAATCGCACCAAAAATCATATTTACTTCCGGATCCGATGCTGAAGTGACGATTTCCGCCGCTTCATTAACCTCATAGAGTGAGAGGTTAGATCCCCCGGTAATATTCATGATGACTCCGCGCGCGCCTTCAATAGAAGTCTCAAGAAGCGGGCTCATAATCGCTTTGCGTGCAGCTTCCGAAGCACGGTTCTCACCGTTGGCAATACCGATGCCCATCAGTGCTGAACCACGTTCAGTCATGATCGTCTTCACGTCTGCAAAGTCAAGGTTGATTAAGCCGGGAACCTTAATCAAATCCGAGATACCTTGCACCGCCTGACGAAGCACGTTGTCCGCCTCACGGAAAGCTTCAAGCATCGGGGTCTTCTTGTCCACAATTTCGAGAAGTCGGTCATTCGGGATAACGATTAACGTATCGACCTTTTCTTTCAAAGCTTCAATGCCAAGCTCAGCATGATTGGAACGCTTTTTGCCCTCAAAAGTAAACGGACGAGTCACTACACCAACGGTCAGTGCTCCGCACTCTCTCGCGATTTCAGCAATTACCGGTGCCGCCCCTGTTCCTGTACCGCCGCCCATCCCTGCGGTAACAAACACCATGTCAGCACCTTTAAGTGTATTCGAGATCAAATCACGGGATTCCTCAGCTGCCTTCTTACCAACCTCAGGATTGGCTCCGGCACCAAGGCCACGCGTCAATTTGTCCCCAATTTGCAGCTTATGCTCCGATTTGGCCATATGCAGCGCTTGGGCATCCGTGTTAACGGTAATGAACTCGACGCCCTGAACGCCATTTTCAATCATCCGGTTGACCGCATTGCTTCCGCCGCCACCCACGCCAATGACTTTTATTTGCGCCAAGCTCTCCATTTCAAAATCAAATTCCAACATATTGTTCCATCTCCCCCTAGAAAAGTGCTTGGATGCCCGGTCCAAGTATATCTGGTCTTACAGTTATATAAACTCGCTGAACATATTCTTCAGACGTTCTACCAATCCGGGCTTCCGAGCGGTATCCTGGTTTGGTGCCGCACTCTGCTTGGTGCGAGCCGTCGTCTTCTTGTTGCCGCTTCCGCCGGTACTGCGTCCGCGGAATCTGCGGACCACATTATGCAGAATGCCGACACCACCGATAAATCCGGGGTCGCGCACACCGATATAATCGGGTACAGCAATACGTACAGATGCCGCCAGCTCTGCTTGAGCAACCTTTAATACACCTGGCATAGAAACAGTGCCGCCCGACAGGATGTAACCTCCCGGAAGCTCACTGTAACCCAGGCGCTTCACTTCCTTGCGGATTAGATGGAAAATTTCCTGGACTCGCGGTTCAATAATCGCCGCCAAATCCTCCTGGTTGAACTCCTTCTCCACGTTGCTGCCAATTCGCAGCACCTTAAAGACCACGTCCGAAGCCGCATCGTCGATCCAGGCGCAGCCGTATTTCAGCTTCACCTTTTCTGCTTGATCGGTCAATGTCCGAAGTCCGTAGGCAATATCATTGGTTACAAACTCCCCTCCGATCGGAATCGTGGAGGTTGCAGTGAGGGAACCCTCTTCATATACGGCTATTGTAGTTGATCCTGCTCCGATATCGACCAAGACCGCTCCCATCGACTTCTCGTCTTTAGAGAGCGCCAATCCGCCGGCGCCAAGAGACATCAGCACAAGATCTTTAACCTTCAGTCCTGATTTCTCCACGCAACGCAGCAGATTATGTATCGGCGTCTTCGCACCGGTGATGATAGTCGCGTCAACTTCCAGACGGACGCCGATCATCCCGCGCGGGTCCTGAATGCCCTCGAGACCATCGACGATATATTGCTTAGCGACAACATCGATCACTTCGCGTTCTGGAGGCAATGCGAGCACCTCCGCCGCCTTAATTACGCGATCAATATCATCTTCACCGATCTCACGGTCTTCATTCTGAACGGCCACGACACCGTGGCTGGATTGCAGGCCGATATGGTTGCCGGTAATCCCGACATAGACCTCGGATATTTGAATACCAACCATCTGCTCTGCATGTTCTATAGCGCTTCTGATTGATTGCACAGTCTGATCGATATCTACAATCGCACCTTTGCGTATTCCTTCCGAATCAGCAGATCCAACGCCAATAATATTAAAGGTTCCATTGGTAACTTCACCAATGATCGCCCGAACTTTGGATGTACCGATGTCCAAACTAACAATGATGTCATTGTTGCTCAAGCCCTATGGCACCTCCTGTTATAATCAAAGTAAATTGCAAAGCCTTTCCCAGTCCCGGGAAACATCTTCTGTACATATTCAACATACCTAATCCTTTCCCTCTTTTTTCTACAAATTTTTTGAGTGGAATAATAATACAACTACCCCAAAAGCAAATGACTCTGCATGAAAATTAAATAGCAGACCATTTTACACAAGAAATATAAGCAAAAGAGTGAAAATATATCTATAAATATGCTCAGATTCCAAAAAATCCGGAGAAAAAAGAGGGATGGAGCTTAACCCATAAAATCTATTTTAGCATTTTTTTATATCTATTAGTAGGGACTATTTACTCTTGTGTCCCTATTTCCCCTCTGTTTCTGCCTCTTCCGGTTGGAAAGGAACGTAGGAATCCGCCTCCAGCATCGTGATCAATCCGGGTTGCTCCGTTTCTATGACCTGATTCAGATAACCCACCTTGTTCTTCAGCAGCGAAATCGCCGTAATCACCTCAAATTTGGAGCGAGTATACAGCTTGATTCTGTCCGGAAAAGACAGGGTCGGCGAAGGTACAATTTCGGAGATATCGCTTGTAAGATCATTAGGAATTCCAGCCAGCACCTCAGAGAGCTTTGCCTTAAAAGGATCGGATGGCTTCCAATTGGTCAGTATAGGCTTCTCAACGGCAATCCCGGTCTCATTCACTTTGACAGCTGCGCCGCTGGAGAGAATGGCCTTGATGCTGCCTTCCTGATCCAGTTCATAGGCCACCGCCGGATACTCCTCTATATGAATAGAGATTAGACCAGGGAACTTCTTGTCCACCGTTGCTTTTTGCACTGTATCCAGCTTCATCAGGGATTCCTCCACAGTGCTCTTGGAGACAGCAAAGAACTGTCCTCCGTTCTGCAGACCGCTTTGGGCCAGCAATTCTTCTCGGGTAGAATACTTACTCCCCTCAAAATCTATCTCTGTAATCCGGCTAGCAGACGAACGGAAAAAAATCACAGCTAATAGCGCGGTGAACAGCAGGATCAGAATAAAGGTAACCTTCCGGCTCATTTTCTTTTTGGGCTTGTCCTCTTTCAAGAGAGGCACAGTGGTTTTAGACATTCTCATTTCTCCGTAGTAAGGCCCTGTCTCCTTCCCAGGCGATTCATCCGAAGGAGACAGGGAGCTTTAATTGGCCAAATCAATCGGTCCCGGAACAGGCACCTTGCGGCTAATACGGGCGCCCAATTTTTGAAACAACTTTTCAATACCGTCGTAACCCCGGTCAATGTGATGCGCCTGCTCAACAATGGTCGTCCCGTTGGCGGCAAGGCCGGCAATCACAAGCGCTGCCCCCGCCCGCAGGTCGGTCGCCTCAACAGTAGCTCCGTATAGTCTCTGCACACCACGAATAAACGCCCGGTTCAGGTCAATCGAAATATCCGCACCCATACGGGCCATTTCCTCTACATGCTTAAATCGACCTTCAAAAACGGTTTCCTTGATCACACTAAAACCGTCGGCGAGTGACAGCAGCACCATCACCTGAGACTGGAGGTCTGTCGGGAACGAAGGATAAGGAGAGGTCACTATCCTCTCTACCCCCCGAGGACGCCCCATACAACTGACATTAATTATATCATTGCAGACTGTAATTTGAACACCGGCGCGCTTGAGCACATGAATGAGCGAGGTTAAATGCCCTGCATTGGTATGCGTCAACGTAACGTTACCCCGTGTTGCCGCTGCCGCAATCATTACGGTTCCAGCCACAATCCGGTCCGGAATTACCTCATACGTACAGGGATTGAGCTTCTTCACCCCTTGAATCGTAATGGTATCAGTTCCTGCGCCCATGATCTGGGCACCCATCTTGTTCAAAAAATTCTGAAGATCCTGTATTTCCGGTTCCCTGGCCGCACCGGTTATCGTTGTGGTACCTTCTGCCATGGCCGCAGCCATCATAATATTCTCTGTCGCCCCTACGCTTGGGTAGTCGAGATGAATATCACTTCCCGTAAGCTTCTCCGCCCTGCAGGAGATTTGACCACTACTTTCCTCGATCACCGCACCGAGCGCCTTCAGACCCTGCAAATGAAGATCGATCTTGCGTTCACCGATGGCACAGCCCCCAGGCTGATAGATCGTCACCTCGCCAAATCTGGACAGTAGCGGACCCATTAGAAAGATCGAGGACCTCATCTGCCGCATTAAATCCTCTGGAACATGAGAAGTAGCTACGGAGGACGTATCAATCGTCACTCTCTCCTCTTCATGAACGCTTTTGCAGCCCAGCCGGTCCAAAATATCCAGCATGGTCACGGTGTCCAGCAGCTTCGGCACATTATGCAGTGAGTGAACTCCTTCGGCCAGCAGGCTTGCCGCCAGAATCGGCAGCGCCGCATTTTTTGCTCCATGGATCCGAATGGTGCCGGACAGGGGACTCCCACCCTCAATCACCAATTTGTCCAATGTATCACCTCCGAGATTACCGCTCACCCACCACAAACACTTCCGGTACCAGGGCCCTCATGAAACGAACAGGAACGCCCGCCTGATCTCATCTCAATGCCGGAAGTGTCTGGGTGATTGTCACGATTATAGGAATATCCTATGTTCAATCCCTCGGGTGTGTGACAGTGGCTGCCAATAAGGCATTTTCCGCCGTCTTTGCCCTAAAACTCAGGCTTGTTTCTCCAATCTCGAACGGCTTGTTCCATAACCGTCAAGGAACTACTTTTGCTTGCCGACGAGTTTGTACAGCTCACTCACGACCAGCGCGGCGGAATCCCTTTTGCCCAAACGCAGCGAGGACTCAGACATTTTACGGCGCACAGACTCATCTCCAATAATCTTGGCAATGGCACCGTGCAGCGCCTGTCCGTTCAGTTCTTTCTCTAACACTACCACAGCGGCACCTTCACGTTCCAACTGTCTGGCATTGGCTTCCTGGTGATTGTTCGTTACGTTAGGAGAAGGTATTAGTACAGAAGGAATACCCAGGGCCGTAATTTCCGAAAGAAATGAAGCGCCAGCACGGTTAACAATCAGGGATGTACATGCCAGCACTTCTGGCATATTGTGAATATAAGGAAGCACATGCAGCCAGTTGGGGATCCCCCCCAATTTTTGCCGCAGGGCTTTGCGAGTCTCTTCAAAATAAGGTTCGCCAGTTACATAAACATAATGAACTCCATTACCCTTACCCACAAAAGGGGCCATGTCAATCATTGCATCATTAATCGCCTTCGCTCCCCGGCTACCGCCGACCACCAGCACAACCGTGCTGTCTTCAGGAATGCCCAGTGATGCATACCCACGCTGTGCACTTGCCGTGGTCACTGTAGTCGCTCGCGGATTGCCGGTATAAATGACCCGTTTACCACCAGGAAACGCAGACTCTGTGCCTTCAAAGCTGACAGCCACCGTATCTGCATAACGACTCAGGAAACGGTTAGTCAAGCCTGGGATGGCGTTTTGTTCATGAATCAAGGTTGGAATGCCGAGCCTTGACGCAGCATACACAACAGGACCACAGACATAACCTCCCGTCCCGATCACTACATCCGGCTTGAACTCTTTGAGCATCTCTTTAGAAGCCCTGACTCCCTTCAGAAAACGCATAACCGTCTTAACGTTATCGAGAGATAACTTGCGGCGGAAGCCAGTAATATCAATAGATTTGAACGGAATATTCTCCTGGGGAACCAGTTTACTCTCCAAACCACGCGTGCCGCCAATGTACAGAAAAGCAGCTTGGTCGTCCTCTGTCTCCAGTTGCCTTGCGACAGCGACGGCCGGATAGATATGTCCACCCGTGCCACCGCCACTTAATACGATGCGCATGCCTTTCACCTCGCATAACGGGATAAATTCAATAGAATGCCGAGTGCCGTGAGCATAAGGGTTAATGAGGACCCGCCATAGCTGATCAGTGGAAGCGTAATGCCTGTTACCGGCATAAGGCCGATAACTACACCGATGTTAATGACGACTTGCACAGCCACCATACAAACGATGCCTACGGCTAGATAGCTCCCAAAGCGGTCAGGCAGGCTCATTGCCACCCTCATCCCGCGCCAGATCAGAATCAGGAACAGGGTCAGTACCGCCAAGCCCCCGATAAATCCCAGTTCCTCGGCCAATATAGAAAAAATAAAATCAGTCTGTGGTTCCGGCACATAGCTGTACTTCTGACGGCTCATTCCAAGCCCCATACCACCAAGCCCGCCAGGGCCGATGGCGTACAGCGATTGGATAATCTGATAGCCTGCGCCAAGCGGATCGGACCAGGGATCCAGGAACGCTGTGATCCGTTGCAGACGGTACGGTGCCGTGGCGATCAGGCCGGCAAACCCGGCCAGACCTGCAATACCCAGCGACACCAGATGTTTCATTCGGGCACCAGCAGTGAAGACCATCATCAATGCGGCCCCGAACATGACGGTGCCCGTCCCAAGGTCGGGCTGGAGCATAATCAGACCAAAAGCCGTACCAATCAGCGCCAGCGGGGGCAGCAGCCCTCGGGTGAAGGTGGAGATGTCATAATCATCACGCCCTAGCCAATTGGCCAGGAACAGAATCATGCCCATCTTCATGAACTCCGAGGGCTGAATGCCGAAGGAGCTAATCCCCAGCCAACTGCGCGCCCCGCCGCGCACAACCCCGATTCCAGGGATCAACACAATCACCAGTAATACAAAACAAACGATCAGGAGCGGTTTGGCAAACTTCTTCAGAACGCGATAATCCGTATTGGCGGTAAAGAACATGACCACCAGGCCCAGACCCGCGAACAGCAGCTGCCTTTTGACAAAATAAAACGAGTCTCCATAATTGCGAAAGCCCAAGACGGATCCGGCGCTGTATACCATCACCATGCCGATAGCCAGCAGGGCAAGAATAGGGATCAGCAGCCAAATATCCGGCGCATGACGGGATTTGTTCATGAGGAGCACACCTCTGCTTCCGTAGTAGGGGCTTATCCGCCCCCCTACTTAAAGGTTATGCACCGCCTCTTTAAAAATACGCCCGCGCTCTTCATAGGATGTGAACATGTCCCAGCTTGCACAGGCAGGAGACAGGAGAACGATGTCTCCTTCTTCCGCCAAAGCGGATGCCTCCCGCACAGCCTGCTCCAGCACGGCGGCGGCGCTCTCCCCATTATCGACGGAGACCACGTCGTTTAGTCCTGCCAGCTTCGCCACGTTCACCAGCTTGTCCTTCGTCTCTCCCAGCGCCACCAGGGCCTTAACACGACTGCTCAGGACAGGCAGCAGTTCAAGATAATCAGACCCGCGGTCCAGCCCGCCAGCAATCAACACTACCGGTCTACGGAGAGAGGTCAGCGCCATCGTAGTCGCTTGGGAATTCGTCGCCTTAGAATTGTTATAATAAGCAGCTCCGTTTTTATCTGCAACGTACTCCAGACGGTGCTCTACACCACGGAAAGACTTCAGTACCGCTGACAGTCCAGCTGGATCAGCCCCCGCCGCTATGGCAATAGCGCTGGCAGCCAGCGCATTCCCCACATTGAAGCGTCCTAGAAGACTGATAGACTCTACCGGGGCAATCTCTATCTCCTGACCCGCCGAATTCCGGTAGAGAATGACGCGCTCCAGATCGTCTTCAACATCAGGGACATAGGATGGGCTAACAAAGACGCCCTGCACCAGCTCCTCTGTCATAGAGAAAGGCAGCAGTTCTGCTTTTACATAAGGCACCAGTTCGCGACAAACGGGGTCATCCCAGTTCAGCACTGCTGTGTCGCTATCCAGTTGATTGGCGAAAATTTTCGCTTTGGAGTCCACATAATCCTTCATATCTCCGTGATAATCCAGATGCGTCTCGGCTACGTTCAGCAGACAGCCTATCTTCGGGCGGAAAGTCTCCGTTCCTTTGAGCTGGAAGCTGCTAAGTTCAACCACCATCCAGTTCTCTTCTGAGGCTTCCTGTGCGGCCTGACAGAGTGGTGTGCCGATGTTGCCGGCCACGATCGGCTTCATACCCGCTGCATCCAGCATCTGGCCTACCCAGGTCGTTGTCGTCGTCTTGCCGTTGGAACCGGTGATACCGATCATCGGTGCGGCACAGAGACGGTAAGCCACTTCGACCTCAGTGACCACTTCTATGCCCAGCTCCAATGCTTTTTGAACAGGAGGCACAGAATACGGTATGCCCGGATTCTTAACCACCAGCTTGATGCCCGGATGAATCAACCCTTCCGGATGCCCACCGCATATAACAGAAATTCCCAAAGATTCCAATTCGGAAGCTTCGGGACTTTGTTCTCTTTCCTTTTTATCATTGACCGTAACTACGGCGCCACGTTCATGCAGCACTTTGGCCACCTGGACGCCGCTCTTGGCAAGCCCTAGAACGACGACCTCTTCTCCACGATACATATCTGGATGTTTCATAGTCTACAACCCCTTGCTGATATAAAGTCCTACGGCCGCCAGCACCAGACTTACTGCCCAGAACGAGATGACGACCCGCCATTCCGACCAGCCACTGAGTTCAAAGTGGTGGTGGATCGGGCTCATTTTGAAAATGCGCTTGCCACGAGTTTTGAATGAGGCTACCTGCAGTACGACGGATAGCATCTCCACTACAAATACACCGCCGATAATCAGGAACAACAACTCGCTCTTCGTTACGATCGCTATGGCGCCAATGGCTCCGCCAATCCCGAACGACCCCGTGTCTCCCATGAACACCTTGGCCGGATGGGCGTTAAAGACCAGAAAGCCCAGTACAGCACCGATCATCGCCGCAGCACATACGCCTGCCGCAATGGAAGTCGTCTGCATGGCAATAACGGCGTAAGCCGCAAGAGCAATCGCACTAACCCCAGACAGCAAACCATCTACGCCATCAGTAAAATTCACAGCATTGGTGACAGCCATCATCATAACGATGACGAACGGATAGTAGAACCAGCCACCCCAATCAAAGCTCCAGGATGTTCCTGGTACACTAATGCTAGTGCTATGTCCCGCGGAAATTAGCAGGTAGCACATTACTGCTCCCACGAGGAGCTGTCCGATCAGCTTCTGGCGCGCCGTTAGTCCAAGGGAGCGTTTGAAGACGATTTTGATATAGTCATCCAGGAAGCCGATCAGGCCAAAGCCGAGCGCAGCTACAAGAAGGACATAAAAATCTGAGTTTACTACGGAAAACTTAAGAAAAGACAAAGTGAAGGCCACGATGATCACGATTCCGCCCATTGTAGGCGTTCCCGCTTTTTTAAGATGGCTCTGCGGCCCGTCGTCACGAACCTGCTGTCCGAATTTCATCCTGCGCAGCAGCGGAATGAATAGCGGAGCGGCAATGACCGCAAGGATAAAGGAAACAGCAATAGTAAGCAGCAATAATTGATAATCCATGGGTACACCCCCTCCTAGTGTTCTATGTCTGTTGATAATGTGCATTCAGTGACCCCAGCACTTCTTCCAGCCGCATGCCACGTGAGCCCTTGAAGAGCACAATGTCCTTTGGCGTGCTTTTGGCGATCAGAAGTTCAGTCAGAGACGCTTTATCGGTAAAAGCGAATACTCTGTCCGGACCGAATGTCTTGGTGGCAGCATCTGCGATATGTGTAGACAGAGGGCCAAAAGTAAATACATAATCAAGCTCTTCGGCATTCAGGTAGCTGCCGATTTCACGGTGAAACCGTTCTTCCTCCGGCCCAAGTTCCAGCATGTCCCCGAGCACGGCGATTTTGCTGCCGCTGGCTTTCATGGCCTGGATGACATCAATCGCTGCCCGCATGGATGTCGGACTAGCGTTGTAGGCATCGTTCAGCAGGGTCAGTCCACTAGGCGTAGAGATCACTTCGATTCTCATGCCTGTCAGCCGGAGTTCGCCGAGGCCCTGCTCGATGTGCTCTTCCGTAATGCCGTAGTGACGCGCAACTGCCAGCGCAGCCAAAGCATTCACCACATTATGGCGGCCCGGCAGTGACAGAGTAAACGCTCGCTCGGCATGAAGATGGGAGGTGAAGCTCATTCCCGCACTGTGAGCCATCATGCCTGTCGGATAATCATCATTGTCCGCATTCAGGCCGAAACGGAAGGTTCTCATATCCTGTGGAGCCTGGAACCCCGGTTCCTGCATCACTTCCGCAAGCAGTGGCTCATCCCCGTTATAGACGAGCAGACCGCCGTGCTTCAGACCTTCGGCAATTTCCAGCTTCGCTCGGGCGATCTCCTTGCGGGAGCCAAGCTGCAGCAGATGCGACTCACCAATGTTCGTAATGATGGCGATATCCGGCGGGGCCAGCGAAGCCAGAAGGGCAATTTCGCCCCGACCGCTCATACCCATCTCCAGAACGGCAATCTCGGTATCGGAGGCCATCGATAGAATCGTTAGCGGTAAGCCGATGTGATTATTGAAATTACCTTGAGTCTTGTGAACCTTATATTGACTCTCTAGCAAGGCAGTGACAATGTCTTTGGTCGTTGTTTTACCATTACTACCCGTAATGGCTACGACCTGAGGCTTCACAATATTCAGATAAGAAGCGGACAGCTTTTGAAGAGCTACCAGCGTATCTTCAACGAGAATGACTCCACCCTCAGGGGCAGGTCCCCTGTCACGCTGCCAGAGTGTACCTGCAGCCCCTGCTGCAAGCGATGCAGCACCATAATCATGTCCATCGAATTTCTCGCCTACCAGTGGAACAAATAGGCAGGCAGGTGCAATTTTGCGAGAATCCGTAACCACTCCCGCAACTTCTATATCGGCAGCTGCGGGAGCCAGAAGCTGCCCCCCGCACATGGCAGCGATATTTCCAAGTGTACTAGTAATCAATAGCTTCGGCCCCTTATCACTTCTTTGGCAACGACGCGGTCATCGAAATCATGAACCACTCCGCCGATCAGTTGGTAGGTCTCATGACCCTTCCCCGCAATCAATACTACATCGCCGGGGCTTGCCATTTCAATAGCTTTCCTAATAGCTTCCCTTCTGTCAGCGATCAGTTCGTAGCGTTCCCGTGCAACCCCGTCCTCCACCAATCCGGCCTCAATATCCTCCAAAATCAGCAGTGGATCTTCAGTTCGTGGATTGTCAGAGGTCACAAGGATGGTATCACTGTACTTAGCGGCGATTTTACCCATCAAAGGGCGTTTGGTGCGGTCTCTGTCTCCGCCACAGCCGAAGACGGTCAATACCTTGCCAGTCGCAAACTCCCGCACTGCGCGCAATACATTCTCCAGACCATCCGGAGTATGGGCGTAATCCACGATCACCGCAAACTCCTGGCCTTCATCCACGGATTCTACTCGCCCGGCCACGCCGGGAACAGCTTCCAAACTTGCCTTGATCTCTTCTAGCGGCACACCCTCCAATAGGGCGGCCGTAAGGGCAGCCAACGCGTTATACACATTGAACTTGCCAACCATACGCAGCGAAATGTCCGTCTCCCCTTTAAACGTCTCCACATGGAAAAATGTTCCTTTTGCCGTAATGGAGATTTGGGAAGCACGAACATTGGCCTCATTATCAATGCCGTATGTAATGACTTCCGCCGCTGTCTGGGCTGCAAAATAGGCGCTGGCCCCATCATCTGCATTCAGCACCGCGTATTTGCGCTCTTCCTTCCAGGGGGAGATGACATTGCCTAAGCGGGAGAAGAATAACCCCTTAGCTGCCCGGTACTCCTCCATTGTATGATGATAATCCAAATGGTCCTGGGTTAAATTCGTAAATATTGCTGTGCGGAAATCCGTTCCTTTCACTCGCCCTTGTTCTAACGCATGCGAGGACACTTCCATGACACACAATTGCACGCCTTTGCCCGCCATATCACTCAGTGAGCGCTGAAGCTCCAGAGATTCCGGCGTGGTGCCAGACATTGGATAGCTTTGTCCATCATAACGCATTTGAATAGTTCCGATGAGCCCTGTCTTCACCTGAAAATCTTCCATGATTCGTTCAATAAGATAGGTTGTCGTAGTTTTGCCGTTAGTACCTGTGATACCGATCATCCGCATGCGGCTGCTCGGGGAACCGAAAAAAGCATTAGACAGCACAGACATCGCAAAACGGCTATCGTTTACCACGATTTGCGGGACATCAAGGTCAAGTTTGCGTTCTGCCACAATCGCAGCAGCCCCGTTCGCCACAGCTTGCGGGGCATACTCATGCCCGTCTACGGTGTGGCCGGGCAGACAAATGAATAAGTCGCCTGGCTGAACCCGGCGGGAATCTGTCTGTAGATTCTTGATCTCAATATCTCCTGCCCCGTATAGCCGTGATACGGCCAGACAGGAAGCCAATTCGTTAACTTTCATAGTAATCCCTCACTCTACATTTTCGGATAAGAGGTATAGCTGTATACCTCTTGGGATGCATATTTGATACTGACGCCCTATCGGTCTTTTCGTTCATCCACTAGCGATTACTCGGGTGATGCACCCATGTAAATACGGATGGTGGATCCCCGTTCCACTCTTGCTCCTGGCTTAGGGGCTTGATTAATTACGGTATTACCCGTTCCGGAGCGAGCCAGTGAAAAGTTCATATTCAGATCTTCATAAATATCCTGTACGGTGGCGCCAGTTAAGTCAGGTACAGTCACAATCGGCGTTTCCCCGTATTTATAGTTTTTAGGAAGCTGGTCAGCCCGTTCCGGTACCTTCATGTAATGCAAGGAATCTTCCAAAATATTCTGTACAATTGGTGCGGCGACAACACCCCCGAACTGAATGCCTTTCGGATTATCCACCGCTGTGTATACCACGATTTGCGGGTCATCCGCTGGCGCAAAACCGACAAAAGAAACGATGTGCTCTGTCGGAGAATAGCGGCCATTAATGACCTTCTGCGCGGTCCCCGTCTTGCCGCCTACCCGGTATCCATCAATAAAAGCCGGGCGGCCAGTGCCCTTGGCAACCACACTCTCCAGCGCAGCCCGAACCTTCTTCGATGTCTCTTCCGAAATAACCTCCCGCACCAGTTCAGGCTCCACCTCTGAGACCGTTTCCCCTGTATCCGGGTTAATCCAGGCTTTGGCTACATGCGGTTTATACAACTTGCCGCCGTTAATAGCTGCCGATACTGCGGCGATCTGCTGAATGGGCGTAACCGAGACCCCTTGGCCAAACGCCGTTGTCGCAAGCTCAACAGGTCCCACCTGCGACGGCTTGAACAGGATACCATTCGATTCCCCGTTCAAATCAATTCCTGTCTTGCTTCCAAAGCCGAAATCCCGGATGTATTTGAACAACGAGTCCTTACCTAGACGCTGACCGAGAGCAACAAAGCCCGGGTTGCAAGAGTTCTCGACCACCTGCAGGAAGGTCTGGCTGCCATGGCCGCCTTTCTTCCAGCAGCGAAGTCTCGCCCCGCCGACCTCGATAAAACCAGGATCAAAGAAATGATCATTATACAGATCAACCTTCCCCTCCTGCAGCGCAGCCGCGAGGGTAATAATCTTGAAGGTAGACCCGGGTTCGTAGGTCATCCAGATCGGCAAGTTCCGGTTATAGGTCTGGGCATCATATTCCTTATACTTCCCTGGCTCATACCCGGGCCTACTGGCCATGGCCAGAATCTCGCCATTCTTAGGATTCATGGCAATAGCCCAGCTGCCCTGGGCCTGGTACTTCACCATCGCTTGATCCAGCTCACGTTCCATAATCGACTGGATCTGCTTGTCAATCGTCAGTTCCAGATTAAGACCATCCTGCGGCTTAGAATACTTCTCTGAAGAACCTGGCATCAATCGACCACCGGCATCGGAAAGATAAGATATGTTACCGACGATGCCCTGCAGCAGCTTGTCATAGATACTTTCTACACCAGTGATACCCTGGTTATCTATCCCCGTAAAGCCTAGGATATGCGCGGCAAGATCACCATAGGGGTAATAGCGCTTGCTATCCTCAGCCACAACGATGCCCGGCAGCTTCAAATCACGAATTTCGGCGGCAAGCTCCATCGTAATTTTACGGCCGCCGGGCTGCAGTCTCACCGAGGCTTTCTTTTGGGACAGCATAGGCACAAGCTTCTCCTTGGTCATGCCAAGCAAGGGCGCCAACTGCTGTGCTGTCATCTCTTTATCTTTTACTTGCACAGGAATGGCATAAATCGTAGGTGAACTGACGTTATAGGCCAGCGGAACGCCTGCGCGGTCCAATATTTCACCGCGCTTAGCGGTAAAGGGAATATTACGACGCCAAGAATCCTCCGCCTTAGCAGTCAATTCCTGTCCTTTGGACAATTGCACATAAGCAAGCCGGACCGCCAGTGAACCAAACAACAATGCCAGTCCCAGTAGCGTCCACAACATTCTTCGGCGGCTTGTAACCTTCGATACCTTCATTCCCGTTCTCCCCCGTTTCCCAAGTAATAGACATGAGCTCTTACCTTCATGACTATTCGGGACAAACAGGGGTTAGAACAAGCCTATGGATTGCTTGGGCCCTCACTCTCCCCATCCGGGGGGTGATCGGCGGCTGCCTGATCTCCCTCCGGCTCGTTGAGCGGGGTTAATTTGAGGGTGATGAACTTCTTGCCATTCTTCGTACTCTCTACTTGTTCTGTTACATAACCTTCACCCTGTACAGCGATTCCTACCTTCAGCAGGCTAAGCACTTCCAGCGCATCACGCAAGGATTGTCCCTTCAAATCCGGAATGACCGATGAATTACCCTCCTGGCTCAGCAGATAAATCCGCTGACCTGAAGCAAGCTTCGTTCCACCAGGAGGATACTGACTGACCACAGTAGCTCCTTGACCGACAGTCTCGAAGTCGTATCCGCCGTCGAGCAGAAGTTCACGGGCCTCCTTCATCGTTTTCCCTTGAAGATCTGGAGCCGTGCGCAGAACCGGAGCCGTTGCCTTGACCGGTTCTTTACTGTTTTCATCATCCTTGGTGACGTTCTTCGGTACACCCATGTATTGCAATGACTGGGACACAATCTCCTTGAATACCGGTCCTGCCGCCGTACCGCCGCCTACCTCGACATTCGGCTCGTCAATGATGACGATGACGGCAATTTTCGGATCATTCACGGGCGCATAGCCAATAAAGGACACCAGAACTTTGGATTTCACATAATCCTGGCCCTCAACCTTAATTGCCGTACCCGTCTTCCCCGCTACACGGTACCCTTCAATATAGGCATGACGTCCGGTTCCTATCTTCTGGTCGGCAACTACCTGTTCCAGATAGCCCCCGGTCTCCCTGGCGCTTTCCTCCGAAATCACCTGTCGTACAACCTCGGGTTGAGTAACAGCCGTCTGACCTGTATTCGGGTTGGTCACTTCCTTGACCACATGCGGAACCATCAGCTTGCCGCCGTTGGCAATGGCAGCAACCGCCGTTAACTGTTCGATCGGGGTTACCTGCACCTTACCATGACCATAAGACAGTGTGGCAAATTCAACGGGGTATTGGGGCGATACTCTACCCGTAACTTCCCCCGGCAAATCGATACCTGTTTTCTCTTTAAAACCAAAATCTTCAATATACTTCAAGAGTCTATCCTGTCCAAGCATTTCATAACCCAGTTTGACGAAAGCTACGTTACTGGAACGTTTTACACCCTCAAGAAACGAGATTTGGCCCCAGCCGACTTTTTTGATATCATGCAGCGGCTTGCTGTAGCCCTTGATCCGGATCGATCCAGACATGAATGTATCATCGGGTTTGAACAGCTTCTCTTCCACTGCCCCGGCCAGCGTAGCAATCTTGAAAGTAGAGCCAGGCTCATAAATGGACTTGATGGCATGATTCAAAAAAGCACCTTGATTTTTAGTTTCCCAAAAAGCATTAGGGTTGAAGGTAGGCATATTCGCCATCCCCAGAATCTCCATAGTGTTGGGATCTGCTGCGATGACAGTCATACTTTTTGGCTTATACTGGTTATAGGCCTTCTTCATCGCCTCTTCGATATAATACTGAATGGTACTATCAATCGTCAGCTTGAAATTGTTTCCATTGACAACTGGTTGATAGGATTCTTCTGCATTGGGCAGCTTGACACCCTTACCATCACTCTTATAGAGTAACTGGCCATCCTTGCCTTTCAACTGATCGTCAAAATACTTCTCGAAGCCCATAACGGCATTGCCGTCACGGTCTGTATACCCGAGAACATGGGCAGCCAGAGTATTCTTGGGATAATATCGTTTCTGTTCCCGTACAAATCCGATTCCCGTCTCCTGAATCTTATGCTCTTCTTTCAGCTTGTCGCGGAAAGCCAGTACCTTCTCATAGAGATCCTGATCGATTTTCCAGCCTTCGTTACGGATTTCACGGTTTTTCAGAAAATTACCCTTCTCATCCTTGGCTTCCACCAGTTTCCGCAGCTCATTCTCCGGCTTCTTCAGCAGATCCTTGAGCCCGGCGATCACCTCATCGCCAATGCCTCTCTCGTTAATCACCTCAGGGTTCACAACAACAGTGTAAGCAGGGACGTCGCTGGCCAGTATACTTCCATTACGGTCAGTGATCTCCCCACGTTCCGCCTTGATGGTGGAAGTATGCGCCCACTGCTTTTGTGCCCGCTCTTGCCAGAATTCCCCGTTCAGCACCTGGATATAGAACACCCTTCCGACCAAAACAAGAAAAAAGAGGGTAATACACCCTCCTATAAACAGCGTGCGAAGTTTTATTCTTTTAATCATACCTAACCTCACATACTCTATTATTGCGATCCTGCCAATCGCTTCCTAGTTATCTCCGTCAGTAGATGTTCCTGATTTCGGAACAAATATCGTAGTATCTTCATTAGGTGCGACAAATCCCAGTTTTTCCTTGGCCTTTTGCGGAATCGACTGCTCCAGCGTCTGCTTCTCCATCTGGTATGTAGCGATCTGCTTCTTATCTCTGGAAATTTCAGCATCCAGCTTCTGCGCCTGCTTGTTCAAATCGTAAATATGAACGTAACGCCAAATCAGGGTGACGGCTACCAGGACAAATACACTTAGAGTCAGCATGTACAACAGCTTCTCTTGCATGGGGAGTACTTTTCGCCTGGTGACAACTTTTGTCTTCTCGCGGTAGAGTGGGTTTTTTTCTTCTTTTCTTTTGGGCTGGACTGCCAAGTTGCCGCGGGTATAGGCCATCTCTGACTCTCCTTTATCGTAATTTACAATTTCTCTGCAATACGCAGCTTCGCTGAACGGGCACGAGGATTAAGCTCAAGCTCTTCTTCAGAAGGCAGTCGGGGCTTGCGATTGATCAGCTTGAGCGAGCCTTCAGCACCGCATACACATAACGGAAAATCAGGTGGGCATGTGCATTTGCTGACATAACTACTCAGAATCTGTTTGCAAATCCGATCTTCCAACGAGTGGAACGTGATGACGGATACTCTTCCTCCAGGCGCCAGGCAGCGAACCGCCCCCTGCAGCCCTTCTTCAAAGGCACCCAATTCATCATTTACAGCAATACGCAAAGCCTGGAAGCTTCGTTTGGCAGGATGCCCACCAGTTCTGCGCGCAGCCGCAGGGATACCTTCCTTAATCAACTCTACTAATTCGCCAGTGTTCTCTATAGGCTTCTCGGCTCTCCGTGCTACAATGCGTCCGGCAATCCGTCGCGAGAATTTCTCTTCTCCATACTGGAAAAGAATACGGGCAATCTCCTGCTCGGACCATGTGTTGACAATGTCCGCTGCAGTCAACATTCCCGACTGGTCCATCCGCATATCCAGCGGCGCGTCGTGATTGTAGCTAAAGCCGCGTTCCCCTTCGTCGAACTGGGGCGATGAGACGCCAAGATCAAAGAGAATCCCATCAACTTGGGGAACTCCGTCTTTTTTCGGGACAAAAGGCACATCTCTAAGCACATATTCCAAATCACGGAAGTTCGTCTTCACAAGAACAACCTTGTCTCCGTATTCAGCCAGCTTTTCTTTGGCATTGTTCAGAGCCCAGTCATCTTGATCCAGGCAGATTAAACGTCCTTCTCCGCTGAGTTTGGAAGCGATCAATGAGCTGTGACCTGCCCCGCCGAGCGTGCAATCTACATAGATTCCGTCTTTTTTGATGTGCAGCCCTTCTGTCGCTTCTTCTTTAAGCACCGTGATGTGATGAAACAAGCTGCATCCCTCCAGGACAGTATTCGATAATTGTGTGGTTTATAGATCAAAGTTGAAATCGACCAATTTCTCGGCAATCTCGTTGAATGATTCTTCTGACTGTTCGAAGTACTGTTCCCAAAGCTCCTTGTTCCAGATTTCCACCCGGTTAGAAACGCCTAGAATAACACAGTCCTTGTCCAGCTTGGCATACTGCCGCAAATTGCCCGGCAAGTTTACCCTGCCCTGCTTGTCCCAAACACATTCTGTCGCTCCCGAGAAAAAAAAGCGGCTGAATGCGCGGGCATCCGATTTCATCAACGATAGGGTTTTGAGCTTTTGCTCCATGATGCCCCATTCTTCCATGGGATAAACAAAAAGGCAGGAGTCAAGTCCGCGGGTCGCCACGAAGGAAGTTCCGAGCATTTCACGGAACTTGGCCGGAATAATAATTCGGCCTTTGTCGTCGATACTATGCTGGTATTCACCCATGAACATAGTTTTCCCACTCCCGCTCCCCAAGTCCCCACTTTACCCCACTTTTCACCACTTAAGCATAATAGATTCGCCGTTAAAAATCAAAAACCTTTTTCCAGCCCAAGGTAATTGTTTCCTAAATGTAAAATTGCCTCTAAGTCCCTATATATATGGTTCCAAGGTCCTGTACAATGCTGATTCACCCTGTATAAATTACCAAAAAACGCGCAAGAAACCGCCCGGCCGGAATACACTTCCGACAGAACGGCTTCTGCATCGTGTCAACTATGCAATGTTACATATATAACATGCGGTGAGCACCGCTGTAATCAGCAGGAACAGCCATTAGTTCGTCAAGCCAATTAGGACCATAGCGATTCAAGTAATACATGATGTTGTAGACTCTCTCCTGCAGTTTTCCTTGCGGCATTAGAGACAGTTCAATCCGTTCCCACTGGCGCAGCGCTGCTTCGTTCTGCTTCTCGACAGCATCCTGTGCCTTGGCTTGCAGGAACGAGATTTGATCCAGGATCTTATCCTTATTATTACTTCCCAGCTTCAACAATCCGGCTTGTATGGTGCCGAGCTGTTCAATCAAAGGCTCGTAAAGCGCATTGAATGCTGCTTTCGTTTCTTCAAAACGGGCTCCCAAACGAAGCTCGTCCTGCGCAGTTAGCCATTCCTGTCTCTTACTATCCAGTCCCTGATGCACATCGGCAAACCCGATTCCATACTTGTCCATATGCTTTTGAAGCGTGCCCTCCACAAAGGTGAATGACATCCGCGGGATAATTAGTGGCATGGCGCCGCCAACTGTTCGGAAGGCTTGATGCGGGATCGCCCAATAAGCGATCTCTCCCTGTCCAAGCACAGTAGCTAATGTAGGCAAGAGATAGTCTTGCATGAGCGGCCGGGTCAGTACATTATTGCTGAAGCGCTCTGGATGGGTATACAGTGTATCTAGAAGTGCCTCGCTGGAGAAGGATACCGTTCCTTTACGATCCGTATAAAAGCCATCCTTCTTCTGTAGCAGCAAACGTGTGCCTTCATGAATATAGAACAGATTGGCGCTTCCTTCTGTAACATCAGCCTGAAGCTCGTACCCGCTCTCGCGAATAGTCTTAGCCGCATTCAGATAGGCTGTCTCCAGCTCTCCATTCTCCCGAATCAGCGTTTCAAAAAATGGTTGCTCAAGCTTACGTAGACACGGATCCGCAGAATCAAGCAAAATCAGACCATATTTACCAAACAGATTCCCCATCAGCTTAGCGAAAAGCTCTGTCATGTTATTGGAAGCAGAAGAGGCTTCACGAATGAATTCCATAATCCCTGGTTTGAATTCGCTGTCCTGCAGCAGTTCATCCAGTTGAGCTACAGCTTGCTGCCAGCTCTCGTCTTCTACCTTGATATCGCTGACTGATGAACGGAGATCTCCAGATTTCTCAATCTTGATTTTGCTGATTTCCCCACTTCGGCTCAGCACATAGGTATGATTGACCTCATCCCAGTCATGATCTTCCCCGGCGATCCAAAATAACGGAACCACAGGCCGGCCTAATTGCTCACCGGCCTCCTTTGCTGCCAATATGGTTGTCATTGCCTTATATATCACAAGCAGTGGTCCCGTGAACAGCCCGCTTTGCTGGCCACCGGAAATCACCAGCGTTCCCGGCTGTTCTAGTAGTGCAAGCGAAGACATTACCGCCTCATGTGGATTGTTCGCTTCATTATAACTCCGTAAGCAGGCTGCCACTTTCGCCCGATCAGCACGCATGCCCTCGCGGCTGTCCAGCCATTCTGCCCGCAACACTCTGCTTTCTTCGTTACGGAAGTCACCACCGTATAAATGTTCTACCGTCTCATAACGGTTCATATAGTCCCTGGCAAGCGCAGATCCGCCCGCAAGCGGCTCCGTTACAATCTTCATTGCTGTAGCCTCCTGTCTGCTATCTCTGCTATATATAAATTACAGAGTGATAAACCCTATCTGATTGTATCCAAAGCAGGTGGCTTCGTCAAAGCATCACTTATCTTAAAACATAAATTAAGGTAAGTTGTAGACAAATTGACCCTTAAATCACCATAAAAATGCACCCCTTAGAATTTCATTGGATGGGGTCTAATCCAATGTTTATTCTAAGGGGTGCACTTCAAAATCCACATTATATTATCAAGTGGATTTTGAAATTATTTTATATTAAGCATACGCTTTGGATACGAAATGTCCTTTGGATACCTCAACCAATTGCGTGTCTTCCTCGCTCTTCTGGCCTTGCGTATAAATCGGCGATTTCAACTCATCGTGGAAATGAATCCGCTTCTTGTTCGCCTCAGCCTCTGGATCCGGCTCTGGGATTGCAGACAGCAATGATTTGGTATACGGGTGGATCGGGTTAGAATAAAGCTCTTCACTTTCTGCAAGCTCTACCATTTTACCTAGATACATTACGGCTACTCTATCACTGATGTGCTTGACCATAGACAAATCATGGGCAATAAAGAGGTAGGTAAGGCCAATACGATCCTGAAGCTCTTTAAGAAGATTGACAACCTGCGCCTGAATGGACACGTCCAAGGCAGAAATAGGCTCGTCACAAACAATAAATTTAGGATTAACGGCAAGTGCACGAGCAATACCAATCCGTTGCCGCTGTCCGCCGGAAAATTCATGAGCATAACGCGTTGCGTGATCATGATTCAGACCAACCATATCCAGCAATTCTTCGATACGTTTTTTGCGCTCAGAACTACTTCCAGCCATTCCATGGATATCCAACGCCTCACCAATAATATCAGAAACGGTAAAACGTGGATTCAGTGATGCGTATGGATCCTGAAAAATCATTTGCATATCCCGGCGGAAAGCCTTCATTTTTCTTGGGGATAATTTATAGATGTCAGTTCCGTTATATTTCACGCTTCCGGCAGTAGGCTCATACAAACGAAGCACCGTACGTCCTGCTGTGGTTTTACCACAACCAGACTCACCTACCATCCCTAGCGTTTCTCCCTCACGGATATTAAAGCTGACGTTATCAACTGCCTTAAGTACCTTGCCTTTACCTACATTAAAATATTTTTTAAGACCTTCTACTTCAATCAAGTTCTTACTCATAAGAACCGCACCTCCTTGGCCATCAAATGCAGATTCCAGCCATGCACCAAATGCAAATACTGAATTCTGTGACACCGGGATCGAACCATTCACATGTATGCACCTTACCGCTGTAACGCACAGTGAACAGATAGCCCATCGGTGATTTATAAGAATACGGCGATGTGTCGCTAATTAAAACAACAACTCTTCCTGTTATGCTACAAGCAACACTACATTTTGAAGAATGGTAACGTAAGCAAAACACTGCTCATCTTTAATCAGCATTCAGGACACAAAATAACGCGATAGTAACCAACAACTATCGCATACCCGGAAGAATTGTAAGAATGTTGATTACAACGGATACCTGTATCATTTATATCAACCAGGTTCAGCACTCCAATACCTTATGAAGGACTCAAATGCTGATCATGCTTGATATTTGGTCAGAACTATGACAATTAGTTTCAATGTCATGACCCTTCTGAATCTTTTTAAATTTACGAGAAGATCAGAGGAAATCAAGAATTAAACAGTTACGCGCAAAACACTAAACTCATAAAATTGATTTCCCCAAAATCTTTATTTTTTCAATTTAGGATCCAATGCATCCCGAAGACCATCGCCTAGAATGTTAAATGCAAGCATAGTCACACTGATTGCAGCGGCAGGGAAAATCATGCGCCAAGGATAAGTCATCCAACCTGTTCTGGCATCGTTAACCATCGAACCGAGTGATGAAACTGGTGCTTGAACACCCAAACCTAGGAAACTTAAGAAAGCTTCTGCAAAAATCGCACTTGGCACTGAAAGCGTAATGGTAACAATAATCGGACCTACTGCATTCGGCAACAAATGACGGAACAATAGACGGCCAGAGCCTGCTCCCATTGAGCGTGACGCAAGAACGAATTCACGATTTTTGAGCTGCATGATCTCGCCACGCACAATCCATGACATATTTATCCACCCTGTGATGGTTAACGCCAAAATAATCGTGCCTAAACTTGGTTCTAAAACAACCAGCAATAGAATCGTAACCAGCAGGTACGGAATAGAATAGAGGATTTCTGAAAACTTATTCATAATCTCATCTACACGCCCGCCAAAATAACCCATGATTCCACCATATATAACACCGATGAACAAGTCAATCATGGCTGCTGCCAAACCAACGATAAGTGAAATACGTGCGCCCATCCAAGTCCGCACCCACATATCCCGTCCTAAATCATCGGTTCCAAACCAATGCTCTGACGAAGGGGGCTGGTTAGTATTCAGCAAATCATTTGAATAGTAATTATATTTCGAAATAAATGGACCAACAATCGCTGCGATTACAATAATGATCATCGCCACTAAAGCTGTCATAGCCATTTTATTTTTACGCAAACGGTACATGGAGTCTTTCCAGGCGGAAATACTCTCACGTTCAATAGTTTCGGCTGCCTTCTTATTTGTACCAACTTGTACAAAATCCTCTGGCTTAAGTTGCGTGCTCTGCGAAGATACGGTTTGATTTACAGACAAAACTAGCCCTCCTTCCTTCCAACAAGTTTAACTCGAGGATCGATAAACACATACAAAATATCTGTTGCAAAACGTGCAAGCATTAGTAATGCTCCGTAAAAAATAGTAATACCCATAATAAGTGTATAATCCCGAACACCGATAGCCTGTACGAACTGCTTACCGATTCCGCCAATACCGAAAATTTGTTCAATAACCACTGAACCAGTAACAATGTTAGCAGTCATCGGTCCTACATAGGTAACCACTGGCATGATTCCGTTACGAATAACATGTCTGAACATGATTTGAGCCCAGCTTAAACCTTTAGCTTTTGCTGTCTTAATATATTCTGCATGCAGAACTTCAAGCATACTCGAACGTGTCAAGCGAGCAATAAACGCAATTGGCTGAAAACTTAGCGCAGCTACAGGCAACACATAATCGAGTGGTCCTGTGAAGCCCATAACTCTGAACATGTGCAATTTATAAGAGAAGACATACTGCAGCAAAGCAGCGACTAAGAAGCCCGGTACAGCAATACCTAAGACCGCTACCACCATTGCTATATTATCAATCAAGCGCCTATGATACAACGCAGCGAGCATCCCCAAAAGTACGCCGATTACAACGGATACTATTATAGCAACTAGGCCAAGCTTTAAAGATGCGGAAAACGTTTTTCCGATCAAGCCGCTGACATCTTGGTTCAACTGCTTCATAGAGATCCCTAGATCACCTTGCGCAATATTCCCCATGTATTTCAGATATTGTTTCCAGACAGGCTGGTCCAGACCATATTGCTGATAAAGTCTGGCTTGTACTTCAGGTGGGACTTTCTTTTCAGACATAAATGGATCGCCAGGTATTGCTTTCATTAGAAAGAATGTAGCAGTAATTAGAATAAAAATAGATACTAGCATGTAGAAAAATTTATTTAAAAAATAACGCACCATATCCTACTGGGCACCTCCTTTTTCGAGTTAAAACAATCCTTATCAATTGTAGAAAAAACGAAGCCTCTTGTCCAATACATTTTTATGGATAAAGAGGAAAAAAAACACACCGTTGCACTAACACAAAAAAACGGGATATATATGATGTGTTACCACATATATCCCTAGAGTTTATATCATGCACTCTTTTTTAATACATAGTGTTTGTGCAAGCTCTTAGTGTTCCAACAAATATGCTTTGGAGTAATCCACAGAGCCGTCATACTGAGAAGTCAGACCTTTAAGGTATGGTTTTTGAAGCGATACTTGAGTGTAGTAGTAAATCGGCATAACGCCCATCTCATCTTTAATCAAGATCTCTTCAGCTTTATGGAAGCTTTCCATACGTTTAGCATTGTCTACTTCTTTATAAGCATCATCAAGCAGCTTGTTGTATTCTGCATTGTCGAACTTAATGTCGTTGTTACCATTTCCAGTCTTCCACATATCCAGGAATGTCATTGGATCGTTGTAGTCTGGGTTCCAACCAGCACGTGCTACTTGGTAGTCGCCATTTTGACGGTTTTTAATGAATACGCCCCACTCTTGGTTTTCTGTTTTCACGTCAACACCAAGGTTCTTTTTCCACATATCAGCGATGGCAAGAGCAATTTTCTTATGACCTTCACTTGTGTTGTAGATCAATGTAACTTGCGGCAATGTAGTGTATCCTTTTTCTTTCATACCTTCTTCAAGCAATTTCTTTGCTTCTGCATAATCCTCAGTGAAATAGTCGTCTTTGTATTCAGAACGATATTCGCTACCTTCGGCTGCACCTTTAATACCTGGTGGGATATAACCGAATGCTGGTACTTGAGAAGCCAATGTTACCTTGTCAACGATATCTTGACGGCTGATTGCCATGGAAAATGCCTTACGGATTTTCGCGTTGTCAAATGGCTCAGCTTTTGTATTGAACTCATAGTAGTAAATGCTTGCAATAGACTTCAGTGTGAAGTCATCTGGCAATTCATTTTTCAGTACAGGAATTTGGTCTGGTGGAATGTCACCGTTTGGTGCGCCTGCACGATCAATTTCGCCGTTTTTGTAACTTAGAACTTCTGTAGAAGCTTCGTTAACAATAGTAGCGGTGATTTTATTCAATTTAATGTCGTCTTTATCCCAATACTTATCGTTCTTGGTATATTCAACGGATTGACCTGTAATCCAGCTAGTAAGGGTGAAAGGTCCGTTTGTAATCATTGTTTTAGGATCAGTTGCCCATTTCTCATTACCCTCTACCGATTTGTGAACCGGGAAATAGGTGTAGAAGGACATCAAGTTCAAGAAGTATGCAGTTGGGTTACTCAAAGTTACTTCAAGAGTGTGATCATCAACTGCTTTAACACCTACTTGAGAGAAATCTTTAATTTCACCTTTGTTGAACTGTTCTGCATTTTTCAAATAGTAAAGTTGTTGTGCATATGGTGGAGCTGGAACAGTTGCTGGGTCAAGAACCCGTTTCCATGCAAACACGAAATCATTTGCAGTTACCGGATCACCATTGCTCCATTGGCTGTCACGCAAGTGGAAGGTATAAACCAATCCGTCTGCGGAAACATCCCATTTTTCAGCAACGCCTGGGCCTTCTTTTCCGTCTTTGTCAATACGCACTAAACCTTCATACATTAACTTAAGAGCCACATTCGATTGGCTGTCCTGAGCTTGACCAGGATCAAATGTCGGTACGTCTGCACTCATATTAAGTCTAAGCGTTTGGTCAGCAGCCAGTTTTTCGTCGCCGCTACCTGTGTTTGTGCTGCCTGCCTCGTTCGTTGGGCTGGCTGTGTTGCCGTTGTTTGCTTTGTTCCCGCCGCAGCCAGCAAGCGCTGTGCCGATTACAAGAACTAGAGCAATCATAAGCAATAGACTTTTACTCTTCTTCATCTAGCAGTTCCCCCTAAATAGAATGTGGTATATGGTTTATGATTATACAACCAGTGGTCAAAAAAATCTAGACTAATGTTTTCTGAAAACACATTTTTTTTAAAACTTTAAAATTTTGTGACGTTGACGCTTCACCGAAGTAGCGGAACGTTACATGGCTTGTGATATGTACTTTATGAGGCCTACGAACATGAACAAAACATAAAAAGTACTCATTACGATAAAACTGAGCCGCCAAACTGCACGTAAAATCCGTTTACCGTCCACTTTTCCTTTCATGCGATTTTGCGCTCCACCAATCAGTCCAGCGGATATTAATACAATAAGTAGTATAAGATAAAAGCCGGATTTGGAATTGAATATGTTATTAAAAAGAGCGGATACCGATAGCAATACAAAAATCGTGCTGACATCCATGGCCAGAAAAAAGGTCTTTCTCCTGTCTTGTTTCATACCTGTTCCGATAAAATAAACAAGCAAAAAGGGGACAACCGGAATAACACTTAGTGTAACAAACGAATTCTGCAAAAATTCCAAGGCAACCTCACCTCTCCTCCGCAATCATACCCTCTACCAGTCGGCACATACAGCGATGCAGCGGAACCGCCAGGCCGGAACGCTCTCCCATTTCTACAAGACTGCCATTAATCCAGCGGATTTCTGTTGCCCTTCCGGCAAGAACATCCGCAAGCATAGATGAGGTATTGGCCGATGTGGATCGGCATACCTGAACAATGATCTCCCATGAATCGGTTTCATAAGGGATGCCGCATGCTTCATATACTGCGATGGCTTCATCATACAGTTCTCTCATGACTTGTATGCGTTCCTCGGTAGCGAGCAGCTCACCGTTCGGAATGCGCCAAAGGGCAGTAAGCGGATTAATAACAGCATTGATCAAGAGCTTTCGGTAAATCATGGTATTCATGTCATTCGACAAAAACGCGGAGAATCCTGCAACTGAAAGTGTTTCAAGTAAATGAATTGCTTCAGAATCATTTTGAAGCTCCGTGCTGGAATCTCCCGCGGAGGCTGTTAGAGGAACCTTCCCTATCCATACTTCCCCTTTTCCGGCGTGAATAACCTCTGTTAATGTTTTCCTCTTGGCACCTTCCGTGGTCACGGCTGTATAGATATTGCTCTCCGGAAGCAGTTCTTGCAGCAGATTTATATGTCCGACACCATTTTGGAAGCATACGATACTAGGACGCTCATTGCGAAGTGGCTCCAATATCCCTGGTAAATCATGATGAAGAACATTTTGTTTAACGGTAATTACAATACAGCCACCAGGCTCTTTTCTATAAGTCTCGGTAAAATCGGTAACCAAACCCGCTTGAAAAAGGTCGCTTGTAATCCTAATTGGCGTCCCTTCATCCTCATAACTAATATTGATCCCACTGCGCAGCAGCTCCTGGACCTGTTGGCTGCCACGACACCACAATCTGACCTCATTCCCAGCTGAAATAAGCCGTCCGGCCAGCAGCAGCCCCAATGAACCCGCACCTATAATATCAATTCTCATACTTGCCCCCTGCCACATTTTCCCTCAGTTTCTCCTTAGTATATCCCGCCCCCTCTGGCAAAAGCAAAAGCAAAAATCCCGCAAGACAGGTATTTACACCTGCACCTTGCGGGATTCGCGGAACTCAAGGAACCCTACTCGATTCGTTCCAGATTACCATTGGCATCCATCTTGAACCGGGTCTTGAGCTCCTCTTCCTCTTCATTCAGAAAGGCCAGCCTTCTGGCGCGGTCCATAATCTGAATCAATGCTTTATAATCGTCATTTACAACCCTGTAATCGGTTTGTGCAAGATTGACTTCCTTGGACAGGCGTTCATTCTCCGTCCGCAGCTCTGTCAATTCCTCTTCCTTCTCTCGCAGGTCTCGCTCGAGCATCTTTAGCTGCCGGCCGGCCTCGTGAAAAGTTCCTTTCCATTGCCTTAAGAAACGAATGACCGCATCAATAGACAATGTGTTCTCGGTTAACCCTTCACTTCTGCTGTAATCCTCTTCTGTTTCTCCCAGAATCAATCCAGCTACCTGTGCGCCCCTTACGGCCGGTTGTTTCTTCAGATAGCTACGCTTCTGGCGCTGTCCCTTAGCAATGCTGATAGCTTCTTCATAACTCTTGCGAACACAGCTGTTCCAGCGGAATCCGCATGCGGCGGAAGTTCTGCCGATTTTTTCACCCACTTCTTCAAAAGCAGCAAGTTGTGTACTGCCCTCCCGAATATGGCGCAAAGTTACTTCTGCCAGGATTAGATCATCCTCTGTACTCCAAGCGTCCTGTCTAACGGCTGTCATAAAAGCCAAACCTCCTAACAACATCTTGAAATAACCATCTTCATAACCGGCAGCTCCGCCGGGTAGTGAATAGGGATAAAAGCTGCTTACTCCATTTCTATGCCTCTTAAAGAGTTCATAGAATCTATTTGATACTAAATTGTATTTCCATTTTACGTACACCTCATACGCATTATGCTTTATTAATTCTCTCAGCCCGTCCTGAAGAAAATATGTCAATCATAAAAATCACATTTTTATACAAATTCGCACTTTTTTTCGATGAATTCGTTTACACTCATTTCAGCAACGGGTATAATTAAAATAAATGGAATGAAGATACATATTGGAAGGGGGACTCGCTCTTGGACCGCATGTTTCGGGTGTTGGGTTTTTTCACGCTGGCGATCGGCCTGATGGCTTTTGCCGGAAATTTGACCGAAATGGCCTTACTCTTCTTTTTGCAAACCGCATTCTTCGTCATCCTGGGGTATCTTAAATTTACCGAGAAGACATATGTTCTACTCTTCTGGGGGTACATGATTGTGACCTTTACCGGCTTTAGCTACTGGACGATATTCCAGATGGGTCTCCCGTTATAAATGTAATTCTCTCATCGAACGGACGATGCCCCCTTACTGCAAGGGGCTCTTCCGTTTTTTTGCATGCTTTTTTTTATAGGCCACGGACTGAAAAACGGAGTATGCTATTTTTACAGGGTGAATCATATCATTATTAATATTGGTATTTCTGCTCCTGAACTATTTATCCAAGCAAAGGTGGTGGTGTGGTGCTCTCCCGTCCTTCTATTCGCCGTATGATTGCAGCCATACTCATATTATTCTGCTGCGCACTCCTGCCACTAGTTCCCTCCGCATATCTGTCTGCCGACCCTGTCGGTACTATCGCTTCTCCGCCCGCTTTCGATACTGATAATGAAGAAACTCGCAAGCTGCTGGAGCAGACCTTGTCCTCTGCCGAGATTGAGAAAGAAATCGACCGGATTAGTGGTGAACAGGCTGTTCTCGAGAAGAAAGTGGCTGAGCTAGAAACCCAGGCGGCCGAACAAAAGTCGGCGATAGCCGATCAGCAGGAACGCGCTGGTGCAATTATTCGTTCTTATTATATGGGAGATCGTGACGGATTATTAGAAGCCTTTCTGTCTGCCAAAAGTATCAGCAGAGTGCTAATGTTGTGGGATTACTATGAAATTATCATCGGGCGGGACCGCGATATATTATCGCAGTATGAGAATCAATATAAGAAGTTAAAAGTGACGCTTCAGGCTGCACAGCGAAATTCACAGGAGCTAGCAACGCTCAAAAGCGCGCTTGAGGAGCAAAAAATCAGGGTAGCGGCTCTTCACAAGGAAATTGAAGGGGGAATTCGAAGCAGCAGTGATCCGGAAAGTATGAATGCACTCCTGAAAGAGTTCTCATTATATTGGGAGAATATCGGGCTACATGAAGTAAAGACCTACTTTAAAGCATTATCATCCGCGATGAACAATCTGCCAGACTTTGTCCAGAACCATAAAGATTTGCTTACCCGGCAGGGGATGACTTATCAACTAAGTCTTAAGGAAGAGGATCTCAATGATTTTCTACAATCGCAGAGTAATCTGTTCAGCGATTTTGCTTTTCACTTCAATGAAAGCTCCGTGACAGCTTCGGGGAAAAGCGGCAAGCTATCGCTGGCTCTGACCGGACACTATACAATCCAGAATGAACCGGTCAATGCGATGTTGTTCCATGTCGACAAAATTATCTTTAACGGACTTGAGCTGCCGGACACTACCAATAAAGCATTGGAAAAAGAATTCGACTTAGGCTTCTATCCGGCCAAAATCGTCTCTTTCCTGCGGGCAACCGAAGTCGAGAGCAAGGACGGGCTGCTTCAGGTCAAGCTTGTCGTCTCATTCTGATGTCTGAAGCTGTTTCTGGAGCTCTGCAGCATTCAGCTTGCCTTTTAAAAATAAGGAAACCGCTTCGGACATCGTCTTCCAGCCGCCTTCCGGTTCATCATCGGGGGCGGCTTCTTCTGCCAACAGCAGCTGCGAATCGAACGGCAGGGTTACACCCGATGGTGACCCGGAACGGTAAATTTCATCTAGCGCAGGTAGCCCCCCTGTTGCATTTAGCCAATCCAACTGCGAAGCCGTTCCAGTGATAAAAGCAAGCCATTTCACCGCTTCTTCGGGGTGTTCTGATTGCGCTGGCAAAGCAAACGAGCGGCTGTAGATGCTCTCAATTCCACCCGTGCTATGCACACCAAGCAGTCCTTCAGCCTTCAAGGAAGCATTCCCATACCTTTGCCATTCCGAGAACGGAACAGCTGCAATGGCAATATTGCCATCCTGAATTCCCCCCCAGATCTTAGGGTCCGGTTCGTTGCTCAAATAAAAATTCCCCAGCGCTTCCTGCATCCAATTCAGCGTCTCCGGTTTAACGGAGATCATGCTGGTTCCCATCGACTCCAGTACAGCTGCAAATCCGTATGGAGTTCGGGTATCCAGCGCGAGCAGATATTTGCCAGGCTCTTTACGGAGATTTTCCAACATGAGGTTCCACTCATTCATATTTCGCGGCAATGAAGGCATTCCAAGTTCAGCCAGCCGCTGCGGGGAATACACCAGTACATAAGGATCAATATCCAGCGGCACTCCCCAGTCATAGCCATTCCACTGCATTTGCGGGATTAGCCGGGTAAGCGGTGCACTGCCCGGAACACTTCTATATATATCAATAGGAAGCAGATAGCCGTGTTTGGCCAGATCGAGAATCTTTCGCCCATCGGTCATGATAATATCGGGACTATCACCGACGGTTAAATCCTTCAGCAGAACTTCCTCTGCATTTGCCGTCTCTATATTCTTCAAGTCTATTTTAACGCCGCTGGACAACGAATAGCTGCTGCTCAGCGCCTTTAGTTCAGTAAATTCCGCAGGGCTGAGAGCTACGGTAATGTGCAGACTATCCACTGTTCCGACCTTGCTCGAATTCGGAAAGGCAGAGGGATTCTGCCGTCTATTGACTTCAAGCGAGCCATTGCCCGTATTAACCTGCATGCTCGGCGACAGACTTGTCAACGAAAGCAGCAGAATGGCAAACAACAGCCAGTAGTTTTTGCGTATCCGCACGATAATTCTCCTCCCGGGGCACTTTCTCCCCCCCTATTCTACCAGACCCTTTCCCCCTTGTCTGCACTATGTGAAAACGTTCTCTTTCTATTATAAGATGAAAGTCGACGGAAATGTGGGGGTGGTGATCCTGTGGGTCGTTGCATGAAAGGTTTGGACTTCCGATCGCTGTTATTCTCGGATTCCTGATGGAATTAACCGCTAAGCGGTTGGAATCCGAGAATAGCCTATGCTTCCGATGCGAGCTTTCCTATGGAAAGCTTTTAGGCGAGCGCTGCGCTTCTCCAGTTCCAAACTTTCATTCCACTTACCCAGATCACCAAAAGGCATATCCCCGCGCCTTTCATGCGGCGGGGCAGCAAAAAGCCGGGAGTGATTTAACTCCCGGCGGTAAAACATAGGTTTCAGAGCGGATTAGAGCGGATTAGAGAGACTTAAAGCAATTAAAGGTAGAATTATGCTGCTAGAGCAGTTGGAGCGCTTAGAACCATTTTTAGGATGAATAGAGCGGTATAGTGACTTAGGACAACAATGATGATTAGGGCAAATGAGCTGTTACAGAAGATCGGCGGCCAGCTGAGCCAGGCGGGAACGCTCGCCTTTTTCCAATGTAATATGGCCGCTAATGCCTTGCTGTTTGAATTTTTCCACAATATAGCTGAGTCCGTTACTCGCTGCATCCAGATACGGGTGATCGATCTGCTCCGGGTCGCCCATAAGAATTACTTTACTTCCCTCCCCGGCCCGGGAGACGATGGTCTTCACCTCATGACGGGAGAGGTTCTGCGCTTCATCGATAATAATGAACTGTGAAGGGATCGAGCGGCCGCGGATATAAGTCAACGCTTCGACCTGGATACTGCCAAGTCCCATCAGAATTTTGTCAATATCCCCAGATTTCTTCGTGTCGAACAGAAACTCGAGATTATCATAAATCGGCTGCATCCACGGCCGGAGCTTCTCCTCCTTCTCACCAGGCAAGTATCCGATGTCTTTGCCCATCGGTACGACCGGGCGGGCGATCAGCAGTTTTTTGTATTTATGCTCATCCTCCACCTTGAACAGTCCGGCGGCAAGTGCAAGTAGTGTTTTGCCTGTTCCCGCCTTACCGGTAATAGTTACCAGCGGAATGTCGTCATTCAACAGCAATTCCAGCGCCATACGCTGCTGGGCATTACGGGCACTGATGCCCCAGACGGCATCGTTCCCAAGATACAGCGGCTCCAGGCGAGAAGCATCACTATTCACTCTGAGCAATGCTGATTTTCCGCTACCAATCTCATCCTTGAGAATCACGAATTCATTAGGATACAGACGGTAGGACAGCCCCAACTGTTTGATGGACAAATATCGATTGCTGTAATATTCATCAATTAATGAAGGATGCACATGCAACGACTGATAGCCGGTATACAGTTCATTTATATCTCCGGTACGGTCTGACAAATAATCCTCAGGCGTTACACCAAGCACATCTGCCTTAATCCGTACCAAAACATCTTTGCTGACCAGCACCACAGGACGCGGATCAGGCTTCTCATTCTCTTCAATTAAATAATTGAGCGCAACCGCCAAAATCCGGTTGTCGTTCGATACCTCACCGAACATCTCCTGAACCTTCACGAAGCTGCGGTGATTCAGTTCTACCTTCAGCATTCCTCCATGTTCCAGTTCCACTCCGCTGTGCAGGTGGCCCAGTTCCCGGAGTCCGTCCAGCAGACGGGACACGGTGCGGGCGTTACGGCCAATTTCATCGGCATTGCGCTTCTTGGAGTCGATTTCTTCCAATACAACTGCAGGAATGATGACTTCATGCTCCTTGAAAGAAAAAATCGAATTGGGGTCGTGCAACAGCACGTTGGTATCCAGTACAAATATTTTTTTCATGTTATCCCCTCCACAGCGCCTGGTTTGATTGGTCATACATAACTCTTTCCGTCACGGGAAAAGATAATCCCAGAACTAATCTTTGACCGAAAGGAGTAAGCACATATGAGAAAATCAATGTGTCTGTTGCTGGTACTGCTGCTGCTGACAAGCTGCGGTATCGCTAATAAGAAGACATCACCCTCTCCTCAGGATAAACAGTCGGCTCAAGCTGTAAGCAACAAAGGGGGCCACGAAGTTCGAAAGCTGGCTAATAACGCCACCGCCGTCCCTCTTCCAACCGCATCATCGGCCGGAGTCACTCATACGACCAGAGCGGGAAACGAGATTGCACTCAAGGATCACTTAGAGCAGTTGGCTAAAAGAGTACCTGGTGTAGATGGCGCACACTGTGTAGTTATGGGTAAGACGGCGATTGTTGGACTTGACGTCAAAGGCTCGCTTAGCAGATCGCGGGTCGGAAGTATCAAGTATTCCGTGGCTGAAGCCATCCGCAAAGATCCGCGAAGCGTTAACGCTCTGGTCACTGCCGATATGGACCTTTCCAGCAGACTTGCCGAACTGAGTCACCATATCTCCAAAGGCCGTCCTGTGTCAGGATTCGCTTCAGAGATGGCAGATATTGTCGGACGGATTATTCCGCAAATCCCGGAAGACACCAAGCCCAGAAAACAATAAACAAAGTTAGACAAAAAAAGCCCAGTGATGACCTCACCGGGCTTTTTGCATAGCAGCAAATACTTGTCCGTCCAACTTCTCCGCTGCACGCTGATCATATACTTTTACATATCGTGGAGCGGAGTCCAGCTTCGCACCATAAAAAAGCGCGTTACGCACCGCTTCAATTTCAACATCAAAACAGCAAATATTAAAAGGCACATCGTCAAGACGATCCTGCCTGACCGCAGCACGTCCGTTGATGGCATAAACCGTGCTCTCACCGAACACAGTAATTGTAACCATAGGGTTAACCTTCATATTGTTCACCAGCCGTGAACGATGATCCACTGCGATCCTTAGCACAGAAGGGCTCACTGCATAAATCCACGAAATGGCCGTGGACGTAGGACCCGATGTTTCAGCATCGACAGTGTTTAGCAGAACAAACGTCTCGGATTGCAGCATCGAAAGTAGGGATTCATTAAGTTGAGCAACGGCTTCGGACATGAGTACAGGCCCCCTATGACGCAAAAGTGCATTCAATTGAGTATATTATAGCATAGTAAGAAACTTGCATTCAATTTTAGTTATTATCGCCTTGGCTAACACCAGCGATCCGGTTATGAAGACTCTGCCTCGCCGTCTCAAGCTCTGTCTCATTAATATATACATATGGACTTTTCCATGTTCCGGTTACAGGCTTGAACTCTACATGCTGCTTGGAAATGTTCCAATAAGTAGCGATCAAATCCTTCAGCTGACTATTTTCAACATCAGTCTTCATGTTGTCATTCACAGCGTCCAGCATGCTGCCAATCTTCATGACACCGCCAAACGACTGAACCTGATCGATCAAGGCGTTTAGCACTTCATTTTGGCGTCTGTTGCGGTCGAAGTCATCCGAGCCCTTAGTTTTGGGCTTGCAATTGGATTTGCGATATCGAACATAATCAAGAGCGTGATCACCGTTCAGCTCAGCCGGACCTTTTTTCAGATTAATATTGGTTCCGTCTGCATTATCCTTATAGCACATATCCGCACTGACATTCACTTTAACGCCGCCAAGTGTGTCGACGATATCACGGAAGCCCTGAAAATCGAGAACCGTCACATAGTCCACCTTCACATTCAGGTACTTACCCATCATGGTCTTCATTTCTTCCTCAGCAGAGACGCCAGAGGTCTTTTCCTTGCTCTTGAAACGTGTATAGAACTCATTGATCTTCGTTTTCTTGTATCCGTCCAGCTCCACATAAGTATCACGCGGGAGCGACACTACCGTGGCTGATTTGGTCTCCGGGTTCAGCGATGCCACCATAATAACATCTGTCAGAAAAGATTCATGCTGCGGTCGACTGTCGGTTCCAAGAAGCAGTATGGTCAACGGCTTGACGGTGGCAGATTGCTCAGGCGGAACTGGCTTGTCTATACCGGTATCCAGAATCCCGTGCTCCAGCTTCCAATAGAGATAGCCTCCATAACCGAGACCACCAACAATGGCTACGATCAGAATAACAAGGAGTACCCTACCCAGTCTGGCCCAAAACCCTCTCTTCTTAGCTTTCTTTTTGCCCCTCTTTCTAGGAGGTGCTGTGGCAGGCTGCGTCCTGCCGTTCTCAGGTCTAGTGCTTGGATTCCCCGCTGATCTTCTCGGGGGTAGTTCATTATTGTTGCGTGTCATAATTGAATAAATTCCTTTTCATTTCATTGTAGTACAGGCTAATAATGTATATATAGACGATTTCAATAGTAAAAAGTTGCGGACTAGGAGCGTTTCACCCCGCCAGCTGCCTTCCTCTTCTGCCTTGCTTCGACAAAATATCGTACCCGGACAAGCAGCATTAAACTGACAGCTACAAGCAGACATTGAATTATTGGGAGCTTGTCGTGTTGAAAAATAAGGAGCATCCCGGAACCCAGCGCCATCATAATGTAGAGAGCAATTTCCTTGCCGATGGAGAGCTTTTGATTCACTCGGAACACCTGATTGTAAACAAAAGTGAGCAAAACAAAAATAACAATATAAGCAATAACAGGATGATCAGCGAACCAGGTTTGCATAGCTTTAGTACACCCCTCCCGAATATAGTTACGCTTACATTATATCATCAGTCCATCATTTTAACCTCATAATTACCTGTATGTATCCCTCTGTGAAAAAAATAAGCCGCCGGAAACTTGTTCCGACGGCTTATTGGTTTATTACTTACACGCTCGCTTGAGCTTGTTTACGTTGTTTTTCTGCGCGCTCGCGCTCGCTCTTGTTAAGAATTTTCTTGCGCAGACGCACCGATTTCGGCGTGATTTCGCAATACTCATCATCATTCAAATATTCAAGCGCCTGTTCAAGTGAGAACATCCGTGGCGTTTTCATTTTTACAGTATCGTCCTTCGTTGCGGAACGAACGTTAGTCAATGCTTTTTCCTTACAAATATTCACGACAATATCATTATCGCGGGTATGCTCGCCAACGATCATACCTTCATAAATGTCGGTTCCTGGCTCCAGGAACAGGATACCACGGTCTTCAACACCCATCATTCCGTAGAACGTGGAAGTTCCGGTCTCAGTGGATACCAGTACGCCTTGGTGACGTCCACCTACTTGACCACCAATCAACGGTGCATAGCTGTCGAATGCATGGTTCATTACACCGTAACCGCGTGTCAATGTAAGGAAGTGTGTGTTGTAACCGATCAGACCACGTGCAGGAATCAAGAATTCCAGACGAACCTGTCCAGTGCCGTTGTTGATCATGTTCACCATCTCAGCTTTACGAGTTCCCAGACTTTCCATAACAGAACCCATGCTGTCTTCCGGTACGTCGATCATCAGGCGCTCAAGCGGCTCCATTTTAACACCATCGACTTCCTTAACAATAACCTCAGGCTTGGATACTTGCAATTCATAACCCTCACGACGCATGTTCTCGATCAGGATACCGAGGTGAAGCTCACCGCGTCCCGATACTACGAACGCATCCGGGCTATCTGTTTCAAGTACGCGCAGACTGACATCTGTCTCCAGTTCTTTCATCAGACGCTCACGCAGTTTGCGGGAAGTTACCCATTTGCCTTCTTTACCAGCAAACGGACTGTTGTTAACGAGGAACGTCATTTGCATGGTCGGCTCGTCAATCTTCAGGACAGGCAATGCCTCTGGATGTGCAGGATCAGCGATCGTCTCACCGATGTTGATATCCTTGATACCAGCAATCGCTACGATATCACCGGCGCCAGCTTCTTCAGTCTCAATCCGCTTCAGACCTTGGAATCCGAACAATTTCTCAACCCGTGCAGACTTGCTCTTACCGTCACGTGTAATGACTGTAATAGGCTGACCTTGTTTAACCACACCACGGTTAACACGGCCAATGGCAATACGACCAAGATATTCGTTGTAGTCCATCAGAGTCACCAAGAATTGCAGCGGCTCTTCAACGCTTTCTGTTGGAGCAGGAATCTTCTCAACGATCGTTTCGTACAGTGCAAGCATGTTATCATCTTGCTTCTCTACGTTAAGGCTTGAAGTACCGTTCAATCCGGAAGCATACACTACAGGGAATTCCAGCTGCTCGTCATTGGCTTCAAGCTCGATGAATAGATCGAGCACTTCGTCAATAACTTCCGCAGGGCGGGCAGCCGGACGGTCGATTTTATTCACAACCACGATTGGTTTCAGATTCTGTTCCAATGCTTTACGCAATACGAACTTCGTTTGTGGCATACAACCTTCATAAGCGTCAACAACGAGCAATACGCCGTCAACCATCTTCATAATCCGTTCAACCTCACCGCCGAAGTCGGCGTGTCCAGGTGTATCTACAATGTTGATCAAGTAATCTTTATAGGTAATTGCAGTATTTTTGGCAAGGATCGTAATTCCGCGTTCACGCTCCAGATCGTTGGAGTCCATAGCGCGTTCTTGAAGGGTCTCGTGGGCACTGAAAATACCAGACTGCTGCAGAAGCTGGTCAACCAATGTTGTTTTACCATGGTCAACGTGGGCAATAATCGCAATGTTGCGAATGTCTTTTCTTGAATGCATGATTTGTATCCAAATCCTCTCATTTATCAAATTAAATCTGTTCAAATTCTGAGCACGTCTCGACAATCTCACAAAAGAAGCGCCTGGCGGAAAGCCGACGCTTTATCATAACATTAATTTTATAGTGAAAGCACCATGAAAAGCAAGTCTTTTTATGAAAAAAACACACTCGTTTTCGCTTAAATTTTTCCTATTTATATGCTTGTTTGTGCAAACGCAGGCTACCAGCCACGATTCCATTTCTTCCCGCCCCGTGATTTGCCGCGCCCGGCAATCAACCAGAGACCCGCCAGGACCAGAACAGCACCAAGTACATAGAGGAATCCTGTTCCAAGTAAGCTGAACACCAACAAGACAAGACTGAGCAAGCCAACTACAGCGGAACCAACTGCAAGCCCCCTGCTCCGGTAAGGAGAATAGAGCGAATATTGATATAGACCTAACGCAATACCAATCAGTAATAGTGGCCACAAATGTCTCATTAGACTCCAGCCCCAGATATTACAAAGTCCGAACAGAATGCCGTACACTGTCAGAACTCCTGCAGGAATCAGCAAGGATGCGGACACCTGGCGGTTAAAGAACAATACATACAGGATAAGGCCCGGAAGCAGAATCACGAGGGGCCAGAGCGCCCGCCCCAAAAATCCGAAGACTCCCAGCTTCCCGAATAAAATCACGATGCCGGCAGCGGCAATGAAAATCCCAAGCTTCATATCATTTTTGGAAGACATCTCTCATCCATCCCTTCATGGTTCAACATCACTTCCTGTTTCTAACGGGCCTATCGGCTCCGAATTACGACAGAATTCACTTTCATTTTAGCTGAAAACGGGTCAAAACACCACATTCTTCTATCTCTTCTCATTATGGACAGGTTACCACATTTTCTAACCCAAGTTGATCGGCTTTGCCATCCTTTAAGGGGCGGTATCTGCTCCAGCGAGAAATATAAGAATGATTTATAGCGTAAAACATATACATTCTTATATTTCAAAAAAAGATGGCCTCTTTCGGAGGCCACCCTTGTGGGCTTGTTTTAAACGATTTTGGCCGTACGCCGTTTGAGCGCTCCCGTTACCACCACTACAATGCCCAGGACAAGTGGAAGCGAGGAATGTAGCGACGGCAGGGCCAAAGAAACCAGCGGGCCTAATTTGCCATCCTGCAGCAGCATATCCCCCGCAGTATAAGCCAAAATATAGGCTCCGATGAAGACCAGCAATGGATAACGGTGCAGCAAATTCACAATAATTCCACTGCCCCAGACAACTATCGGGATGCTAAGCGCAATACCAATCACAATCAGCGACAGATCTCCTTTGGCTAACCCTGCAATGGCTAGTACATTATCAAGGCTCATAATGAAATCGGCCAGAAGAATCGTCCGAATCGATTTCCAAATCGTAGACACTCCGGCTATCCGCAGCGTGTTCTCTTCCTCCACCAGTAGTTTAAAGGAAATCCACAGCAGCAAAAATCCGCCGCCCGCTTGGATAAAAGGAATTTTGAGCAGCAATACTGCGGCAAAGGTCAGAAGACAACGCAGGAGCACTGCCCCGGCCGCTCCCCACCACACCGCCATTTTGCGATGATGCTCTGGAAGGTCCTTGCTAGCCAGTGCAATTACCATCGCGTTATCTCCGCTAAGCACCAGATTGACCATTAATATTTCACCCAGCAGCACTATTGAATCCATACTTTTAGCCCCCTCGAACTACATGTAATTACATGTATGTCCGAAAGTGACAAGCTATGCTTGCTGCCCCGTTTTTCAGAGGAGATATATGAGGGCTGTTAGAACCATTCCTCTTGCAATTCAGCTTCCACACTCACGACCTCTGTCGGCTTCTCGTCCCCGTATGGAGTGATCTCAATGGTCTCGGTAGCAGCCACAGCTTCATCCAGCAGTGCCGTATAACCAGGAAGCGTCGCTTCGATCTTCTCGACAATCCGCAGGTTGGGATTGGTGGTCGGCGATTTCGGAACGAACAAGGTGCAGCAATCTTCGTAAGGAAGAATGGACAAGTCATAGGTCCCGATTTGCTTGGATATCTCCACAATTTCACTCTTGTCCATCATAACAAGTGGGCGAAGCAACGGGAGCTGTGTAGCGCGTCCGATCACGTTCATGCTCGGCAATGTCTGGCTGGCGACCTGTCCGAGGCTATCGCCCGTTACCAGTGCCAGTGCTCCCTCCCGTTCAGCAATACCGGTGGCAATCCTCAGCATGGCCCGGCGCATCAGCGTCACGATCAGATTATCCTGTCCGATTCCAGTGAAAGAGGTCTGGACTGCTGTGAACGGCACCAGATGCAGCTTGATTACCCCTGCATATCTGGAGAGAACGCGCGTTAGGTCAACGACCTTTTGCCGGGCCAGCTCACTGGTATAGGGATAGCTGTAAAAATGAATGCATTCGACCTCCAGCCCTCTGCGCATGGAGGACCACGCGGCTACCGGGCTATCGATGCCACCTGACAGCAATAACAGAGCCTTACCATTGGTACCCAGTGGAAAACCGCCAACTCCCTCAATATTTTCACAGAAAATATACGTATGGTTCTGACGGATCTCTATTCGTATCTCCAGCTGTGGGGATTTGACATCCACTTTCAGGCCGGAATATCCTTGCAACAACGGAGTGGACACCAGTTTGTTCATCTCAATAGAGCCGTACGGGAAGTCTTTCCATACCCGCCGGGCATTGACCTTGAAGGTCGTACCAGGCTCAGGGGCCAGTCTCTCCAGTAATTCGCGGCTTACTGCCACAATCTGTTCCAGCTCCGAAGGAGCACATTTCACCGGACTGACGGAGGCGATCCCGAATACATTTTTCAGGACATTGGCTACTTCGGCAGCAGGCTCTCCATTCAGCTCAGCATAGATACGTCCGAATTCTTTACTGAGTACAATACCGGGATACGGCTTGATGATTTCTTTAACATGGCGCAGTACCGTCCGTTCAAACCGAGCACGGTTTTTGCCCTTTAATGTAAACTCTCCGAAACGTAAAAGCAGCATATCGGCGTAGTCAATGCTGCTGCCTGAATTCGGTTGGACTTCATTGTTGGCACTCATGATTTATTTCACGCCTCCTTCTGCAATCTTCAAATCCTGTACCGCTTTGATTAACGCCTTTTCCAAGGCTGCAACATCCTCAAGCGTATGCCTGTCACCGAAGCTAATCCGAATGCCGCCCAGTGCTTCCTGAGCAGACCGTCCCATCGACAACAGCACACGGCTCGGCTCAGCTAGTCGGGAAGAACAGGCCGAACGGGTGGATACTGCCATGCCCAGCTCTTCCAGCTTGCGAGCCATGACCTCCCCCTTCATGCCAGGGTAGGAAAAATGCACAATATGAGGCGCACCCTCCTCCCCGCTGTTCACGACAAATTCCGGAATCCCGCGCAGAAAATGCAGCAATCTGTCACGCAGCGGCACAAGCTGATCATATAATTGATGTCGCCCTTCCCCACTCATTCGCACAGCTTTGGCGGAAGCCACAATTGCCGGAACATTCTCTGTTCCAGCCCGCAGCCCCTCTTCATGGGAACCACCGGTCAGCAGTGGGGCAAGCGCAACACCTTGCTTAACATAGAGCAGGCCCGCACCGCGCGGACCGCGAATTTTATGAGGGGATAGGCTGTACAGATCTGCCTTCCATGTATCCAGTTCTACCGGAAGCTTCCCGAAGCCCTGTACCCCATCCACATGAAATAGCGTCCGGGGATTAGCCGATTTCACCAGCGCCCCGATCTCCTTCAAGGGCTGAATCGTACCAATCTCATTATTAACATGCATGACGCTGACCAGCACCGTATCCTTGCGCACAGCGGCAGCAACAGCAGCCGGATTCACGACACCGCTGGCATCAGGAGCGATAAAGGTGATCTCCCATCCCCGCTGCTGCAGCTGCAGACAGCTCTCATAGACAGACGGATGCTCCAGCTCTGTAGTCACCAAATGACGGCCTCGACTCTCGTATTGGAGAGCAGCGCCCTTAATAGCAAGGTTATTACTTTCCGTGGCTCCTGATGTGAAGAGGATCTCCTCTGGCTTGACTCCAATGGCCGCAGCACTGACTTCCCGCGCTCGTCTAACCAGTCTCCCCGCCTCCATGCCCGCTTTGTGCAGGGAGGAAGGATTCGCATAGTGGAGCTTCATGATTTGTTCCATCGTCTGGACCACCTCTTCATAAGGCGGGGCAGCGGCGGCATAATCCCAGTAAAGCATATATCGTTAGTCTCCTTTATTTCGTACAGTCTTCTGATTCTACACTATATGAGCTTGTTCAAAAAGTCTTCCTTTCATCAGCAAGCTGCAAGCCTACCCTCCCCTGATACAGAGAAAAGGATCAAGCGGGCTGCCCGGGCATCTAGCCCAGGGAGGAAATCCCGTTTGATCCTTTTTATTATACCGCGTATTGTGCGCGGGCGCGTTCTATTTTGTAGATATAGTCCTGAGTCTCTTTAGGAAGCTGAGAAAGATTGGCCATCAACTCCTGATCATTACTGACACCAAGTTTCGTTACCCGGCCCGGACCGGCATTATAGGCCGCGAGCGCCATTCTTTCTTCCCCGCCGAACCGCTGAAGCTGATACGACAAATACCGTACGCCCCCGTCAATGCTTTGTGCCGGATCAAATGGGTTGGATACCCCAAGCCCACTGGCCGTGCCATCCATCAGCTGCATCAATCCCTTGGCTCCAGCGGAGGATACCACATTGGGATTAAAAGAGGACTCCGTATCAATTACAGCTTTGATCAGATCGACCGGTACACCGTACTTAGCGCTTGCCGTCTGAATAAGCTCTTCGTAATCGGTGGGCTTAGTTCCCGTTATTTCCCCGGAAATGCTTCCCGATGTCTGTGCGCCGAGATTCTGCCAGAGAAGTGGGCTGGCAGCGGCCATATCGGCCAGAGCCGAAGCGGTATCAAGACTCTTCAGCGAATCTCTCTGCGAGGTACCCTCCTGCAGCATCGCCGAGAATACAGCTGATGATTTTCCCTCAACCGGGGTACTCGGGGTATCCTTCACCTTCACCTTCACCTTGTCTGAAGGCCCTGTCACTGCACCTGTCTTCAGATTGACCCATTTCAATTGACCAGCCCCGTTGGCTTGTACCGGATTAATCCCCATGCTGACATTCCTTTCTTTTAGCTATATAAGACGAACTTAAGATCCGAACTTAAGGCTCGATCGTCACTACGGTGGAATGTTTGGACTTCCGGCCGTTGTTGTTCCCAGATTTCTTCTTTATAACCGCTATTAGCGGTTGAAATCTGGGAAGCTTATGCTTCCGACGCGAGCTTTCCTACAGAAAGCTTTCAGACGAACGCTTCGCTCCTACAGTTCCAAACTTCCCCCTTCGTTCCTCTTCTCTCTTCGTTACTTTCTTTTGTTCATCTTATATATTCTCTATGTTGAACTCTTACATTCCACTTTTAAAATACGCCTTAATCTTACATTTTTATTGCAATGTTTGCTATATGGGGCATCGAAAAACAGACTTCAGACCCGGATATTTAGGTCTAGAAGCCTGTTTCGATGTCGATATTTCCGCTTTTCACCAGCACTTGTCAGCGTGCAAATGGGGTCATAACAAAGTAACTCAGCGCAGCAACAATCCCGAGTCCCATAGCCCACGCGCCTGTTGTCTTTTGACCTCTGGCGTAAGCAAAATAACCCAGTACTGCGGCTGCCGGCCCCAACACAATCGACCAGATGAACAAAGACGCGATTCCGAAGGCCAGACCTGTGTAGCCCATCGCACGACTTCCACTGTCTGTTCCGTCCAGTTCATCGTCTGCGATTCTATCCTTGACTGTGGCATTTCGTAGTTGCGTTGGAACAGGGCTTACTTCAGCAGCATACTCTTCACGATGTTCGCGTTCCCGGCGCGGATAATCGACTCTGCGAGGACGCAGAATGACTTTTTTGCGCTCAGAGGTCTCCTCCGACCGTTCGTGTTCGTTATCATAGTTATCCATGAGCGGGCCTCCTAAGAGTTCGGCTTGAAAGTCAGGCAACAGGTTGCAGATGAGGTATTGGCATGATCTTTATGATCACCATGAATCAGTTCTTCAGCGAATTCTTCTTTAAAATGACTTCCTGAGTGCTTGTCAATTTCAATGATGATTTCTTCGGCCCTGCAAATATTGCTTTCTCCCCAATAATGACAATTGCTGACACTGCACTTTACGAACGGCTTTTGATTGCTTGGCATCATCATCACCTCGGCTTCATTATGTCCGAGCGAGCATTCTGCTATCCAATTCACCACTTCCAGTTGATTCCCGAACTACGCTACCCTACCCTTAGCCACCTTTTTATACATAAAAAAGGATCAGCAACCCTGAACTGGGTTACTGATCCTAAGTAACATTGTGGATAAAACTATACCTGGTTTTGCATGCGCTTCTCGGTCAAATAATCATTCTCATAGTAAATCAGATCGTCGCGCAGTTCTTCATACAATTTGGTAATGTCCAGAATGATATCCCGGGCTGGACGTACGGGCTTCTTGCGGAAACGGATAGCATCCTGCCCAGTATAGGCATAACGACCATCTTCGGAGTAGCTTTCATTCTTGGGATAGAAGAAGTTGTTCACGCCATAATGGTAGACATTATAAAGCGCTTTCTGCGCAAATGACTCATCAAATGTGGCACGGCGCAAAGCAACTCCCAGCTTCTCATATGACATCTCGGAGAATACCAGCACATGACGCAGATCGGACAGAAACCCTTCATAGAAATGCACGGTTTCCTCATCCTGCTCGGTAACAAGCTGCGGTAATGCGTGCTGGTTCAGGAACAGCTCCATTTTATCGATTGCGATTTTAAGCTTTTCTCTCGTCGTTTCACATAATTTCTGCACATTAGCTGCTGACATGGCGGTTGCTCCCCCTTATTATTCCTTACTCTTGCCGTCGCTTACGTTCAATTTACGCTGTTCACATTTCAAGTTTCATGAGTTATTATGTTCCGTTGTTTAATCCTACAAGTTCAGGAATTCAATCCTAGGCTTTTCTTGCTTCTGATATTATCATAAAAAACGAGCCTGCGGTATCCCTTTTCTGCAATGCATAAAACAGGCTTCCGTTTCTCAATCTATGGAGACTACAAAGCCATGGAGGAACGGAAAACATGTCACGAAAAAATTTAAAAATCGCCGGTCTGCTGACCGCCATTGTTGCCGTTGTTCTGTTGACCTTCGCCCTACGACCGGCAGAAAAGGGAAGCACACCACTCAGACAAGCCTCAGTTCCTGGGCCCAAACAGGAGAAAGCGCTAAAGAAAACAACCCTTTCGCAAGATGTCACGGCAACAGATCGGTTGAACCGGGTGGATGTCAGCCGGCACCTGACAGTCTTGCTCAACAAGGCACATGGAGCTTCCTTGAAGGATGTTTCAGTGTATGCAGAGCACCTTAAGCAGGAACACGGGCATTTTGCCATGCTGACATGGATAGATTTCCGTACGAACAAGACCACCACCTTCAAATCTTCCCTTCCCCAGGCTAGCGCTCAGGAGAATAAAGTCCTACAGAAGTACCAGAAGCTTGCCAAGTCGGGCTTAAGAAATCACCAGTCCTACGAATCCCCGACTTTTGCAGTTGGCAAGGAAAAATATTATTTTATGGGCCAACGTGACAAGGACGGGAGCATCGGTGTGATTGCGCTAATTAATCAGAAAGTGCTGGGCAAAGTTGCTGATCATCAGATCAAGAATCTTCGCCTCATTCCTTATCCCAAAGAAGGAAAATTCCGTGTGGAATCCGTGCATACCGATACCCTTGGCGAACTGACCGTCAAGACCGGACACGACAATCAGAATGCCAGCCATTTTTATGAGAACGAGATTGTAGTACGCTTCCCGAACGGCCATCCCACTCAAGGACAGCTTCAGACCATTGTCGCTGACATCAACGGCAAAGAACCGCGCAAGTTGGGCTATGCTTATATTTTCCGCTCGGAGAAGATGAGCTTTTTTCAACTCAAATCGTATTTCGATAAAAAATGGCATCCAGAGTATACGGAGCCACACTATCTATATTTAACGAATGATACCGTCTCTGAAACAAATCCCGAGGTCATTACGCCCAACGACTTGCTTTACTCCACTTACCAGTGGAATTTACCGGCGATTGAGACAGGACAGGGCTGGAATTTGACCAAAGGCAGCAAGGATGTCATTGTCGGTGTCGTGGATACAGGTGTGCAGGCTAGCCATCCCGATCTACAAGGCAAACTTTTACCGGGCTATAATGCCGTGACAAAGGGCTCTACCCCGGATGATGATGTAGGTCATGGAACACATGTTACGGGCATTATCGGAGCTGTGGTTAACAATAACGAGGGTGTGGCGGGGATTAGCTGGTACAACAAGATTTTGCCGGTCAAAGCACTCGATAACTCTGGAGCGGGAACCACCTACTCAGTTGCTGAAGGTATCATCTGGGCCGCTGACAATGGGGCCAAGGTGATTAACCTCAGCCTCGGCAATTACGCTGACTCCCAATTTTTGCACGATGCCGTTAAATACGCCTACGACCGGGATGTAGTCCTAGTCTCAGCCTCGGGCAACGATAATACGGAGCGACCGGGATATCCCGCCGCCTATCCGGAAGTGTTGGCTGTAGCAGCCACTAACGCATCACATCAACGGGCGTCTTTCTCCAATTATGGTGATTATGTGGACGTTGCTGCTCCTGGTGAAAGCATTGCCAGCACATACCCGAACAGCCAATATGCGGCGCTATCAGGTACATCGATGGCAAGTCCCCATGTAGCGGCGGTAGCGGCATTGGTTCGATCTCTGAACCCCGATCTGAGCAATCAGGAAGTCATGGATCTGTTGATGAAAAATGCAATCGACCTCGGCACCCCGGGTCATGATAAATATTACGGCTGGGGCCAGGTCGATATTTACAAGACTCTGCAGGCAGCCTCCGGCAATACCGTTCCGCTGCAACTCTGGCCGCAGCATGTTCGGCAACAACTGAACCAGTTGAAGCAGCGAATGGGCGTCAAGCCTTGATACAAGGAAACGCAGAGCCGAATACCAAACTTGCCACCTTGATTAGTGATAAACGGTCGAGCCTATGCCTGAGACACTTTTACTGGATCTTGCCATCCGTTAACTCAGAGGCCATGTACCTGGACAGCAGCTCCAAAAATAGCTTCAGTCCCTGCTCCATACGAGCCTTATCCATTTGTGCATAACAAAGCCGAATATGGCTCGAGCTGCCGTCTCCGGCACGGCAGACATCACCAGGCAGGAATGAAATACTCTCCTGCTCAGCAAGTGTGTGCAATTTGTCGATCTGAAGTGTAGCCGGTAGTTCCAGCCATACATTAAGTCCGCCCTCCGGCAGAGTCCAGCGAACGCCGGAGGGCGCATGTTGCCTCAGCAGTCTCCCTGCACTCTCCATCCGCTCCCTTAAACCGATGCGAAGCCCGGCGGCATATCGTTCATAGCTGTCTGCTATGAACGGCAGTACGGCTCGCTGGGTCAGAAGCGGACTGCCGAGATCGCTGGCGGATTTGGCAGCAATCAGCCTCGACAGAATGTCACCTTCGGCGGCGACACAGGCGATTCGGCAGCCGGGAGCCAGTACCTTACTGAAGCTTTTCAAATACACGACATGACCATCTGTGTCCATCGACTTGATGGAAGGCGGTGGCGGGTCGCGGAAATATAGATCACTGAACGGATCATCTTCAACAATAAGACAGCGGTAGCTGCGAGCCAACTCCAGCAGCTGCTGTCTTCTTCGCATGCTCATCGTAACCCCGCTCGGATTTTGAAAGGTCGGGTTGGTATAGATCAGCTTCGGGGGCCGCTCGTCACATAGAGAAGTCAGTATATCTACTCTCATCCCTTCCCGGTCCATCGGCACAAAGATCATCTCTGCCCCGCGTCCGGCAAAAACATCAATCGCTCCTGTATAGCTCGGATCTTCGAGATAAACGACATCTCCCGGTCCGACAAAGGTGCGGGCCACGAGATCAATGCCCTGCTGTGAGCCGCTTGTAATCATCAGCCCGGAAGATACCAGCGTCATCCCTCGCTTCCGCAGATGCCGCCGCATGACCTCCCGCAGTTCCAGATCACCTTGGAAATTTCCGTAGGACGCCATTAATTCAGGCTGTTCCGACACAAGAGCAGCCATGGTACTGCCAATAGATTTCAGCGGCAGCAGTTCACGGTGCAATGAAGCCAGATGAAATGAATAGTCCGCTTCAGACTCATTGAAATTACGCCAGAGCTGCGCTCTTGGCAAATAATCATCATAACGTCCCTGCCAACCGCCTACTTCCCCAGCTCCCTCATGCTCCTCCGTATCTGTAACAAAGCAACCCTTTCCCTGAATACAGAGGATACTTCCCTTCTTCTCAAGCTCTGTATAAGCCTTGCTCACGGTTACCTGGCTGACCTTCAGTGATAAGGCAAGTTCACGTACGGAGGGCAGACGTGCTCCGCGGGGTAGAAGACCGGAGGAGATCCGCTGCCCTAATCTCTCACAGATTTGCTGAGGTAGGGATTGGCTGCTGCCACGCTTCAGTTCTATGTGCATACCGGTTAGCCCCCAACTGTTATATTCGGACCTTTACTGTTATACTCCCATGCCGTTATGATACCATCAAACCAAGAAGGCGGGGAGCAATCTTATGAATATCCAGTACTCTGCAGCGGCTCAAAATATAGGATCGTCAGTTGTTCGAGAAATCCTGAAAGTTACACAAGGTACAGATGTTATCTCGCTTGCGGGTGGATTGCCCGCAGAAGAGCTATTCCCGGTAGAAGCGGTCCAGACAGCCTACAATCAGGTGTTGTCAGGCAATGGTTCTGCTCTACAGTACGGGATCACCGAGGGCTTCACTCCCCTGCGCGAACAAATTGCCGAAAGACTTGCCCATCAGGGCATTCCCGTATCCAGTGATGAGATTATTTTAACTACAGGCTCTCAGCAGGCGATTGATCTGATCAGTAGGATTCTGCTAGACCCCGGCGATGCCGTGCTCGTCGAAACACCTACCTATCTCGCTGCATTGCAATCACTGAACTTCTACCGTGCTGACATCCATATTGTGGACCATGACAGTGAGGGGATGATACCTGAAGACCTGGAGGAAAAGCTGCGGAGGCTGAAGCCGAAGCTGCTGTACACCGTCCCCACCTTTAATAATCCCTCGGGGGCTACGTGGAGCAAGGAACGCCGCCTGAAGATTGTAGAGCTGTGTCAACGTTACGGCACTCTGATTCTGGAGGATAATCCCTATGGGGAACTAAGATTCACCAGTGATCCTGGCAGTATTCCGCCCACACTAGCGGCCATCGACCGAAGCAGCAATAAAGAACATTGCGTCATCTATACAGGCACCTTTTCCAAAATTGTCGCCCCTGCTCTGCGCACAGGCTGGATTGTCGCTGACCCTGCAATTGTCAGAATGGTTGCCAAGGCCAAACAGACAGCCGATCTGCATTCCAGCGCAATCGATCAGCGGGCATTGCACAGGCTGCTGCAGACGTTCGATATCGAGCGTCACATCGCTAGCGTCTCCCGTGAATATCATGCTCGGATGAAGCTGTTATCCCAGGAGCTTCTGGCTCAGGGGATGGAAGGATTGAGCTTCCGTGAGCCTTTGGGAGGCATGTTTCTTTGGCTGACACTACCAGCCGAAATCGATACAACCAAGCTACTGCCGATAGCCATGGAACATGGTGTCGCTTTTGTTCCCGGCGAGGTGTTCTATCCCTCCCATCCAGAGAAGAATACGATGCGCCTGAATTTCACCCATACGCCACCGCAGCTTGTTCAGGAGGGCGTTCAGCGCCTGATGAGAGCCATTGTGCAGTGGCGCGAACATGAGACTGCCATCATATAGCGTGCGGGTTTACCGAAATTATTTTATAAAAAACAAAAAACGGCGGCGTTACCCGGATAACCGGATACACGCCGCCGTTTGATCTATGCTGTTCATCGAACGATTGAAAAAAATCATACATAACGTTGCCAGTTAGGAAAGTTTGCCGTAAGCCGGGTTCTGTGCTCTTCGTGGTTCATACGGGAACTACCCTCCCACCATAAGCGACAATCATCTATCTAGGCCGTACATTACTGCACAGCTCCAGCGACCAACCTAGACGCGCCTCAGGCGAAGGCTGCTTCTTTCCGCGAGGAATGATGCTGCGTCTCATTAGGTCTTGCTCCAGATGGGGTTTACCAGGAACAAAGTCACCAGTGTTCCTCGGGGTCTCTTACACCTCGGTTCCATCCTTGCCTGTGCCGTCCGAAGACGGCCATCGGCGGTCCATTTCTGTGGCACTATCCTTCGGCTCGCGCCGACTGGACGTTATCCAGCACCCTGCCTTATGGAGCCCGGACTTTCCTCCCGCGGCTTGCGCCGCCGGCGATTGTCTGTCAAACTTTCCGAACAACATTTATATTATACAGACTTAAGTCAGCCTGCACAAGTGTAATTGTTTGGAATTATAGAAAATTGAATGGCTCTGTATTCACCTGCGAAGCATGGACTACTGTCTCATAGCGCCCTTCGGTAAGCTTCTGGGTCATCCACTCCGCAACTTTCTCCTTCATGATTTTCTCCGCGTTATGCCCGGGATCAATCAGAGTAATACCTGCCAGCAGCGCATCCTGAGCTGTGTGGTAATCAATATCTCCAGTAACCAGCACGTCCGCTCCACGGAAAATTGCACTGTTGTAGTACTTAGCCCCGGAACCGCCCAAAACGGCAGCCTTGCGGATCGGACGATCGAGATCGCCAACCACACGCACCTTATCCACCTTCAGTCCCTGTTTGACAGTTTCCACGAAGTCTCCGAGGGTCGTAGCTTCTTTAAGCTTCCCTACTCGGCCCAGACCAAGGCTGCGGCCCTTCAGATCCATCTGATACAGATCATAGGCCACTTCTTCATACGGATGCGCCTTCAGCATGGCCTGCACCACTTTGTTGCGAATTCCCTGCGGCACTATCGTCTCAATACGCATTTCCTCAGCACGCTGCATTTTACCCGGCTCCCCAATATAGGGCTCTGTTCCTTCACCAGGCAGAAAAGTGCCGTATCCCTCAATATTGAAGCTACAGTGACTGTAGTTGCCAATTGAGCCCGCACCTGCGTTCAGAATGGCATCCAGTACCTTCTGATGATGATCCTTCGGAACAAACACAACTAGCTTGGACAACTGCTCCGAATGAATATCCTTAATCGGTGCACTGTTCTCGATGCCGAGTGCTTCCGCCATCCAGTCATTCATTCCGCCTTCGGCCACATCCAGATTCGTATGGCTAATGTACACAGCGATATCATTCTTGATGAGCTTCTCATACAGTCGACCAGCTGGCGTATCGGTAAGAATACCCTGCAAGGGACGGAAAATAATCGCATGGTGGGCAATGATTAGATTACAGCCCAGGGAAATGGCTTCCTCCACAATCTCCTCATTCACATCCAGTGCAACCAGAATCCCGGTAATCTCCTTCTGCAAAGTGCCCAGCTGCAGCCCAACCTTATCCCAATCCTCAGCGATATGCTTTGGGGCAAGCTGCTCCATATACTGAACTACAGTCTGTCCTTTCGCAAGCATTCCAGCACCTCCGTGATTTCCTTGATCTGTCCTGTAACGACTTTCCGCTTGTACTCTGCAGAAGCCAGCTCGGAGCGAGACAGCGAGGCCAAAATGCTTTCCAGCTTCCGAATCTCACCCTGCCATTTATCAAAAAACACATCATTCGGCGATCTCAGCAGCCAAGGCCCCATCTGAATCAATCTTTCCTTGCTGCAGACAACTTCGCCGCCCGCCAGTTTCAGATCGCTGTACACCTCAGCATTGGTAAGGGTTCCCGCAGCTTCCGGCACCGCGGTCAAGACCTCATAGATCTTGCCGTCTTCCTCTAGAATGTGCTCAGCAGTGAGCACCCAGCCGTGCTCCAGCAACCAACGGCGAAGGTTATCTTCGCCAACATTCGGTTGAAGCGACAGCGTAGTCACGCCTTCCAGCTTCCCTTGCTGCCGCCCCCGGTCCAGAATCGCCGCAATCAGCGATCCCCCCATACCGGCGATAGAGATACTGTCCACCTCGCCGGGCTCCAGCACCTCCAGGCCATCTCCGCGGCGAACTGAGATCACCTTTCCTTTGCCAGCTTCCGCCACGCCTCTGCGTGCAGCTTCAAAAGGTCCCTCATTGACCTCTCCTGCGACAGCAAACACAGCACGTCCGCTCTCCAAAGCCGCTACAGGCAGCAGCGCATGATCGGAGCCAATATCGGCCAGCCGGCTGCCCTGCGGAATCTGCTCCAGCACCAGCTGAAGCCGTTCAGATAATTTAGTATTGTTCATGTAGCCACCCACGCAATCCATTTTTTTCGGAAAAGAAACAACAACGCCAGCTCTGCAGCAATCTTCGCTAATAGTAAAAAGGCAATCCACTGCGGATAATTATGGCGCAATAGAAGCGCATCCAGCTCTGGCAGAAGCCAGAGCGTGGCTCCCACTGCAAAGTAAACACCGGCAACTCCACTTACCCGGTAATGCAGCAACCAGCTCAGCCAGATCATCAGCACACACAACGGGAGCCAGAGCAGTTCCAGCTCAAAAATCGAAGCATCCGGACGCATCCCGCCGAAGAAGCTGCCATACAGCAGCGCCCAGAAGGCATAACCGCAGTATTGCAATAGCCCGATACGAAGGACAAAGCCAAGCACACACCAGAGCAAACCACAGGTTCCAATAAGAATTGGCCGCCAGAAGCCCGGATCAAGATCATGCAGCGAAATGAGCCACAGCCCGAATCCCAAGGTCAGCATGCTCCCGACTCCTGCCAGCAGCAGGCTGATCGTCCGGTTTCGCTTTGTGTAAATTGCTGCATATCCATAGCAGACAACCAAGACAGACAGGACGGTTGCGATTTGCAAAGGCCAAGGAAAAACGCTAAAATATATACTAATCAAGAAAAACAAGGAAATAATGCCAAAACCAAACAACCATATTTTGATGCTGCCCTGCTGCAGATTTTGCAGCGAGATCGGGTTGCTGTCCTTGACCGCAGTTTCGTCGTCATACAGGTTAGTCAAGAAATCACAGTATTGCTCCGGTAGCAGTCGGCTCTTTCGCCAATACTGAATTTCTTTCAAGATCGTGTCGCGTTTCTCCAAATTCACCGGCTCATCCCTCTCTCCGTCCATTAAACGAAAAGAACCTCCTGCCACTGAGCAGCAGAAGGTCCAGTTCATACATCCTATTCGAGGAAATCCTTCAGCCGTTTACTACGGCTAGGGTGACGCAATTTTCTAAGCGCCTTGGCTTCAATCTGACGAATCCGTTCCCGGGTTACGCCGAAGACCTTGCCAACCTCCTCCAGTGTTCTCGTCCGGCCATCATCCAGGCCAAAACGCAGACGAAGCACGTTCTCTTCACGCTCGGTGAGCGTGTCCAGTACATCCTCCAGCTGTTCCTTCAGCAGTTCGTAAGCCGCCGCATCCGCAGGGGCCAACGCTTCCTGATCCTCAATGAAATCGCCCAGGTGAGAATCATCCTCTTCACCGATCGGTGTTTCCAGCGATACCGGCTCTTGGGCAATCTTCATGATTTCTCTTACCTTTTCTACCGTTAATTCCATTTCCGCTGCAATTTCTTCTGGCGAAGGTTCACGTCCAAGCTCCTGCAGCAGTTGGCGGGAGACACGGATCAATTTGTTGATCGTCTCTACCATGTGCACTGGAATACGGATCGTTCTGGCCTGGTCCGCAATCGCACGGGTGATCGCCTGACGAATCCACCAAGTGGCATACGTACTGAATTTGAAGCCTTTGTTGTGGTCGAACTTCTCCACCGCTTTGATCAGACCCATGTTGCCCTCCTGAATCAAATCCAGGAACAACATGCCACGGCCTACATAACGCTTCGCGATGCTGACTACGAGCCGCAGGTTCGCTTCTGCAAGACGGCGTTTGGCTTCTTCATCGCCGTTCTTGATCCGCATGGCAAGCTCCACTTCGTCGTCTGCCGACAACAGGGGAACACGGCCGATTTCTTTCAAATACATCCGCACAGGATCATTGATCTTGATGCCCGGAGGCAATGACAGATCATCATCGAAGCTGAAGTCGTCATTATCGCTGCCTTCGTTGTCCTCACTTTGTCGAAGAGTCGTAACCTCTTCGTCATTCTCGTTCACAACTTCAATCCCCAAATCGCTAAGCTGCTCATAGAACTCTTCCATTTGCTCGGGGTCTTGATCAAACGGCGATAATTTCTCCATGATATCTTTGTAATTCAGTGATGATCTTTTCTTGCCATGTTCAATAAGTTGATCCTTAACCTGATCCAAAGTAAATTCCGCTTCGAGTTCAGTATGCTGATCGTTCGCCATAATTCGACTCCCTCCTCCCTAGGTACATCCTGCCAGGCATTTCATTGTCTCTCTAGGGCTATAATCTCACTTGCTATTTGTGCCGCACGCAAAAAGTCACCTGTTTTTTCGGCCTGAATCATTTCTTCTCGCTTCTGTTCCATCCTGCGCTGCAGGGGGTATTTCCGCACTTCACGGATGTAATCGTCCAGCACCTGCGTATTCCAGTCTGGAGGGGTATCCATCATAGAAATGGCAGTCGCCGTTTTTTCCAGACGGTCATCCTGAAGAGATGAGAGAAACCGGCTGATTCCCGGTGGTTTTCCTTGAGCGTAATAGGCGTATAGATAAGCGGCAATTGCCGCATGATCATCGATGTTGAACTCTTCTCCGAGGCGTTCGCCCACATATGTGGCGGCTTCCGGGTCCTGAATCATGAAGGACAACAGGCGCCGTTCTGCGACATGGTAAGCGGGTAGCAGCGTAGGTGTCTGCACTTGCCCTTTTTTATGCCTACCATTATTCCACCTATTATCGTTATTATCCCCTTCGGGGATGTTTTTTTGCATCGATGCCCGGAGTAAATTGCAATCCTGCTTTAAACTATCATATGACAGCTCCAGCTCGGAGGCGATTTCCCGCAAATAAACTTCTCGTTCCGTAGAGGAATGCAAGGATGCAATAATCTGAAGTGCTTCTTTTACGTAAGCAATTTTACCGTCTTCCTCTAGGAGTATATGGTTTTTTTTCAGATATATAAGCTTAAATTTCACGGATGAGACCGCCGACTCAATCACCTGTTCCCTGAACCGCTCCCCGCCAAAACGGGAAATAAATTCATCCGGGTCCAGTCCGCTGGGCAGCACGGCAACTTTCACGCGGAACCCCGCTCCCTCCAGCATAGGAATAGCCTTGATGGCAGCAGCTTGTCCCGCCCGGTCGCCATCATACGACAGCACAATCTCATCAGCCAGATTTTTCATCATTGCCACATGATTCTCGGTGAGCGAGGTCCCCATGGTGGCAACGCCGTTCAGCACACCTGATTCCCAGGCTGAAATGACATCCCCATATCCCTCTAACAGAACGATTTGCCGCGTTTTGCGAATGGATGCTTTCGACTGGTGCAGATTGTACAGAACCCTGCTTTTGTTAAACAGCTTGGTGTCCGGGGAATTCAGATACTTTGGTTGGCCTTCCCCCAGAATTCTTCCGGCAAAAGCAATCACCTTGCCTGTGCGGCTCGCAATCGGAAACATAATCCGGCCGCGAAAACGGTCGATGAAGCCTTTACCCTCGCCTCTGACAGACAATAGTCCGCCCCGCTCCATCTCGGCGAGATCAAATTGGCGCTTCTCCAAAAATTGCTGGAGTGTATCCCAGCGGTCCGGCGCGTACCCGATCTGGAACTGGTCAATCATTTTATCGCTGAAATTCCGGGATCTTAAATACTCCATGGCGGCAGTGCCGTGCTCCGTATTCTTCAGCAGAAAATGATAGAACTTCGCAGACCATTCATACGCTTGCAGCAGCCGGTCCCGTTCCGGGTCAGGCGGAGACAATAGCCCGCTTTTCCCTTCCGGAAGAGGAATGTCGCTTTCTTCGGCCATCGTTCTAACTGCCTCGGGGAAGGATAACCCTTCGATTTCCATCCTGAATTTGATGGCATTTCCGCCCATACCGCAGCTAAAGCAATGAAACACTCCACGCTCTGGAGTGACCGTGAAGGAAGGGGTTTTCTCCGAATGAAACGGGCAGAGGCCCCATAAATATTTCCCCCGCTTGGTCAACTGGACAACTTTACCGACGGTATCGACAATATCATGGCGTGCCAGCACGCTCTCGATGACCTCTTCCGGGATACTTCCCTGTCCGCTAGCCATTTCAACCACCTTCATCTCTTAACAAATAAATATAATTCGCTACAGCTGAACATTCTCCTGCAAAATTGTTAAAAGTTTTGTCAGTTTATGTTGAAAAAAGTTTTTCTCCTCAGCAGTGATGGGTTTTGGCCCTTTAGAATAGCGTCCCCGCCTTCGTTCCACTGCTCTGGCATGCCTTCCCTCCAGCATGAAATCCATCGTGGAATCCTTATAATCCTGGCCACGAAATGAAAGCACACTGCAGCGTTTGCCCAGCGCCAGTGCGGCCAGTCCATAATCCTGCGTCAGCACCACATCGCCTGCGGAGATATGATTGGCAATATACAGATCAGCACTCTGATCGCCCCGGTCCACCTGCACAACCGTTACCCCTTCTTCACTCTTAAGCGCATGGTCATAGGAAGATACCATAACCACTGGAATCCCAAAGGAGCGGCCTACAGCGGCAATTTCTTTTTTGACCGGACAAGCATCTCCGTCTACGACAATTGTTCTCACCGGAGACTTCTCCATCTTCATCACCAATTTCCCGTGTAGTATATATACGCGCTTCTGGTATAAAATCCTTCTTTATTCAATATAATCTGAATCCCGAAACGTGAGCTGACAATTTGGCAAAATCATAAATACGGAACAGTTGTCAAGCTGACGCTTTGGCACTGTTCCGTATATTTATACCCTAAACCATCAATCTATACCATAAAACACTTAACTTTTTTATAGCCAGGAATAAAGGAAGCGTCCTTTGTTTACCACACCAGCTTGCCGAAATCAGCGAAAATCTTCGAGTCGGCATCAATGCCAGCCAGCAGGGCCAGACGGTTAGCGCGCACCTTCTCATCCTCTGCCATAACCATAACGGAATCGAAGAATCCGGTAACGGCATCCTTCAAGCCGGAAAGAATAGACAATGCTTCTTCAGCTTGCTTGCTAGCAAGGGCGTCACGGTAAGGCGTGTGCAGAGCCTGCCATGTCTCATACAGTTTCACCTCAGCAGCTTCCACCAGCAATGCAGGGTCGATAGTGACTTCCGTTGCCTTGGCGGCAAGGTTGCTGACCCGGGTCAGGGAATCCACAGTAATCTTGAAATCCTCTTGTCCGGTGACGGAATCCATCAATGCCTTGCTTCTGGCCACTACATTCACTACATCATCAAAACCGGCAGCAATGACAGCATCCACTACATCATAACGAACATTGTCGGACAGTAGGCGTTTCACGCGCAGACCAAAGAACTCGTAAAGAGTATTACGCAGTTCCTCACCCGAATGTTTCAGATTTCGTGAACTTTCATGCACTTCAGTTGCAGCGGCAAAAATATCCTGCAGTGAGATTGGAAGCTGACGCTCCAGCACGATCTGCACGATCCCTGCAGCCTGGCGGCGCAGTGCATAAGGGTCCTGAGATCCAGTCGGAATGATGCCAATGGAGAAGCAGCCGACAATAGTATCTATTTTATCCGCAAGGCTGACTATCGCACCTGCATCTGTCGATGGAACCTGATCCCCGGCGAAACGCGGCTGGTAGTGTTCAAAGATCGCTTTGGCAACCGTCTCCGGTTCTCCGGCTTTACGTGCATAATCTTCACCCATGGTGCCCTGGAGTTCAGGGAACTCATAGACCATTTGGGTAACCAGATCGAATTTGCAAATATCAGCGGTGCGGCTGACTTCAGACGCAGTTGCCGCAGGCAGATTCAGCTTCGCAGCCAGCAGATCCGCGATCTTGCGAATTCGACGGACTTTATCGCCGATACTGCCGATTTCTTCGTGATACACGATATTTTCCAGCTTGGCCAGTGCGTCACTGATTTGCAGCTTCTGATCCTCTTCATAGAAGAACTTGGCATCAGACAAGCGAGCACGAAGCACTTTCTCGTTCCCCTTCGCAATCACATCCAGTGATTCCGCGTTTCCGTTACGGACAGTAACGAAGAATGGCAGCAGCTTGCCTTCTGTATCCAGTACCGGGAAGTAACGCTGATGCTCGCGCATCGAGGTAATCAATACGTCCTGCGGAATATTCAGGAAGGATGGGTCGAAGGTTCCGAACAGAACTGTTGGCGTCTCCACCAGGAACAATACTTCTTCAAGCAAATCTTCCTTGATGGCGATGGTCCAGTTTTTCTCAGCAGCCAGCTTGTGAATCTGATCTAGGATCAGGCTCTCACGTTCCTTCACATCAGCCAGCACATGCTGTGACCGCAGGCTCTCTACATAAGCGGCAGGCTCGGCAATTACAGTCTCGCCCCCGAGGAAACGATGTCCACGACTCGTATTACCGGCTTTGACACCAGTGATCTCCAAATCAATAATGTCCTGGCCGAACAAGGCAACCAGCCAGCGGATCGGACGTACGAACTTGAAGTCATAGCTGCCCCAACGCATGTTTTTCGGGAACGTCATGGCATTAACGATGTCCGTCAGACCTTCTGCCAATAGTGTGGATGTTTCTACACCAGCACTGCTTTTCGTAGCGTATATATATTCAACGCCTGCCAGTTCCTTAAAGGTAAACTGCTCTGGAGATACCCCTTGGCTACGGGCAAAACCAAGTGCTGCCTTGCTCCATTCGCCGCTTGCGTCCAGAGCAATTTTGCGTGACGGCCCCTTGACTTCTTCACTGATATCGGTCTGCTTATCCGCGGCATCCTTGACCAGAACAGCCAGACGACGGGGCGTTGCATAGGCGGTAACCCCGCTATGAGAAATACGCGAGGATTCCAGCCATTTGGACATTCTGTCTTCAAGCTGCTCCATCGCAGCACGGATGAAACGGGCCGGAACTTCCTCCAGACCGATCTCGAACAAGATATCTTTAGCCACGGTCAGCACCTTCTTTCTTCAGCAGCGGGAAGCCAAGCTTCTCGCGTTCCTCCACATATGTTGCAGCTACCGTACGAGCCAGATTACGTACTCTCGTAATAAAGCCGGTGCGTTCAGTTACACTGATTGCTCCCCGTGCATCCAGCAGGTTAAAGGTATGGGAGCATTTCAGCACATAATCATAAGCCGGGAACACCAGATGGTTCTCCATCGCTCTGCGGGCTTCTTCTTCATATGTGTTGAACAGTGTGAACAACATTTTGACATCGGAAACTTCAAAGGTATATGTGGAATGCTCCACTTCCGGCTGATGGAATACATCTCCATAGCTGATTCCGTCCACCCACTCCAGGTCGAATACATTTTCCTTCTCCTGGATATAGGAGGCGAGACGTTCCATACCATAGGTGATTTCAACAGCTACCGGATGTGTCTCGATACCGCCCACTTGCTGGAAGTACGTAAACTGTGTGATTTCCATCCCATCCAGCCATACTTCCCAACCAAGGCCCGCGCAACCAAGGGAAGGATTCTCCCAGTTGTCCTCTACAAAACGAATGTCATGCAAGAGCGGATCTACGCCAAGCGCCTTCAGACTTTCCAAATAAATCTCCTGGATATTGTCCGGGGACGGCTTGATAATCACCTGGAACTGGTGATGCTGGTACAAACGGTTAGGGTTCTCCCCGTAACGTCCGTCTGACGGACGGCGTGAAGGCTCTACATAAGCCACCTTCCACGGCTCTGGTCCCAGTGAACGTAAAAAGGTCATAGGGTTCATCGTACCCGCCCCTTTTTCCGTATCGTACGGCTGGACGATAATACAGTTGTGTGCTGCCCAAAACTGCTGCAGTGTCAAAATCATCTGCTGAAAGTTCATGCTACCGACTCCTTCGCTTACAAGTTTTTTCATGCCTGATGCCTTCTTTAGGCCTTGCGCTGGAGGCGGCTCTTCTCTATTCTTGCAGCGCACCGGAAGACTCTCCGGCTAGCCACAGGTCAAAAAGCTCCCGCCCCCATGCCTGATATACAGACATAGGGACGAGAGCTTAACATGTTCTCCCGCGGTTCCACCCTACTTGATCCGTCCCGTAACTGATCATGAAAAAACCAAGAACAGGGTGACGAATCCACTTTTCGCTTGGTGCCGCTTCGTACTCCCGGGTGCCATGTTCATGAACTTTGCCCTGCCAGGCTTCCACTGCCCCCGACTCGCTGATATGACAATACGGTTCATTACTTTCCCGATCGATGCACGTTCTCCTTAACGGAGCTATTACGGCAGACCACAATTAATAAAAGTAAACTGCCACTATATTAACGGAAATTTCGAGATTCGTCAAATCTCGTATTTATCCAGCTGGTCCAGAAAGTTCTGCGATTTCAGCCGTAGCCCAAGCTGCATATCCATAAATGATCGCATAATTTTCTTGAGTTCCAAACGGGTGGCTTCCTTCACATCCACATTGCCGAGCCGGGTCAGATCCAGTGCCGCGAATAAGCGTAGCAGCTTCAGCGCCCGGGGTGAAATCGTAAGTGCTGGAGGGTCCTGATGCTTGCAGCTTCGGCACAGCACCCCGCCGAGGCGGGGACTGATCAGAAGCTGGTCATCAGGTTTTTGCGAGCCACAGATGATACATGTATCCAATTCCGGACCATACCCCGCTGCCTGGAGAAGCTTCATTTCGAAAATATTAATAATCACACCGGGTTCCTTATCTTCTTCCAGCGCATTTAGGCAGGCCGTCAGTTGGCGAAACCAAAAGCTTCCGGTCTCCTCATCATGCAGCACACGATCCAGCAGCTCGCAGGCGTAGGAGGCGTAGGCCGCTTTGATCAAATCCTCACGCAGTGGATGATGAGATTGCGTAATCTCACCGGAGTTCAGCGTACCGAGTCCCCCGTTATTTCTGAAAAAAACAAATTCTCCAACTGTAAACAGCTGAATCAGCGCAGCATGGCGGCTTTTGACCTTCTTGGCACCGCGTACGAGCACACCTACTTTGCCCGCGTTCTCGGTGCAAAGCGTAATGATCGCGTTCCCTTCACCGTAGTCCATGCTGCGGATGACGATCCCTTCCACCCTGTGTAGCATGCCTCTTCCCCCAACCATTCGGCAAGCAACCAGTCCCTATTGCGCTTCTTCATCATAGACCTGCTCTTCCTCCGCCGGTACAGGTCCGCTCTCGGGGAGCGAGCCTGCAGCTTCCCTATACAGCAGATAAGCATCGACATCTCCAGTCATTGCAAAATACTTCCACGAAAAATCTCGCATTCGTATTCATCCTTTCTTCGGAAACACGATGTCTCTTCGAAATTAGGATGTGCGATGTACCGGGTTCTATCCTTGCAATTCCTGCCAAGGTGGCGAAGTCATTATTGATCTTTATGAAAACCCAAGTCACGCAGGACACGGTCCTGATTGCGCCAGTCTTTTTTCACCTTTACCCAAAGCTCCAGAAAAATCTTCGATCCCAGCAGACGCTCAATGTCCATACGAGCACGCTTGCCGACTTCTTTCAGCAGCGCCCCTTGCTTGCCGATAATGATTCCTTTCTGTGAATCGCGCTCGACAAAAATAACAGCTGAGATGTGTACCACACCGTTCGACTCCACACGCATATCTTCAATGGCCACCGCGATGGAATGCGGCACCTCTTCACGGGTCAGATGCAGGATCTTCTCTCGCACCAGCTCGGCAACGACAAACTGCTCAGGGTGATCCGTAACCTGATCCTCCGGATAGTACTGTGGCCCTTCAGGCAGATACTTCTGTATCTGCTCCAATAGCGTGTTGACATTGTTGCCCAGCTTGGCGGAGATCGGTACGATCTCGGCAAAGTTGTGCAGCTTTTGATATTGCGTGATCAGCGGCAGCAACGCTTCCGGCTCAATTTTGTCAATTTTGTTCATCACAAGAATAACCGGCGTCTTCAGCCCTTGTAACTGCTCCGCAATAAAACGGTCGCCTCCGCCCAGTCCATCTGCAGCGTCCACCAGGAACAATACAGCCTCTACTTCGCCCAATGTGCTCATCGCTGTCTGATTCATGAAATCACCCAGCTTGGACTGTCTCTTGTGAATCCCCGGTGTATCCAGGAATACGACTTGTGATTCATTCGTTGTATATACCCCGTGAATTTTATTTCTAGTGGTTTGCGGCTTGTCCGACATGATGGCGATTTTCTGTCCAATCACCTGATTCATAAGTGTCGATTTACCTACATTCGGTCTCCCGATAATGGCAACAAAGCCTGATTTGAACTTCTTCATCTAATCTTCCTTCCTTGAATGAACAATAATTTATTCTGGAAATCATTTAACTGGAATATATCCCGTTAAATTATGCATCGCCGTTCCTGGCGAATCATCCAGCCCATCGGGCTTGCCATATCGGCGGCAGCGCGCAACAACTTGCGTGGTATGTGCATCAGCATGAAGCCCATTAATACATTTCCCTAGAGATGGCTTCGTAAGTTACTACCCTAGTATTCCCGGCAAAGAAACGTAAGAGTCCTTGCCCACTTCAAAAAGGGCGGAATCGCAAACCGCGAAATCCGCCCCTGGGTATGCCTGCAATCTTTATGCTATGAAATCTGAGGTACACTGATTATGACATAAGTCCGGTAATCCAGTCTATCACAGGGTGATAAAACACATAAATCCCCATAATTACAGCAAACACCGCCGATAGAAGCACGGCTCCTGCGGCGGTATCTTTGGCTTTCTTGGCCAGTGGGTGAATCTCCGGCGAGACCAGATCAATCGTCGCTTCTATAGCCGTATTCATCAGTTCGGCGGCCAACACCAGCGTAATCGCCAGCAGCAACAGCAGCCAGCTACCCGGAGGCAGTCTGAATACCGCTGCAGCGAGAAGGACGATTACAGCAAGACCGCAGTGCACTTTCATGTTCAATTCCGATTTGAATGCCGCGACGATGCCTTGTGCGGCGAAGCGAAAGGAATACCAGAACTTTTTGCGCCCTACTGCCGTGTTCTTAACCATTAGCGCGTCAGTCCGACCTGAGCCAGAACATGCTCTTGCTTGGACATCATTTCAGCTTCGGAGGCGTCATCCTGATGGTCGTAACCTAGCAGATGCAGAAAGCCGTGCACGAACAGGAAGCCAAGCTCACGTTCTAAAGAGTGGCCGTATTCCAATGCCTGCTCCTGAGCACGAGGGACAGAAATAATAATATCCCCAAGCACCTCCGGAACATCCTCCAGTGTCTCGCCTTCCTCCAGCTCATATATAATTTCCGGTTCATCTTCCGCCGATTCGTTCATCGCAAACGACAGTACATCCGTCGGGCGATCAATGCCGCGGTATTCCCGGTTTAATTCATGGATTCGCTCATTGTCTACGAAAGTCAGATCGACTTCGCCGCTATCAATGCCTTCAGCCTCCCCCGCTTTTTGCAGGATACTCTCCAGCAATGCAATGAGACTGTCGTTGATTTCAAATTGCTCTTGTTCATTATTCCATACCACATTCAGGCTCATGTACCAACAGCCCCTTCCTCTTTTTTCGGCTTACGCGCTTCCTCCGGATACTCAATCCGGGAGTGGAATATGCCCATCACCGTTTCTTTTAACGTGCGCGCAATGATGTCCAGTTCCTTGATAGTGAGATCACACTCGTCAAACTGATGGTCATCGAGGCGGCTCTTGATGATCTTCTCGATCATTGTTTCCACCTGCTCAACGGTCGGCTTGCGTAAGGATCGAACAGCAGCTTCCACACTGTCCGCTATGCCAACCACCGCTGATTCCTTGGATTGAGCCTTGGGCCCCGGATAACGGAAATCATCTTCTTCGAAATCAGGTGTAGTCCCCTTCTCTTCAGCAAGACGTAGCGCCTTATGATAAAAATAATGCAAAAATGTTGTTCCATGATGCTGCTCGGCGATGTCGCGGATCGGTTTGGGGAGCTTGTACTCCTTCAACATCTCGACCCCGTCCCGGGCGTGAGCCACAATAATGGATTTACTGAGCATCGGCTCTATAGAGTCATGTGGATTCTCCATATTGTTCTGATTCTCGATGAAATAAAACGGCCGTTTGGTCTTGCCGATATCATGATAATAGGAGCCTACCCGGCAGAGTAATCCATCCGCACCGATCGCTTCCGCCGCTGCTTCCGACAAATTGCCAACCATCACACTATGATGATATGTGCCGGGTGTTTCCGTCAGTAGCTTGCGCAGCAGAGGATGGTTGGGATTCGACAACTCTACCAGCTTAAGAGCCGATAGAATGCCAAAGGTAGCTTCGAAGAACGGCATCAAGCCGATAACCAGCACAGCCGTCAGAAGACCGCCGGTAAAAGCAAACCCGAGCGCATACAGCGTATCCATTTCTTTCAAGACACCACCGCTTAACAGCGTAAGCATAAAGACCGTCACACTGCCGAACAATGATACCATAATTCCGCCTTTTAGCAAGGCGGAGCGTTGTCCAGCCCGATGAGTGGCAAAGATCGCAACATAAGACACGACCAGGGCAAAAAAGCCAAACGTAAAGTCAAATACGGTATCCAGCTGCACATTCAGGATAACGCTAGCCAGAATGGCGAACAGGATCGAGCAGAAGTACGCCAGCGTCATATCCAGTAGCATCGCTACCAGCATGGCGCCGATGGCGACCGGAGCCAGAAAACCAGTATAAGGACGTACATCGCTCTGGAGAAACGCTGCAAGACGCATCAAGACGATTGTAATTACAAAGACCAGAACCAGCATCAACAGCTGGGAGTTATTATACTTGAAGCTGGATGGGCCTCCAGTATAGCGGATAAACATCAAGAGGCCGGTAGACAACATCGCAGCGAGCATCAATAGGCCAAGCTGTGGCCAATAGTTGACTTTGTTGTTCAAAAGGCCGCTCTCATCCAGAAGCTTGTACAGCTCTGGCGTGATCATTTGGCCCTTGGCAACAAGTACATCCCCTTGCTCAATGAACACCTTCGGTGCATTTTCGCGGGCCTGAACCTCAGCATCCTTGGTGGCATCCTCATCATAGAATTTGTTGCTCGTAATGACGAGACGTACCAACTCCTGCACGACTTCCCGGGCGGTACGCTGGCTGAGCGCACTGATGCTAACCTGTTCAGCCACCTTAGCCCTTGCGGTCTGAGCGTCCGTAATCTGGTCGTTCATCAGTCGATTGACAATATCACGAGCCACAGGCTTCATCTCGATGATGTCCTGGGAAGTCAGCCGCGGGATTTTGATAAACGTCTCTTCTGGAATAACATAGGTCTGATCCTTGATCACCGACTGCATTTCATCCAGTAGATGATCTGAGTATGTACCGTTATTTCGGCTTGTGCTTACAAAGTTCAGAATGAAATCACTGGCCCGCTTCGGAATCTCCTCACGGTATATGCCTGTTTTGTCGCTCTGGGAGATTAGGTCATCCTGATTAAGCCGGTCAATCCGGTCGAGCAATGACGTAACCGAATTGTCCGCTCGCATGGGGATGATTTTATAGCGTGGCTCCACATTCTCAGCAGCCTGCTCCTGTGCCTTAAGTGTAGCTTTGTTGTCCTGAATTCGCTTAGGTGATGTAATCTCCTTTGCACTCTGGGTCCCTTCCTTGATATCGTACCGCTTAGGTAACAGGTCGGGTGCGAGAGAGAAGTAGAACACAATTCCGAGCAACAGGAAAAGAGCATAGCGCGTCACCGCGCTATACTTCCATCCGTTATTGCTGTATACAAATCCGCTTAATTTCGTAGGTTGCTTTGAATCCATGGAGACAGTCCCCTTTATTCAAGGTTTTCGGCAGCCCGGTCATAGGCGACAATGATCTTTTGCACCAATGAATGCCGTACTACATCCTGTTCCGCAAAATAGACAAAGCCCAGCTCTTCTATACCGGATAAAATCGCTTTTGCTTCAATCAGGCCGGATTTTTTGCCACGAGGCAGGTCAATCTGGGTCACGTCCCCAGTAATAACCATCTTGGAGCCGAAGCCGAGCCGAGTCAGGAACATTTTCATCTGCTCCGGTGTCGTGTTCTGCGCTTCATCGAGGATGATAAAGGAATCATCCAGCGTACGCCCCCGCATATAGGCCAGAGGGGCGATTTCGATCAATCCCCGTTCTAGTGCCTTCGCCACCTGATCGGGCCCCATAACGTCGTACAGGGCGTCGTAGAGCGGTCTGAGATACGGATCTACCTTCTCCTGCAGATCTCCAGGAAGGAAGCCCAGGCTCTCCCCTGCTTCAACAGCCGGACGAGTTAGCACAATTCGCTTAACCGCGCCTTCCTTCAGCGCCGCAACGGCCAGAACTACGGCCAGATAAGTCTTACCCGTACCAGCCGGGCCAATCCCAAAAACAATATCCCGTTTCTTGATCGTAGTCACATAATGCTTCTGTCCAACCGTCTTCACACGGATCGGCTTGCCGCGGAAGGTTGTTGTAATTTCGCCTTTGAACAAGTCGAGCAGCTGATCGGCGCGATAATCCTTCGCAAGCTCCACAGCATACTGCACATCCCGCTCACTGAGTATGTATCCGCTGCGGATCAGAGACAGCAGCACATTGAACAGTTGACCCAGCTTGTCTACTTTCTGTTCTGCACCGCGCACCGTAAGCTCCGCCTCGCGGGAATCAATGGTTGCCGGAATTTCACTCTCGATGATTTTCAGAAATCCATCCTGCGGGCCGAAGAGGGATTGCGCTTCTCCCGCATTTTGCAAAGATATACGAATGCTTGCAGTCTGTTCTGACAAGTAGCCTCATTCTCCTTGGTTGTTTACTATCGGAAGTTCTTCCGCGATACTCTCTTCTACTTCAAAAAGTACTTTCATATAAACTTTACCATTCTCTTTCTTCTCATGCAAAATTTTTTGACTTTTGATGACGCTTTCGGTGCCGTAACGCGCGAAAATATCAGCTTTGGCCCGCTCCAGCCCCTCCGCTTTGGCCTCTTCTACCGTACGCGTGGCGGATGTCTCCCGGACCTCCATCTCCTTTTCTGTCATCCAACCCACTGGAAGCTCGATGGACCGCCAGGTCAGCGGGTCCATTTCGGTCAGCGTTCTCGATGCCTCGAAAGTCGATTTTCCATAGCCCCACAGCTGGATCGCCCACTTGCCGAGCACGAGATAGCTGCGATCCTTCCGTTCACCAGTGTAGGAGCTGCCCTTCGTTTCAAGTGGAACCGTGATATTGTATTCATGCCAGACAAGTCCCTTGACTTCCCCCTTGGCAACCACAGCCTTGGAGAACTCTTCGTCACCGAGGATACCAGAGATCAGGACATCTCCTTTCTTCACGCGGGAGTTACGGGCGACAACCGGCCTACCCTGCTCCGCGTATATATTGGTTACCACCGCATCGGTGCGGCTAATCAAGTGACGATTGCTAAGCAGCGGTTTTCGCTCCGGCTGGGCAGCTTCTACCACCTGTATGACTACACTTGTCCCTGTTCGCTCCATGCCTACCCATGAGACACCCGGCAGATGGTTCGTCAGTTCTGTAGCCAGCTTGTCCGGGTCCTTCAGACGCCAGATCCATTGATAGGTATAAAGCCCCTCTTTACGGGCGGCCGTTAAAATATCCTCTGAGGCAATGCGGTTATTCCCCTCCACCTTGATACTCCAGACCATAGAGCATAGAAGTAGGAGAGAGACACCGAACAGTACCACGCCCACGGCAAAAAATTTACGTTTCCACAGAAGGACCATCTTAAAGGGCAGACCATGCCGTCCGGTGACATGCATGCGGCAGCCTGTCCGCTTCAAGAGCGGCCGGAGGTTATAGAAATCGTCCAGCAGCAGCTTCAAGGAAGCGCCGTTCCCGGCAGGCTTCACGTCCCAGATGACTATGCCTGCCTCGGCAACAGCGTTAATGAATCCTTCCACCTGCGGTCCCGTCACTTGCAGAGTAACGAACCCCCGCAGTGATGACAGAGGCGGTTCCTTCATGATCTCTCCTCGCTTTCCTTGTACCTGATTTCCCCGATTATCCCCTCTATAGCCAGCTCCTGGCCAAGAATATTCCGGATCATAAGCCCCTCGCCTGTGATTTCCAGCGAGCCCTTGGCTAACGCAAGCTTCAGCTGCCCGGAGGAAAAGTGCAGCACGCCGCGATGATTCTCAATATGCAGCTCCTTATTGCCGATCAGGGTGATCCGGGGCATATCCTGCAGCAGATCCTGCGGCAGATCCAGCACCCCGTTTGTCCATCCCCGCAGCCTGCGGCCAATACGGGTCATAAGTAGACGTTCCCCCTTCCTGCCTTCTGTACACCATATGCGATAGCGCACCACTTTATGAGAAGAACTCATGGAAAAAAGCCCGCAGAACGGGATAGTTCGGCAGGCAATTCAGTAGGGAGAATCCGGCAGAAGCCTCCGCATACGAAAAAAACCTCTGACATTCCTGCAACCAGAAATGCCAGAGGCTTATGTTCTTGCTCAGATCAAATAATTGGTTCTTGCCAAAGGTCAGACATTAATATAAACAGTCCTGTTAGTTTTCTTTGCGGTAAGCATGCGGACGCTTCGAACGCGGAGGGCCGAGAATCTCTGCCCATATGAGACCTTTCCGCAGATCCTCACGGCTGGTCGCCAGAACCGGCCTTGAGGCCATACCGGCGTTCACTGGCTCGGAAGCATGCTTCACGCTTGGGGCGGGCTCACCAGACATTTCATCAAAGACAGCATGGAGCCGCTCCAGTTCCTGCTGCATTTTTTCAGTACGAGCATTTACGCTATCCAGTTCTTCCCCCTGCTCCACCGTCATTTCATTTCCGGTATCGGTATCTGCATCGGAACCAGGAATCCATTGCTGTTCCCGTTCCATCGGAAAGCTCTCTTCCAACTCACGCTCTTCCCGTGCAAGCTCCCGAGTCTCCCTGGGAACCGGAGCACCTGGTGGCGGGAACGTCCTGCCCTGCTGACCCACGTCACGCTTGACCCGGCGAAGCGGGCTGTCGTCCCCGCCTCCGAAGGTGGGCATGCCGCCCGGCGGCGCTCCCTTACCCTTCGTTTTATTAGCCTTGTTCACATTCGAGACGATGGCAAAAATAATCACTGCAACGATATAGATCCAGCTCACGGGATATCACATCCCCTTATTTGTTGTTTTTCGGACCGCTATTCTCGTCCTGATCATTCATTTTGCCGAGAGAACCGCGCATTTGCGTATCCGCCTCAATATTCTTGAGGTTCATATAATCCATCACACCGATCTGACCGCCACGTAGCGCTTCAGCCATAGCAAGGGGAACCTTCGATTCAGACTCCACCACAAGCGCCTTCATTTCCACGACGCGGGCCTTCATCTCCTGCTCATGCGCTACAGCCATTGCTCTGCGCTCTTCTGCTTTCGCCTGCGCGATGCGTTTGTCAGCCTCGGCCTGCTCTGTCTGGAGGTAGGCACCGATGTTCTTACCGACATCAACGTCAGCGATATCAATGGACAGAATCTCAAAAGCAGTACCTGAGTCCAGACCCTTGGACAAAACTGTACGGGAGATGGAATCTGGATTCTCTAAAACGTCCTTATGAGAGTTACTGGAACCAACAGTGGTTACAATCCCTTCACCTACACGGGCAATAATCGTTTCTTCACCGGCACCGCCGACGAGACGATCAATATTCGCACGTACGGTAACCCGGGCTTTAACTTTGACCTCGATCCCGTTTTTCGCTACCGCAGCAACAGTTGGAGTCTCAATGACCCGCGGATTAACGCTCATCTGTACCGCTTGCAGTACATCACGACCTGCTAGATCAATAGCAGCAGCACGCGTGAATTCCAACGGAATATTGGCACGTTGTGCCGCAATCAGGGCATTAACAACACGGTCGACGTTACCGCCAGCCAGATAGTGACTTTCAAGCTGGTTAATATTCAGACCGAGTCCGGCCTTTGTTGCCTTAATCATCGGATTGACGATCCGGCTTGGTGTAACCCGGCGCAATCTCATGGCCACCAGCGTAATAATGCTGATTCTGACTCCGGAGGCCAAGGCCGAAATCCAGAGCATGACCGGAAAGAAGCTTAAGAAAACACTCAGAACAATGATCACGACCACCGCGATCAGCAATATAGGAATCAAAGTTGCCTCATTCATACGTTGTTCAAACCCCCATCATTAAATAAATTCATTGGTGTAAAGTTCCGTCTATAAATGTTGAACTTAAGATACTAACGTAAGGATCGGCGTCGCTCCGGTGAAGCTTGGACTTTCGGTCGCTGTTGTCTCCAGATTTCATCTAAACTAATCGCTTATGCGGTTGAAATCCGGAGACAAAGGCGATCGCTTTCGCTCCTACAGTTCCAATCTTCCCCTTCACTCCTTCTCCCCTTTTCGTTCCTTTCTTCAGTTCACCTTACTTAGCCAGTTCTTTAACCACAATCCGTGCACCTTCCACGGTCACTACGGAGATTTCAGCACCAGCAGCAATAAAACTACCCTCGGTGACCACATCTATCCGTTCTCCATTCACCATAGCGGTGCCCGCCGGACGCAGTGGAGTAAGACTGACCCCAATCCCACCGACGAGATTCAGCTTCTCAAGCACAGGTATATAACCCTGCTCCTTGGTCAGACTTTCCTTCAGAATGAACCGGTTCCAGATGCCGCGCTCTTTGAATACAACGGCCACAATAATAATGACCACCGTCGCTGCCGCAAAAGCAATACCAAGGCTAAGCAGCGCATTCGTGTAGCTGTAAGCCGCCCTGACCACTCCTGCCACAAGACTTGCCGACCCTAACAGTCCCAAGATGCCAAAGCTCGGCATGAACAGCTCCAGCACCAGCATGACTAGCCCAAGGATGAACAGCAGCCAAGTCTCGGAACCAGCGAAACCTGCCACATAATTCCCGAAGAAATACAGGGTAAAGGCTAATGTTCCGATAATGCCAGGCGCTCCAAACCCAGGAACGATCAACTCAATAACGACCCCTGCAATGCCGACGAACAGCAAAATCGTCATAACAACCGGATTAGTCAGAAATTGCGATATCTTCTCAGCACCGGTGTGTTGCACCCGAAAAATATCGTCCGTAGTATACCCCATCCAGACTATCGCTTCTTCCGGAGTGTCTGCTATGTAATCAGCATAACCAGCTTTTAGCGCCTGATCGCTGCTAAGGGCAATAATCTCACCGCTACCCTTGCTCACGCCAAGCTTCGGCTTCTCTACAACAAGATTAATATCGGTCATTCCCGCAGCAATCTCCGGGTCCCGGCCGTTCAGCTCCGCAGCCCCCATCATCTTTGATTTCCAGTAGGATATCAGCTTCGGGTCCTCAACGTGACTTCCACTCTTGTCCACCAGCGAGGCTGATCCAATCATACTCCCCGGCTTCATCACAATCTTATCGGCGTTCAGTGCAATGTAACTGCCCGCGGAAGCTGCATCACTTTTAATAAAAGCTAGCACCGGGATAGCGCTTTCCCTAATTAGCTTACCAATCTGTTCAGCCGCACTAACTTGACCTCCTGGCGTATTGATATCCAACACAATCAGCACCGCACCGTAATTGTTCGCTTCCGCAAAACCCCGCTCCAGAAAACTCTGTAGACCCCGTTCGATTGCCTGATCAACAGGAATGATGAAGACCGGCCCCTTGACGGACTCTCCAGCTGCCAGCTCAGGCTGCCTAGGTGGATCAACATCAGCACTTGCCAGGGATGACAGCGGCACGAACAACAGCAGAAACAGCAACCCTGCAATGCAGGCATATGTAGTTTTACGAAGCCCTCTCATCTCTTCTCCCTCCCTTCTTAGAAAAATGGACATAAGCACATAATCAGTAGTACGAAAGTCGGGAGCATTCGTTTCAAAACAAAGAAAAACACCCCTTATAAAAAGGGGTGCTGACGTTCTATTATTGCAGAAATTGCTGAACCACTTGGTTCACAAGCTTACCATCGGCGCGACCTTTGACTTTCGGCATTAGCGCGCTCATGAGCTTACCCATTTCACTTTTCGAAGAAGCACCGGTTTCCTGGATGGTCTGCTGTACAATTACTTTAATTTCTTCTTCGGAAAGTTGCTCGGGAAGATACTTAATGATAATCTCGATTTCTGCCTTCGTACTCGCGGCAAGCTCGTCGCGACCCGCTGTCTCAAATTCTTGGAGGGCATCTTTGCGCTGTTTGATTTCACGACTAAGGATATCAAGCACTTCGCTGTCGTCTAATGTTCTCTTTAAATCTATTTCAAGATACTTTATCGTAGAACGAACCATTCGAATGGTGGAGAGTGTGAACTTGTCCTTACTCTTCATCGCTTGCTTCATATCTTCGTTCAATCGATCGCTAAGATTCATGCTTGGGTATTCCTCCTAAAACTTTCTCTTACGAGCAGCCTCAGACTTCTTCTTGCGCTTTACGCTTGGCTTTTCATAATGCTTGCGTTTCTTCACCTCAGCCAAGACACCATCTTTAGCGATGGAGCGTTTGAACCGACGAAGTGCAGCATCAATTGTCTCGTTTTTGCGAACTTTAGTTTCAGACACCAGTTTTCCCTCCCTCCGACCAGACCGTCCAAGAGCATAACACGGTTCATCAACTTTCATTATAGGTGAAACAGAAATACAGTGTCAACTGTGTAACACCTTTTTTTTATAACATACCCTCAAATCAACTCTTCAGTCTTACTCATGGGAATCCGAGATTCCCGTCAGAGCGCCCAATTTGGCCCCTCCGAGCAAGTGGTAATGCAAATGCGGTACAGTCTGTCCACCGTCAGGTCCGCTATTGTTGATCAACCGATAACCGGATTCCGCAATCCCAAGTTGAATGGCAAGCTGCTGGGCGACACTGTGAATCTCGGCAATCAGCGGCAGATCCTCAGGCGTAACCTCATTCATCGACCCAATGTATTTCTTCGGGATAATCAACACGTGCACCGGAGCCGCAGGCGCGATATCATGAAAGGCCAAAATGCGCTCATTCTCGAATACTTTGTTAGAGGGAATGCTGCCCTCAATGATTTTGCTGAATATGGTTTCCATACTGCGACTTCCTCCCCGAATTGGTTGTCCTATTATCATACAGGATAATCATGGTTAACGAAAGTCGGACAGAGCCTGCTACTGTAAAACCTGTCGACGGTATTAACTGGCGGTTGTATTAAAGTGAAATTAAACCTCAAACAGTCTTATCATACACTCTCTTTTTTCCGTGGCTTTGTTTATCACTTTAATGCGTTCTATAAATAAATTTTGATAACTGTATCTGCTACAGCTCAACAAACCACTCAAAAGGACAAAAAAAAGAAACACCCTTCACAGCTTAGAAAGCTGATCGGCGGCGGGCGTATGAAAAGGAGTCTTGCTCCCGGTCATACGTCCGCCGAGGTGTTTCAAAAATGATGTCGGCTTAGCTGTATTATAACAGGGGGGTGGTACTGTCTCTGTGACTGTTATCACACTGTTTGCCAAACCTCACATTTTTTCCAAAATAATACGTGACCCTCCTCCACCTTGCTCGGCAGGGACAACAACCAGCTTGCGCGGCAGCCGGGCCCGCAGTTCTGGAACGTGGCTTATAATGCCTACGGACAACTGATCATTATGCAGCCGCTCCAGCGAAGTTATCACGGTATCCAGCAGATCAGGGTCCAGTGTGCCGAAGCCTTCATCCAGGAAAAAGAACTGGAGTGGATACTGTCCACGCAGCTGAATCTGGGCAGACAAGGCCAAGGCCAGCGATAGTGAGGTCAAAAAGGTCTCGCCGCCAGACAGCGTTGATACCGGGCGCTTCACTCCGCCGTTGCCATCGTCGCGAATGACGAACCCACCGCCGGAATCAACCTCTAGCGCGTAACGCTGTTTGCTCAAGTAACGTAGGCGCTGGGAAGCCGCCTGACAGACTTGCATCAGCTGCTCCTCAGCGATATATTCCACAAAAGCATTACCGCGCAGACAGGACTGCAGCTTGGACAGGCGGTCCTGCAGAGCTTCATGCTCCAGTCGCTGAGTCTCAAGCTCCTTCCAGCGAATATGACGATGACGCAAATCCTCCAGATCACGTTCCCCGCGGGCCCGGTTCTGGAGCGAAAGTTCATCCTCTTCCTTGCAGCGGCGCAGCGTCTCCTGACTCTCCGCCCAGTCCACTTCGCTAAGCTGGGCTCCAGCAAGCTTCTCCTCAATATCACGAAGCTGTAAATTCACTTCCACTTCATCGTCCCGGTGATTCTTTACACGGGCTGCCGCAACGCCCCGCGCTTCTGCCGACAGCGCTGCACCTTCAACTTCGGCTGCTTCCGCGAACGGCGATAATACTAGACTATCCTCCCAGGCTTTGGCCGCAGTGGCATAGTGCTCTTGAGCGGAGTCTGCCGCCTGCTGAGCTATAGCCGCCTCTTTGCCTTCCTGCTGCGCTGCATCTGCAGCAGCACGGTAAGCCTTTTGACCGTCCTCCACAGCTGCCAGCAGCTCCTGCAAGCGCTGCTCGCAAGTCGCCAGCAGCCCAGCCGCAGGCCGCCCCTCCGTCCACTGGACCAGCCGGGCTTTCTTCTCACGCAACAGGGCATCCTTGCCTTCAAGCTGAGCATTCCACTGGGCCAGCTCCCTGTCGAGCACAGCGATACTTTCTTGAAGTTCCTGAATAGCAGCTGCTTTATCGTCTAGGAACTTCACGCTAATATTCAGCCGCCCACGAATTTCCTCGGCCTGCTCGTCTTTTTGGAGCCGTTCACGGTATGCGTTCTCTGTATCTTCAGGAGCTAGCTCCGGGAACTGCTCACTCCAGCTTTGCCGTAGACTTGCGGCTTGCTGGGTTAATTCACCGGCTTTGGCGGTTATACCTTCCACCCAGGCTTGTTCCGCCTGGACAGCCGCTGCCGCCTTGTGACAGGCCTGCTGGCCTTCTTGCAAGGCACGCTGCCATTCAGCTGCCGTCCGGCGCAGCTCCGCAGATCGCTGCTTCATGCTAGTCAGACTGCTGTCCAGTGAAGACAGCAGCGCTGCTGACTCTCCTGCGGACTCTGTGAACAGCTGATCCATTTGCCCTGTCTCGCCCAACATCTCGCGGCCTGCCGCGGCTGGATGATCCCAAGCCTGGGTGACTTCACCGCCATAAATCTGTTCCAGCCAGGTCATATCCTGCTCCCGCTGACTGCGGAAGCCAAGACGCAGCTCCAGCGCAGCCTTGGACCTGCTGCGGACTTGCTGCAGCAAAGCTTCCTGTCCCACCGGCACCCCGCTGTCTTGAAGTGTCGCAGGAGCTGGGTGATGCTGGCTGCCGCAGACCGGACAAGGGACGCCCTCCTCCAGATCACGGGCTAGTGACAGAGACAGGCGATGTATCTCCTGGTCCTTCAGTGCAGCTTCCAGCGCAGCGGCCTCATGTTCCAGGGTCTCCGCTGCATGCACCGCGGCGGCCTCTGCCGACCGCAAACCTTCAAGGTGCAGCACCGCCCCGCGGACCCGCTCAGCGCGGTCCGCTTCCAGTGCCCCAAGCGCCGCCTCAGCCCCGGCCAGGCGGCGCTGCGCGTCCGCGAGCGCGGCCTGGCGCTCGCGCTGCTCACGCTCTGCAGCATCCCGCTGGGATTCCGCAGAGCGCAGCCCTTGCAGTCTCTGCATGGCTTCCTGCAGAGACTGGCGCTCCTGGGAGCGGACCTCGAGCGGCTGCAGGCTCTGCTGCAGCTCGTGCTGCCGCTTTTGGCCCTTGGCCAAAAGCTCCCGCTCCCGGGCCAGCCCTTCCCGCATGGCGTTCAGCCTGCGGGAAGCCTCCTCGCTGCGCTCGCGCAGCGCAGCAAGCTCGCGCAGCAGCAAGTCGCGCTCGGCTTCCAGCTCGAGCGCCCGCCGGTACGTGCCGGCCGCCTCGCGGAGGGCCGGCTCTTCCCCGGCCAGCGCAGCCTGGGCGGCTGCTTCGACCGCTGCGGTGCGCGCCGCCTCGGCTTCGGCGGCGACAGCTCGGGCCGCCAGTTCCTCTGCACGGGCCTGGCGGTTCTTCAGGGCACCTTCCGCGCTGCGCCAGGCTTGCAGGAGCGGCAGCCTTTTCTCGGCTTCGTCAGCCTTGCCGAGCCGCTGTTCCAGAAGCAGGATATCTGCTTCCTGGGCCAGCAGGCGCTCCCGCTGCAGTTCCCGCCGGGAGCGCTCGCCTTGCAGCTCGCGAATCCGGGTGAAGCGCTCCGACAAAGCCAGCGCTTCTTCCAACCGGCGTCTGCATTCCGCCGCATGGACCACCGCCTGCTGCAAACGTTCAGCAGCAGCCTCCAGATCCTGCTCGCCAGCGCTGCCCAGACCCTGCTGTTCCGCCTCCAGCGCACGCAGCGCCGTATCGTTCTCCTTGACCCGGCGGCTAAGCTTCAAGGCAAGCTGGTCCCCGTACTGCTCCAGATGAAAGAGACGCTGGAGCATCTGCCTGCGGTCTACGCCACGCAGAGACAGAAACTCGGCGAACTTGCCTTGTGGAAGCACGACCGCCCGGGTAAAGTCATCCATTTTGAGACCGATTTTCTCCTCAACACAACGTGTCACATCAGCCAGCTTGTCCGCCAGTACCTGATCACCGTCAGGCAGAACCTCGATGAAACGACTGATCGTATTACTGACCGTCTGTTCACCCGTGCGCTTGAACTTCCGCTCCACACGGTAACGGTGCGAGCCTGCGGCAGAGGTCAGCTCGAAGGTAAAGGCCACGCTAAGCTGATCCTCGGAATGGTTCATAATCCCCTGGGTTCCGCCTACGGCGCGTTCCACCTTGCCGTACATGGCCAGTGTAATTCCGTCCAGCAAACTAGACTTCCCGCTGCCTGTCGGCCCGAAAATACCGAATAATCCCGTCTCCGTCAGACTCTCAAAATCTATCTCCTGCTGCTCTCTATAGCTTTGAAGTCCCGCTACCTTTAAAGAAATCGGCTTCATGTCAGTTCTCCTCCCCTTCCTCCGGCTGACGCCGTTCTTCTTCCGTAAGCTCCAGGAACAGCTCAATCAAGCTGTCATCCGGTTCAGCTCCCCCGGTCTGCCGCTGATAGAATTTACGAAATAATTCCTGTACAGGCATGCGAGAACGCGAGACCTGTTCCAATTCTTGCTCCATCTGTGGATAGATAGGACGAATATGTACGATTCCTTCCCGTGCCTTACGCAGTCGCTGGATATCGTTCATCGAGAGGGCTTCGTTCAGCCGGATTTCCAGATCAATAAAAGCGGAAGCGTCTCTGCCTTCATCCAGCCAGCGGTATACTTCCTCAAGCCCGCCGCTAGATTTCCAGTTCACCAGCGGACGGCCGCAACGCAAATAAACTTCTTCACAGACAGGCTCCTGGCCCGGAACGACATCAATCAAGGTCACCGACTTGGCCTGTCCCGCTTCGGAAAAGCTGTACGCGAGCGGGGAACCGCTGTAACGGATCATCCCATCGCCCTTAACCCGTTGTGCACGATGCAAATGACCAAGGGCCGTATACTGCGCTCCACAATATAGAGCAGAAGGATCGACCGTATAAGCGCCGCCAACCTGGATTGGCCGTTCAGAGTCACTTTCTACTCCACCCAGCACATAGATGTGGCTCATAGCCAAATTGACCGTCTCCGGGGTGAATTCTCGGCCCAGCAGCTTCATGAGCTTGCCCACACGGGCACTGTAGGCGAGGCGCAGCTCTGCTTCGCCGCTTTCTCCTGCCAGCAGCTCCCCCAGCCGAGCTTCAGATGGATAGGGCAGCGCAGCAATTTTGGCAACTTCTCCTGTACGTGCCACTTGAACCGTCACCGGATCAGAGGTTGGCAAGCCGACCAGCGTAATTCCTTGTCTACGCACAAGCGGGGAGACGGAAGAAACACGTTCCGGCTGGTCATGGTTACCCGCGATGACTACTAGCGGCCGTCCGCCTGCTGTCAGGCGTGCTGCTGCATCATAGAACAACTGCTCTGCCGCAGCCGGAGGGTTCACAGAATCATACACGTCTCCCGCCATCAAAATAAGATCAGCTTGTTGGTTATCCGCGATCTCCACCAGTTCATCCATGAACTGTTCCTGCTCCCGCTGGCGGCTTCTTCCCTCCAGCGTACGCCCCAAGTGCCAGTCCCCTGTGTGCAATATCCGCATCTTCTGTCCTCTTTTCCCGCCTTGCTTCAGATCTGATATAACACCACGACAGCTATACGTAACGACCATCGCAGCTTTATATCAAACCTGAAAAGGCCTGATTAATATAAAAATATGGCTCACCCCAAAACCAGCGACTGCTAAAAACAACTTCGTCAAAGCAACTCGATCACAAGGTTAAAAAACTCACGCCTGGAAGCGAGCGGACCGCATAGCAACGCATAACACCACATAGTCGTTATGTGCATGAAGCCACTCGCTGAAATATGCAGTGGACTCAGGTGAACCTATCTCCTCCGTAATAGCGGATTTTGATCAGCTTTATGCCTATAGAGTCCCTGTGGTCCTTTATCCTACTAAACGGTGAAATGGATAGGCAATAAAGACTCTGTAGTCCGTTGCTTGACGAAGCAAATACTGATTTTGAGGTAGCCCCTCTTGTTCATCTTCTACGCATAATAGAGTGAGACATTCACTCCTGCTAGATTTCAAGCCGTACAGGATGCCCTCCGTCGAAGAAATACAGCCAGATCTCACTGATGCTTTCTCCCAAAATATCATTCAAAGCTTTGCTATACAATTCCAGCTGGAAACGGTATTTCTCCTGTAGTGCCTTCAGGCCACCCTGATGCTCCAGAACGGAATCTGTCTTGTAATCCAGCAGGATTAGTCTCCCATCCTCACGAAACAGACAGTCGATAACCCCTTGAATTAACACCTCTTCACGTTCATGCTCTGGCGTCTCCGCTTCTGATGATGGTAGACCGGAGACTGCTTCGTCCAGTGGACCAAGTCCACGATAAGCCTCATCTGCTGGAACCATATAACTGAACGGTAATTCTCTCCGGTTCCATTCCGATGCCAGCAACCTGCTTCCAAGCTCGGTAGCATAAAACGCTGCAATTTGTTCCGCATCTATGACTTCAACCTGTTCCGGCGTCAAGATTGCCACCTGTTTCAGCCGGGCCAAGGTCTCTTCCACCACAGTGCGAGTCACCGCCGCGTCCAATGGAATATGCTGCATCACCGTATGGTAGGCCGTTCCCCGTTCTGCAGAGGTAAGGCTGCGCCGCTCCATAAACTTGGGCCGCCGCAAGCGCAGACTGTCCCGGTATGCCAAACCAACAGCCTCTTTTTCACCAGCAGGTCTGCTGCGATCCTCGTACAGATCATAAGAGGGCTGTTCTTGCATGGACAGCAGCGATTTCAGCTCCGTAACCGATGTCTTGGCAGGTATACGGGAAGCCGCAGCATATGGATAGTCCCAATCAAGCCTGCTTGCAATCTCGGTTCTCGCTGCTGTCGCTAGAGCTGGAATTGGCTGACCTTCCTGCAAAGCCGAAAGCGCCAGCTCGCGTTCTGCCCCGGCTTCGCTGTCCTCATCCCTCTCGGAAAATGCAGCTGAACTGAGTCCGTTGGAATCCATTACATGTATACTCCAGTGGGAAGCATCGCCATGAAGCACTGTGGATACTGTACCTTCCGATCCCGACAGCTTGCGCAAGATAGCTGCGCCCGGATGACGGATCAGCGCAGGCCCGACCCAATCAAGGTAGGTGCGCCCCCGGGCCAACAGATGGTCTGCCAGCAGCAGTTCCTCCCGGCCCTGTACAGCGCTCCAGCCCGCAACTTTGCGCGGTAAGTCACGCATCGTGCCGACCAGAATCATTTTATCCCGGGGACGGGTCAGCCCCACATAGAGTACACGCATTTCTTCAGCCAATAGTTCCAGCCGTGAACGCCGGTTAATTGCTAAATAAGGCAGAGTCGGATAAGTCACCCTTGTCTCCCGATCCACAAAACGCGGACCAAATCCCAACTCCTTGTGCATTAGAAACCGAGCGTGCAGATCCTGGCGGTTAAAGGGCTTGTTCATACCGGCCAGGAAAACAACCGGGAACTCCAGCCCTTTACTCTTGTGAATGGTCATAATTCTGACCCCGCTGCCCTCTTCGCCACTGCCACCCGCTATCCCTAAGTCCCCACCGTTTTCCCTCAGACGGGAAATATACAACAGGAACCGGAACAGACCGCGTGCCGAAGTATCCTGCTCATACTGGACAGCTCGATCATACAGAGCTTTCAGGTTGTTTTGCCGCTGAGCACCACCAGGCAGACCGCCAACCCATTCCAAATACCCGCTTTCCCCATAGATACGCCAGATCAGGTCGCTAAGGCTACCCTGACGGGCGGCCAGTCTCCAGCTCTCCAGTTGATCCAGAAAATGCTTGAGCTTGGCTATAAGCTCGGGCGCCAGGTCAGGACCAGATTGACTTACTGCTAATTCTTGAATCGTCAACTGATTATGCACACTGACTAATTGATCAAGTTCTTCCAAGGAAGCTGCAGGCGCCTCCAGACTACTGAGCGCGGCCGCAATCTCAGTTTGACCTGACTCTGCTGTCGGCAGCGCCGTTGCGGCATTTTCAGCTTGTCCTGACCCTGCCATTGGTAGCGCCGTTGCGGCCTGCACAGCTTCATAGAATGTCCCGTGACTGCACAACCGCACTGCAGACAACTCTTCCTCACTCAAACCGACTACCGGTGAGCGCAGTACGCCCGCCAGCGGAATATCCTGGCGCGGATTATCCACTACTTTTAAGAGCGAGAGCGCAATCTCTACTTCTGTGGCTTCAAAGTATCCCTTGTTCTGGTCGCCATAAGCAGGGATACCCTCCATTCGAAGCTCCTCAATCATGAGCGGTGTCCAAATTCTGGCTGAACGCAGCAGGATTACAATATCTCCGTATGCCACCGGGCGCATCATTTTGAGGCCTTTGTCGTAGATGAGCATTGGCGTTCCGCCGCTCATTCCGGTCATCACCGAAATTCTGCGGGCAATGGCCCGCGCTTCGAGCTGTGCCGTCTCACTCTCGATGACCTCACTCTCCGGTGCTGCTTCCCCGTCCCCAGGTTCTTCCTCTGACCTATCGGCACCAGATGTACCACGGTCAATCAGCAGCAGCTCCGGAGCAAAATACAGATCGGCTTTCTTGCCTTCCGTTCCTGGAAAACCGGCACCATAGACCAACTCAGCCCGCTCATCATAATCGATCTCCGCCACTGTCGCATTCATAATCTGCCGGAAAATCATATTCACGGCATTCACAACCTCCATCCGGCTACGGAAGTTTCGGGCCAGGTCAATAACCATTCCCTTGGAGGTACTGATCGCAGGATCTCCCCCAGCTATAGCCCCATCTGCCGGATGCTCGTCCGCTGACTCTAACGGCGCTCCTCCCGCACTGCTAAAGCTGCGGTATTTCTCTAGGAACAGACCTGGCTCCGCCAAGCGGAACCGGTAGATACTTTGCTTCATATCGCCGACCATGAAACGGTTCCCCGGGTCTTCCCTGGCAATCAAGCGAACAATTTCTTCTTGCACGCTGTTCGTATCCTGATACTCATCGAGCAGGACTTCATCGAACTGGGCGCGGTATTCCATCGCCGCATCGGAGGGCATGGAGTGGCCCGGCTGTGAGTCCGGGTGACGGAGAATTTGCAGGCAATAATGCTCCAGGTCGCTGAAATCGACCAGTCCTTTGCCGGCTTTCTCCAGCCGGTATCGCTCACCGAAGGCGATGACCGTCTCTGCCAGCTCCTTCATCAGCGGCGCCGCTTCATGCAGTTCGGCCAAAAAAGCCTCTGCCGGACGCCCAAACAGAGCATTCTGAAGTTCGGATAGGGTCTTCTTAACGCTTTCCCGCAACTCCTTGACCATCTCCTGCAGCCCAGGATCTGTGGCATCCTTCTTGCACAGCTTCAGCTTCCCGAAGCTTACGCTGCGGAAAGCCTCATACAGCTCGGCCCAGGGCCGTCCGCTTAAAGCGGCCTGCAAGCCTTGCACCATATCCAAATCTGCCGCAAGATTCTCGGCATATGGAGCAGGCCCCCCCGGCTGCAGGGCTATTTCCCGGCCTTGTAGCAATTGGCTAGCCGCACCGTCCAAGGCCAGCTTCGCCTCTGCGAGAATGCTCTGCACCCATGGTGTGCGCCCCAAGCTCTCCGTATCCGGCAGCGAGAAGTCCGCTGCCGTATCGCGCAGCCACTGCTCCGGCCATGGATGGCTGCGAGCAAAATCATGCAGCCGCTGTATTAGCGCGTGTACTGCATCATCTGTACGCTCGCCGCTGAACCAGTCGGCCAGCGCGACGAACACACTGTCCCCGCCATCTTCCCCGGCCTCGCCATACTTCTCTTCCAAGAGTTCCATCAACAGCTCTTGTCGCATCATTTCCGCTTCATGCTCGTTCAGGATGCGAAAGCCTGGATCAATCGGAATCAGTTGATAATACCGCCGAATAACCTCCAGACAGAAGGAGTGCAGAGTCGTAATAGAGGCTCTGCCAAGCAGAGCAAGCTGGCGACGCAAATGCTCATTCCCATTATCATTCTCCAGCGCGCGGTCCAGTGCCTCGCGGATCCGCTGCCGCATTTCCGAGGCAGCCGCCTTGGTGAACGTGGCAACGAGCAGCCTGTCTACACTGAAGCCGTTCTCTTCCCGGCTGATTTTACGAATAATCCGTTCTACCAGCACCGCTGTCTTCCCGGAACCCGCCGCAGCCGCGACCAGGATATCATCGCCGCTCTCGGCAATGGCGCGCCATTGGTCATCGCTCCATATGCTGCCTTCGGGCTTATTGTCTATAGCAGGCCTTACATTCACGGCGTTAATCCTCCTTTGCGGGACAGCAGGTCCCAGATGTCGTCCTTGCCCGGCTTGCCGAGATGGTTATATCCGCTGCCTTCAATACTCTCATCAAACTGGCATACCGGTTTGAAGGAGCAGAATGTGCAAGCTGTCTCCTGTTGAATCCGATAGGGCTGAATGGCTACGTCCCCTTCTGTAATTCGGGTGCCGATTTCTGCTATTGTGCCTTTTACAGAGGACAGCAGCTGACCCCATTGCTCCGGCGTTGCTACAGAAGCGCTGCTGTAGAAGCTGCCGTCGCTTTTCACCGCAACTGGAACAATCGCAGAATGTCCTTTGTCGAGTGTAGTGTCCATTAAGGATACGACTTCACGGTCAGCCAGCAGCAGACCCTTCATTTTGAACCGTTTCAGCAGTTCCTGCTCCGCCTGCTCGCGGTTCATGCCGTTGGACGAAGAGAGCAGCGGATCATGGACGTGAAAATAAAGCGTGCCTGCCGGGAGTGCTGGCTTACCCAGCCATTCCTCGGAATAGGTTAGCAGCACTTCAAGATACGTCAGCATTTGCAGCGATAGACCGTAGTAAACTTCGTGGAGCTTGAGGTCCTTCTGACTGGACTTATAGTCAATTACACGCAGTAGAATGCCGTTCTCCCCTTCCGCCTGATCCACCCGGTCAATCCGCCCGACCACTTCCATCACACAGCCGTTGGGCAGTGTAATCCGCAGGGGAGGAAGTTTTTTACCCGGTCCAAAATCAAGCTCCAGTCCGACCGGCTCAAAGCTACCCCGGCGGGCATGCTCGCCCAGAATTACGGAAGCCCGGCCCACAATACTCTTCAGCTTGCGGGTGATATAACCGTACCGCTTCGTACTGAGGAGAATCTCACCCTGAAGCAGCGGTGACAGGCGGTCCACTGTCTCCCCGGCTTCGCGGCGACATTCCTCCGGTGTCAGGCTGGCCCAGCCACGGCCCTGCTCTTGCAGCCGCTGCGCCATTTCACTAAGCGCCGCATGGAACAGCTGTCCGATGTCCGGGGCCTGAAGTCTGTACATCTGCCGCTCCTTAAGGCGTAAACCGTACGCGGCAAAATGAGAGAACGCACAGGCCGAGAACTTCTCCATCCGGGACACGCTACCACGCAGCGTAGAGCCGCCATACAGCCTGAGGCTCGTCCCCCGCTTCAGTTGAGTGCCTTCGTTGCGGTAGAACAGTGAGCCGAGAAGCCGCTTCAGGCGTATCTTCTTCGCTTCCTCCTCTGCTCCGGAAGCGAACCAGTTATAGACATCCCACCAGAAAGACGGTATATCGACACCCTGTCGCCACTGTCTCAGTTGCACCATCAGGATGCGCAGACTTTGTTCCGGATCCCCAATAAAGTCCATATGCAGGGGTAACACGGTCTGCGCCGCTTCATCTGATGCCGCAGGCGGACTGGCTGGAAGCTGACGTTCTGTCAGCTTGCCCCCGAACATCAGCTGCAAATGACGAATCACTTCAGACGGCAAAAGGGCCTTCCCTTCCTCGTCAGCAGTCGCATAGCTAATCCACAACTTATGGCTCGCTGTTGTGAGCGCATTGTAGATCAGGAAGCGCTCGTCAAGCAGCCTACGGGATGCCCCCGGAGCAAGCTCCAGGCCAACGTTCTCCAGTATCCCACGCTCTCCCTCGGACAAAATACCATCTTCCTTGAATTGTGCGGGAACAACACCCTCATTGAATCCAAGCAGAAATGCATACTTCACACCCGAAGTACGCGTCCGGTCCATGCTACCTACCAGAACCTGATCCAAAGCCGGTGGCACCAGTCCCATCTTCAGCTCGGCGAGACCGGTCTCCAGCACACCCGCGAACATCGCAAACTCCATTTTCTCGTTGCCCATCATTTCCACGATCTGATCCAGCAGATCAAGCACCGCACTCCATATCTGGCTGTTCTCACGGACACTAGCAGCCTTTCCCGATTTCAGCGCCTGGGTGCTCATCTCCTCCAGCTTACCCGCCGTACCAGCATCCTCAAGAAGAGTGTATACTGCCCGGCAGAGATCTTCTCCGCTACGGCTTTTCTTTACCCGCTTCTCGAAAGCTTCCAAGGGACCGATAATGGCTGCCCTACATTTCTCCATCGTAGACAACAAGCCTTCATCCACAGTCCTGTCGCCTTCCAGCGAAAGGCTGGGAATACCTCTCCAAGGACGACCATCCGTCCAGCGATACCCCTGAATACCGCACGCCAGCACATAATTCTCCAGATTGTCCATGTCTTCACTAGTCAGGCTCCCGTCATCTGGAAGAAGCAGTCCGGTCTTCACGCAGCGAAACACATCTTCATAACGCCAGCGACGCCGCACCACATCGAGCGCAGAGCGGATAAATTCTACTAGCGGGTGATGTAGCTCATTCACCTTCTGATCGAGGAAGAACGGTATCTTGTAATCGTTGAACAGCGGAGACACTAACGATTCATAATCGCTGATGTTTCGCATGAATACCGCCATTTCGCCGTATTTGGCACCTTCATCCCGTGCTAGTCTGAGCATTTCGCGCAAGGCCCCTTCCACTTCAGCCCTGTGCGATACAGCAGCGCCAATGGTAATGGACTGCGCTGTGTCCCCCTTATGTCCACTCCAGCCCAAACGGCGGTCATACCCCCGCTCCAGATGGCCGAGTACAGGGCTATCCTTGAAGCGCGGCAGCACTTGAGGCGATAATAGCTCGTCCCAGACCTCTAGCCCCGCTTCCTCGGCCATACCACGGAGCTTGATATACGTCACCGCAGCCGGATGGAACAGATCAAGCTCGTGCAGCCCACCACCGGATGGATAAGACTTGTCCAGGGTTAGCGATATTGTCATACTGGAGGCATGCAGCATCAGTTCCCGCAGCACCTTGAATTCCTGAGGGGTAAAGCCGTGAAAGCCATCCACCCAAATCTCCGCACCCCGAACATAGGAAGACAGTGAAATCTGCTCGGCCAGTTCGACCAGCCGGTCCTCTTCGTCCATATACAGCTGCGACATCTCTTGCTCCAGATCGCTAAATACGATATATAAATCCTCCAGCTTGCCTGCCAGAATGGGGCTGTTACCAATAGAGTCGCGCATACTGGACAATTGCTCGTTCAAATCATTAGAACCGATACAGCATCGCTTCAATTCGGTATGCAGCTGGCTCAGCCGTTCCACAAAGCCCGGACGATCCGAAGAGGGTCCGAAGAGCTTCAGCTCCTCCTTGCGGCGGCTGATGATTTTATAGATAAGCATCTTCTTGCCTTCTTCACTGATCGGAAGATTTGCACTGCCGCCCGTTTCCTGCCTTACCCGATAAGCCAGCCGCGAAAAGCTCAGGGTCTGGGCGCGGATGCTTCCCTTGGCACCACCCGCAGTGAGCAGCCCCCGTTCGGTCCCAAAAGACCCCTGCTCCGGCACAAGCACAATCATTGGTGCGCCAAGCGGTTCCTGCGCTAGCTGAGAGGAAATCGACTCCCGTATTTTAGTTGTCTTACCGCTGCCCGAGCGTCCGATTAAAAAGGTTATCGACATAAATAAAGACTCCTCCCATGACAAAACAAAAATGTAACTCCAGTCACTTACTCGTCCCAACATTATACCATATCACCCTTCATTCGGAACATACGTTTGGATGATCTTCAAATGTTTTACAAGTGTTCTGCGCTCCTACAGTTCCAAACTTCCCCCTTCATTCCTCTTCGCTTTTGTCATTTTCTTTTGTTCGGCTTATATAACTTTCTACCAAAACGCGCAAAAGCCCGCCGTATCTGATAGATACGACAGGCTCTTGTTACAATAAACAGATTATAGTACTACGATGATATGCGAAAGCCGCCGGATTCCTGCTGCAAGGTCCACAGCTTGGCGTAAAGCCCACCCTGCTCCAGCAAACGTTCATGACGGCCCTGTTCCACCAGCCTGCCGTCCTCCAGCACGATGATGTTGTCGGCACCGCGGATCGTTTTAAGCCGATGAGCGACGACAATAACAGTCCGCCCTGTGATCAGGGCGTCAATCCCTTTCTGAATCTCAGCTTCATTTTGCGGATCAAGCGAGGCTGTGGCTTCGTCCAGCAGCACCACTGGCGCATTTTTGAGAATAGCGCGAGCGATGGAAATGCGCTGTTTCTCCCCACCGGATAGCGTGCTACCACCCTCACCAACCGGTGTATCATAGCCTAGCGGCAGCTTCATGATGAAATCATGACAACGCGCCATTTGAGCGGCCTGCCGTACCTCTTCGCTTGTAGCCCCCGGCCGTCCAAAGGCGATATTGTTGCCGATTGTGTCCTGGAACAAGTACACATCCTGAAACACCACCGAGATCGAACTCAGCAGATGCTCCGGCTCTGTTTCCCGCAAGCTGCTTCCCCCCTGCAGGACACGTCCCTGATCCGGATCGTAAAACCGCGAGATTAGCCGCAGCACGGTACTTTTTCCGCTGCCCGAGGGTCCTACAATGGCTGTCAGGGTCCCCTGAGGCATTGTAATACTCAAATCCTTGATCACCGGCTTTCCGCCGTAGCTGAAGGTTACATGATCGAATTGAATTCCACGATCAGCGGGCAGGGGTTCGGTGTTCCCGGTCATTACCGGCTCATGGAGCAGATCCACAATCCGTCCGCCTGCTTGCTCGTTATAGCGGAATTCAGCGTAATTGGAGAGAGCCGTGTTCAGCGGATCATAGATACGAGTCCCGATAATGAGGAATACCGCCAGCTCCAGGATACCGATCTCTCCACCCAGCAGAAGCTGGACGCCCACGAAGATCAGAAGCGTTAAACCGGCGCGCAAAAGAGCCAAAGCCAACAAAATAACTGGACCGAATATCCCCTCCAGCTTGATGCTTTCCTTCATCAGAACCTTGAACGAGTCGTCAAGGCGGACAAACCTGTCTCCAGTCAAATTGTAGGCCTTCATTACGCGAATACCGTTCAGGTACTCCTGCAGACGGTTCGCCGCATTCAGCTTGGCCTTCATGTGCCCTGCGCCCAGCTTGCGCTGCAACCCCGTCGTTACATACATGATCAACAGAGCTACGGGCAGGGCGGCGAACATGGAGAGAGCCATGCGCCAATCCAGCACGATCAGACCAACTAGCGCAAGGACCGGCAGAACGAAAGCCCCGGCCAGTTGGGGCAGCATGTGGGAGAGTCCGCTTTCCACCAGAGAGAAGTCACCCATCATCATATTGGCAAGATCGCCAGGATCACGCCGGGTCAAATAGCCCAGCGGGAGCTTCCGCAAATGTTCAGCAAGTTCAGCCCGGCCCTGTGCAGCCACTTCATAGGCCCCACGATAAGCTGCACGGTAAGCTGGAATCTCGCTGAGATACATTAGGAGCATTGATCCCACCAATCCGCCGCAAACCCACCACAGACGTTCGGTCTGCAGAACCGCTCCCGGCGTAATAAAAGGTGCAAAAATAAGTCGCACCGCTTCAATAATCAGGGCAAAAGGCAGTACGTTCACCAGATTGGATAATAGCGAATACAGGACAGGCTTCAGCAATTTCTCTGGATGACCAGCGGTAATATTATGCAGCATCTTCACGTCAGCGCCCCCCCTTTCTCGATAATCCAGTCTCCAGCATCACTGTAAGTGTGCCACATCTGGGCATAGAGTCCTTCCTTCTGCACCAGCTCCCCATGGTTTCCACGCTCTGCAATGGTCCCGTTCCGAAGCACTAGAATTTGCTCCGCATCACGAATCGAGGACAACCGGTGAGCGATGACGATAACCGTCTTGCCGCGCATCAGTTCAGTAAGCGCCAGCTGCATTTTATGTTCATTCTCTGGGTCGGCAAAAGCAGTCGCTTCATCCAGCACCAGAATCGGTGCATTTTTGAGAATCGCCCGGGCTACGGCAATTCGCTGTTCCTCCCCGCCAGAGAGATAGACGCCCCCTTCACCGATGAACGTATCATAGCCCTTCGGCAGTCTGGAGATAAAATCATCACACTGTGCCGCCCTCGCCGCAGCCTGTACTTCTTCCAGCGAAGCCCCCGGCTTGCCTACGGCGATATTCGCATAGAGGGTATCATAGAATAGAAAGGTCTCCTGAAAGACAAAAGCGACCGTGTTCATCAAATCATCCAGCGCCATTCGGCGGATGTCTACGCCACCGATACTGATTGTCCCGGATTGCGGGTCCCAGAAGCGTGGAATCAGGCTCGCTACGGTTGATTTTCCAGATCCCGAAGGACCTACCAGTGCAGTAACCTGCCCTTGTTTCGCCTGGAAAGACACTCCCTGCAAAGCATCAGCAGCCTTGTCCTCAGGGGTTCCGTAAGAAAAGGTAACCTCCGCAAATTCGATGTCAAAAGTGTACGGTGACTCCGGATCCTGCGGAATTGGCACCGGGGTCTGAGCCAGAAGCTGATCCATTCGCGCCACTCCCTCTCCGATATCCCGCGTACTGGAGGCCAGCAGCAACAGCTTGAAGAGTGGTGCGGAAATTCCCGGAGCCATCACTAGAAAGAATAGTAGCACTATAGCAAAAGACATATTATCCGGCTGACCGCTCAATAGAAAAACCCCTACCGGCAAAATAAAGGTGAACATAGATGACAACAGCGTTTTGAACAGAATATAGCCGTTCTGATACCGGTCTGTAATTTCCAAACTATGATCACGATAATTGACCATATCACTGTAAAACTTGCGGAACGAATGGACAGTCTGCCCAAAAACCTTCACCGCAGGCATCCCCCGGATGTACTGCACGGCCGAAGCATTGATCTGTTCCAGGGAATCATAATACAGCTTTATGCCCTCCTTGCCCTTGCTCCCTACCATCAGCAGCGTTTGAGCAATAAAGCCTAGCAAAATCGGCACCAGACAGGCAATCGCCAGCGGAGGACTCAGCCAGAACATGGCAAAGATCATCACTATGGTCGTAACCAGAGCACTAATGAGATCAGGCAGCTTATGCGCAATAAAGTTCTCCACCTTCTCCACATTCTGTTCCAGTGTTTTTTTGACCGCACCGGTTGAGGTACCTGTGAGGTAACCGAGCGGCAGTCTGCCGAGATGCTCGGTCATTCGCACCCTGAGATTGTACTGGATGCGAAACGCTGCAATATGCGAGCACATCCCCCCGGCATAGAGCAGTATCAGCCCTAAGACCAGACCGCCCAGCGCTATAAGTCCCCACTGCATCATGTAGCTCCCGTCCGCCTGTCCCGGCGTCGAAGCGTGGCGGAGCAGCTCCGCCAGCACAAAGTATACGGAGATATACGGTACCAGCATCAGCAAAGCACTGGCGGAGGACAATACACCCGATAGGAACAGAAGAGCTCTCTTTTCTCCGGCGATTTCCAGCAGTCTGGGCAGGCCAGTTTTGGTTTTACTCACAGTATCTTCCTCCAATTTTGTTTAAAAGCGCAAAAAAAGTGCACTGAGAATCATTCTCTGTGCACTATATTAGAGGAGCAATGCTGTCCGGCTCTACTCCTTACGGGATTATTATGAATCAAAAAGGGAGCAATCCAGGCAAATTCCCATCCTGAACGTCATCAGCCAACCATCCTGTCCGGCTCGGACCTGCCCCCCGGGAACGAAGGGCATATTCTCCGGGCCGAATCCCGAATTTCTTGCGGAATGCGGCCGCAAAGTGGCTGGCATTGCCGTACCCTACACGGTACGCGGCTTCCGTCACGGTCACGCTGCCTTGGTCCAGCAAATGACGGGCCTGCTGCATCCGTTGTTCAATCACATAGGCATGCACGGTATAGCCGAACATTTCCTTAAATCCTTTTTTGAGCTTGAATTCGTTGAGACAGATGCTCCGGGCCAGTGCTGCCAGTGTCGGTGGCTCGATATAGTCCCGTTGTAAAATCTCCCGGGCCTGCTGTAAGCTGGCCATATCGTCTTTGGAGAGACGAACGGTTTGTGGAATCCGCTCCGCTTCATACAGCGATTCATTGAGGTAGACGGCGAACAGCTCTAGCATTTTCGCTTCCAAATAGAGCTCCCTAACACCTCCACTATAGGGGCATTCCCAAATTTGCGACAGAACAAGCCGGATAGAAGACGTAATCCTATTTTTGTTGAAAAATACGGCTTCATTTCCGGTAAAACGAAGCCGTTCATCCTCGGTCAGTCCACTCGTCATCCGCTTGAACTGCTCTGGGCTCATATCCAAGCTGAGAAACCGATAATCGGCATCCCGCACATACTGACAATTCTCAGCCCGTACGCCGCCATAAAGCAAAGCGCTCTGCCCTGTGTCAAGGCCAAAGGTATCACCCTTAAGCGTAGTACCCCATTCAATTCCATGCCCAAGACAGAACACCAACTCTGTCCGTGGAGAGCGGAACTCTCCGTTAGCCTGTATGTCCCGGTTAAAAGTAAGGCTGAAGTTGGTCATCTGAATATTTCCTCGGGTGAGCAAACTGCGGCAAGCCCCAGCCCCTATCTCTTCCGGAGGCTTAATTTCGAAATGGCCTCCGTCAAGACGGTAGGTATGGCTGAATCCCTCGCAAGCAAGTGTCTTTTGAGCATCTATTCTTTCATGATCGTATACGTTCACATTATGTCCCATTCCTTAACCCCACTTCCTCTTGCTTTGGGTTCATTATATACGCAAATGAGAACTATTATCAATGGAGTGAGACGAGTTTAAGATTATCTATTAAAGCTCGCTCGTCACTACGGTGAATGTTTGGACTTCCGGTCGCTGTTGTCCCCAAATTTCTTCTTTATTACCGATTCCAACGGTTGAAATCTGGTGACAAAGGCGAACGCTTCGCTCCTACAGTTCCAACCATTCCCCTTCGTTCCTTCTGGCTTTTTGTTACTTTTTTTCATTCGTCTTATATAAAATCAAAGAGTACTTTACTGCCTCTAGTCTCCACACATAAAAAAGAGCACCGAGAAGTCCGTAGACATTCTCGACACTCTTATTCTGGTTAGGAAGGCAGCTTCCTATTTTCACGTCAAGGCATAGCTCACATTTCCAGCGTACCCAACGGGAGGATTAATTACTCTTGCTTCGCACTTCAAAGATCGCGAATTTCAGGTAATGCCCTTCATCCACACCGAGAATTTGCGGGTGGTCCTTGCCAGCGGCACGCCACTCTACCAGTCTAAGCACTTTACCAGCATCCTTGGCCGCTTCGCCGATGGTTTCCAGGAACAGATCCGGCTGCATATGATAGGAGCAGCTTGCCGTTACTAGATACCCACCTTCGTTCACCAGCTTCATGCCGTGCAAGTTAATATCCTTATATCCGCGGCAAGCTCCTGCTACCGCGCTTCTAGTCTTGGCAAAAGCAGGCGGGTCCAGAATTACGACGTCAAAGGTCCGTCCGCCGCCAGCGGTCATCGGCTTGGCGGTATCACTCTTGGCCACCTTGGCGCCAGAAGCAGACTGTCCCGCTCCTGCGGTGGCACGTTCAGAGCGTTCTTCCAGCCCCTTCACCTGATTACGCAAGTATTGGAATGCGTCATCGACCACGAATTCCACCCGGTCACTGAATCCATTCAGCTCCACGTTGGTCTTGGCACTTTCAATTGCATGAGCGGATACGTCAAGGCAGGTCACCTTCTTGGCTCCGTATTTGCAGGCATGCAGGGTGAAACTTCCTGTATGCGAGAAGCATTCTAATACTGTAGCCCCATCCCAGTATGGGAAGGTCACGGTCTTGCCGCTCTTGTTAACTGGCAGCACCTGGCGGGAGCCATCCTCGGCCTCCACTTCCTGCAGTGTAATACCGCTGCGTTCCCCCCAGCCTGTCATTAATGGTGCAATCGAGGCCCGGTTCTCACGCTGATCGAAGAAGTAACCGGTCTTCTGGCCTTCCACGATATCTACGATCAGCTTCAGACCATTCTCGGTAACCGTCACATGACGGGGACATTCCCCGTAAAGAAGCCCGGTTACCTGCTCCAGTCCCTCCAGCTCGCGCACGCTAACGTCGCTGCGCTCATAAATCCCGCGCGGTGCCATCACCTGCACCAGCGCCTCTACAATCTCTGCACGCCGCTTGTCCATACCAAGCGTCAACAGCTGCACGACCAGAACATCCCCGAACCGGTCCACAATCAGTCCCGGCAGAAAATCGGCTTCGCCGTAGACCAGCCGGTATGCGTCTGCGCCGGGCAGGAAGCGATTCCGGTGACGCAGGCAGTTCGTGAACCGCTCCACGAAGAATGCTGTGTCCATCTCTTCCAGATGCTGATGGGAGACGACGCGGACCCGAATCTGTGAAGACGGGTTATAGTATCCTGATGCCAGAAAGCGGCCTTGATGATTCAGAATATCGACCAATCCACCAGCTTGTGGCTCTCCTTCTACTGAGGCCACTTCACTGCCATATACCCATGGATGGCCCTGCTCCAGTCTTTTTTTACGGCTGCGTTCCAAAATTACCGATGCCAATGACTTCAACTCCCTGATCTTATGGTTTTATACATGTCTACTGCGCTGCATTCATATATTGGTGTACAACCCCAGTCAAAGGAGCATGTTGTTATGATCCGTGATCTGTTGTTCCCTGTCATATATGGTCTTGTTATTTTTCTGGCCGGTATGAAGCTCATGGAGACGTCCATGACCCGGCTAGCTGGCCCGCTGCTAAGGGCCGGATTGAATAAAGCAACGGCTACGCCGCTAAAAGGCATGATATCCAGCAGTCTGCTATCCGCCCTGCTGCAAAGCAGCACCGCTGTCACCGTGCTGACGATCGGTATGGTGAATGCCGGGCTGCTTACTTATGCCCGCACACTGGGCATTATTCTCGGCAGCAACATCGGCACATGCCTGACTACGGAACTGATTGGACTGCAGATCAGTTCCTATTCCTCGCCACTACTGGCCGTCTCACTCACCCTGTGGGGTGTTGCGGTCATCCTGGGTGAGCTGTCGCCTAACCATCCCGCAGCGTTATCGCTCCGGCGGTTATCCACGCCACTCCAATACACTAGCCTAGCTATCGCCGGTTTCTCGCTTGTCCTGTGGGGCATCAAAGTCATGCAGTCGATCGGCCCTGCGCTGCAAGAAAACGGACTGTACTGGTGGTTCCTGGATCATGCGGCCACCAGCGCCCTCTGGGGCATCATAGCCGGTGCCTGCCTGACAGCGCTCGTACACAGTAGCGCTGCTGTTATCGGTATGGCCATCGGGGTTGCTACCTCGGGGGCCTTGCCAACCGAAGTAGGGATTGCCATTGTGCTGGGCGCGAATGTCGGCACATGCGTCACCGCCGTGATCGCATCCATCGGCGGCTCCATGGCTGGAACCTTCGTCGCCTGGACGAATGTAGCACTTAACGTAGGCGGCGCGCTGCTGTTCCTGCCGCTCATCGGCCCGCTGCAGAGCCTGTCCGCCTGGATTGGCGGAGGCTCTGGCGCACAGATTGCGCACGCCCAGACCATTTTCAACGTCGTCTGCTCCGCGCTCGTCCTCCCGCTGTGCTACTTGCAGTTATGGTCCAGGCTGGAGACCCGGTTCCAGTCCTAATATGCGGTTCCATAGCATACACCTTACCGGCTCTTCTGCTGTCGCTGTATTATTATACTTCAATTGGGCTTTTTCATCTAATACAAAGAAGAAAAGATGCCCGTCATAAAAAAAGAACTGCAAAGGCCCGATAATCAGGTCTGCAGTTCTTTCTGTCTTTCAACTATTTTTAAGCATAATGCTGCAATTACTTAACTGTGACAGAGACCGTTACAGTCTTGCCGTCGTATTTGCCCTTAAAGGATGTCGAACCCTTTGCCAGTCCTGTAATGCTGCCAATTGACCATTTGGCTACCGATGGCTTCGAGTTGGTCCAAGCTACAAGACCTGTCACATCAACCGTTTTACCATTATCATACTGAGCTGTTACCACTATCGTTTGCTTGGCGCCTGGAGCCAGCTTGAGACGTGTTTCATTCACGGTCAGCTTGGTCAGCTTAGGAATTACGTTGACTTTCAGACTGATATCAATGCCTTGATAGGAGCCATTCAATGTAGTCGTGCCTTCAGCTATAGCTTTTACGGAAGAGCCAGTTACCGTAGCCACTGCAGGATTACTGGATTCCCATTTGATGCTGCTGGACAGGTTACCAGTTTTTCCATTGGAATAATAAGCTGTTACTTTAACTGTCTTACTGCTCTTGATGTTCAGATCCAGTGAAGCCGGTTCAACCACAATCTTGGTGATCTTCTGCTCAATGGTTACCGGGATTGAGATAGTCTTGTTAGCATACGTCCCTTTCAGGCTCGCGCTGCCTTTAGTGAGACCTTTAATGGTCTGACCGCTTGTGCTCGTCTTGAGTACGGCGTTCGTGCCGGTAATCTCCCACTTGATCTTATCCGCGGTCTCACGTTCGTCCCCGTTCTCCATAACCGCTTTTACTGTAGGCAGCGCCTTCTCTTCACCGGTCACCACCACAAGGTTGTCCTCAGATCCGATCAATACCAGTACTTTATCCTGAATTGTAAGTTTCAGTTCCACGCTCTTCTTGCGGATATCCGCTTTGGACGCGGTGGCGCCGCCCTCTTTAATTTTACCATACAGAGTGACAGTACCTGCAGCTTTGCCTTCAATCTTGCCGTCCTTGATCAGCGCGATCTCTGCATTGCCGGACGTCCACTCTACCTCTTGGGTGAGATCAATCTTGCTGCCGTCGAGTTTGGTTCCATCTACTTTTGGCAGGCCCAGCGTATCGCCTCTGAACATCTCTTGCTCGGTCTTCTCGATAGACAATGCTGTAAGAGTTGGCAGCACCTTCACCTTAATATCTCTGCTGATTCCTCTGTACTCGGCTTTGATGGTAGTATCGCCCACACCTTTGGCTGTAATGTCTGCAGCATCAGCTGCTGCTTTAGTTGTAGCCACCAGTTGGTCACTGGATGTCCAGGTGGCGTTCAGGGATACATTCAAAGTGGAGTTAACCGCATCTCTTACCTCTGCCTTCACATCCAGCACTTCGCCCATGAACAGTGTCTGCTCCTTGGCAGGTGTCAGCAGCAGGGCTTCATAAGGCGAACGGACATAGACATCTACGGAGGCTTTGACACCCAGACTTGTAATCGTAATCACTGTTTTACCCGTAGTCAGAACTTTGAGTTCCCCGTCCTTAACTGTAGCTACAGCTGGATTAGAAGAGCTCCAGTCTCCCTTGGTAGTTAAATCTTCCGCTTCCGATGCCGTAGCCGTTTTGCTGAACGCCGTCAATTTGATAGGATTGTCCCCGATCAGAGTCTCAATATCCTTGACCACCTTGCCGTTCTGCTTGATTTCAATCTCAGTATAAGCAACTTCTACTTCAGCCTTATATGTAGCCGTCAAGCCTTTGTATTTCGCTGTAATGGTAGACTTGCCCTCTTTCAGAAGATTGACTTTACCATCCGATATCGTCAATACACTGGTGTCAGAGCTGGACCATTCAACATCTTTGGTAACATCAGTCGCTTCGGTAATGGACTTTCCACCGAGCACCGTTGCTTTAATCGTCCGCTTCTCTTCGCTGTCTCCCAGCTTGTAAATGCCATCTTTATGTTCAATCTTCAGGTCTTTAAACGGATGGGTAACCGAGACCTCGATTGTAGTCAACGCAGTATTATAAATCGCAGTAATTGTAGCTGTACCACTGTCGAGCGGGGTCACAAGACCATTCACAACCTTAACAGTAGTAGTATTAGAGGAGCTCCAGCTCACTGCGCCCGTCACATCTTTCTTGGAGGTAGACCCTTCCACATTGGCGAACACTCTCAACTGTTTCGGTGACTGCCCTACAACCAGATCCAGCTTGGCCGAACTCTCAAACTCAATCGAGTTGATGTCCCCCTTCTCCGCAAAGACACTTGCCGGGAATACTACGGTAGCCAGCAGTGCTATGATGAGAAGCAACTTCGTCATTTTCCTGTTCACAGTCATCATTTCTCTCCTTCATTTCTGATGTTGTCCTGGGAGGGTACATTCCCACACTCTTCCACTACTATCGACATTTTGCATCGAAGTGTTTACTCTTTCTGAAATTAAGGGGGCTGGAAATCATAATTCAGGACTTTATGACTATAAAAATTCCGTGAAAAGCAGTTCCATCGCCTTATGCGAAATTTGTCTGCCGACTACTACATCTTCTTAAAAAAACGCTCCGCTCCTACAGTTCCAAACTTTCCTCTCCGTTTCTTCTCACTTCTTGTTATTTTCTTTTGTTCATCTTATGTAGAACATAAAAAAAGCCAAGCAGCTTCTCCAAATTATTCTGAGGAATCGCTGCTTGGCTCTTGTCTCTGCAAATTTTAAAGCGATAGACTCGCCTGTTTCACACTAATCAGCTCGCCACGGCATTCATTCACGCCGGCTTGCGTGATTTTCACCTGGCACAGCTCACCTTGCAGGGAATCATCGCCTTCAAAGAAGACCTGCAAGTAATTGTCGCTGAAGCCATGCTGTGTGCTCCGGCCTGGAGCATCCTTCGCAGACCGTTCAGGAATCACGTTCAGCGTCTGGCCTACGAACTTCTGCGCGTACGCCAGCTGCATTTCCTCTGACAAATCAATCAGTTCCTGCACACGGGCATTCTTGATCTCTTCATCCACCTGATTATCCATACGAGCAGCCGGTGTACCTGTCCGTTTGGAGTACGGGAATACGTGCATTTCCGAGAAATTGACCGCCTTCATAAAATCATATCCGGCGCGGAACATTTCATCGGTTTCTCCCGGGAATCCGACAATGACATCCGTAGTAATGCCGACATCCGGCATAGCCTGACGGATCAGCTGCATTTTGGCGTAATATTCCTCGGTTGTATACTTCCGGCGCATCGTCTTCAGCACATCGTTATGTCCAGCTTGCAGCGGGATATGCAGATGACGGCACATTTTGGAGGAACGATTCAGCACCTCAAGCAGCTTCTCATCAATCTGACTAGCTTCAATGGAAGAGATGCGCACCCGCTCCAGTCCGTCTACCTTATCCAGCTCCCAGAGCAGGTCGGACAGACGATAGTTGTCGAGGTCATCACCATAGCCGCCGGTATGAATACCGGTCAGAACAAATTCCTTGTACCCGGATTCCACAAGCTGACGCGCCTGCGTGACAATACTCTTCGGATCACGGCTGCGGGACAGTCCGCGCGACCAAGGGATAATACAGAAGGTACAGAAGTTATTGCAGCCGTCCTGAATCTTCAGGAACGCCCGTGTCCGGTCAGCAAAGGCCGGTACGTCCATTTCCTCAAACTCACGCGTCTTCATGATATTGCGAACCGCATTCACCGGCTGGCGCGACTGCTGAATGTTCTTCACATGCGTCATGATTTGATCTCTGTCCTGGTTGCCGATAACTAGGTCGACACCAGGAATATCAAGAATCTCCCCTGGAGACGTCTGCGCATAGCAGCCTGTAACAGCTACGATGGCCTCAGGGTTGCGGCGCACAGCGCGGCGGATCATCTGGCGACTCTTCTTATCACCGGTATTGGTAACCGTACAGGTATTGATCAGATACACATCGGCGGTACCCTCGAAATCCACCTGCTCGTAACCTTCATTTTTGAACAGTTGCCAGATGGCTTCGGTATCATAGAAATTAACTTTGCAACCCAACGTATAAAACGCTACGGATGACATCTCTCAAGCTCCCCCCATTTCTCCGGATTCATATAACAGGCATGCTGCAGCTACCATCCCTGCCGTCTCGCAGCGCAGAATGCGCGATCCAAGGCCCACAGGCACAGCTCCGGCTGCCTCAGCCTTCACGGCCTCATCGGTCGTAAAGCCGCCCTCTGGTCCAACTACCACCATTATTTTGACAATAGACTGGTTCTTCAGGGCTTCAAGCTTTGGAGCCGCGGCACTGCGTAATTGCAAGCCCTCTTCCTTCTCATAGCAAAAATACACGGCGTCATATTCCGCAAACGATTGCAGCAAAAGCTTCCAGGATACCGGCGGCTCTACCAGAGGGATAATGTTCCGGTGGGCCTGCTCCGCGGCTTCCTTGCAGATTTTGCGCCATCGTTCCAGACGCTTGCCTTCCTTACGTTCGTCATATTGCACAATAGTGCGCTCTGACAGGAACGGCTGAAAGGACACGGCACCGATCTCGGTACATTTCTGAATCACGGTCTCCATCTTGTCGCCTTTGGGAAGGCTTTGGGCTACTGTGATCTTGACGCGTGCTTCATGCGTCATCTCCAGGACTTCCACTACATTCGTCGTAATTTCTCCGATTTCAATCTGAACAATCTCAACCAAGGCTTCACGGGAGGACCCATCGCTGACAATCAGCTTGTCCCCTTCCTTGCCGCGCATGACCTTGGCGATATGGCGAGCATCCTCGCCGCCGATAGTTACGGTATCGCCGCTGAACTGCTCCGGCGTCACAAAATATCGTTGCATCGTATCAACATCCTGTTCGTTATTCAGGCGCCGGGGGACGCCAGACCTGCCTCTGCAGATTGACTCCCGTCATCCGGCGCAACATAATCTGCCGTCTTAACGCCAAAAACCATCATACAACGTTTGCCATGTTGTGACCAGCCTTATTCCCCCGCGTTAGCTGCCAAACATCCAGAGAAACAGCCTTAGAAAACCTCGGGTCATTTCATCGCCCCAAATATGCAGCGGGGTAATCGTGTACATTCTTAGTGCCGGAATAAATAGAATCAGTAGGAAAATCAGGCTTCCCCATTGCTCATACTGCTGCAGTCGCCCGCGAAGCGGACGTGGGGCCAAATCCTCGACAATCCGATAGCCGTCCAGTGGTGGCAGCGGGATCAGGTTGAACAGGAACAGGAAGAAGTTCCACTGAATGAACATGCCGAAGAACAAATACACGGCTTGAAGCAGCCGAACATTGGTAATCGCTTCGATCGTTCCCGTCGCCAGAAGCGCCGCGTAGATCAATGTTCCGATAATCGCCAGCAGCAGGTTACTGATTGGTCCTGCAATCGAGACGATAATGCCCATCAGGCGGGGGTTTTTGAAGTTGTCCCGGTTAACCGGAACAGGCCGCGCCCAACCGAAACCGACCAGCAGCATCAAAATAACGCCCAGGAAATCAAAATGAACGGCAGGGTTCAGCGTCATACGGCCCATCAGCCGTGCAGTAGGATCGCCAAATTTGTTGGCAAAATATGCATGTGCAAATTCATGCACAGTAAATGCGATCAGTAGTGTGATCAAAAAGAACGGAAGCTGTTCAAGCGGAATACTAATAAAATTTTGCAAGAAATCCATCTTTACCTCTTTCCGGCTGTAAATGCCACCCAATCTTCTTCACGGGTAATTTCGATAATCTCAAAGCCGGAAGCCGTCAGCGCCTGTGACACCAGACCTTCCTTGTCCTTGTAAATGCCAGAGGTAATGTAGATGCCGCCTGGCTTCAGCGCCCGGTAGACATCATCTGTGAACAACACGATAATCTCTGCGAGAATGTTAGCTACCACAATCTGCACTGGCAGCGTAACGCCAAGGCTGTCCTCAGCAGGATTGGTCTCAGGCTGTACAGAGGCATTAGCCTCTGGTCTTGCCGATGGCCACATGTCTCCGGCTGGCGTATCTGCAGCCTTTTCGCCGCCCAGTAGCGACAGCAGGTCACTTTCTTTTACAGTAATGGAATCTTCAAGCCGGTTCAACGCCACGTTCTCCGCAGCACTCTCTACAGCAACGGGATCAAGATCCAGCGCCAACACAGAGCCTGCGCCCAGCAGCATCGCGCCGACCGCCAAAATACCGGACCCGGTACCGACATCAATGACTTCTTCCCCACCTGTGATATTCTTCTCCAGTGCCCGCAAGCATAGAGCTGTCGTGGGATGTGTGCCTGTACCAAAGGCCATACCAGGGTCGATCTCAATAATTTTTTCGTTTGGACTTTCCGGCGTATACTCTTCCCAGGTCGGTTTGATGGTCAAACGCTCCGATACACGCAGCGGTTTGAAATACTGTTTCCAGGCATGTGCCCATTCTTCATCATCTACAGTTTTCCAGGAGATCTGAGCCTTGCCCGGATCAATGCCATATTCCCGCAGTTCCTCTACACGGGGAGTCAACTCCGCAATCACTCCATCCATGTCGACAGATTCTGCATAGTACCCCTTAATTACTGCTTCCCCTTCGGGAATATCATTCAGCGGCTCGTCATACAGTTCACCGTAGCGGGTATCCCGCTCTTTGCCCAGTATGCCGGATTCCTCGATGGAAACACCGCCTGCGCCTGCTTCATATAAAAAATTGGATATCATTTCTTGAGCTTCTTCGGTTGTATGTATCGTAACTTCATGCCATAACATCTTGTTGGAATCCTCCTTAAATTTGCGAACATTACCAGTATAACATTTCTCCTTGCCTGAGTGCCAAACTGCACGCATAGACAGAGTTAATCTTGGCTGCGACAGAAACAATCCAGGGTATGGTCATTCACCATGCCGGAAGCCTGCATAAAGGCATAACAAATCGTGGTGCCGACGAATTTCATGCCTTTCTTCTTCAGCGCTCTGCTCATCTCATCGGATTGCGGGGTGCTGGCAGGCACTTCGGCCCTGCTCTTCCAGTGATTCAGGACAGGCGTTCCGCCAACAAAGCTCCATAAATAACTTGCAAAGCTGCCTTCCTCCCGGATAATTTCCTGATAGACGCGCGCATTATTGATCACGGACAGGATTTTCAGCCGATTGCGGATAATTCCGGCATCCTGCATCAGTTCGTCGACTTTCGACTCCCCATAAGCGATAATCTTCTCGGGATCGAAACCGTCAAAGACCGCCCTGAACCGCTCCCGCTTTTGCAGCACTGTAAACCAGCTTAGTCCTGCCTGCATCCCCTCCAGTATCAGCAGTTCGAACAACGCCCTCTCATCATACAAAGGTTGTCCCCATTCCGTATCATGATAAGCGATATATAAGGGATCAGCGGTGACCCAATCACACCTTTTAATCGTCATCTCCTCCTCTCTCATTAATGCCGTGGTGTCTTATAGACTGATTCTTTTGCCCTTCCTTGGCAACGTCTTCTTAATGTATACGAAAAAAAGGGAGGAACACAAGGTTCTCCCCATTAAAATAAGGTTAATATTTTGAATTATTTTCCCCGAGCAAACTAGGGCTGCAGCTGCACCCGGGTCTCTTTGTCCGGCTCGTCGGTCGTATAGTAGAACATATAAAGGGATGCTTCCTTTTCTTTGAAATCCTTATAGACATCAATAGCCTTGTTATTGCCATCACCAGAGAAGTTGACCGTAACTGGTCTGCCAAGAATTCTGTCTTTACCAAGGTTAATATGAGTCTGGTTGATCCCGCCAAAATGGGCATCCTCGCTTCCGGTCTCTACATACAAATTTCCGTCCTGCATATAGTACGTCCAGTGAACGGGATAGCCGCCAACCTCCCTATTCAATGTCTGCTTTTTAGTGGAGATGTCGGTCAAGAGAACCGGTGTCTTGTCATCTTCATGGACCGTAACCTTATACTTGCCTACAAAAGTGATCGGCGTCTCCTTGGTGATTACCAGATCGGAAGGCAATTCGAACTTGTAGCTAAGCAAATTGGGATCATCCTTGGGCGAACGCTCCCTCCAGCCTTCAAGCGTTCGTCCATTTACCTCAAGCGAGATTTTTTGATACGGTATATCTGCGAACCCTTTAACCTTAGATCGTACGGCCACCCGGATTTGGGTAGGCGTTACCACCATCTTTTCGATGATATGGTCGTAATCTCCAGCTTCAAGTGGAAGATCCAGCGCCGTCTTGATCGTTCCGCTTTCCATTTGCTTTTTACTCAACTGCAGGTCAAATTTCCAAGGTCCATCTATATTTTTTTCCATCTTAGTATATTGCAGTTTGTAGGTCGTCTGTCCCGCAGGCAAGTCACTGCTTTTAAAATACTGCTGGGTTGTATATTCGCCATGATCCCCCGGCTGACCGTAGGTACTTCCAGACAGTGCGTGCAGCGTCTTTCCTTGGACAACCGGCGCAATCATCGGATAAGCCCAGGTTTTGGCTTCTGCTTGATCGAATATTATCGCTGAGGAGAACAGAATCTTATCTGCTTGCTTAAATGCCTTGACCTCCATTTTTTGCAGGCCGTCCTTGCCGATCTGGAAGCTCTGTACCTGCTCGGAACTACTGTCCAGTTGCAAATCCTCTTCCTGCTGACTGTATAATTGAAGAATATCCGCTGTCAGCGTAACCTTTGCCGTCGCCTGCTTGGAAGACCAATCACTCTCGAAATAACCGTTATATCTGTGGTTCTTCTCATCCCACTGCAAATAGCTGAATTCTCCTTCGCTATTCTTTCCCTGCTCATCCTTCAGGCTCAGGCCCTTAAGATCCCAGAACTCGGTATCCGCACGTTTCCCCACATCCAGGTTGTACAGAATGACCGTCCGGTTCTCATCCACAATCGCCGTGCGGAGCGTTAGCGTAACACCGTCCCTGCTGATCGTCTGCCCCAGTGACTGTCCCATATTCTGATCCAGAACAGCCTGAAGTCCCCCTTTGTCCCGCAACACGTTGCCCCAGTCGTAATGAATGGCGGCATACACTGGAGCAGCAGCCAATAGTGCGCTGAGTGAAGCGGCCATTGCTATTCTGCGCCAGCTTTTGTGGCGACGTGTGGATACACGGGCCGGTGTAGAATCCACTACTGCTGAGGTATACCCCGCTTCTTCCATCCTGCTCCACATGTTCTCAAAATCGGGATAAGGCACGTGCTCATCCTTATTTAATTGACGCTTTAGCGTAGGCTCTATTTTGTCCATAAGACTCTTCCTCCCTGTCTTGGGTGTGGGCGCCTGCTTCTTGCAGAATCCCCTTCATCAATCGCAGCCCCTTGTGCAGCCTGGATTTCGTCGTTCCCAAGGGGATCGACAACAAGCCGGAAATCTCAGCTAGACTGAAATCATGCATGTAACGCAGTGTCACTACTGCCCTGATTTTGTCCGGGAGACGCTTCATATACCCTGCCCACTCTACTGCGGATTCCCGTTCCTCCGCTAGCCGGTCTACCGGCTTCTCTTCATTTCCAGTGAACAGATACGGATGATCTGCAACTTTCTCATTCAGACTCCGCCGTCGCCGCAAATGATTCAGACAATGGTTGACTGTTATTTTCATGATCCAGGCCCGAATATGTTCGATCTGTTCCCGATTGCTGCGGAAGACCGTAATAAATACTTCCTGTGTTATGTCCTCCGCATCTGCCGCATTATGCAGCATGTAGTAGCAAGTTCGATATACATCCCTGTTGTAGGCTTCGAACAGCTCCCGATTGCTCTCCAATGTTCCCCCTCCTCTCTGGTCTCGGATATCTATATAACAATTGAGCCGCCCAAAAGGTTCATTCCAAATATGTAAAGAAAAAATAAAGAGGGCAAGCGGTCTGCTTGCCCTCCATTGGTCCAGGATATGTATGCCACAGCATCCACTACTTATTTCTTGGAGCTATAATCGCCGATCCTGATCCCCCAGACGCTGTCCTTACGGTACGCTGCTACCTCCTGTAGAGCCGGAAGCCTGTTATCCTGCGGATAATGCCGCTCCAGATAAGAAGCAAACGTACCACGCAGCCTTAGTTCAGCTTCCAGCTTGTTGAACTCGCCCGGATGCTTCTCCAGCTCTGCCAAAGCCCCTTCCCAGCGGCTGAGATCAGCGTCAGAGGATTGTCCAGCGTTAATATCTTGGACCAGTTCACGTAGTTCGCGGTAGGCGAACCTGACACTGGAAGAATAGCGCTGCTTTTGATTAAGATAGGTGAGAAGTGTGATCACAAGCACGAGTCCGCCCCATAATATGATGTTGTCCATTGCCTCTCCTCCAGATTCTGCAACAAATTCGCTGATAGCAGGGGTTACGGTATACTAGCCGGGAAGACCATACTTTTCAATCCAGCCTGCCACCGATTTCTCAAACTTGTTCCGGGTCATGATTTCATGCGTAATGAAATGCCCTTTGTAGAACAGGCTGTAACTGGTATAGGGGGTCGGTGCGTTCTGCGCTTCTTCTGCAGTCATTATTCGGCGCACCTGCAAAGGAATTCCGCGTTCCTGAGCGCATGCCTCAAGTTCGCCTACATAATGGATAGTATATGGGCACTGTACGGTATAAAGCAGTTGTAAGCCCTCCGAAAATCCTACCTCTTGCTTCTGTACGGATGCTTTGAATTTCGGCGTTGGTGCAGCCTCGTTGAATTTCAGGACCACCAGTTCAAAATAAGGTGGCGCCTGATCGCATACCTGAAACCCGTTATGGAGGAAATAAGATTTGTCTGACAGATAAGGCTTCTTCGTCTTGCCTGTTACAGCCACAATACCATTAGCTCCTTGCGCTTCCTCTAGGCATTCAGCCAGCAACTGCGCGCCATGTCCCTTCCCCTTGAAGGAACCAGCTACCCATAAGCAATTGATAAATAAATAACCAGGTGCCTCTACTGGACACCAAGCATAATCCGCCGGAAGATATTCAATAAATACTTTCTGTCTGACATCCAGCTTCTTAAAACGAAGCCCCTCCTGAAAACGTTCCTGGAGCCACTCCTTCTTCAGCCTAACTCCCTCCGCACCCTTCTTGTCCGAGATCGCACAGCATATATGCTGCTGCTCGATATTGTTACTATTCACCGTTATAATGGCAGTGTCGCTCATCTCAGAGCTCTTCCTCCTCAGCACAACTTAATATCAATATTAAAATATGAGAGCGGATTCAATCGTTCAACCAAGCCTGCTGAAGTCTCTGAATATTCTGAAGGATGAACCGGTTCGGTAGATCGTCCTGACTGGAGCAAGCAGAGAACTTATAAGCGCTGTTAATATCATAGGTTTTGAAAAAGTAGGTCCCCGCGTCAGGCGAAAGTCCGACTGAACCATCCGGGTGCTTGCGCACAGAGAATGAGGTCAAAGGATGGGATAAACCGCTACCGAGCGCTTTTACATAAGCCTCCTTCAACGTCCATATCTCGTAAAAACAATCATTTCGTTCTGCCTCCGGCCGCAGCATTAAATCCTTGTACTCCTCGTCTGAGAAAAAGCGTTCCGCGATAGTCAAATCGATGGGGCGAATCTCTTCAATATCCACACCAAGCCTGCCTGTTCCATAAATCAAGGACACCCACTTGCCTGAATGAGAGACATTGAAGGAGAAGCTCTCGCTGCCATCCAGATGCGGTTTTCCATATTCGTTCTTCTGAAAATGAATTTCCTCATTAGGAATACCGAGTTCCCGGCGAATCACCGTCCGAACCAGAATTTCTCCAAACAGAGAACGGTAAGCATCCTCAAGACGCAAGAATCTGCCGATTTGATTCCGACGTTGTACCGAGACCTTGGACTTCCAAAATTCATATGTATTACTGTCCAGCTTACCGGGTATTTCCAAAAGTACAATTTGCGACAATATCATCACCCAGCTTTATGTTTTTTAAGCACAGCTTCCTTTAATTATACACCCCTTACATGAAAAAAAGCCCCATCAAGTGGGGCAATTTCTAATATTTTCTTTTACTTTTTCTTCAAAATCTCGTGCAGCTGCCGCTTATCAGCTTCCAGTGCTCGCTCCTGAGCTTCCAAATCATCATGATCCGCTAATGCGGCAGAGAATTCAACATCCTCCGCTTTGGCTTCGTACAACATCTTCTGCTTGTCTATCTTGGAGAAAATTTTGGAGTTCTCTCTATCCATCCTGGCTTCACAATCCCTTCAGGTTATAGTCATGTTGCCTGCCGCTTTAGATAAAGCCGCCAGCTTCCTCGATTAAACGCAGCGCCCTGTCATACGAGCCTGAGTCCACCACTACGGTCAACAAAATATCTCTTCCCGTGGGGCCGCCGTCCCCTCCATGGCTCATTCCGCTGGCACTGGTGTCCGCTGCAGCAAGAATACCAGTATGATTACGATCTGCGGTCATCGAAGCCATGCCGGCTATATTGCCAGTGACTGGATTAATGCTCTGAATCGGACCGTTCCCGCCATATTTGCTAAAGCGGTCGATCGAGAGCTCAATTACCCGCAGCGCTTGTAGCTTCCTTGAGACTCCCTCGGCTTCCTCCGGGCTTTTAAAATAGGACAAAATAAAGCGTTCCGGCATGATATCCCCGCTTTCCAATGTAATCAAGCTCCGCATGCGGCTAAAGTTATATTGTCTTAACTCCCCTGAGTTTATGCTTCTATTCCAATACAAAAAAGAGGATGCCCCAGAATGAAAGCCATAGAATGGCTCTTGGGACACCCTCACTACAAATTAAGCTATGCAAAAAACGATATGCTTTATTCCCCGCGGAATGCACGCTTCACACGGTCAAAGAAGGATTGCTCCTGCTCATGCGTATTCTCCCCATTAAGGGCTCCGAACTGGCGCAACAAGTCCTTCTGCTCTTCGCTTAGCTTACTTGGCGTTACGACGATAACTCTGACATGCTGATCACCTTGGCCCATACCGCGCAAGCGTGGCACACCATAGCCCTTCATACGGTAGTAAGTACCCGTTTGCGTCCCAGCATGGATTTTGAGCTTCACTTTACCAGTCAAAGTCGGGACCTCAATATCGTCACCAAGTGCTGCTTGAACGAAGGTAATCGGCATTTCGCACAGAATATCATTATGGTCGCGCTCGAAGAAATCATGCGGCTTCACACGGAAAACAATGTACAGGTCGCCCGCAGGACCACCCCGTAAACCGCCTTCACCCTCACCGTCTATACGTAGTTGTTGGCCGTCATCAACACCAGCCGGAATAGAAATATGGACCTTACGCTGCTTCTTCACCTTACCGCTGCCGGAGCAAGTGGTACACTTCTCCTTGATAACTTTACCGGTCCCGCTACAATGGGAGCATGGACGGCGGTTGCGCATTTGGCCGAGTGGCGTGTTCTGCACAAACTCCTGTTGGCCGCTACCGCGGCAGACCGAGCAAGTCTCAGGCTTCGTTCCCGGCTTAGCACCGGAACCAAAGCAAGTGTCGCAGTCTTCGGTACGTGGAATTGTAATATCCGTTTCCTTGCCGAACACCGCTTCCTTGAACTCAATGGTCATTGTATACTGCAAATCGCTACCGCGCTGCGGAGCATTAGGATCACGGCGTCCGCCGCCGCCGAAGAACATATCGAAGATATCGCCGAGGCCTCCGAAGTCTCCGCCACCGCCGAAGCCGCCGCCACCCATACCTTGGTTAGGATCAATATGACCATATTGGTCATATCTTGCACGCTGCTGACCATCGCTCAGAACGTCATAGGCTTCCTTCACTTCCTTGAATTTAGCCTCGGCATCGCTGGCTTTGTTCACGTCCGGATGATACTGGCGGGCCAGCTTACGATAGGCTTTCTTGACCTCGTCATCTGATGCGTCTCTTCCAAGACCCAGTACTTCATAATAATCGCGTTTCTCTGCCACTGCATTCACCCCCGTACCTCTAATTCCGCCCGACAATTCATACTATTCCTCTATCGTTTCAGACGGTGCATACACTTATCCCTGTTACATGTAAAAGGAAAGCCAAAACACGGGATGACCCGGTTTTGACCTTCCCCACTTACGACACTTATCGTCTAAGGTTACCCTTGATTCTTCTCGTCGTCAACAACTTCATAATCAGCATCTACCACATTTTCTCTCTTAGACGCGCCTTCAGAAGCACCTTCGCCGCCGGCAGCACCTTGTTCAGCTGCTGCTTGCTCGTACAGCTTCACGGACAACTGTTGAACGATCTCGTTCAAAGCTTCTGTAGCTGCATTGATTTCTTCGAGGTTGTCGGTTTGAATAGCCGCTTTTACCTTTTCTTTAGCTTCATTAGCCTTTTCAACTTCGGAAGCATCGGCCTTGTCACCAAGATCCTTGATTACTTTCTCAGTGGAGTACACGAGTTGGTCAGCGTTGTTCTTCGCTTCTACCAGTTCCTTACGCTTACGGTCTTCCTCAGCGTGCAGCTCGGCATCCTTCATCATTTGTTCAACTTCAGCATCGCTCAAGCCGCTGGAAGAAGTGATGGTGATCTTCTGGCTCTTGTTAGTGCCTTTATCGGTAGCCGATACGTTCACGATACCGTTCGCATCGATGTCAAAAGTAACTTCGATTTGTGGTACACCGCGTGGTGCCGGTGGAATCTCGTTAAGCGTAAAGCGACCCAGTGTTTTGTTGCCGTTCGCCATTTGACGCTCACCTTGCAGAACGTGAATTTCCACGCTTGGCTGGCTGTCAGCAAAGGTTGAGAACACTTGAGATTTGCTTGTAGGAATCGTTGTGTTGCGCTCGATCATCTTCGTGAAGACGCCGCCCGCAGTTTCGATACCCAGGGACAATGGAGTTACGTCGAGCAGGACTACGTCTTTAACGTCGCCTGTCAGAACGCCCGCTTGAACAGCAGCACCAAGGGCTACCACTTCGTCCGGGTTAACGCCTTTGTGAGGCTCTTTGCCAGTAAGCTTCTTAATGGCATCTTGTACGGCTGGAATCCGTGTAGATCCACCTACCAGTACGATTCTTGTAAGATCAGCAGGAGTCATACCTGCATCGCTCAATGCTTGACGTGTTGGGCCCAAAGTACGTTCTACCAGACCAGCAGTCAACTCATCGAACTTAGCGCGAGTCAAGTTAACCTCCAAGTGCTGAGGTACGCCGTCAACGACAGTGATGAACGGAAGGGATACTGTAGTTGTAAGTACGCCGGACAGTTCTTTCTTCGCTTTCTCAGCAGCGTCTTTCAGACGTTGTACAGCTGCTTTATCTTTGCTCAGGTCGATGCCTTGTTCTTTCTTGAATTCAGCTACGAGGTAATTCATAACTACTTCGTCAAAGTCATCGCCACCAAGCTTGTTGTCACCGCTTGTAGCTTTTACTTCGAAGAAACCATCGCCCAGCTCAAGGATAGATACGTCAAACGTACCACCACCAAGGTCATAGACAAGGATTGTTTGATCTTCGGATTTCTCAAGACCATAAGCCAAAGCTGCAGCAGTTGGCTCGTTCACGATACGCAAAACTTCCAGGCCGGCGATTTTACCCGCATCCTTAGTAGCTTGACGTTGGCTATCGTTGAAATAAGCTGGAACTGTAATTACGGCTTGAGTAACTGTTTGTCCCAGGTAAGCTTCTGCATCGGATTTCAGCTTTTGCAGAATCATAGCAGAGATTTCTTGTGGGGAGTAGTCTTTAGCATCGATGCTTTCTTTATGGTTCGTACCAATATGGCGTTTAATCGAGCTGATTGTGCGATCAGGGTTCGTAATCGCCTGGCGTTTAGCAGTTTCTCCGACGATACGCTCGCCGTCTTTCTTAAAGCCTACAACCGAAGGGGTTGTGCGTGCGCCTTCCGGATTCGGAATAACAACGGCTTCGCCGCCTTCCATAACGGCTACGCAAGAGTTGGTGGTTCCAAGGTCAATACCGATAACTTTACTCACTGTAATTTGCCTCCTCAAAATGTAATGGAGCATATGCTCCGTTTAAATTTCCCTCTTTATGTGTACCAAATCCCAACGATTCAAGAAGCAAGCTGACCGCAAATGGTGCAGTTGCTTCACTTCGCGGGCCAAGGCTTTTCCCGCTTATATAGACAAACTACATGCTGACTTTGACCATGGCTGGACGAAGGACTTTATCCTTCAGGAGATAGCCCTTTTGGACCTCTTCCGTCACGATACCCTCTTCGTACTCCTCGCTCTCCACCTGCATAATAGCTTGATGATATTCAGGGTTAAAAGGCTGGCCCACCGATTCCATCGCTGTAAGTCCCTCTGACTTCAATACCCCATCCAGTTGACGGAAAATCATGTTCACGCCTTTCGTGAACGCCTCAATCTCTGGACTTGTAGGTGCTGTTGCCAAGGCCCGGTCGAAATTGTCCAGAACCGGAAGCAATTCGTTGATGAGCTTGGAAGTAGCGTACTGAGCCAGTTCTTCTTTCTCTTTCAGGGTCCGGCGGCGGAAATTGTCAAAATCGGCTTGTACGCGGAGTACACGTCCCTGCAATTCATCAGCCAGCGTCTGCAGACGAGCTGCGTCCCCGGCTTCTTCTGCCGATACAGTACCGGCCTCCGAGACAGTTTCCTCAGTCGCTTGTTCTTCATTAGTAGCATTATCATTCAATTCATTCGGATCTTGAACTTGTTCCTCTTTCAAGTTGTCTTCACCTCCTTAAAATCATCACGAAAATCAATATGGCTCTGTTCACTTATACCAGTGTGCCAGCATCGCTGTCAAATCTCGGGATAAAATGCCCAAGATGCCCATTACCCGCGCGTATTCCATTCGGGTAGGACCGAGAATACCAATGCTGCCTAGCGCCTGACCGTCAAGGGAATAAGTCGCTGTAATAAGACTGCAATTCGCAAAGGCCTCATGGTCGTTCTCGGTACCTATCCGAACTTGAATGCCAGGTCCACCTGGTACGGGCGACATCATCTTGAGCAGCGTAGGCGTCTCCTCCAGCAGATCCAGAATGTGCTTAACCTTGTCGACATCCTTAAATTCTGGCTGGGTCAGCATATTCGTGGCCCCGCTCAAATAAATCCGCTGTTCATTCTCACTGTCAAGCGCGGTATCAAGCATCTGCATCAGCTCTTCATAATGAGAGATATGACGCTGCATTTCCTCGCCAAGCTCGGTATAGAGCTGGGTCTTCAGCTTGTAGAGCGGCACATTCTTCAGTTTGCTGTTCAGTAGATTGACGACCTTCTCGATCTCGGAGATTGAAATCTCCGGCGGAATGTTAACAGTTCGGTTCTCTACCTGCCCCGTGCTGGTGACAATGATCGCTACAGCGGTCTTATCGTCCAGGGGCAGCAATTGAAAATGGCGTAGTGAAGTATGAAAAACCTCCGGTCCCAGAAGGATGGAAGTGTAATTCGTCATATTAGAAAGAATCATCGCCGCATGCTGGATAACCTGTTCCGTTGCATTCAGCTTCTCAGCGAAAAATGTACGGATCGTTCCCATCTCAGCGATTTCGGCAGAATTCCAGGGTACCAGGTGATCCACATAATAACGGTATCCCTTATGAGACGGAATTCGTCCTGCCGATGTATGAGGCTGTTCAAGATATCCCAGTTCCTCAAGGTCGGCCATTTCATTACGGATGGTAGCAGGACTGTATCCTACATCGCCCCGCTTGGAAATGCTGCGTGAGCCTACCGGCTCAGCCGAAGAGATATAATCATCCACTATAGCATTCAATATCATTCTCTGGCGATCGGTTAACATGTCATTCCCTCCTGTCACCCTGTGGCCGACATTCGTTAGCACTCGACTTAGATGAGTGCTAACCACTATTACAAAAATACCAAACTGACATTGACATTGTCAAGTCAGTTCAGCATCTTGGGGGGACGCTTTTTTTGCTGCGCCGTGGGATTCTTCTTCATGAGACTGATCAAGCATTGATTTGAAAAAAACGCCGAACCGGCGTTGACAAAAGTCAAGTCAGTTCAGCATTTTAAGTACTGCTATTTCATCGCAGGCATGCTGCTTTTTACAATTTACACAATCGGTCCATACCTTCTCTGGGAAAATCTCTTTTTCAACGATAGTAAATCCGTTTCTCAGGAAGAAATCAACCGCATAGGTCAGGGCCATAATCTTGGGAATCTTCTGCCGTCTGGCTTCTTCAGTCAGCTTATCCACGATCAGGGAACCGATCCCTTTACCTTTGCATTCAGGACGCAAACCCAGCGAACGAATCTCCACGAGGTCATTCCCTAGCTTGCAGAGCGAGCCACAACCGACGAATCTGCCATCAATCTCTGCAATGACGAATTGGTCGATCTGGCGGGTCAGGGCTTGCCGGGATCGGGGCAGCATAATACCACTCTGTGCATATTCTTCTATCATCTGATACAGTGGTTCAACATCTTCCACCGTGGCACTTCTGCATTTAGCCCCTGTATCCGCCTTAGCAGAGACACTGGGCATCAAATCCGGTTTGGCAAGCACTCTAATTCACCCCTCGTTGATAATATGAATAAATATACAACAAGGTGAATTTGAATTCAAGAGTTATTTTAAAATTAAACCTCTGTCAGCGCGCCAACAAATTCGCCGAAAACATCGTTGCCAAACAGCACGCCCTGCTTGCTGAGACGGTAGCCGTCGCCCACGCGCTCGAGTAGACCTGCATTCAGCATTTTATGCAATGAACCGGCAAATATGTCCTCCATGGATTGCCCAAATTGTGCCCGGAATGAAGCATCCGAGATTCCTTCGCGCATCCGCAGGCCCACCATCATAAAGTCCTCCATCGCTTCCTGCGGCGTTACCGGGTAGGAGTCCAGGCGAGGCAGGCCTTTGCTTGCAGCTTCAACATATGGATTCACGCCTTTGATATTGATATGGCGGTTGCGGCCTACGTAACCATGTGCACCTGCACCGAGTCCGTAATAATCCTGATTGCGCCAGTAGGTGATATTGTGACGGCTTTCCATCCCCGGCTTGGCAAAGTTGCTAATCTCATACTGCCCGTACCCGGCCTCTTCCATCTTTGACATCAGCAGCAGATACATTTGCAGTTCATCCTCTTCATTAGGAAGCGGGAGCTTGTTCTTGTTAAAGAGAGTATGGAAAAGCGTATTTTCCTCCACTTTGAGACTGTAGATTGAATAGTGCGGCAGGTCTAGCTCCAGCGCTTTGCGGACACTTTCAGCCAGCATATCCACGGTCTGGTTCGGCAAGCCGAACATCAGGTCCACGGAAAGATTGTTCAGACCTACAGCGCGCGCATTCTCCAGACTGCGATAGACATCGTCCACGTTGTGAATGCGTCCGATTCCCGTGAGCAGCTCGTTCTGGAAGGCCTGTACGCCGAAGCTGACCCGGTTAACGCCGCCTTCCTTCATCACAGCAAGCTTGTCGATATCGGTGGTACCAGGGTTGGCTTCCATCGAGAACTCGATATCATCAGCCCAATTCGGAAAGTGTTTCCGCACGGAAGCCAGGAAATAAGCCATCTCGTCCGGCTTCAGCACGGTCGGCGTTCCACCGCCCACAAAAATCGTCCGGATCACACCGGGCGGAGTGATTGCAACCGTCTGCTCCATCTCCTGATCCAGCGCACGAAGATAGTCCATTACAGGCTGGTCCTTCAGGACATAGGAGTTGAAATCACAGTAAAAGCACTTGTTCGTGCAAAATGGGATATGAATATATACAGCCTCAGGGGGACGGCCGTGGATTGGTGTTGTCATAGCTGTCTCCTTTGTTCTATCGAATGATGTCAGGGTTGAATCGCCTGATCTTAAAAAGTAAGAAGAAACGGCTCCGCCGTCCTCTATGAAGAGGTGGGTACCCGTTTCTCATATAGATTAAGCCTTCGAATCTCCAGAAAAGGGAAGCCTGACGGCTTCCCTTACAGGATTGTTCTCTTATAAATCAAGCAGCTTGGCTGTAATTACAGTGTCTTACTCGTCGATCTTGAGCACCGCCATGAACGCTTCTTGCGGCACCTCTACGCTACCGACCTGCTTCATGCGTTTCTTACCTTCCTTCTGCTTCTCCAGCAATTTCCGCTTACGCGAAATGTCACCGCCGTAGCATTTGGCAAGGACGTTCTTGCGCATCGCCTTAACGGTTTCACGCGCAACAACCTTCGTACCAATTGTCGCCTGAATCGGTACCTCGAACATCTGGCGCGGAATGATGCCGCGCAGCTTCTCGCAGATAATGCGTCCGCGGTTGTAGGCGCGGTCGCGGTGCACGATAAAGGACAAGGCATCGACCTGTTCGTTGTTAAGCAGGATATCCATCTTGACCAGATTAGAACGGCGGTAGCCGGAAATCTCATAGTCAAAGGAAGCATAGCCCTTCGTACCGGATTTGAGCTGGTCGAAGAAGTCGTATACGATTTCCGATAATGGAATTTCGTAAGTGATAGTTACACGGTTGGAATCGAGATATTCCATGTTCACGAACTCGCCGCGCTTGCCTTGGCAAAGTTCCATGACTGTTCCGACATAATCATTCGGAACGATGATCGCAGCCTTAACATAAGGCTCTTCTACATAATCGATCGTGCCAATCTCCGGATAGTGTGACGGGTTGTCGATCTGGATCATTTCCCCGCTCGTCAGCATAATCCGGTAAATAACGCTTGGCGCTGTCGTAATCAGCGGCAGATTGAACTCGCGCTCGATCCGTTCCTGAATGATCTCCATGTGGAGCAGACCCAGGAAGCCGCAACGGAAGCCGAAGCCAAGTGCACTTGAGCTTTCCGGCTCAAAGCTAAGCGATGCATCATTAAGCTGTAGCTTCTCCAGCGCTTCACGCAGGTCGTTATAATCCGACGTTTCGATCGGATAAAGACCGCAATACACCATCGGGTTGATTTTACGGTAACCCGGTAGTGGTTCTGGTGTCGGATTCTTCGCATCCGTTACCGTATCACCGACACGAGTATCGCCGACATGCTTGATCCCGGCCACGATAAAGCCGACATCGCCGATGTTAAGTTCATTGACAATGGTCATCCGCGGCATAAATGCGCCCACCTCAATGACCTCAAAGGTCTTGTCGGTAGCCATCATCTTGATCTTCGAGCCCGCACGGATACTGCCGTCAATGACGCGTACATAAACGATAACGCCTTTGTACGGATCGTAATGGGAGTCGAAAATCAGTGCCTTCAGCGGATCTGTCGAGCTGCCTGTTGGCGCCGGAACCTGCTTGACGACCTGTTCCAGAATTTCCTTGATACCAATTCCGGCCTTGGCAGAAGCCAAAACCGCTTCACTAGCGTCGAGGCCGATTACATCCTCGATCTCCTGTTTGACCCGTTCAGGGTCGGCACTCGGCAGATCGATCTTGTTAATGACCGGCAGGATCTCCAGATTGTTGTCCAGCGCCAGATAGACGTTGGCCAACGTCTGGGCCTCAATCCCTTGCGCCGCGTCTACAACCAGAAGCGCACCTTCACAGGCGGCAAGGCTGCGGGAGACCTCATAGGTGAAGTCGACGTGTCCCGGTGTATCAATCAGATTGAGCAGATATTCCTCACCGTCGTCGGCTTTATAGTTCAGCCGAACGGCCTGCAACTTGATGGTAATCCCGCGTTCGCGCTCCAGATCCATCTGATCGAGCACTTGCTCCTGCATTTCACGCGTGCTCAGTGCACCCGTGTATTCCAGAATGCGGTCAGCCAGCGTCGATTTGCCATGGTCTATATGTGCAATAATCGAGAAATTGCGGATTTGTTGTTGTCTTTTCTGTACGTCAGTCATTCCTTACCCCCACAGACAGCCTATGTTAATCCATTTATTATAACAGTACAATCTATCCCCAGCAATCCCGGGCTGGCCTCTGGGGCAAAATGTCATTGCAAAAAAAACAGCGAATGATCCCCCAAGAAAGGGAACATCCACTGCTGTATAGTGTAGGGAGTAAATGAAGACTGCATCGGAAGATGCCTTGTTGCTGAAAAATCTGATGCTGGATCGTCCCTCACTCCGCTGAAGAGAACAACGAGACGACCCAGCGAATACCCTTCTGCGAAGCCTCCTGCAGTAGCCCTGCCGTCTTGTCAGCCAGCACATCCACCGTAGGCTTCTGCCCCTCCGGAACCAGAATTTGCTCTGGCGTCAAAGTCGTACTGTAGTCCTCCGTCTCCTGCTGCGGCTGATTATCCGGTGTCTGCCCCGCTGCCCCCGTTTCTGTCCGCACCGGGAGCGGCATATACGCTCCAGTGGCGGGATCGACCGCCATAGGAACATACACATAAGTCTGGGGAGCGCCTGCGCTGGGGGCAGGCTTCTGTCGGACTCCCCCATTCCCCGCTACTGCGGGAACACTCTTTGCGGTTTGTGTCCCGTCATTCCAGCCCGGAAGCACATCGGAGATTCTGGTTTCGCCCCCTCCGAATTGCATGCCAATCAGAATACCGATGCCAGCCCAGATCGTAACCATTGTCAGCTTTCTTCCGACTCGTGACATTATCCTCACCTTCTCTCCTTAACGTTAAATTAGGATGCCTTGTCTGCTGAGGCTTTCCCTGACACCTGATCTCCAGCTTTACCTGTTGTCTTGGCACTCTCGCCGGATGATTCACTCCCAGGCTGCGCAGATGGAGCCGCTGAAGCGGGCGCAGTTACAGTCTGTGGTGCATTCACCTTGTCCGCCTTCTGATTATTCCAGTACACATCGGCGATGGTATCCCCGAGAATTTCTGCAGTCCGTTTCAGTTCCTCCTCGGTACTGTCAATTCCGCCAACCTCTATAAGCACACTGTTGGGGGAAAGCGACTGATTGTATTCCCCGTTGCCCTGGCTGGAGGTCTTGCCCCAAATGCCTCTGGAAAGGCCAGGGTAGCTCTTCTCCAGCTCCTGATGAATCTTGTTCGCAAAAGCCTCATTCTTCTTCCAATCTTTATTTTCATGCCCCAGAATAAAGTAGACTTGGGCATAGCTTTTACCATCGATAACCGTCGTCGTTTTGCCATGCCGCTGTGAGTCACGGTGAATGTCGATGAGATCGGTTAGCTGATCATTACCTGCCAGTGCCGCCTTAACTGTGATCCTGGAATATTTATAAGAGAAGTTCCATTTGTAATCCTTCACCTTGGTGGCATAGTCCTCCTGCGAATGAATGGTGCCAACGCCATGCTCTTCGAGTCGTTTGGCAATATATGAACCGACCAGCATAACATTCTTCGAAGGAAGCGACGAGCTGGGATTATCGCTCTGTGCCGCTAGCAAGGGGTTGAAGGCTTCTCGAGGATGAGAGTGATAGATCAGTACACGTTTGATTGAAGTGTCCTCTGTGCCGTTGTCACCGCCGCTTTTGCCGCCTCCATCGCTCGTTCCATCTCCGTTCGTCTCTGGCGCCGGAGTGGCCACCGGTGCATCTGGTACAGAGCCATCGTCGCCGGGATCCTCCGTCCCGTTGATTGCAGGAGGATCATGTTCCTGCCCGCCATCCCCCGAAGCCAGCTCATCGGTTCCCGGATGATAATCGGCAGGCGCGCCCGCCACACCGCCGGAACCTTTGCGGAGCAAAAACGGGTCATCTGCGCCCATTCCCGGTACCTCGCGGGCCAGAAGACTTTTAGGATCGCCAGGATTCACACTGGTTAGTAATTGGAACACAAATGATGTTACATTTTTGGGTGACAGCTCCTCCGCTTCCTTGCCCTGAGGCAAATGCGGAACCTCCATCCCCAGGATTTCCATGAAGAAACCACTGGATAACGAGGCGGCAAGACCTTTCATAGAAGGAATGGGTGAAGAGTTCAACTTCTGTCCGGCAATTCCGCCAGCGCCGAGCAGCATAAAGAAGACAAGCGAACCTCCGGCGAGCAGCAGCATCGTTCTCCCCAGCGACAAAACATCCAGCACTTTTCCCCGCAACCGGCCGATGTTCCATAGCTGAAACCATTTTTTGTTCATTATTGTTATGTCCTCCTCCAGCCCTCTGTAATCTCTTATACTTCAAATCTATGAGTAACAGAGCTCTGCTAGAACCGAAAATAGAAGACGAACAAATAGAGCACCGCCCCCTTCATAAGAACAGAATCAGTGGCAATGTAATAGGAGTGTACTTTAAGGAGCATTAAAAAAAGCAAGTCCCACCAGAACGCCATCACGGCAGACCACCGGTCCATGCTTGCTAAATTGAAAGAAGAAGAACTAACCGCTTCTATATTGAATGCATTAAAGTAACAAATGCAGGCAAAAAAAAAGCGTTTGTCTATCTATAAAGTCCCCAAGTATAATTAATAGCATTTTCGCACCTTAATTCTTCTAAAGCTGAGGGTCAGCGAAAATTAAGTGCAAAATTGTACCTTAAATTTTCCAAAATGCCCATCGAGCAATACTTTTTCGGAAAATAAGATACAATAATGCCCTTATTTACCTCATTTGCCTGTATTAAAGAAAAATAAGGTGCGAAAATGCCGTTATATCGTATGAACTAAAAAGTCTAACCTCCTTGTGCCTCAGGTTCAAATTATACTTTAGGCTTTATACAGCAATTAAAATCCGGGAACAGCCTTCAGCGCATTGGCTTTAGTGGGTGTAAGCACCCACATTACTAGGATCTACTGCCTCATGCAGCGCCGCATTCAATCCGGTCGCTACAATATTGGCGATATCTTCAATGAACTCATCTATTTCTTTGGGCGTAACAATCAGATCATGGCCGAGCGGTTCAAGCACTTCCTTCACCAGCGCAAGCCGTTCCTGTTCTGAGATATCGTCGAGCATCCCCATAATTTCCTTAGTATGGGCACCCTGACCGAAATGACTTTTCATCATTTCCAGCACGTTGTTGACAATCGTTGACGCATAGCAAACGGTGGGAACGCCGATGGCAATGCAGGGAACACCCAACACTTCCCGGGTCAGACCACGCCGTTTATTGCCAATCCCGGAACCGGGATGGATACCAATGTCAGCAATCTGAATGGTGGTATTAATTCGCTCCAGAGAACGGGAGGCCAGCGCGTCGATCGCGATAATAACATCCGGCTTCGTGCGATCCACAATGCCCTGGACCACCTCACTGGATTCAATCCCCGTCAAACCCAGTACACCCGGGGCAATCGCGCTAACCTTTCGGTAGCCGGGAGACACCTGATCCGGGACCAATTCATAGAACTGGCGTGTGACAAGCGCGTTCTCGACCACCAGCGGACCCAGTGAGTCCGGCGTCACATTCCAGTTCCCCAAGCCGACAATGAGGGCAGAGGAATCTTTGCCAATGCCGATCCGATTCATAAAGCTCTCAAATTCACGGGCAAAGGCTTCGGCCACTTTTTGCTGCAGACCTGTATCCCCGCCGCGCAGACCCGGCACTTCCAGTGTCACATAATTGCCGACAGCGCGCCCAATTGCCTGCGATCCGGCAGGAGTCGCTACACCAAGCCTGGTGATTGTAATACCGTCCGATTCTTCGACCTCCTCGTTCACACCGGGGATCGGCGATTTCTTCGGCCCTTGGGCCATTTCCCTCGCTTCAAGCGCCAAATCCGTGCGCACCGAATACAGCTGCAGATCCAGTTCCATTGTTATATCAGCCTCCTATGCTCGTTTATCGGTAGTGTGCGAGTGTAAGCCAACGTTTATGCAGAGGTCATCCTTTAATTTCAAAGCTTTTATATGTTGCATTTTAGTATGGAGCATGCTAAACTATTTTAAGTTGTGAATCATTTGATGATTTCGAATGTCTTACAGGAGGTGAATGCAATGCCAAATATTAAATCCGCGGTTAAACGTGTAAAAACGATCGAAAAACGCCGTGCACTGAACGCTTCCCAAAAGTCCGCGCTTCGTACAGCCGTGAAAGCTGCTGATGTAGCTCTGACTGGCACGGAAGTTGAAAATGCTCAAACTGCTTTCCAAGCTGCTTCTCAAAAGCTGGACAAGGCCGTTACTAAAGGTCTGGTTCATAAAAATGCGGCTGCCCGCAAAAAATCCCGCTTGGCGAAGAAATTGAACGCTCTTAAGGCTCAAGCCTAAGAACGACTTTCATATTGAGCATTGAAGAACCTGACCGCTATGCTACATACGGTTAGGTTTTTTTGTATTCTCATTACCTCATTCCGCCATATCCAAAAAGCCTGTCCGCCCTGTAACAACAGGACTGGACAGGCTTTTTCAGGTCCGGACACACACCTACCACTTAGGCACCCAGCTTCAACATGAACATCTCAAGTCCCAGCACCTTATCGACGGCCCCCGTCTTCATTTGGTAATCGAGATCAGCGAGGGCGCTCAAGATCTGGCGCAGCCGGTCGGTACCGAACTTGCGTGCCTGCTCACCAGCGATCTTCACGGCATAAGGATGCAGGCCAAGCTGCGAAGCAATCTGTCCCTGTGAATAGCTGAGCGCCGATAAATCCTTTACTTGTAAAATCATTCGGAACTGCCGGGCGATCAGCGCTGCAATCTTAATGGGCTCCTCCCGCTGCTTAAGCAGTTCGTATAATGTATTCAGCGCCTTGTCGAGTCGCAGGTTCGCAATATCCTCCACCAGTGTGAACACGTTCTGTTCCGTGCCGCGGTGGACGAGACTCTCTACAGCCGCCGTGTCTACAATCCCGCCCTGACCCGCGAACAAGCAGAGCTTGTCCATCTCCCCAGTCAGACCCTGCAGTCCTGTCCCGGCATTGGCGATCAGCGCTTCAGCCGTCCCTGGCGCCACCGCGCAGCCGCGATCCTTGATGCCCTTCTCTACCCACCGGAGCAATTCCTCTGCTCCCAGGGGATTGAAGGCCAGCACCGTTCCGGAGGACTTCACGGCCTTGACGATTTTTTTGCGCTCGTCGAGTTTATCGCTGTTAACCATAAATACAATCACACTATAGTCTACAGGATGCTGTAGATAGTCATTCAACAGATCTACCTTGTGCTCCAGTTTTGCATTCTCTTTGCCCGCAGTGAACAACGAGGCGTCCCGTACCAGAAGCAGTTTGCGCGGTACCATAAAGGGTACCGTCTCCGCCTCTTCCACCACCGCCTGCACCGGCGTTTCGGACAGATCAAAAGGGATAACCGCGAAATCACGGTCCTCCTTCGCAATCAATTGATCTTCCAGCATGGCCGCAAATTCATTCATCCGGAACTTTTCACTGCCGTACAACACATACAGCGGTGAAATTTTCCCCTGTTTGATCTCTTTGGCCGCCGCTTTGGCATCCATCTTGCCACTTCCTTTTCTTCATTCATCTGGCGTTCATTCCCTTGAACTTTCCCGAAGCTTTATTGTAACAAAAAAATCGTTTCAAAATAAGGCTCAATCTCAAAATCAATAGTTTTAACGAATGAAAAGACCGCCGCTAGCTTAGAGCCCCATATATTAACTAAACGCAAAAACGGAGGAACCCCGGCAGCCTGTGCCAAAGTCCCTCCGTTTCAGCGGCGCATCTATATAAACGACGGTATGCAAGGCCCTAGAAACCTCACAACCGACGGTCATACCGATGTTCTGCGAACCTGCAATTTCCGGTTCCATCTTCTCTCTTGCCATAGTATATTCCTGTGCCGGTAAAATAGTGACACCCCGGAATCAATTTGTATATTTAATTCCCCGTAGGCGTTACCGACGGCTGCGGAGTAGGCGAAGCCGAAGGGGCAGCGGAGCTACCAGCAGACTCCACAGTGAAAGTCTTGGTTACGTTCGCCCCCTGTTGTGAAGTCACATAGGTGAATTCCTTGCCATCTGGCGACCACCCTCCGGACACCCATGTTCCTTCCAGCGGAAGAGAAGTCACCGCCTGCTCACCGCCTGACCCATCCACAGCCAGATTATAGATAACCAATTGCTGCCCGGCTAATTCCGCTTTGTGAAGTCCATCCGGGGAAGTCCATGACGTCTGTGATATCGCTGCATTCAACGCCGAGCCCGGCGGTAGCCACCCCATCGCAGCGTCCTCAGCTTCGCCCGGAGACGGTGCACCTCCCCCTGCTGAATTCACTGGATCTTGCAATCCCCGGTCAAGGCTCTCCGTGTCATTCTTCAAATCCTTCTGCACCTTAAGCTCATCTGCCGGAACAGTAGCCTTCGGGGATGGTGTAGTGACACGACTGCTCTTCTTGGGTTTTTCCGGTTTGACCGGCTCCTTGGTCTTGACTGGAGCAGTCCTGGAGACCTCTTCTGGTGCAGCACTTTGCGTAGCGGATGGAGCAGCATCCTGTGAAGGATCAGCGGTACCGCCTCCATCCTGAGCAGTGACATCCGTGGCACCAAAGGAACTGATACTCTCACCGGAATTCGTTCCATTATCATCCCCTTCAGCTTTCTCCGCTTCTGCAGTTTTAAATGAGGATTCGGAAGAAGCGCCACCGGCCGCGTCATTGTTTGAAGCCTTATTTGCAGCGCTCTGATTCAATAACTGATCCACCTCAGCACTAGGCATTTTTGGTGGCGCATAGAATATTGCAATACCCAATATAACTGCAGCGGCTGCCGCCCCAATGCCTGTCCGTTTCGCCATGGAATAGTTCCTTGCGGGCTTCTTATGGGAGACTTTGCGTGAGAACGGCACTACCACCTGTTCATCTTGTGGTTGATTCTCGGCCTTGATGGCGCTTGGCTGATGAAGTCCACGATCCAGTTCATCTAGCTGCGGCAGAATAGAATCCACCAGACTGAAAGGAGGCTTCACATCTGGCATCTGCTCGAGTGACTTGGACAGCGTGGATAATGAGTCAAAAACTTCCGCGCAGGAAGGACAATTGTCGATATGACGGAACATCTCTAATATCTCATCCTGACTAAGATCATGATCCAAATAGCGGTGCATCCATTCCATCACCTCCGCGCAATTCATCCCGATACACCACCTTTCTGATACTCTTGGAGTCTATTTTGCAGCTGCTGCCTCGCTCTGAACAGATAGGATTTCACCGTATTCAGAGGTAAGTCCAAACAGTCTGCAATCTCGTTGTAAGAAAAATCCTGCAAATATCGCAGTACGATGACCGTCCGGTGATGCTCCGGGAGCTGGTCAATCGCCTCACGTATATCCTGGGCCAAATAGCCCGACAACACTTCCCGCTCTACGTTATGCTTATCCTGAAACACCATTTCGTGCTCATCAATAGACACCGTAGGCTTGGTTCTCCTGAACTTGTCAATGCATATATTGGTCACGATACGCTGTACCCATGTTTTGAACTGGGCTTTTTCCTCGTAGGAACCAATTTTGGTATACACCCGGATCAAAGCCTCCTGAGACGCATCCAGCGCATCCTGTTCATTATGCAAAATGTAAAAGGCTGTCTTGTACACAGTCCCTTCTATTTCTCGCAATAGGGTGATTAGAGCGTCGCGATCGCCCGCTTGAGCGGCTCTGATGAGTCCCTGCTCCACCACGAAGGTTCCCCCTCTCTATGCAATCTTACTGACGCGCAAGACTGCGAATATGTTGCATCTCTGTAATCGTTATTTTTAGAATACCAAACTTTATTTTCCTCGTCATGCCATATCCGGCATTTCCTTACTACTTTTCGGTACAATCTAATAATCCTTACTAAGCATACAGGGGAAGCGTCCGTCATTCAAATACTCTTTTCAATAAATTGATTACAAAAATGACACCAACTGCCACTCCGCACCCATCGCTTGGACAAAAGTGACAACATTGAAAAAGGCCGCCGCACCGCCACCCGGTCCGCCAGCCTTATTATTGATAAATTCTCCTTGTTATACGTATCTTTAGAAAGAGTTCACGCGCCCTTGATCTCCTTGAATTTGGCTACATATTGGGCCGCCAGTTCCGTGACGAGATCGTAGCGCCCTTCCTTTGCCGGAGCCGTCAGATTGCCCCCGATACCGACAGCGAGGCTGCCGCCGTTAATCCATTTGTCCATATTGTTCAGATCCACCCCGCCCGTCGGCATGATGTTCACATAAGGCATCGGTCCTTTGACTGCCTTGATATAGTCCGGACCGAAGGCACTGCCCGGGAACAGCTTGAGTACATCCGCACCAAGCTTCAGTGCCTCCTTCATCTCGTTCAGCGTCATACAGCCAGGCATATAAGGAATGCTGTAAAGATTGCACATTTTCGCCGTTTCCTCTTCAAAAGAGGGGCTGACCACAAACTCCGCGCCTGCCAATATCGCAATTCTCGCCGTCAGCGGGTCCAACACCGTTCCAGCACCAATCACCGCACGGTCACCATACTCCTCAGCCAGCCTCTTGATAACAACATCTGCGGAAGGCGTAGTGAAAGTTACTTCAATATTGTTCAGACCGCCCTCAATGCAGGCTGCCGACATTTTGTAAGCACCCTCCGGATGATCTCCCCGAATCACCGCCACCACACCAACGGACGCCATATTCTGCAATACCTTTATCTTCTTCATTTCGAACTCCCCTCCCTCACATAATTATTTAGATAAACTTTTTTTATTAAATTTACTAATATTCTTCCGAATTCGTTAATGAAATAGTAATAACAATACCACTAACAGTCAATGATTTTTTTCAAAATAAACTAGAACTACACTTTTTAAATTAGCTAATAACCTTATAAATAAAGGATTTTCATAATCCCTTAATACTAATTCTTTTTTAAAACATTCGACTACACATAATGAGTCATTGTACAAAACCGATTTATATGATAATTTCAATTTATCATTCTTCGTCGTAAGGACTTACCACTTCCCCTGAGGAGGATTAATACATGATTAAACATTTACATGCCGTTACTTTCGGCGAGCCGATGGCTATGTTCTATGCCAATGAGACCGGGCCACTGCACGAAGTATTTTCGTTCTCCAAAGGCCTTGCCGGGGCAGAAAGCAATGTCGCTATCGGCCTGTCCCGCCTGGAACATCCCACCGGTTATGTGACCAAGCTTGGTCAAGATAACTTTGGGACTTTTATAGCTGATGCGTTAAACAAAGAGAATATAGATACGAGCCATATCTCAGTTACCAAGGAACACTCCACAGGAATGCTAATCAAGTCCAAGGTTATCACCGGCGATCCCAAAGTCGAATATTTCCGTAAGGGTTCCGCCGCGTCCAGGCTAAGTCTGGCTGACTTTGATGAGTCTTACTTCACCGCTGCTGACCATCTGCATGCCACCAGCATTTCAGCTGCTTTGTCCCAGAGCTGCCGCGAATTCTCTGTACACGTTATGGATTTTATGAAAAGCAAAGGCAAAACCGTGTCCCTCGATCCCAATCTGCGCCCGGCACTGTGGCGGGACACAGAAACGATGGTTAGCACTATTAACGATCTTGCCACGCGCTGCCACTGGTTCCTGCCAGGGCTGAACGAGGGCCGCATCCTTACAGGGCTGAACACACCCGAAGAGATTGCCGATTTCTATCTAGCGCGCAATGTCTCACTCGTCGTCATTAAGCTGGGACCGGAAGGCGCCTATTTTAAGTCGGCACAAGAAGAAGGGTACGTGCAGGGCTTCAAAGTGGATAAGGTGGTCGATACAGTCGGTGCGGGGGATGGGTTTGCCGTTGGTGTAATAAGTGGGCTGCTGGAAAAACTACCAACCTCTGAAGCTGTGAAGCGAGGCAATGCTATCGGAGCACTAGCCGTGATTTCCCCCGGGGACATGGACGGACTTCCGAGCCGTGAGAGGCTGGAGCAATTTATGCGGCAGAGTGTGTAGACTAAGATCCGCTAGCTCAGAACTACATGTCGTTACACAATCGAATTTTTTTAGAAGATAACTCAATAAACGCTAAACCCTGGTGAACCAACCCGATAATTATAAAATAAAGCAAGCCCCCGAACCAATGTAACTGGCAACAAGGGCTTGCTTTATCTATGAAGCTATAGAGGTTTCGTACAATTCACAGTGTCTTAACCGACTGCCCTTGCTCCAAGGACGGAACAAAACGGTAGGTAATCGGCACGTTGGCCCCCTTATCCTCTATACAGGACAGCATGATCCGGGCAGCCTGTACGCCCATCTCGTAAGCGGGCTGGGAAATCGTCGTAATAACCGGATTGTAGATATGAGCAAATTCAGCATCATCAATACCGATAACCGAAAGCTGGTCCGGGATGGAAACAGACTGACGGTTGGCATATTTCAGAATCTCAGCCAGCACGATATCATTGGCGGCGAGCACGGCTGTTGGCGGCTGAGACAGCGCTGCGAGACGTTCCAGCTCAGCAGAGATATTTTCACGGGCAGCGCTGACAATGTACTCCTCCCGCAGCTCCAGTCCAGCTTCCTCCATTGCTCGCTTGTAACCGCTCAGTCGCTCCTTGCGGGGCGTGATGGAATGCTCACCCAGCGGAAGCGTCAGCAGAGCAATCCGTTCGTGGCCATGACGAGCCAGTTCGCTGACCCCGAGCTTCACAGCCATTTCATTGTCGAGCAGCAAGCTCTGGGTAGACATCCCTTCTACTAGCCGATCCATAAAGACAAGCGGGAAGGGTTCTTCCACAAGACGAGCATAGGCTGATCCATCCTGTCCTGCTGGGAAAATAATCAGTCCATCCACCTGGCGCGCAAGCAGTGTCTCCACATACTTCGCTTCTTTGTCAGCATCTTCGTCCGCATTGCAAATGATCACCTGTATGCCATGCTGCTGAAGCTCGCTTTCGATCGCCCGAATGCAGTGAATGGACAGTGTATAATCAATATTGGCCACAATAATGCCGACCATATGCGTCCGGTTCTGCTTCAGACTGCGGGCCAACCCGTTCGGCTGGTAGTTCAGCTCCTCAATGACCGCAGCAATCCGGTTTTTAGTGGCTTCACTCATATATTTAAAACGCTGATTTAGAAATTGGGAGACGGTACTCTTCGAAACTCCCGCCTGCCGGGCCACATCATCAATCGTTAATTTCTTCATTTCTTCCGCTCCACTTCTTCTCTAAAGAAAACACTTTAAGGAAAAGTATAGCTTTTTCTCAGGATTTTTTCTACAGGCCGGCTTAATGCTTAGCCTCATTCGCATACCATTGCCAGCCAATTTTCATGAAGATTTCCGCTGTCCGTTGCACTCCATCTAATTTATAATGCGCTATTGCATCGGAGCTTTCCTTATCCATCTCGATGGCGGTATCCAATTCGCGCATAGTTTGAGACCTCAAGTCATAAAGCCTAACCTTGTCTTTATTATTCCCATTCTGCTCGATAGCCATATCCACAATTAGAATCCTTTCATGTTGTTGGTCAAAGGCGAGAAATGACTTGTTTTGATCGTTCAATGAAGTATCCAATGTCAAGAATTCCTGTGGTTTAACAGCTTCTCCGGACGCCACTTGTTTCATATTCAGTATAGATACCTTTAGTGGGTAGGCTGTCCGTTCATTTGCATTCTGTGCGCCAGTCGCCAGAAATACATGCTCGCCAAAACCATAGATACCAATCAAAAAGTTATAGACCTGAGCCCCTCCGGCATATAACGGGAAGGTATAGACTTTGCGAGCTGAATAAGGCGACAACTCCGTCTGTTCCTTGGAGCTTAAATATAATGTGTATGGCTCCGTGGGATACAGAAGCTTTGTTGTTTGGTTCTTCTTCATAGGTGGAGCCGGTGACCATAGAATCCCTTCCGAGGTATCAGCCGCATAGGAAGCGTTCTTGTCCCGATCAAGAGGAAGCGTCATAAAATAGTATTTTCCGTTAAATTCAAAGTCAGCCGAACTAAAGGTAGGCAAATACTTTGTTGCTCCAGGAGAAGGGAAGGGTTGTGACGCAGCAGCTGACTGAGTCTTTATGGTGGATTCCGAATTCAAGTCTCCCTGTCGCAGCCCGCTATTAGGCCACACTAGAAGGATAATCAATAAAGCAGCAGCCAACCCGGTCAAGACCCTTCTTTTCCCTAACTTGAATTTAATAGAATACCGGGGATGACGATGTACTGCCGCCTGTTCGATTCGTAGCATAAGTTCCGGTGTGAAGCCCTGTTCGCGCAAGGGGTTCTTTCCAGCAACACTGTACCAGTTCGTATCATCAATTCTCACATTTTCTCTGTCCGCTTTGTTCTTCATTCCCGCTCCTCCTCCTTAATGGCAATCCGAACTTTATCCCGGGCTCGCGCCAGACGTGACTTGACGGTTCCTTCAGCTACTCCCAGCAGCTTCGCCATCTCAGCAATAGATAATCCATGCTGGATATCGAGTGCCAACACTTCCCTGTTCTTCTTCGGGAGTGCCATGATGATTTCCCAAATTCGGTTAGCATACGCATTGCCGAGCGCCTCCTGCTCTGCAGAGCGGACTTCGCCCGGTGAATGCTGCTTCGTATCCAGTGTGATGAATCTGCGCCAAAAGTTGCTTTTGCCATAGCTGAAAGCCGTATTTCTAGTAATCGTCAGCAGCCATGTCTTGAGCGAAGAGTCCCCCCGGAATTTCCCGATGCTTCGGTACGCCTTCAGAAAAACCTCCTGACTGATATCATTCGCTTGTTCGCGGCTGCGGGTCAGAAAGAACGCATAGTTCCACACATCCGAACCGTATTCCTCCATCATTTCCCTCAAAGTCACAGCTGGAGCATAGCTAGCTTTGGCCATATACCCCATATCATTACTTTGCATTATGTATCTCACCTCTTGCCCAATAAGACTTCCCAGGATGCAAAAAGTTCCCTGTTCTCATAAAAATATACTATAAGAATATCATTCTGCTCTTTGTTCGCCGTTAATATTTGCACTTTCTCTTTTACCATGGGGTCCATATCCCCTCTAAAAAGAAAAAATACAACAGGCGTGAATGCCCATTGTATTGCGTTTGAACTATTTTATAGTTTAGTGTTATGTATGCAGATCACTAAACTAGGAACCGCAGAACCATAACCGTTATTATGCCAACCCCAACCGTCCCTAATAAGCTTTTGGTGAAAATGGCTGTCAAAAAAGTAGGCAACGCCGCCCATAACTCCACGTTATTTGATAGAGATGCTAGCTTCCCGTCCGATATTAAGAGCTCTTGTGCTACAAGAGCCGCCATAACGGCTACAGGGATATAACTCAACCAGCGCATCAACCATTCCGGCAAAGCCTTACGGCTAAGCACCATAATCGGCAACACTCTTGGAATAAGCGTTACTAAAGAAGCTCCTACGATGATAATAAATACATGCCATCTTATTTCCACTTGTCGATCACCATTCCTATCGTAGCTGCTATAACCGTAGCAACAATTACAGCCATGCTAGGTGATAATACATAACTTGCACCGATTACGCTCGCGACTGTGCACAGCACAACGATCATATCTTTAAGTAGCTTTCTGCGACTTACCAATTGAAGAACCAGTAGACCGATGAACATCGCAGACAAGGCAAAATCAAGCCCGAGCTTCTCGGGATTCGCAATCCACTGGCCCAGGTACGCACCAGCTAATGTAGCGATTATCCAGTTGATGTACGCCGTAACATTTAGCCCATGCATCCATCGTTCACTGAGGTGCTGCCGATCCGTCACCTTGTTCATCGCAACCCCGAAGCTTTCGTCCGTAAGCAAAGCTCCAATCAGCATATTTTTAAACGGGGTAAGCTGACGAAAATACGGAGCCACCGCAGCACTCAATAGAAGATGGCGAAGATTTACGATAAATACAGTTAAAATGATTGCAGCAGTCGAGCCTTGGGTTGCGATCATTCCAGCCACGATAAATTGTGCCGATCCTGCATAAATTAAGATTGACATAAGCGTAATCTCAGCCATGCTCAGACCTGATGTATGACCGATCACACCAGCAGCGAAGCCGATGCTTAAGTACCCTAGTAAGGTGGGGATGCAATCCTTAACCCCTTGGAGAAAGCTGTCCTCCGATTCGGTTAACTCTATTCCAGTGCCTTGTAATTGAACATTCTCCCTCATGCTCTCACCTCTCTTTCTTACGTACCGCATATCCTAGTTAGGATAATGAATAATATTAAAAAACTTGACCGTCGACGTCCCCACATTCCGGTAGGTATGTGGTCTATTCGCCTGAAACATGACCGACATCTCCGGCTCGATGATGTACTGCTCCCGCTCAATGATAAGCTCCAATACCCCCTCAGAGACCAGCACATACTCCTCAACTCCGTCGTAATGAGCCTCTGATTCATGGGAACAGCCCGGCTCAAGCTCAATACTATAAATTTCGAACTGCTTCTTGGAGTCGAAGGGAAATAAAGAGTGAACCCGATAATTTCCGTCATCTTCTGTAATCGCATTTTTTTTGGATACGACTGTTACAAGCGGTGCTTCTTCCTTAATCAGAGACGAAAAGGACACATGCAGTCCATTGGCAATTTTCCACAGCGTAGTTACCGTAGGATTCGTCTCGCCTCGCTCGATTTGACCAAGCATCGCCTTGCTTACCCCAGTTAGTTCCGCAGTCTGATCCAGACTCAGCTTACGTTCCTTGCGTATTCTGGACACATTCTTGCTTATGCTGATATTTATGTTGTTCGGATGAATGACCTTCTCCTCCTCCACAGTTTCGTTCATTATATTATTTATTTGTATAATATAACGCACAAAAAGGAATGAGTAAATACCCATTGTCGCCGATGAAACAGCTTCGATGGTAAATATGCGGGTTACCGCTAGGTATTTTAGATTGGGTTGAAATTTTGAGCGTATCTCAAAATCAATGCCTGCTTCGTCAGGGAGCTGGCCCTGGCTCCAGCGATTTTACGCCGGTTAAGAAGCTAACGGACTCCAGAAACCTTATTGCCTATAATTCGGCCATCTAAGAAGCTAACGGACTTCAGCGACCTTATTTCCTAATTCAGCCATTTTAATAAGCTAACGGACTTCAGCGACCTTATTGCCTATAATTCAGCCATCTAAGAAACTAACGGACTCCAGCGACCTTATTGCCTATAATTCGGCCATTTAAGAAGCTAACGGACTCCCGTGACCTTATCGGCAGAAATACTGTTAAAATATCGCTACTCCGTAGGAAATAACGTCATCTGAGTCCGCTACATGTCCCAGAATAAATTCTTATGGAAAATAACGGCTATACGGTCCGTTCGATGGCATAAATACGCTATAACCTGCTCAAGGGAGTGCGCTCTTAAGCAGATTTAACCAGGTTCATTAACCATGCACTGATGACGATGATGAGCCGAACCTTTTTTTGTAATCATAGTCGGTTTGAAAATGCTGGGGGATGAGCGCTTGCGTATGCACAAACCATTATCATTATTGTGGGCTAAGCTTCTATTAGCTTCAGCGGACTAGAAGCAGTAGACTGGAAGCATTAAACTGCTACTTATATAGGCTGGCGGATGAACAGAGGATGATACAACGGGGTAAATGAACTCTTTGGAGATATACATCAATCAACAAGAAGCGGAATAAGGCCCTGATCAGCTCTCCTCCCGCTTCTTGCCTATATAGCAAACTTAATCTTCCCACACGCTGGCATAAGCGTAGTTGCGAATGGTGCCATGCCAACGGAACCACGGAGTGCCACTCTCTTGCTGTGCGTAGAACATTGCTATCTCGGCCTCCGGATCTATAACAACATAACAACCGCGGGCGCCATCCCATCCAAACTCTCCGTTAAAGCTAAGGGAGTTGTTATCTTCCCGATCGACCAATGTTCGTACGCCAAGGCCGTAGCTATATCCGCTTTTACTTACGCCGCCAAACTGGGCAAAATCCTGCTGTGCCTGTGGGTTCAGACGTCTTGTTCTCATCTTGTTAACAGTCTCTTTACGCAAAATCCGCTCGCCGTTCGTTGCCAGACCATAATTACATAGCGCCTCAGCAAACAAAATATAATCCGGAACGGTCGAATATAACCCCCCGCCACCGTTCTCATAAGCAGTGCCTGGCTGCAGCACAAAATGTTCTCCTATGCTCTCGTGCGTATGGTTCTGCCCATTGAAGTGATTGTACAGCTTGGAGAAGCGATTCTCATCCTTCAACTGGAAAGAAGTGTCCTTCATCCCAAGCGGATCAAAAATATTCTCCTTCAGATAAGCCCCAAATGTTTGTCCAGACAGCACTTCAATCAGGGCTCCAAGCACTTCATGACAAGAACCGTATTTGAAACGTGAACCCGGTTCGAAAATGAGCGGTTCGCTAGCTAACGCCTTAATCACATCCAGCGTTTTGCCTTCCCCGTTCGACTCTTCAACAACACGCATCGTTTCCTTCGTATCTCGTTGATCGATACCGGCTGTCATACTGAACAGATGCTCGATGGTGATAGGTTGCTGTGCAGGCCGCAGCTCTTCCGATCCATCCTTGAGTGTATGCCGCACGGTCATATGCTTGTACTCCGGGATATAGGCGGACAATGGATCATCCAACCGGAACTTCCCTTCCTCATATAATTGCAGAAGCGCCGTACATGTGATTACCTTCGTCGCGGAGTATAACCGGAAGATCGTGTCCTGTCCAAACCGCACTCCATTCTCTACGTCTGAAAACCCGGCATAATGCTCAAATACCGGCTGATGCTTGTGATACATTGCAAACCCCAAGCCGGGGACATTCTTCTCTTTGTAGAATGAGTCCAAATACGCCTTTAATTTTGAAAAGTTCACATGTCCTTCCTCCAATCGAAAGTTAAGTAATTCAAGACATGAAACCGCATTCAAGATAGAGCATAAATATATGTGCTAGATGAAAAACCGTCCCTTTGGGTACAGATGGTACGCCCTCAGCTTACCACCTAGTAACTTCTCCCCTAGCAGCTCGTCTACGGTTTTAAGCTAATATTTCATGATTACAACATACCTGAAAAGTTCCCCGGAGGCTATAGAACTTTTAATTAAACAGAGAAATCTTCAATAATTTCAACGATCTCTTTCTTTCCATTAAACGAGGAGCTCAGGCAGTTCATTATTTACAGTTTCCTCCCAATACTCTCTAGCCTGTTCAACTATAACCCTAGAATGGCGCTCATTTTCTGCCCGATATAACCCATCACTACATCAGCATCTTCTGTCGGTATTTATTCAGTTTAGCTTCAGCGGCAAGCAGCGACGCGGTAAAATCCTTTCCCCGACTATTCTCATCTCTCCTGTGGTACAAGCTGCGCAAAAAATTCTTGCTGTTCACCCGGGCAATCATCTGTTTACGACTTCTCGGCCAATCGACGCATTGTGTCAGGGTATTGATCCAGTCAGAGATATCTTGCCTTGGAAGCAGCTCTCTTTCTAGCATGACATCCACGATGCTGACCATTCGTTCGTCATCTTCCTCATTAAAGCTTTGTTTTCCGTTATAAAGCATTCCATGAATGGCATCGAGAACCTCATAAAGCAACGCACTATCGCTTTCCGGACACTGAACCAACTCTACCAGGGTATCCGCACCGTGAGCCGCGCTATGGGCCCAGCCACCTTCGGCCAAATACCCACGTAGATCCTTTTCTTCACGATAATAACGGAGCAGCGCATGCTTCAAATTCGCAAATTCCCCTGCTTCCAGCAAAGGCTGCTGTCTGTGGCGACGAACGATTAGGGCAATAACTAGCACAGTGAAGGTTCTTGTAAATACACTAGGGTCTTCGTCGCTGCCAATACAGTAAAATAGATGCTCTTTATCGGTCAGAGTCATTAGCATTTCGCTGAGTTCCTCTGCCGTGAACCGCTTTTGAACCTCTATCCATTCATAAAAGGTCGGATAAATAAGTCCATCCCGTAGCTCGGACATAGGATCACCAATATATTGCAGCATCAATGTAATGAAATCCTGTATTTGCTCATTTTCACGAAACTGATAATGCTCCTCCTCGATTCTTTGCAGATCCATTATGAGCTTTGACCTTGTCTTGTCCATTGGTTCGTCTCCTTTAATCTTGGCGTTAATATTTCTATTACAATCTTCAGCCCATCGTGAAATATAAGCCGAATGCAGCAGCGCTTCTACCACTTGTGATAATTAGATTTTTTATTTTCATTTCATTAATAAAAGAGAAAAATAACTATTTATGTTTTTAAAAAGAAACATACATTAGGACTAGCACTAAAGAAAATACAAACGAAGAAGTACAATACAAATACATTTTAGATAATAGTAATGTTAAAATGAATCCCAGCAAACTAACCACTAATACACCAATGTATAGTGCCATAGCTTTTTCGTTACTTGCGATAAAAGTCCCTCCGGTATTTAAAAGGTACCCTACCAATCCATACCAGCTGAAGAATCCAGATAAAAGACTCATACCAATAGAAATAATTACTTTCATATACTTTTCTATGTAGAACACCCTTTCAGCTGAATGACAACGCCCCTATATAAATATAATTATCGGAAATCATCGCATAAATCTGAAATATTAGTATTTTTTACAATCTATATTTAAACAGCGCTTACCTCTATCTAGTAACGGACACCAGTGACCTTATTCCCTATATATTCGACTGTTTAGGCACATAACGGACTCCAGTAACCCTATCAATGTAATAACTTGTCCAAATCTCCTGCTTTACTGTAAATAACGTCACCTGAGTCCGCTTCATATTTCAAAACACGAATCATCACAAATAGCGGCGATACAGTCCGTTCGTACCCAAGTTGTCTCACTTACTCAATCTTCAGATAATGACCCTGCAGTTTGAGACTTATTACTTGAATCCAGATTGTCACCTAAGGTTTAGGAGCCGCCTATATATTCCCCTCAAAAAGATTAATTATTAAAATAAAAACTAAAATTGAAGGAAATATTTTGTTTTTCATATCAACGTTCCCTTCTACTAAGACGAGGTAAAACTAAACGTAACAAAAATACAAATCCCTAGAAAAAGCGCAAGAAAACAATAACCGTATACTTTCAATCGAGCTACAGTAAAAATAAAAATTGCTAAACTTAATACTAGGATTACTAAATACAAATAACCATCTGGATCACCAATTGTGAAATCCCCCATTAATGAATAGCCAAACAACAAAAGTGAAAAGGGTATGACATAGCCAGCTATCAACCCTACGCATATTGAAACTATAGTTTTTACATTTTTCATATATTCTCCCCCTTTCGAGTCCAAAACTTATATTGTCTTTTTCGGAAAAAAACCAATAGCCTTCATAGCAAAAAAAGTCGAATAATATAATTAAAAGGAATTAATATGACAAAAATAGATATTCAATCTCATCCCTCATTCCCCCACATCCAGCTTATGCCGCACCTTGATCTCATCCTTCGTAACCTTCATCTGAATTTCCCCCTGCCGATCTGTACGGTACACCGTTGTACCGCTGTCGGCCAGACGCTCCATTACCACTGGTGCTGGATGCCCGTACATGTTGTTAACGCCCGCCGAGATGACTGTAGCTACTGGCTGCCAGAATTGCAGCCAATCCTCTCCCGTTGAAGTCTTGCTACCATGATGCGCCGCTTTCAGTACATCGACCTGTGGTCCAGTGTGAAAACCTAATGCGTTCCCCTGGGCGACAATCTCTTCTTCCGCAGCTATATCCATATCCCCTGTGAACAGGAAATTCCGCTCATACATATTCAGGCGAAAGACTACGGAGGCATGATTCTGGTTGTCCGTCTCAGGAAGATGCCCCTCTTCCCCCTCTAACGGCGGCGGCCACAGGAAAAATAAGCGAGTAGCCTTGTCCGGAGCAAGTTCCATCCCCTGATGCACAGCATACAGCTGGACACTGGCTTCCAGTGCGGTCCGCATCAGCTTCTTATATGACTCCTGGTCAGCCATAGTCCCGTTGAATAAGAAGGCAGAGACCGGAATATTCTCCAGCACAGCCTGTAACCCTCCGGCGTGATCCTGATCGGCATGGGTCAGAATGATGGCATCCAAGCGGTGAATGCCGCGTTTTTTAAGGAGCGGGACCAGCACCTTAGCTCCTACCTCGAACGGATTGCGACGGATACGCCACTCTTCTTTTTTGCCAAAATTGACCGTTCCGCCGCCGTCGACCAGAATGTGAGACCCGCCCGGGGTGGTGATCAGACTGCTATCGCCCTGCCCAATGTCAAGATAACTGATGCTGCCGCCACCTGGAAGCTTATCCGGTAGATAGCCCTGATACAATAGCAAACTGAATCCTGCAAACATTGCAAACAGTATTACCCCACTCCAGCGTAGTGCTGGTGACCTCCATCCAGTGTACATCGTTGACAGTTCCTTAATTCCACGTACGTCCCGGAATCTTTCAGATCCCATTGATTCTTCTAAGGGTCTTGTCTCGTCCTCTGCATATTGCCTTGCACTGTCCCTCGCTTCGATCCGCAGTTTGGCGAAGTACAGCAGTGCGAAGAGTAGGACGTAATATGCACAGATCCATAGTAGAGAAGGTGAACGCCAGATCATCACCCCTCCCGAAAATCCGTTGATCCATTCTACCAATCCAAACGTGACATTATTCAGCAGTTCTGTAACAGTTGCCAACAACCTTGCCGCATCCCCCCAGAGTCGCCCCAGCATTAAAGCGAGCGCCCCTAGCGGCAGAACAACAAGGGTTATCAAAGGCACCAGTACAAGATTGGCAACAAAGGACATCAGTGAGAATTGGTTAAAATAGAAGATTGTTAATGGAAAAGAAATGAGCTGCGCGACGAGAGTCACCGATACAGCACTCCTGAGCCATTGAGGCAGTCTCCTCAGCAAAACATCAACCAGCGGTATATAAATCATCAGCCCGGCCGTCACCAGGAACGACAATTGGAAACTGACATTCACCAACATATAGGGATTCCAAATCAGCATGACGAGCGCAGAAGCGCATAGAATGTTCAGACCGTCTTTCAGAATCCCTGCACGCGCAGCGGCCAAAGCGATCATACTCATCAGTCCGGCGCGAATCACCGAAGGTCCCGCCCCTGACAAAAGCACATATACAGGTACAAGCATGAACGTGATAGTTAAGGTCGTCTCCCGGGTCAGGCGGAAGCGTTTTAGGAGAAAAAGAATTGCCCCCACGTACACCGCCACATGCATTCCTGAAATCGCCAGGATATGTGTCAGCCCCAGCTGGGAGAACTGCCGAAACGTCTCTGGATCGAGGTCATCCTGCATCCCGATAATAAGACCCTTCATATACCCTGCATGCAGCTTTTGAAATAACTGATCCAGTTCAGCCCCAAGCGCTGACCGTGCTCCATCATTCCAGCGTAACACCGTGGACAGTCTCCAAGACCCTGGCGGTGCTGTCTCCACAGTCTCTGCTCCCGTTACTTTCAGCAACCAATAGATGTCCCGGGTCTGGAGGTAAGCTCTGTAGTCAAAACCGCCAAAGTTCCGGGCTTCCTGGGGCTGCTCCAGCACACCTGTCAGCTTTACAAGGTCGCCCCGCTTCCACGCAGCAGCTATCTCTATCTCCGATTCTGCCTGCAATTTCACCTGCACAGCAATCTGTTCTCCTGCCCCTGTGCCGCCAGAAGACTTCTCGCTGCGTTGTACACCAGTGTGGTCAGGACCACTTCCGAAGCCGCCCCCTGCCTGTCCTCCTAACTCCTCGCTGCGAGTAATCTCCGATATTTTCATTGTAAAATCTGCACGATCCCCGTCCTGATTCACCGGAGAAACTATAACTCCCTCTGCCTTCACTTCAACCTCTTTCGTCTCTGTGGGTTGCAACTGAAGGGCGCCGGGGAGTCTACTGAAATGATGAACTTCATTCCATTCCCAGTAACCACCCGACAGAATCAAGGCTGCTGCCAATACTGCGATATATTTCAGACCCAGCCTCCCCGTACAGGCGAGCGCCGCGAGCAGCAACAATAATCCCGCTCCGACAAGAAGCAATCTGCTCCCGGAATATAAATAGGCCGCAGTACTGCCGATCACCCAACATACGGTAAAGCTTAACAGTGGTCTAGCTCGCAAATCCTCATCCTCCCTCTCTTCGCTGCACCCGGCAGCAAATCTGTATTCGCCCCTCTAACGATTCAAATGAGAAATATACTCAGGGCAGATGAAAATCATCTTTTCCACACCTTTTCTCATGCATAAACACTTTCATGAGTCTGGCTCATAACACGTACTAAAAACGCTAAAGCCATGCATTTACGCAAAAAGACCCCTGTATCCGCACCAATCATGCGTCAACAGAGGTTCTTCCCCAGCTCATTACTTAGTTAATTCGTAGTTTCCAGCCTATTCCGATACCGTGATCATCGTCTCCGGCGGTGGCTCATAGCTCTCCAATTGGCGGAATATAATCCCCTTAGAGGCCATCATGGCCCGTACTTTCTCCATATCCTTTCGGTAAGGACGATAGTACACGATCTCTACAATCCCGCTATTGGCCAGCATATTGGCGCAGGTCCAGCAAGGCTCATCGGTGACATATACGGTACTGCCTTCACGGTCAATCCGATCGGTGAACAGCAGCAGATTCTGTTCGGCATGAATAGTGCGAATACAGCGCTGCTTCTTGACCATCGTCTCGACACCGTCCACAACCGCCATCTCAACCGTCTCCGAGACCATACAGCCGGCCTCCGAGCAATCCGGCACTCCCATCGGTGCGCCATTATAGGCGGTTCCGAGCAGCTTTTTGCCCTGCACTAGTACAGCACCGACATGACGACGATTACAACGCGAACGGGTTGAAACCATGCAAGCAATGTCCATAAAGTAGGTATCCCAGTTTTTGCGTTTGACTCCAGTCATCTTCCATCTCCATCTTCTCTTCTTCAAAATATTTGTTTACTATTGTAGCACATCACCGCATGTGTCCACTAGGACAAGAAGTGCCATCTACCCTTGGAGAGTATGATTAAAAGGCCACCATCGGCCGTAGTTTCTCCAGCACCTTCGGTCCGATCCCCTTAACCTTGCCCAGGTCTGTCGCACCTCGGAAAGAACCTTTACTGTTACGGTAATCGATAATGGCTTGCGCCTTCTTCTCCCCAATTCCTGGCAAATTCATTAATTCTGCTACGGTTGCCGTATTTACATTGATCAGTCCGGAAGCGGGGGTAGCGGGTGGAGGGACAGGGGGAGCAGCTGCAAGTGCTGCGGCGCTTGCCCCAGCACTTGCTCCAGCACCCGCTTCACCATTCGCTCCACCACTCGCTCCACCACCCGGCTGGCCCGGCGCTTGTCCCTCTACAAAGGCCTGCTGCCCTGACGGAGAAACTGCATTTGCAGAATTTGTATCGTTTGCAGCATTTGCAACGTTCACAGCATCTGTAGCATTTGTGGCATTTGTGGCATTTGCAGCCCCTGCAGGCAGCGCCGCCCCTATATTTGCCCCCGCATCAGTTGCGTTCCCCAATGCTACAGGTGCGGCTACCGAAGCGGCTTCTGCCCCTGGCTGAACAGACTCGGCCAAAGCCCCTTTGTCCTGTCCACCTTTTTCACCAGCCGGCACTTTTCCTTCCTCCTGAACAGCGACCCCAATAGCCTGCCCCATACTGACATTAAGCGTCTCCCAACCGGCTATACCGGAACTACTGCCGCTCGCGGCCCATATTAAACCACTACCTATAAGCGCTGCGGCTATTCCACCGATGATTGTTCCTTTATTCACCTAACTTCACTCCCTTCTTTGTATCCTTCTATTCGTTTTTTTGAATATAAATACAACCCATGCAATATAAACACTTGCCCTTTTAAACAAAACCTGTCATGTGTCCAAGGCTACTCTGCATACATATAACGAAGAGAATTCATGTCATTCCTCAAAAAAGCAACATGGGAAAGGAGGAACCTTAGGATGAAGATAGGATTTATCGGAACCGGCAGCATGGGCAGTCTATTGATTGACGCGTTCATTTCCTCCGGTGCACTTGAGCCAAGTCAGGTGCTAGCCAGCAACCGCAGCACAGGCAGGCTGTTGCAGCTTCAAGAGCGGCATCCTGGAATCAAGCTATGCGAGAGCAACAGCGAGACTGCTAGCGGAAGCGATATCCTTTTTATATGCGTGAAGCCCCTGGAATTCAAAACGCTGACAGATGAGATCGGCTCGATCTTAACAGAAGAGCAAATCGTGGTTTCCATTACTAGCCCTGTGCAACTTCATCATCTGGAAGGCGTTCTACCGTCCAAAATCGCCAAAGTCATCCCTAGCATTACGCACTGCGTCAAGAGCGGCTCATCTCTTTGCATCTTTGGCAGTCGCCTAAATACGGAAGACAGGCAGCAGTTGCTCAGCCTTCTGTCATTTATCGGCGTTCCTATAGAGATCAACGAAGCCCATACCCGGATTGCTTCTGATTTCTCCAGCTGCGGACCTGCTTTTCTAAGCTATTTCATCGAGCGCTGGATCGATACCGCTGTCGTTACAACCGGTATTGACGGGACTTTAATCAGTCGTCTGGCCGGTGAAATGCTGCTTGGCACAGGCAAGCTACTGACTGAAGGAAACTTCAGCCCGCAGGAGCTACAGGAACGGGTTGCCGTTCCCGGTGGGATTACAGCAGAAGCTCTGAACCATTTGCGTCTCAGTTTAAATGGTGTGTTCGAGCAGCTGATCGCTACAACCCATGACAAATATGACGAGGATGTCGACAAGCTGAATCTGCTCTTCGGATTGGACGATACTCCCCAGGACTCACCTGATAGCTAGTAATTCCCCTACTTAAACAAGCCTCGTTCAGACAGCGTCACCCCTTATTCTGCAAAATAAAACCCGCAGCACGGATCACTCCGATGCTGCGGGTAATATTACGTTCTTCGCTTAACCCACTACGATATTTACAAGCTTGCCTGGAACGGCAATAATCTTGCGTACAGTCTTGCCTTCAACGGCTGCACTCACATTCGGGAGCGCAAGCGCATGAGCCTGCATTTCATCCTGGCCCATATCCTGCGGGATCAGAGCGCGTTGTACGATTTTGCCATTGACTTGAATGACAATCTCAACCTCAGCATCCACAGTCCATGCCTCATCATAACTTGGCCAAGCTACATAGCTGATGCCATCTTCATGACCCAGCAGCTGCCAAAGCTCTTCTGCCAAGTGAGGCGCCAGCGGCGACAGCATTTGTACGAAGTTCTCGGCTGCTTCCTTGGAGATTGTGTCCTGCTTGTAGGCGTCGTTGATGAAGATCATCAGCTGGCTGATCGCCGTGTTGAAGCGCAGGTGCTCGAAGTCCTCAGTAACCTTCTTCACCGTCTTGTTCCAGGTCCGTTTGAACTCATCCGTACCGCCATCAGCTGTAATCTTGCTGCTCAAGCTTCCGTCCTCGTTCACGAACAGGCGCCATACACGGGACAGGAAGCGATGAATCCCTTCCACACCCTTCTCGTTCCATGGCTTGGTCGCTTCCAGCGGCCCCATGAACATTTCATAAACACGCAGTGTATCACCACCATAAGCGTCCACGATCTCATCCGGGTTGATGACATTACCGCGTGATTTACTCATTTTCTCATTGTTGTTACCCAGGATCATTCCCTGGTTCACCAGCTTGTGGAACGGTTCCTTGGTATCCACTACGCCGATATCGTACAGCACCTTGTGCCAGAAACGGGCATACAAGAGGTGAAGTACCGCATGCTCGGCTCCGCCAATGTACAGATCCACCGGAAGCCATTCTTTCTGCTTCTCTGGCGAACAGATCTCATCATTGTTGTGCGGATCGATATAGCGCAGGTAGTACCAGCAGCTGCCCGCCCATTGAGGCATCGTGTTGGTCTCACGGCGTGCCTTCATACCGGTCTCCGGATCAACAGTCTCTACCCATTCGGTCACGTTAGCCAGCGGAGATTCTCCTGTGCCAGACGGCTTGATGACATCGACATGCGGCAGCATCAGCGGCAGCTGATCCTCCGGTACAGTCTTCATTGTGCCGTCTTCCAGATGCAGAATTGGAATCGGCTCACCCCAATACCGCTGACGGCTGAACAGCCAATCGCGCAGACGGTACGTCACTTTGCCTTGACCCTTGCCGTTCTCTTCGAGCCAGGAGATCATCTTGGCAATGGCGTCTGCATTGTTCAAGCCGTTCAGGAACTCGGAATTGACGTGCGGACCGTCTCCTGCGTAAGCTTCTTCCTCGATATTACCGCCTTGTACCACTTCAACGATGTTCAGACCGAATTGCTTCGCGAATTCCCAGTCGCGGGAATCGTGTCCTGGTACCGCCATGATGGCGCCTGTGCCGTAACCTGCCAGCACATAGTCCGCAATCCAGATCGGCACTTGTGCACCATTCACTGGATTTACAGCATAAGCACCTGTGAATACGCCGGTCTTTTCTTTTGCCAGATCGGTACGTTCCAGGTCACTCTTACGCGAAGCCTTCTCACGGTATTCCGAAATTGCTGCACGCTGTGCCTCGGTAGTAATTACGTTCACCAGTTCATGTTCTGGCGCCAGTACACAGTAGCTGGCTCCGAACAAAGTATCCGGGCGGGTCGTAAATACTTGCAGGCTGGACTCGTGGCCCTCGATGGCGAAGGTCACTTCCGCACCGGTCGATTTGCCAATCCAGTTGCGCTGCATATCCTTGATGCTCTCGGACCAATCCAGTTCTTCCAGATCCTCCAGCAAGCGCTCAGCATAATCTGTAATCTTCAGAATCCACTGACGCATCGGCTTGCGCACGACAGGGTGGCCACCGCGCTCACTTTTACCGTCAATTACTTCTTCGTTCGCCAGAACTGTGCCCAGTGCCTCACACCAGTTCACAGGCACTTCGTCTACATAAGCCAGTCCACGGTTGTAGAGTTGAATGAATATCCATTGCGTCCATTTGTAATACTCAGGGTCTGTTGTGCTGATCTCGCGATCCCAGTCATACGAGAAGCCCAGGGACTTGATCTGGCGGCGGAAGTTATCAATGTTCTTAAATGTGAATTCCCGCGGATCCTGTCCGGTATCCAGTGCGTATTGTTCTGCTGGCAGACCGAACGCATCCCAGCCCATCGGGTGCAATACATTGTAACCACGCATACGCTTGTAGCGGGAGACGATATCAGTTGCCGTATAGCCTTCCGGATGGCCTACGTGCAGCCCTGCACCTGAAGGATACGGAAACATATCCAGTGCGTAAAATTTCGGTTTTCCAGACTCTTCACCAGTCTTGAAGGTCTTGTGATCATCCCAGTATTTCTGCCATTTCGGTTCAATGGCCTGTGCCCGGTAGCCGCCAGCGGCTGTGTTGTTTGGTTGATTGTCGCTCATGTCATGCCCCTCCTTGGAGTGTTGCTAATCAGTAGAAACGGCTGTGCCTTCCCCTTGAAGAGGAAGACCTGCGTTTCTCGTAAAAAAATATAAGCCGTATGTACTGCACGAAGCATATACATTCTTATATTCAAGTAGAAACGACTTAACCGTCCGCTAAGTGACGGCATCCGTTTCAGCGAGAAATATAAGGGTGGTTTATAAGCGTAAAACTTATAAATCCTTATATTTTCAAAAAAACCTCCCATCCCTAGCGTATAATCGCTAGGGACGAGAGGTCTGAATTCCCGTGGTACCACCCTAGTTAGCGGCTGGATATGCTTTACCGGCCACTCACTTTGCACCCTTTAGCGGGGGTGAGGCGACGATGGTTCACACACTGTGATGCTCCCCCTGGGGAACGCATCTCTTCTGCGGCTTGCATCGTTACTCCGAGGTGAGTTCATTCCTTTCCGTCAACCGGCTCGCACCCTTGTGCCGGCTCTCTGCAATAACGGTCTACTCGGAACTAATACTCCTCATCATTGAACAGCTATTCAAGATTTGAATCGTAATATTCCACAACATTATATACAATAGCCCTGCCTGTAGTCAATCATTAACCACATCTACACCGGCTTTCTTCTGATATAGTATGCCACGAAATGCTGAATGACAACCTTGGCCGCCGCGAAAAAAGGCACTGCCAGAATCAATCCCAGCATCCCGGCCACCTCGCCCCCGACCAGCAAGGCAAAAATAATCAGCAGTGGATGCAGATGAAGCGTTCGGCCCACAACCTGAGGCGAAATAATGTTGCTCTCCACAATCTGGCACAGGGTGTTCACCAGTGCAACCAATAGCACCAGCTTCAGCGAGTCGGTCGAAGCCATCACAATAGCCGGTGCTGCGCCGAGAAAGGGTCCCATATAGGGCACGATATTAAACACCGCAACGACGCTGGCGAATAGCAACGCATACGGCATTCCGATGATCGCATAGCCAATATAGGCAAACACTCCAATAATTATGCAGACCAGAAATTGACCGCGAATATAGTTTCCTAGCGCCTCATCGATATCTTTGAACAGGGTAACAATTGATTTCCTACGCGACCGGGGTAGACACGACACAATTGTCCGTTCAAACACTTCAAAGTCCTTAAGGATGTAGAAAACAAGAAACGGTACGATAAAGGCATTGAACAGCACGTTGATGGTAGAGCCGATATTATCAAGAAAGTTAGAGATCCCTTCTGCCAAACGATTTTCCAGTTGAAAAAACCAATTGTTCATCCCCATCTCCACACCCGGCGGAATCAGCTTGGAGTTCATACCGCTCATCAAGCTCTGGGCACGGAGTGTCATTTCCGGCAGATGCTCGTTTAATTCTTCCAACTGCTCGATGAACATGGGGATCAAATTGATCGCCATGACGGCAATTGCTGTTAGAAATACGGCATATATGAGCAGAACAGCGACACTTCGCGGCATTTTCCGTCCGGCCAGCATGCTGACTACAGGATTAAGCACATAAGAAATAATCATGGCTGCCAGAAACGGCGCCAGAATTGCTTTTAAAAACATCCAAATTCCCATCAACATCGGACGAAGCAACCAAACAAAATACAAAATGATCAGAGAGAGCAGCACCCCGATCATCCAGCGGAACCATTTACTTTGGGACCATTGCTCCATGAGTGCGACCTCCTGCGGTATAACTGGACTGGCTACGTACATAAGTATATGTTCTACCGCAGTAAAATAATCGCTTCTACTCCAGCCGCGCCAAAATAAGGCTTATTCTTCGGCCCAAAAGAGTCCGAAAAATCAAAAAACGCCAATAACCCTGCAGCTTTGGTTCGCTGAAAGGAAATTGACGTTATATGACCTATGTACCGCTATTCAGACCAACTCCAATGAAGGCTTAGGAAGAGGCGTGAATCTGCGGGAAATCCTGGGCGATTTCTTCTCCGGGAAAGAGGTCGTCAAGCGAGCTGAGCGTACCGTCTTCCTCCACCTGGTACACGGACATTTTCTCCCCGTTCACCGTTAATTCAATAAAGCAGCCCCAGCAATAAAATTGATGCGAGCCGATCTTGCCAATATCTTTAGAGCCACAGTTTGGACACTTCATAATAAATATTCCACCTATCCGTTAACAATATTAATGGCTTTCTGTAGCCGTTCTTCGCTCATCGCGGGCACCATGACGGTATCCTCACCGATAGACATCTCTTCAGAACAAGGCAGCCATTTGCGGCCTTCGATCAAATCAGTCACAAGTCCGTCACTGATTTCCAGCGCTACTATTGTGTTTCCCATCTTTTGGTCAAAATAAACATCGGAGATCCGGCCCAGTATCGTTCCGGCTGCAGTAATAACCTGCAAATCCTTCAATTTACGTTTGCCCAGAAGAAAAGTATATGGTATGTGGTCAGCTTCTGCCTTTTCAATCGACTCTTTACTGCGAATCATGACAGCATCCTCGCCATAGGCGATCATTTCGTTCCATGCCACAACTTTCACATGATTGGTGAAAAAAGTTTTGCTTTCCAGTTCAATACCCGTAATCTTCCAGTTTGAATCCACTAGAATATCGACAATTTTTCCGACTACCTGACCTTCCTCTACCTCAAATACAGCAAGGCCGATCATATCCTGAAGTTTCATGGCTGTTCCTGGTCCCCCTGATTGTGAAGTGTTATTCGGAATTCCAACGAGCCGGATGCCCAAATTCCATCACTCCATATCAGAACCGCAAAAATGCCTAGTCTCTACTACGCAGCCGATTCAAAATGGTTGCAACTTTTTGGGCAACATGCTCTATTTCTTCAGTAGTATTACCCAAACCCGTGCTAAAACGAATCGCCGTGTCCAAAAGATTCCCAGGGAGCTTCATCGCTTGCAGCACATGGGAAATCTCCAGTGATCCTGAGGTGCAGGCCGAGCCACTGGCTGCGGCAATTCCCTCCATGTCCAGGTTCATCAGCATGACATCGGTCCGAACCCCCGGAAAGCTCACATTCAATATTCCCGGTAGAAAATGTTCGGAATTCCCGTTCACCACGAATCCCTCGTTTCCAACCAAACGGGTCAGCTCATCCTGCAGCAGCTTCCGCAGTTCCAGCGCCTTCGCGCTGCGCTGCTCCTGCCCCTGAACCGCCAGCTCTACCGCCTTCGCGAACCCGGCTGCGCCAGCCAGATTCTCTGTGCCTGCACGCCGGCCACGTTCTTGCAAACCGCCGTGCAGCCTTGGATGCACCGGCGCACCGCGCCGTACATAGAGACCGCCGATCCCCTGTGGGCCATTTATTTTGTGAGCGGTGAAGCTCATGTAATCCACAGGAAGCTCACGCAGCTTGATCGGCAGCGCTCCTAGCGCCTGAACCGCATCGACGTGAAACAGGATACCCCGCTCCCCAGCCAACCGGCCGATCTCTGCAATCGGCTGAACAGTGCCCACTTCATTGTTGGCATACATCACACTGATCAGCACGGTGTCTTCACGCAAAGCGGCCTCTACATCAGCTACAGAAACAAGGCCTGTCTCATCAACAGGTAGATAAGTAACCGTATACCCTTGATGCTCCAGTTCCTCGCAGGTATGCAGCACTGCATGATGCTCAATCATCGTGGTAATGATATGACGACCTTTGTCAGTAGAAGAAGCCGCAGCACCGAACAATGCCAGATTGTCACTCTCTGTTCCTCCACCAGTGAACACCCACTCGTCGGGGAAACAGCCCAAAAAGGCCGCGATGGAATCACGCGCCCCGTTCAAAATTCTTTTGGCCGAACGCCCGAATTGGTGCACACTGGACGCATTGCCATAGCTTTCTGTCATTATATTCAGCATGACCTTCGCTACCTCAGGATGAATCGGGGTTGAGGCAGCATGGTCCAAATAGATGGATTTCATAGCTAAAGTTCTCCACTTCTATAAATATGGGAATTGATGATTTGATTATAACGCCGAAGACGGATATTTGCCAAAAAAAGTTATTGCAAATCTAGAACACATTAATAAGAAGTATCGAAGTGTAATTAAAGGCATTTTTGCACCTTAAATCCTCTACAGCTAAGGGTTAATGGAAATTAAGTGCAATAATGTACCTTAATTCTCCCAGAATACCCGTCCAGCGTGCTTTTTTCGAGAAATAAGATACAATAATGCCCTTATTCCCCCCATTTGCCTATATCAAGGAAAAATAAGGTGCAAAAATGCCATTAGTTGGGGAGATAGCCCTCTTTTTCACCGTTAAGACTACTGATGAAGGGGATATACCGCTTCTAGTAATTGAAATCTTTCAAAAAGTCTGTGTTCCGGTGCTAGCTTTCTACGGAAAGCTTCCAGGCGAGAGCTTTGCGCCTACAGTTCTAACTTCTTCGTTCGCTCATCTTCGCTTTTTGTTCATTTCATTTGTTCGGCTTATATGTTTTTATCGATCACTCAAACAGGCCGGCCAGATTATCCTCGGAGAACACGGTGATACCATGCTTACGCAGAAGTGCAGTGGTGACGCCATCCCCGGCAATCTTCTCACCTGAAAACTCACCGTTATAGATCATTGCGCTGCCGCAAGACGGACTGTTCTCCTTCAGCACAACCATGGTGGCTCCGATCTCCTGAGCCTTGTTCAGCGTTATCTGCGCGCCACGAAGGTACAGCTCAGTCACATCGACTCCAGACCTGTCCATCACTCGGGCCTTTCCTTCTAGCACATCGTACCCGTCTCCGCCAACGATCTCAGCCGGCTCCCGTGGGGTAGAGAAGCCGCCCAGCAATTCTGGGCAGACCGCCACAGCCTTATTCTCGTCCAGGAGTTTCTGAATGCTTCCATGCAAGCAATCGGTGCCGTTATATCTTACTTTCATTCCTGCCAAACATGAGCTTACCAGAATCACCCGGCACACCTCTATTCATAAAATATAATGCCTTGGAGGCGCAAGAAAAAACGGATGCACCGTCCCATAAGGGACAGTGCCCGTTTTGTTTGAGCAACACTGTATTGTCAAGTATATCAGAAAATCGCCTTAACCGCCCTGTTTTTCTGATGTCCGAGCTCGGATTTGTCTGGCGAATAGCCCAAGAACTGGCATTAGCAATACTGCTGAAGTGACGATGGAGGCCCGAACCGACAAACGATTGCCGATCCAGCCTACCAGTGGTCCGCCCGCCGACTGACCCAGGGCATCGGATTGGCTCATCATCGAGATCACCGTTGCCCGTGACTTACTCTCGACGTGCTGATTGAGCCATGTATTGTAAATCGGTCCGTTCAGGGTCATGACTGTATCGTGCAGAAGCACAGCGGCAAGCGCCCATCCGAAGCCGGGAGCAAATGCCATGAGCAGGATTGCCCCGATCCGTAAAGCAGTCAGTACAATCAGACTAAAGACGATCAGCGGCCGGCTGTTGATATCCATTTTTTTCTCCGCAAGCCAGACCACCGGCAGACTGACCAGTGTCGACAGCAGAGAGATCAATCCAACCCACACCGCTACCGAGGCCGTTATCCCTGCGGGAAATCCGATGTCTGTAATCAGATGTGCTTGCCATAACCGATCATATCCTTCCGACGCCGCACCGCTGAACACGGTAACGAGCAGTAGCATCAGCAAAACCGGATGACGGCGAATCATGCCTGCTCCAGATAACCAAGCAGTTTTCATACTTTTCAAATGTGCAAATGACGTTCCCTCCGTCTTCTCCGGTCTGACAAACTTCGTCTCCCTCATATAGCGGATCAGAAAGAATCCCAGTACCAGATACATCAAGCCTGCAGCCACATAGGGCAGATTCGACTGGATCATAGACAGCCCTACACTAATGCCGATACCAGCCAGTGTTCCGAACAGACTCAGCCGCTTGGCAGTCAGAAAAACACGTCCAGCCTCCTGCTCGCCGACCTCATCTACAATCCAGGCAATGTCAGCACCGCTCGTGAACGTGTACCCAATGCCAAAGAAAAGCTGCGACACTAACAGCCACGCAAAAGCCGAAAACAACGGAACACTGCTCTCCAGTGCCTGTACACTACCTTCAACTACAAAGCCTACACCTAAGATGAACATACCTATGATCACCGACCATTTGCGGCTGTACACATCCGCGATCACGCCGGTAATCCCTTCAAAAATCAATACCGTTAGCTCCAGCACCACACCCACCATCAGCAGCTGCAGCGGACTAAGACCAAGGGTAATGACCTGATACACCGCATAGGTAGTAAACATCGTGGCATTGGCAAGGGATGTCCAAAATCCCATAAAGGAATACACATGTCTTGCATTTAGCTTGCTTTTCATAAAACCGGGTCCGCCTCTCTATTAACGGCAGAATCATCCGTACACGTTCATCCCAGCTTCATGAGTCCCAGTCTAAGCCGTGCGAAAGTTCTACCGGTCTGTTCTTCCTTTCCATACTGTGAGTGAACAAGCAGCCAAGTTTCTCTGTCGCATAAGAACACACCTCCGAAATTAGTTGAGATTAATTATATTCATTAGATACCAGTTAGGCAGGGGAAAGAATGAGTATAGTTGAAAAGTACCTGGGGGATTCCGATAGAAGGAACATGATAAATGAGAGCTAGGGGGCTAATACATTGCAATCACATATTATAGATTATTTAAAAAGAATTCGTATAAAGGTAATCCCCAGCATTTGAAAATGTTATTTACTGCTTTGGATGTTTTTTGTAGAGCTATCATTATAGAGAAGGAAATTTTCTCAAGCTACGCTGATTCGATAAAACATGTTATAGCTGAACTCTTTTATCCGCTTGATGATTATATTTTCAATTGCACTGAATATATTTGCTTTGTCAATTCTGACGGAATGATTTAGCTCGCAAAAAAAGTCCTCCCCAAATTTCTTGAGAAGGACTTCTATTAAAACATTTCTTTAGATGTAGAACATATAGTTATCGGCATGATTCTCTTCTTTGAAGTTAATCAGATCCGACAATGAAGTGGAATCCAGAACATCAGCGATGCTGTCGCGGATACGCAGCCACAGATCGCGCTTGGCCGGGTCATCTTCTTCCGTAAAATCGACAGGCGAAATAGGACCTTCCAATACGCGGATAATATCTCCAGCAGTGATGGTAGCAACTTCGCGGGACAGAATGTAACCGCCATAGGCTCCGCGAATACTTTTTACAAGACCTGCGTTCCGCAGGGGAGCGATCAGTTGCTCCAGATAATGTTCAGACAATCCATTTTTCTCAGCAATGCTTTTAAGTGATGTTGGACCCTCACCGAATTTCATGGCAAGCTCCATCATGATTGTTAATCCGTAACGTCCTTTTGTCGATATTTTCAAAGGGGCACCTCTTTCGGTTTAGTTGCTGTTTATAGTATAATCATTTGTCGGGTAATACAAAACTTACATTTCAACGTATTCCGATGTTTCCTATGAGTTTATGTTAACATATCTGCGGCCACATTTGGAGAACAAAACGTAACTTTTTGCAAGAATGTTCTCTCCCAGTGGACAAATTGTCATGACTTTGGGCTTTTTTGGCTGATTTCAGCCTAAAATGGACAGTCTGTGGTAGACAGGTATGTTATAATACAAATTGAGCCGGGTGTTTCATAAATGCTTCGGCCCGTTCGCTTCATATTTTGCACAGAAATGGTGATTACGATGACAAAAGCAAAGCAAGACACACGTGTCGTCGTCGGCATGTCCGGAGGAGTCGATTCCTCCGTCACGGCGCTTCTGCTCAAGCAGCAGGGCTATGACGTCATCGGCATCTTCATGAAGAATTGGGACGATACCGACGAATTCGGCGTTTGCACGGCGGAAACGGATGCAGAGGATGTTCGCCGCGTCTGCGAGCAGATTGATATCCCTTACTATACCGTAAACTTCGAGAAGGAATACTTTGATAAAGTCTTTTCCTATTTTCTCGATGAATATAAGGCTGGACGCACCCCCAACCCTGACGTCATGTGCAACCGTGAGATCAAATTCGGGGAATTCCTGAACAAGGCGCTGCAGCTCGGCGCAGATTATGTGGCTACCGGGCACTATGCCCGCGTGGTTGAGGAAGATGGCGTGTACAAGCTACTGCGCGGTGTCGACAACAACAAAGATCAGACATACTTCCTGAACGCATTGAATCAGTACCAGCTCTCCAAAGCCATGTTCCCGATCGGTCATCTGCCGAAACCGGAAGTACGGAGAATTGCCGAAGAAGCAGGTCTATATACTGCAAAGAAAAAAGACAGCACCGGCGTCTGCTTCATCGGAGAGCGCAACTTCCGTGAATTCCTCAGTCAGTACCTGCCAGCCCAGTCGGGCGACATGGTCGACATCGCTACCGGCGAAGTCAAAGGCCGTCATGAAGGGCTGATGTACTACACCCTGGGACAACGCCAAGGACTTGGCATCGGCGGATCGGGCAATGGCGAGCCATGGTTTGTGGCTGAGAAGGACTTGAGCCGCAACATCCTGTACGTAGTGCAAGGCGACAAGCATCACAGCCTCTACTCCACCGGGCTGGTAGCCTCCGGAGTAAGCTTGATCAACGGCATAGAGCTCGGCGCGGAGCCGCTGAAATGTGTAGCGAAGTTCCGTTATCGTCAGCCGGACCAAGGCGTAACCTTGACTGCCCGCGAGGACGGAACGGTGCATGTAGCATTTGACGTGCCACAAAAAGCGATTACGCCAGGACAAGCCGTTGTCTTCTATCAAGGCGAACAGTGCCTTGGCGGCGGGACGATTGAGTATGCGGAGAAGATTGAGCCTGCGACGCAGATCGTCTAAAAGTTTCGGATTAAGAACGCATTGCCCAAAGTTCAAATAGACATGGGCTACATCAAAAAGGTGACCACGGAGAAATCCGTTTGGTCACCTTTTTTTGCGTACCCTAATCCTTACTAAAAAGAATTGATATATAAACATCCACCTTCGCTCCTCCCCGCTTGTTATTACCATCTTTTGTTCAGCTTATATACCAAGAAAATATTACTTTATCTTCCAATCGAGAAGCATGTATAATGGTCATTAAGCACATAAGTCGTTCAATTGCTATTACAAATCAGCTTCATTCATTAATCAAACTGTTGCCGATAGATGCTGCTGAAATAAAATACATAGTATTCTCACAAATCGGACAGTCTCTGAACAATGCCTTCAATCAGTATTCGCTTGAGATATCTTCAAAAGAAACTGAGGAAACAAAAATTGTTGGGGTTATTGTTTGGGGCGAGGAAGAGTTAGTCCGGGCGACTACAAAAAAATATAGTGTCTTAAAATAAATGTTAAATTTCACAAAAAGGTTGACACAGAAAATCCCCCTCTGGGGGACTTCTGTACATCAAAACTCAAGTTATTCAAAGAGCCTAGTATTTGCAAAGCTTTTGGTCTTATATTTTTTTAAAACATGTATGCTTTCATCCGTATGGTTTCTTCTAAATTCTCTGACTTTCTTCGCGTGTAAATCTTCTTACTCATCAATTTCGCTCCCCATCACTGCAGCAACTTGAGAATAAAATTTTCGAGCGGTCACTATAGGCTGGTAGTAGCCTGTATCAGCGGGGAAATGCCACTCAACATCGCTGAAACCAGTCACACTCAATGCTTTGTTAATATCCTCTCGCAACAATGCTCTGTACTTAGTTTTATTATGTGTTGTTTTCCATTCACCGTTCATTTCTTGCACGATAAATTGGTTAGTCGTATACGTTTTTCCGTCTTCCGCCCAATCCCATACCTGAAAAACAATCCTCTTCCCCTCATCGAAAACACGCGGCTGTGTCGTTGATAGTTTCTCTTTTACCAATGCATCGTAGTCTCTTATGGTAACTAACAACAAACCATCCGGATTAAGTTTTGTATGGATATTTTGAAAAGCTTTATTTAAATCTCCGTCTGTAAGAAGATGCGGAATAGCATTGTCGGCGGACAGAACTATATCAAATGATCCCGATACATCTTTATCTAACGAGCGAAAATCTGCTACTCCAAAGTTTATATGAACCCCGCGGGATACCGCTTCTTTTTCTGCTCTTTTAACGGAAACAGGACTAATATCAGTCGCACTTACTTTATAGCCGTATTTCGCCAATCCGATTGCTTGTGTACCTATACCGCACGAACAGTCCAGAAGTGAAATGTTATGCGTGTTAGAAATATTCAATTTTGATTTGATAACTTTGTCGAGAACCTCACCTTGTTGTGAAATTGCTTGATCCCAATCAACAAATATAAGATGGTAATCTTCTGCACTCTCATCATAGAACTTTAGCACGGAATCATTCAATTCAAGTTCCCCCTATCGATAAAATTCATCAATTGATTATAACCTTTTTGACAAACAACTTGGCATTCAATTCGTTGCACGCACCCAATCATTTTTCAATAAGATGAACGCAATCCAAGGGAAGGACTGGGTCCGCAGTTTTTAGGGCCATCCTTTGCAGGTTGGCCCTTCTCTTAATCTAACTTAATTCGACTTGTTAACCGAACGTCCTTCAAAAAGCATGATGTTAATTTAGCGGTGGTAACCCCGCGTTAGCTTTGATTCATGAACATGATCGTAGAAATACCTTTTTGCCGGTGCGGATCAGGTATTTTTAACATGCCGCTGTCGACCAAATGTTTGAGTACATAGGCACGCATTGTCCCTGACGCCAAGCTGTTCTGCGACCAGTAGCGCACATATTTATGAGCTTGTTCTGGCTGGCCGTCAAGATTTAATCGATAGACCTCCTGGTCCAACTTCGCTGCAGCTTCTTTGATTATTTCGGACGGTTGTGGAATCGCCGCTCGCAGACGTTCTCCTGTTTGCTTATCTTTGCAATAAACAATATTAACTTCAAGTCCGTTCTCCGTTCGCAGCAGATACTGCTTCTCGAATAGACGGCGATACGCATCAATATTCACATCGTTTTGCGGCAAATTCCCATTAATCACGTGCATCAGGTTGATGAAATCCGAACTTAGATTGTCTCTCCAGCCTCCCTGTCTGCCACACCACCAGGTATCGGCTTGCCATGCCTTCAGTCCGTGTTCATCGGAATCCCGGTTCATATCACCGTTAAAGAAATATTGAAGGCGGTCAAAGCTGACGTCATACTTTCTATCGATTGCTGCAAAAGCGGCATAATGGCCACCGTCTTTGCGGCTGACTGAAACATCTATATGACTCACCTTATTGAGCTCCTTGAAGCTCAACTGTTTACCGGCATACGGAATGAGACTCCACAACAGTACATTGACATCACCGCTCGGAATGTAGACACCCGATTCTTGGAACAATTCGACCATTGAGAAAAATTGCTTGAAATGATGCTCGGCCACAATCTCGGCATACACTTTGAACAAACGGTGTAATGCCTCACTTTTCAATTGGGATGGATCTTCAATATACATATTGGTGCGATATTTCCCACCCGATAATTGATCCATGAATCCGTATTCTTCCAGTGATTCGATTTCATCTTCGATAAATACTGGTGAAATGCCCAATTCTTCAGCGATTTCATTAACCGTGAGCGGTTTGTGATAAGCAGAGAATGCGATATTTTGTCTGATTGCCGTCGCTAGAAAGTCGGAGGTGTCGCCTTTGTTGCCGGGGGATCCGCTGTGTCCTAAATTTGTCATACGGATCGGGTTAATGCCGAGTTTGCCCATTGATCGGATTGTGTTCATCTTGTGTTTTAGCTCCTTTTTCGCTTCGAATAAGTGCCATTTGACTGTGCCACAGGAAAGCTCCATCACAGCCGCGATTTCGCGGATTTTCAGGCCACCGTAATAGTACTTGACTACGATTTCCCGTTGCTGGTGAGATAAAAAGGCGATTTCCCGCCGCAATGCACCAGCTGTTTCTTGACGGATGATTGCGTCGAAGGCCTCGTCTCTGTACATCACCTCGTTATCATCTATCGTCAATTGGTTGGTCGCTTTTACTTTCTCACCGACGTATTTCGCCCACACATAATGCGCGATCTTAAAGACGTAGCTGTTCAGATCGAGAAACTCCGTCTTATTGAGAAGCGCCTGATAAACCTCCAGCGTCATTCTTCCGGCCAGTTCCTCCGCTTCGGCGATATTGCCTGTTTTGTTCAAAGCAAATCCATACAACGGCTTGATGTATTCCTTAATGACACGATCGGCTTGTTGTTTATCCATCACTTGAAGCTCCTTCTTATCAAATGGCACTTAACTAAATACTGCAAAGAAAACGGAAAAGGTTGGGTAGATGAGGAAAAAAATTTCGCTTGGAACGTGTCTTTCCTAAATATGTGGCGCAAGTTTTAATATCAGGTAAAAAACGCACCGACTCCAAGAGCCGATGCGTTTCTGTAAACACTTTTGCAGCTATGAATTTTTCAGTTTGATTGGGAACAGCAGGTCAATTTGATTCTGGTCATTCCATGGCTGATTAAGATGGCAATGGTAGACATAATTCAAATGTTCCTCTAACAAGCCGTTCATAAACTCCCCATTGTCGTCCAAAGTATTCGCTTCAACCTTCGGATTATCCTGATAAACCCAGCGCGATAACAATTCCCACTCTTGGAAATTATCAAGTGTTATCGTATGCGCTGCATACAACCCGCCAGCAAACTTCTTTTTCACAAGTGGTGCAGGAACATCCCATTCTTCTGGAATAGTAACCCAAAACTCGTATCCATAGAATGGTCTTTCATTAGATGGGTTTGGATGATTAAAACCAAATACCCGGGCATCCGGCTTCACGTTATACAACTGGCTCTCCTGTACGAACTGATACAACTGCTTCCCTGCATGCTCTTCGGGATTTTCCCCGATAAAATGGCTAGACGCAACGGTAAAGGGCGGCACGTGGACAATCCTCACATTTTCAATCGTCTGTAATGTCTCCGCAGCTTTGTTTAAATCCTTCATTGACTTATCCTCCTTCAAATCGAGATAGGTTAAGGATAAGGAGGCTACTTCGCGCAGTAGGGCTTCATCGTTTAGCATATTTTGATTGATATCAAGCTGGTGACTGTTTTCCAGCCCTTCGATGAGCTTAAGTATGATTTCCTTGATCGTTGTCAACGAATCGATTCTACCGGTTACCTCTTTGACTCTTTCTTTAAAAATTTCTACAGTCGCTCTGACATCTTCATTCTCAAGAATGCTGGCAATTTGTTTGAGCGGAATATTGAGCTTTCTTAGAATGATAATCTGCTGAAGACGCCGGAGGGCACATTGATTATAAGTACGATAAGCATAGCCCTCTAATTTTGAGCTTGATATAAGCCCTAGTTGTTCATAGTATCTAAGCGTTCTGGTCGTCACTTGATAATGCCTTGATACTTCGCTGATGGTTACGAGCTCCATAAGCAGCCTCCTTTCCTTTATTTGAAGTGTAGAGAACGCCGCGACGTCAAAGTCAATATAGTAAAAGCTTGCCGTTACTTATGATAAGATTCCCATCTCTAGACGAAACGGCAAGTTTTTAGGTCTAGTTTCAGAGCCATCCTTTAATCAAGGTTGTTTGTGATGCTAGTTCCCCTGCAGCCTTATTATCTCGCACAGTTAATTTTAATGAATCAAATATTTATTGACATGAAGTTCTTTCCTTCAACAAAACCAAGACTTTCATACATCGATTTAGCCATATCAGACGAATGTAGCAGGATTTTTCTAATTCCTTGTGCCTTCAAATAGTCTATTGCTTCACTAACAAGTTTGGATACTATACCTTGTCGACGGTAATTTGGGATTGTGAAAACATTAGTCATGTATGCAACCAATCCAGAGGGATTTTCAAATCGTGGTGCAAATTGACATAAGCAAAAACATACTGCAGATACAACTACTCCTCCATCATCAGCAACCCATACAACGAGCGACTTGTCTGATAATGAGGAATCAAAGTAGTTTCTAAATGTTTCATCCATACTACTGTTGTCCTCATTACATAGCAATATCTTACGAAATTTAATTAACTGTGGTATATCGGTCGTAGTCGCCTTTCGAAATAGCATGATTAACTTCCTTCCTGTACAAAATATAATTTTTCAAACATTAAATGCTACACCAAGATACACGCTGGAAGCAGCAGATGAAATCAAACAAGAGAGGTTTGTCAACGAACAATTTTCCCAGTTTAAGAAGACTGATGAACGACGAATTCCATCACTTATATTGCTGTTATTTTATACTTCATATTGAAAGGTGGTAGAGTAATGGATTGCTTACTAGGATGAATCAGACTATGGACTACATCGAAATGAACTTGACCGGGGAGATTGAATTGTCTGAGGTTGCTCGAAAAGCATGTTGTTCATCACATCATTTCCAGAGAATGTTCTCATTCATTACGGATATAACGCTTGCAGAATATATTCGATGTAGGCGGTTAACCTTAGCCGCGCTTGAATTACAAAACAGCGATATTACGAGAATCATCGGTATCGCATTTAAATACGGATATGGATCGCCCGAGCTTTTCATTCGCTTCATGGAGTCACTCCTTCAATAGCACGTCAAAATGGAGTTGAACTTAAAGCTTTTCCTCGTCTCTTCTTCCTTATTACGATAAGGAGCAGAATCTATGAATTATCGTATTGAAACAAAGGAATCTTTTCAAGTATTTGGTATTGAAGGAGTGTTTCAACTGGAAACGATGAATCTCCTAATACTCCAACGCAATTGTGTCAGCAGTGCCACGCCAACGGTGATCTTTGCGGGCGACTTGCCTTCATTTGTTGATAAGAACTTATATAAAGTGAATACCAAAAGAAGACATCTTCCCCGAAGGTTAATGTCTTCTTTTTCTAACACCCCTGTAGCGCAATTATCGAGTAACTGGCATTAATCTGTTTAAGTTTGATGGCCTCGCAGAGCGTGCTCAATTCGCTTATCCGGTATGAACCAGATCAATGCCACAAGTAGGAAAAAGAAGCCGGATATCCAAGGACTCGCATAGGCAGTCAAGGATGCGGTCAAGTAGAGCACGGGAGATAATTTCCCCTTCAAATCTCTGCCCATCGCCAGAACCAATGGGGAATCGCCGGGATGCTGGTTAATAATCGCGCGCTGAAGCAGCCAGTACGATATCGACGCGAGTAGTAAAATAATACCGTATAACGCCGTTGGTGTTGCTGCAAAATGGCTTTCACCCATCCAAGCTGTCGTGAACGGTATAAGGGATAACCAAAAAAGAAGCAGTAAGTTGAGCCACATTAAACGCCCGTTCATCGTTCGAACCATGTGTAGTAGATGGTGATGATTATTCCAGTAGATTCCAATATATACAAAACTGAAGATGTAGCTTAAAACCTTGGGGCCAAGCGTGATCAGCGAATACCAGTCATGGTCTTCCGGCACTTTAAATTCCAGCACCATAACCGTAATTATGATCGCCAACACGCCATCGCTGAACGCTTCCATCCGATTCGCTTTCAAAATACTTCACCTTCTCCTCTCTTCTCATTCAGGGAACCACCGAATCTGTTCAGCGGATGCTGCAATATTACGGAAAAACGATTTCACCGTTGTCGCTACTGACATCAAAAAAGCCCACCATGTGTTTTAATGCTAATTCCCGCATTGTCGTATAGGCCTCCTCAGCAACGGAATAAGCAAAAGCCGCATAGATGACGGCAGAACCAAGCGAGTAGTCGGTCAAGCGGTTATCAGTTCCAGCTTCCTCCATAGCTTCAAAAATTTCATCATCTGCATTCATATTGGGGAAATGTTCCGCCAGCTCACTGTAAAAGTGCTGTAACGCCTCGGAGCAAACGGAAGGAGCATTATATTCATGGTCTTCCGACCATTGCACTTGCTGCTCATACCAATCCATAAATGCTTCCCTTTCCTTCGGCGCCTTGGACGGCTCGAAAGCCATTAAATCATAGCTCACTTGAATTCCTCCTGTATTAAAATTTCAGAACACGCCTATTTCTCTTTATACAATCGATATAACCTACAACATTTTTTTCAGAACCAAGAACCATAGCATCTTCCACTCATGGTTTGATCTTCTGACTCTAAAAAGTCTTCCTCAACTACCATGCATTCAGATTATCACATCCCCAGCGTAAGAAAAATAACTTATTAGAACTAAGCAAACCACAAGAAAGTGAAAAAATGAGCAGCCCTGTCCGGAATCTCGTTGTTACCTAATCTTAGTCGATGTATTTCAAATCTCTGTGGATGAAAGCAAAGGTTCCCCGACAAGCTCACCATCTTGATCTGACATTAAAAAAGCCCCAAAAGCACTATCCTCTATAGAGAAAAATCAAAGGGCACCCGATAGGGCGCCCTTCCGTCTTGCATACCTGCATTTAATATATAAGTGATGCATCCGCTATGTTATTTGAGTAATTGATACACTTGTTCGACATCCTTATCCCCACGGCCGGACAGATTGACGATGATGATCTGATCCTGGCTCATCGTCTGCGCCAGCTTCTTCGCATGTGCAATCGCATGTGCGCTCTCCAGGGCAGGAATAATTCCCTCTGTGCGAGACAGTTCCTGAAAAGCCGCCAGCACTTCTTCATTGGTAACTGTTGCATATTCAGCACGGCCCGTTACCTTCAGGTGGCTATGCTCCGGTCCAATGCCCGGATAGTCAAGTCCAGCGGCGATCGAATAGGTCTTTCTTGGCTGGCCTTCCTCGTCCAGCAGAACTAAACACTTGAAGCCATGAATGACGCTCGGTACACCTTCGGTTAAGGATGGCGCTTGATCGGGCTCAACGCCAATTAAGCGGACAGTCGGCTCATCGATGAAGTGGGCGAATGCACCGATCGCATTGCTTCCCCCGCCTGTACAGGCCACTACCGCATCTGGTAAACGGCCTTCTTTTTCCATAATCTGAAGCTTCGATTCTTCGCTAATAATGGCCTGAAAGTGCTTGACCATCGTTGGGAACGGGTGCGGCCCCACTGCGGATCCTAACAAATAAAACGTATTTTTATAATTACGGACCAGATCATCCAGCGCTTCATCTACTGCGTCCTTCAGTCGTCCTTGGCCTTTATGTACCGGTACAACCGTTGCACCGAGCAGTTCCATTCGGAACACGTTAAGGGCCTGGCGCCGCGTATCTTCGGCTCCCATGTAGATGACACAATCCATATCAAACATAGCGCAAGCAGTAGCCGTAGCAACACCGTGCTGGCCCGCTCCAGTCTCAGCGATAATCCGTTTAGCCCCCATCCGCTTAGCAAGCAGAATCTGGCCAATTGCATTGTTGATCTTATGTGCTCCGGTATGATTCAGATCCTCACGCTTTAAGTAAATCTTCGGCCCACCCCAGGCTTTGGTCAACCGCTCTGCATACGTCAGCGGATTCTCGCGGCCAACATATTCACTGAGATAGTAACGAAGCTCTTCCTTAAAATCTGGGTCGTCTTTGTATTTATTAAATTGCTCACTCAAATAACTCAGCACTTCCTGCAATTCCGGCGGAACAAAGCTGCCACCAAACTCTCCAAAGTAACCCTCTTGCTGCAATTGTTGATCCATAAGAAAGCGCCTCCATTAGTCGACATAAGAATGGTAATTACTCCTACCATCTTAACATAAATGACTGGAATACAATTACAATTGACCTTTGTTTAATAAAATTTTGACTGACTCTGTCGAAATTTGATACGGAAAGTTTCTTCTTCAAGTAAAAAATAGGAAATCAACTTTAATATTTTTCGCTTTTATCCCTTTTAATGTTAGCGTTATTATATCCTATGAAACTTATAATCTGACTGGAGGCAATAATCTTGGAAGCACGTAATTCAACATATAACTTTCAGAATGTTAGTATTGGTGCTGAAGCAGAGTTACTACGCTTAAAAGAACAAGCATTAATGGGCTGGGAAAAAGAATATCGCACACTGAAATGGTTTGGACTAGAGGATGGAATGAAGGTATTGGAAGTTGGCAGTGGTCCGGGATTCGTTACGGAAAAATTACTTGATAACTTGCCGGGCAGTGAAATTACAGCATTGGATATCGACGATATTTTACTTAAAGAGGCTAAGCAACGCTTAAATCACATACCCGAATCAAGACTTAAATTCACTAAAGCATCCGTCTACAATACTGATTTACCTAATGATTATTATGACTTTGCTATTGCACGTCTCTTATTCCTTCATCTACATAACCCGTTGCAAGCAGCAAAAGAAATTAGACGCGTACTCAAACCGGGTGGAACGCTCATAATTATTGATATCGATGATGGAGTATTTGGCGCTATCCAACCTGAACTAGACGTATTGCAATCAATATTAAAAAAACTGTCGAGGATGCAAGCTTCAATGGGCGGCAACAGAAATATTGGAAGAAGCTTGCCACGGATATTATCTGATTCAGGCTTTACAGATGTTGATTTAGAAGCAATCGTTCAACATAGTGATTTACAAAGTATCGAGGGATTCAAACGACAATTTGATATAAACCGTTTTTCTGGATTCTATCAGAGTGGGGTTATTACGGAGTATGAGTATGATGAGCTAAATAAATCCTATAAAAATTTTGATAGTTCCCCAGACGCTCATGCAATGATGTTATTTTTTATGGCTTGTGGAAGAAAACCTATGCCCGAGTAAAACTATTCCTAAAGGGCAAACTTAATTGATCACAAATAGTTGCGATCCGAATCTACCGTTATTTTATACTTCATATCGAAAGGAGGTGGACGAATGGATTGGCTTACTAGGATGAATCAGGCTATGGACTACATCGAGATGAACTTGACCGGGGAGATTGAATTGTCTGAGGTTGCTCGAAAAGCTTGTTGTTCATCACATCATTTCCAGAGAATGTTCTCATTCATTACGGATATAACGCTAACACTGAGCACTCCACATGTGTGGAGTGCTCAGTGTTAGCAAAATAGAAAAGGCAGCTTAAGCCGTTTTATTGATCTGAAGGTTCATATTCGCTCTTCAATCTAGAAAAGACAACAAGGTCCACATATTTGCCTTTTTCGAACTCATGTTGCCTTAAGACACCCTCTTTGTGGAAGCCGAGCCTATACATCAATCGCATCGACGCCTCATTCTCTGGTTCCACTTTCGCTTCAATTTTATTGACATTCATAGTCAAAAAACCAAAATGCATGATACATTTCACTACCTCTGTCATAATACCCTTTCCCCAAAAATCAGGATTTAGGTCATAACCAATTTCAATACGATTGTGTATCTTCTCGTAGTTTAGAAATCCACATGTTCCAATCACTTTTTTGGACTCACTATCTTCAATCATCCATCGTAAACCGGATTGTTCCTTAAAAATTTTCTGATACCAATTCATTTCATTTATCGCATCTTCGACTGAAGCAAATGGTATGCATGGCATATATTTCACAACAGCTTCTTTTGAATAAAGTTCGAAAATATCATAGCGATCTTTTTCTTCTTCTCTCCGCAGTATGAACCGTTCTGTTTTTAACTGGGGGAACTCAATAAATGCGAACTCTGAATTCATGTTACTCCTCCTTTTTTCCCACTTCGACTCACAATTTTTTCAGCATATGAATGTCATCAGGTTCTTTGTTGAAAAGCTCCTCATCGACTTCTGACGCGATAGAAGAACCAAAGCTCGAATAGAACTTCACCGCAGATTCAGTTTCTGTGGAGGAGATATAGAGGTATTCTGCTCCTTTTTCGATGGCAGCTTTACTTAATGCGGCGAAAATTTGCCGACCGATGCCCCGTCTTCGATATTCCCGAGTAACATACATCAGGTCGATTTGAAGTTGATTATGCTCTCTTCCCCGCACCTTATGGGCTAGAACTCCGAACCCCACCAACTTACTCCCGTCGAATGCGCCAAATGCCACCCCGCCATGGGCAAGCTCATACTCATATCGTGAAATAATCTCCTGATGATGGTCTTCCATCCAATTAGGGCACTCATGGGGTGTCTTTAATTCTTCAAGAGCCCCATCCCGATATCGGTACGTTAGTTCTATGGTTTCAGAGCGATCTATATCGCGGATTTTATAAGAATCCTCAAGCTTCATTTGAACGAGTGTAACCATACTTCCCCTCCAAAAGCTCAATGTATTATTCACATAAGGATTAATGTTAAAAATGAAGCACTAACCGTTGGAAAACTATCCAGCTCAGAGTTATGAAACGCTCTACACTGTTCTACCGCTCCCGCCGCAGCGCCTGGTTGTGGCGAATCTTCGACTCATTGCCCTGCTCGGTGGCTTGATAGAACACCCTGCGGGCAATCGCTTTGGGCAAGTATTCCTGCTTCACATAATGGCCCGGAAAATCATGCGGGTACTGATATCCAGCATGACCTAGTGCGGCTGCACCTTTGTAATGCGTATCGCGCAGGTGCAGTGGCACCTCGGCTGATTTCAGCTCCTCGATGCTGGACATCGCCTTGGAGATGGCCGTATACACGGCATTGGATTTCGGACTCTCCACCGCAAACAGAATCGCCTGGGCGATGTTCAACTTCGCTTCCGGCCAGCCATTGTTGCGGTACGCCTCCAGAGCGCTAACAGCTTGCACCATGGCCTGCGGATTCGCGAGGCCAATATCCTCGCTGCTAGCCGCGATCAGGCGGCGGATGAAGGTCATTGGGTCCATGCCGAGCTTCTCGACGGCATAGAGGAACCAGAACAGCGCGGCGTCACTGGAGCCGCGAATGCTCTTGTGAAAAGCAGACAACACATCGTACTGCGTCGATTCATCCGCCTTCACGATTGGGCGGCGGATCGACTCCTCCGCGACCTCCAGCGTGATATGCACGCTGCCGTCGCTCTGGGGCGCTGTCGTGAGCGCAGCCAGCTCCAGCGCATTCAGTGCCCGCCGGATGTCGCCGTTCGCCATCGTGGCGATATGCTGTAGGGCCTCCTCGTCCACTCGGAGGTCCATGAACCCCAGGCCCCGTTCCTTATCGTCCAGGGCCCGTTTCATCGCCGTGAGGCTATGCTCCCTCGTCAGCGACTCCAACTGGAACAGCGTAGACCGACTCATTAAGGCCCCGTTCACATAATGGAACGGGTTCTCAGTCGTCGCCCCGATAAAGATAATCGTGCCCTTCTCCACCGCGGGCAGCAGGGCATCCTGACGCGAGCTGTTGAAGCGATGCACCTCGTCCAGGAAGAGAATCGTCTTCGTCCCGTACAGGGACTTGTTGCTCTGCGCTCGCTCGATCACTTCCCGCACATCCTTGACGGAAGCCTCTACGGCATTCAAGCGCACGAACTCGCCCTGCGTGTGATGGGAAATAATATGAGCCAGCGTCGTCTTGCCGCAGCCCGGCGGCCCGTAGAGCAGAATCGACGAGACCTGATCAGCCTCAATAGCCCGGCGCAGCAATTTACCCCGACCTATGATATGCTCCTGTCCGATATATTCATTCAGATTCTCCGGGCGCATGCGATCAGCCAGCAGCCGTCCGTCCCCCCTGCTCTCTTCAAAAGAAAATAAATCCATGATCTCCACTTCCTTGCGATATTCTATATAGGTTGAACCTGACTATTTTAGTTCTCCTATCATACCATATCAGAGAAAAACATAATAAAGAGCATGACCTCGTCAACGGGACGGGAGCCATGCTCTTTGTTCAAAGTGCAGCCTAGCGGCTCAACGCTAGCCGCATTTTTGATATAATTTTACGGATACTTTCTTCCGATAGATGATATCTTTGCTGAAGCTCCGATACAGAGCATCCACTGCGGTGAGAACAAAAAATCTCTTCGTTACGGTTCGCAATCTCCTGCCTTGAACCACTGTTCTCGCCCCATCTGACACGCTGTTCCGACTTCTTGGGGATGTATAACAGTTCTCCCTGGATGTATCCCTGAAGCTCCTCTAGAAGCCTAGGGGGAAGAACATCCCTCCCATTTACATAACTCACGTTTCGTATCCTCCTTCAGTAGGTGTGTTCCTTGAGTTCCCGCCAACTTCTTGTTAAAGATAATCATGTCACGCTCTCCTTTCTTATTCTCAAATTTGGTAAATACCGTAATTTCATTATATTAAACCAACCGTTAGGCGTCTATATTCGGATAGAAAATTTTTGTAATCGTTTTATATGTTTGTAAATCGGACAAAAGCAAGTGCTCGGCACATGAAGACACAGCGCTCACATTATGCCTTAGCAGTCTAAACCTCGAGCGGCGCAGTTTAACAAAAGTAGGGCCCAGTTCTTTTAAATAAGGAGGCCTTGCGGCCTCCCCTTGTATTGCGATCTCCGTCGTTAGACGGAGACCACCTCATATACTGAAATCATCGTTAATCAGCCTCCTTCCAGAAGTAATCTTGCCCGGCCGGACACTTATTATTAAGCCATAGCCCCAGTGGAGTTACAAGTTCAAAAACAGTTTAAAACATTCTCCACCAAAGATACCGCCGCATGGAGGCGTTCAGGTTACAGCGAATGAGGTGTCTAGCTTCAGCGTATTCAGTTGCCTGACTCCAACGAATTCAGTTACCTAGCTTCAGTGTATTCAGTTGCCTGACTCCAACGAATTTAGTTACCTAGTTTCAGCGATTCAGTTACCTGACTCCAACGAAATCAGTTACCTCGCTTCAGGGTATTTAATCGCCTTATTCCGTGCATTCAGCTAACCTATACATTACTTTCTGGTTCCTTCAATTCAGCGCAGCCGCGTTCCACTATAGGATCATTCTACTCCCTGTTTCAAAGCGTTCAATAGCTCCAAGGCTTCTTCGTATTCCGGCTCTAGCTCCAGCGCTCTGGTCGTATAATCCAAGGTAGCCGCATCATCCCCAAGCTCATAGTTGCAGATGGCGAGACTATACAGGACAGGCACGACAGGCTCATCCAGATTGGCTTGCACAGAGAGTTCCAAGAACTCCCGTGCTTCCGCGAATTGATCCATCTCGAACAGCAGCAGTCCGCAGTCCAAGGCAAGATCATAACTAGCTTCCATCGCATAATGATTGGCCCACATGATCTGAATTCCTCTTTGCAAATCGAGCAGCTCCTCGTCACCACAGTCCTGAAGCTGGGCCGAGATGTGCTCAGCGCTGTGGATAAATAACTCGGCATCATAGCCGCCAAGGCGCCAGAAGGCCAAGAGTTGACGAAGTTCCATTTCACCCAGGTGCTGATCCACGGATCCCTTCAAGCAGTAAAAATCATCCGGCCCGAAGCGCCCAATGGACCGCCGATAGGCTAGCCGTGTCTGTACGTAACTATTCGGCTCCTGAAGCATGAAAATGCAGCCGACATTGATATCTTTATAGTGATGCTGTGTGAACAGGGACACGGCCCCTTTTTGCTCAAAAGCATGCTGGATCGCATGATAGTTCGCTGTTAGAGAGAAGCAACCGTGGTGAATTAGCTCAGGGGGCGGTGCGAACTCCCAGTTCTCTAGCCTATGGTCGCCTTTATCTGCTGTGATTAGAAGAAACCCTGCCCGGGATAAAGCATTCAGACGCTCCATACACGTCAGCCCAGCCGCAGGGAACAGAATATGCGAGTCTTCCAGCTTGTCCTGATATATTTTTATAATCCCCTGATAAGGGTGCGTATCCTCTTCATAGCCGGCTGCACGGCGGTATTGGAATTCGGGAACCACTTTTTTGAGCAGCTCCGATTGGCTAAGCCCTTCCACTTCCTCGGGAAATTTCAGTGCCACCTCGCACTCGAAAATTTTCCCTTCATCCACATAAAGCAACTCTTGCGGGATACTGCAAAAAAAGTAGTTGGCGATTACCAGGAGTGGCTGCTCCAAATCCCCAGGACGGATGACCACTTTGCTTTGTGTCAGATGCAGCTCTGTATCATGGACGGCATCAAAACGGGCAAAATCCAGCAGCCCCTCATCTACCAACGACAGCAGGCCAGGATGCCGCTGCCAGGAGGAGACGTTTTTGGCGGCCAAATCACTCATAACATAACGAACGGGAGGTAAAGTAAGCCCTGCATACTCCCTAATTTCGCGTAATTGCCGAACGATATGGAAGGCTAACCGGCCAGCGCCCGCTCCAAGCTCCAGAATGGTAACCGGCTCCGATACATGTCCTTGTGCGGCCCGATCCTGAAGAAATCCGAAGATCATCTCCGCGTAGGCTTCCGCAATCATAGGATTGCTCGTAATATACTGTGGCACTTCGTCGTCTTCCCAAGCTTTCATACCTTTTTCTTCAAAATAAGCGCGCTGCAGCTCCCAGATCGGGGCTTCACTGAAGCGGTAGAACTGTTGTCCATTGGTTGTCATTGATGTGTAACCTGCTCTCTATCATATTCCACTTAATATCTACTTCTAAGGATTGATGATCCCGGCCGGTGTGTCAACCGGTTCTTTCAGGATTTTGGTTTTATTTATAGATAAGACGAGCTTAAGGTCTGAACTAAAGTACTTAGGATCTGAATTTAAGATTTCAACTTTAGATCGAACTTAAAATCTGAACTTAGGATCTGAACTTTAGGTCGAACTTTAAATCTGAACTTAGGACGTCAACTTTAGTTCGAACTTAAAATCTGAACTTAGAACCTAAATATATGTCTCGGTAGTTCCTACGGTGGAAGGTTTGGACTTCTGATCACTGTTACCTCCGGATTTTCTCTGTATCGCCGTTTCTATAGGACGCATTAAAATAACAAACAAAGCCAAGAAAAAGAGGATAAATAGGCTTCCCGATTTGTAATTAACGGCATTTTTGCACCTTAAATGCTCTGTATTTATGGGCTAGTGTTAATTAAAGGCATTTTTGTACCTTAATTATCCCATAATATCCCTTTTAAGCTAATTTTATCCAAAATAAGGTACGAAAATGCCCTTATTTCCCTCTTTTATCTCCATTTGATAAATATAAGGTGCAAAAATGCTCTTAATTGGGGAAGTGGGCCTTTTTTCACGGTTAAGAGGAAGGAGAACGGGTGGGCGCAATTGGTTTTGTGTCCTAAAACCCTAACTTCACCAAAATCACACCTGCTCTTCTGTTTGATTTTTAACTTCACTTCATACAGCGGCTGAAATCTGGCGACAGCTTAGGCTCACGGGTGCGAGTTTTCCTACTGAGAACTTTGCTAGAGCTTTCCCGAGAGCTTTGCTGAGAGCTTTCCTTCTGGGAGCTTCGCTAGAGCTTTCTGCTGAGAGCTTTGCTTTGGGCTTTCCCGAGAGCCTTGCTAGAGCTTTTCTGCTGCGAGCTTTGCTACGGGCTTTCCCGAGAGCTTTGCTAGAGCTTTCTGCTGCGAGCTTTGCTACGGGCTTTCCCGAGAGCCTTGCTGGAGCTTTGCTAGAGCTCTCCTGTTGAGAGCTTTCCTACTGAAAGCTTTGCCGAGAGCTTTGCTACTAATTTTCCTAACGAAAGCTTTTAAGGCGAGCGCTTCGCTCCTACAGCTCCAAACCTTCCCCTTCATTCCATCTTGCTTCTGTCACTTTCTTTCATTCGTCTTATATGCAAAAAGGAACTAACCGGGGCAATCTCCCCGGTAGTTCCCCAGATATCTTAATGCAGCGACGTTTCCGTCGGCCAGCCGATCAGAACCTCTCCTTCAGACGCCTGCACGTAGGTCGGAAGTTCTCCATCATGCAGCAACCACAACTCATGCAGCGCGCGCGTGCAGCCAACATACGTCAGCTTGGCATCCCAGGCTGCGTCCCCATAGTGACTACGATCCGCATCCGCCAGGATAACGGCGTCGAACTCGAGTCCCTTGGATAGGTAAACCGGGAGTATCGATAGCCCGCCTTGGTAGGCTGTCATGCTACCGTCGATGAGATGGATGTCAGTAAAATGCTCTGCCAACGCCTCGTACAGCTCCGTGGCTTCCCGCAAACTACGTGTCAGGACAGCAACCGTACGATACTCTCGGCCAGACAACGCAGCCAGTGCGGCCCTCAGGTCCTGCATGCGTGGATCCAAGTGCTTATTCTCCGTCAACGAGCGGTCTGACTCAGAGCCACCTGCCCTTGAGTCCTCCTCAGAGCTGCCCACTTCAGAGCCACCTGCCCTTGAGTCCTCTCCCTCAGAGCTGCCCACTTCAGAGGCACCTGCCCTTGAGCCCTCTCCCTCAGAGCTGCCCACTTCAGAGCGTTCTGCCCTAGAGCCCTCTCCTTCAGAGCTGCCCACTCCAGAGCCGCCTGCCTCAGGCCGGCCCCCCTCGCCATAGGCGATGAGTCTCACCGGATTACCACTGCGGAAGACCGGCACAGCCAGCAGCGGGCTATTCACGCCCGCAGACAGGATACCGTTCGCAAACTCGATGATCTCCATCGTCGAGCGATAACTGCGCGTAAGCGCATGGTACGCCGTATGCTCAGGATCGAAGAGCTTCTGCATCTCATCCCAACCATGTACACCCTTGTAGGCATGTATGCCCTGCGACAGATCGCCGAGGATCGTGAAGGAGTGCCCGCGCACATACAGATCCAGAATCGCGATCTGGAATGGCGAGAAGTCCTGCGCCTCGTCAATCACGACATGGTCAAAACGGCTGATGCCTTCATTGCCGTTCAGAAGATAATGAATATACAGCAGAGGTGGCAAATCCTCTTCCCGAATAATACCCTTCTTCAGTTCCTTTGCCGTTTCCTTCAGCACACCAGCCGGAATGATCCCCGGTGGTTCTACCGGCCAACTCTCCGGGGTTTTCGCCGCCCGGAAGATCTGCTTATAGATCGCCAGCGGGTCGTATTTGGACCATTTGGCGCTGTACGCTTTTTCACGTTGAGCGCCTTTCTTCTTGCGTTCTTTCATGGCTGCTGCGGACGGGCTCTTCTTCAGCTCCATCTCGATCCAGCGGTGTATCCGTGCCATCACCCGCTCCTTGCGCTTCGCCGGCGGGTACGGCGCATACTCCTCGTTATGCCAGCGCAGAATCATTGAGCGGCGCAGCACCGCACCTTCCCAAGGGATGAAATCTCCTTCCGGGACAGCGTCTGCTTCCAGCAGTTTGACGGAGTCTTCAATGAGACCCATCAATGCGGTGGAGCCCTTGAAGCGGCCCGGCGTCTCTTCCGTAATTTCCGGCATGCTGCCGGAAGTCTCGAACCAGCGGTTCATCGTCTGCGTCGCATCCTGCTGCGGCAGCTCCAGCCCCAGCACCTCCGCTGCCCAATCCGGGAATGTGTTCTGCGCAATGTTGCCCACACCAAGCTCTGGAAGCACATCGGAGATGTAGTCCAGGAACATACGGTTCGGGGCGAAAATAATCATTTTCTCCGCCGAGACCTGATCCTTGTATTGATAGAGCAAGAAGGCCAGACGGTGCAGGGCTACCGTGGTCTTCCCACTACCCGCTACCCCCTGAATAATAAGCGCGGTGTTCTTCGCAGCCCGGATGATCTTGTCCTGCTCTTCTTGGATCGTAGACACGATGTCCCGCAGCCGGTTATCCTTGTTCTCGCCAAGGCGATAGACGAGGAATTCGTCCGACACCGCCGGACCATCGCTCTCCCTGTTAAAGGTATCCGCTACCCGTTCTAGAATCTGCTTGCGGATCACCACGTTGCGCTTGAGGTAGACCAGCCCTTCTACCAATCCGTCCGGTGCTTCATAGGAAGCAGGCTCCGTCCCGCCGGTAAACGAATAGAACAGGCTTGCTACCGGTGCGCGCCAGTCGATGACTAGCGGACGGTCACTTACCTGTTCTCGGTCTGCACCGATTTTGCCAATGTAAAGTGCCTTTCGATCGTTCTCATCTGTACCTTGAAAATCAAGCCGTCCGAAATAAGGCTCCTGCCTTAGCTTGGCCAAATCCCTGCGTTTCTGCTCTCTGACAGCCTCTAGGGCTTGCTCCGTGTAGTCATGCCCGGTATAAACCGGCGTATTGCGGAGCCTCTCCAGCATAGCATCAATTTCTACAAGTGTTTTGTCCAGCCTGTCTTCTTCCTCTTGATAGGCACTTTGAAGATTGTCTTCCAATTTCAGTTACCTCCTAAAAGTATTATCGAGCCATGGTTGCCTTATTCCTCTTCCACTTACAAAAAGGATTCTCATTGTAGCATAACCAAGGCCCGAAATCCATATGTTTCAAGCTGGACAAGCGGATTGAGTGATTATAACAGTGCGTGCAGGATAAAATTCGCTATAAATAGGGCCGCTATGGCGTACAGCGCCGGTGGGACATCCTTCCCTTTGCCCATCGACAGCTTAAGGATTGGGTAGGTAATGAAGCCAAACGCCATCCCGTCGACGATGCTGTAGGTGAACGGAATCATAACCATGACCAGGAACGCCGGGAACAGCTCTGTCATGTCGCTAAAGTCCATCTCACGTACACTCTGCACCATCAATCCCCCAATGACCATCAGGATCGGAGCAATCGCGCTATCCGGCACATAAGCCAGCAGTGGAATGAACAGGAAGGTTGCACCAAACAGGATACCTGTGACTAGCGAAGTCAGACCGGAGCGGCCACCTGCTGCAATACCGGCATTAGATTCGGCGGCTGCTACCACCGGACTACTGCCGAAGATGCCTGCTGCAATGTTGGCGATGGAAAGCGCGCGCAGACTGCTTTTAAAACGCTCTGGACGGTTCGCCAGTTGAGTCTGGGAAGCGATCAGACCGATATTTTCAAAGACAACAATCAGCAGCAATAGGAAGATCGCAATCCAGAATACCAGACTGAGCAGGCCAGTCCATTGCATGCCGAAGAATACACTACTGTATCCACTGAAAACATGTCCGGATTCTACATTCTCGGGTCCTTTGGTTGCCCCTAGCAGATAAGCAAGCCCGGTGCCTACCGCCATGCTAATCAGCAGACCGCCACTCGTACCCCGGATAAACAGCACCAGTGCGAGCAGCAGAGTGATACAGGACGTGATTACTGCCGGGTCACTGAAATGGCCGATAGCCACAAAGGTCGTCTGATGCGCAATAACGATCCCACTCTTCTGCAGGCCGATAAAAGTCAGGAACAGACCGATGCCGACTGTGATGGCATGCTGTAGATTGTGAGGAATCGCTTCGCTCAAGATGCGATAAAGCGAAGTGAAGGCCACGATCGCAAACAATACGCCGGTTACGACAACAACAGCCAGCGCTTCCCGCCAATCCAGCTTCATAGAATGCACAAGGGTATACGTGAAAAAGGCGTTGATCCCCATCCCCGGCACCACGATGATCGGCGTCTTGCCGGCAAAGGCCATCAATAGACAGCCCGTAATGGCGGTCAGCAGGGTAGCTACCATTCCCGCCCGCAGCGGCATACCTGCATCATGCAGTATGGCCGCATTGACCATTACAATATATACTGAAGCGAAATAGGAGAGAATACCGGCCGCCCATTCCCGTTTCCAGTCATGTTCAGGAAGTAAACCTACGCTATTTCGCCAAAAACTGTATTTCATTTTCTAAAAACCTCCGCTAATGTCAAGTCAGGCCCAGCCCTATACTTTGCAAAAAAAGTCCCCAAGCCCTGACAAAAGGGCGTCAGCAGCCAGAAACCGGCTGTACGCCCTTTTGTACGTTTACTTTGTTAATAATTAGTGTACCCTTAATTCTTAAAATTCTTACGGCCTATACACAACTGCTTGGTAAGCGATGCAATCAGAAGCTGATGCCTCCGGCCTCCAACAGATCCTTCACAGTTACGCTAACCATAATAAGACCAGCTACAGGCGGCACGAACGCGTTGCTGGCAGGCGGCTGCTTCGCTTTGCGTCTGTCCGGCGCGTTCTCGGGAACGATTTTATCCGTAACATCCTGACGCGGCACCACCGGAGTCTCCGTAGAGAATACCACCTTAACACCCTTTTTGATGCCCTCTTTACGCAGCTTCTGACGGATAATCCGGGCAATAGGGTCATAAGTGGTCTTCGAGATGTCGGCAACCTGGAACCGGGTAGGGTCCATTTTGTTGGCTGCGCCCATACTTGAAATCATCGGAATTCCCCGTGCCAGGCATTCTTTAATCAGATGGACTTTGTAGATGATCGTATCCGAAGCATCAATCACATAATCCAGCTTATATTTAAACAATTCTTCATACGTTTCTTCCGTATAGAACATGTTCAGCGCAATGGCATCACAATCCGGATTGATCAGCTTGATGCGGTCTACCATCAGTTCGGCTTTCTTCTGTCCTACAGTGGTGGTGAGCGCATGAATTTGACGGTTGACATTAGTGATGTCCACAACGTCCTTATCAATCAGGATAATCCGCCCAACCCCACTACGGGCCAGCGCCTCTGCCGCTATACCGCCGACACCACCGATACCTAGCACTGCTACTGTGCTGTTTTTCATAATATCCAGGCCTTCCGGCCCGATGGCAAGTTCTGTACGCGAGAACTGGTGCAACATATTTTAAGCCTCCTTAACTAGCACTACGAAGCGCAAAATGCGCTTCGCAGTGAATGAATAGTATGATTATTCTTTGTCCTTTTCCTTTTTCGGTTTCAGAGCCAGCTTGATGTGCAGATCTTCCAATTGCGAGCCTTCTACTGGAGATGGAGCATCCATTAGCAGATCGGTTGCACTTGCTGTTTTCGGGAATGCGATCGTTTCACGCAGGTTAGTGCGTCCAGCAAGCAGCATCACAAGACGGTCAAGACCAAAGGCAATTCCACCGTGTGGAGGTGTGCCGTATTCAAACGCGTCGAGCAGGTAACCGAATTTATCGTAAGCCACTTCCTCTGAGAAGCCAAGCGCTTTGAACATTTGCTCTTGCACTTCACGTTTGTAGATCCGCATCGAGCCACCACCGACTTCGTAGCCGTTCAGCACGATGTCGTAAGCCTGGGCACGAATGGCACCCGGATCAGTTTCGAACAGGTGCAGATCCTCTTCACGTGGACGTGTGAACGGATGGTGTTCAGCAACATAACGTTTTTGATCTTCATCATAGCCGAGCAGCGGGAAGTCTGTTACCCAAGCGAATTTGAAGACGTTGTCGTCGATCAGGCCGAGCTGACGTCCGATTTTGAGACGCAACGCGCCAAGAACATCTGCAACCACTTTTTTGTTGTCTGCGGAGAAGAGCAGCAAGTCGCCTTCCTCAGCGCCAGTACGTTCTTTAACTGCAGCAATTTCTTCTTCGGAGAAGAACTTAACGATTGGCCCCTTAAATTCGCCATCCTTCACTTGAATCCATGCTAACCCTTTCGCGCCGTAACGAGCGGCATACGGTCCAAGATCATCGATCTCTTTACGAGTCCAAGTACCACAGCCCTTGGCGTTAAGGCACTTCACTTCTCCGCCTTTTTCGATAACGGATGCGAATACCTTCACGCCGCTGGTCGCTACGATATCATTCATCTCGATCAGTTCCAGCCCAAAGCGCAGATCCGGCTTATCGGAGCCGTATTTGCCAATAGCATCAGCATACGTCAACCGTTGGAAAGGAAGAGCGAGATCTGCACCAACAGTCTCCTTGAAGAGACGCTGCAATAGCTTCTCCATCATACCCAGCAAATCATCTTGGGACAGGAAGGAAGTCTCAATGTCGACCTGAGTGAATTCCGGCTGACGGTCAGCACGCAGATCCTCATCGCGGAAGCAACGGGCAATTTGATAGTAGCGTTCTATACCGCCCACCATCAGCAGCTGTTTGTAGATTTGTGGGGATTGCGGCAGACCGAAGAATTCCCCTTCATGCACTCGGCTCGGTACAAGATAGTCACGCGCGCCTTCAGGTGAGCTTTTGGTTAGAATCGGTGTTTCTACATCGATAAAACCTTCGCTGTCCAGGAAGTCACGGAATATTTTGGATGCTTTTGAGCGGAGAAGCAGCGTCTTTTGCATTTCAGGACGACGCAGGTCGAGGTAACGATATTTAAGACGCAGTGATTCGTCTACTTCCACACCATCTTCAATGAAGAACGGAGGAGTTTTAGCTGCGTTCAACACTTCAATATCCGTGATTTGCACTTCAATCTCACCAGTAGGGAGATTCTTATTCACGGTTTCGGCATCGCGCTTAACCACTTTACCTGTAACAGCCACAACGTATTCGCTGCGTACTTTGTCAGCAATTTGCAGCGCTTCGCCCGAATAGTCGGGATTGAAAACAACCTGTACAATACCGCTGCGGTCACGAAGATCAATGAAAAGTACGCCCCCAAGGTCGCGGCGAGTTTGTACCCAGCCGTTCAGGGTAACGGTTTGTCCAATATGGTCCTGCGTTAATTGTCCACAATGATGACTTCTTTGCATGATTTATCATATCCTTTCATGGTTGAAATATCGCTTGTACTATTACTGTTACCTTAGGCTAGACGATGGACTGAACCAGTTCATCCAGCTTGACGTTACGCTGTTCTCCTGTGTCCATCGACTTCAAGGCAATTACGCCAGCCTTCAACTCGTCTTCGCCCAGGATCGCAGTGTATCTGGCCGACATGCGGTCTGCCGATTTCATTTGTGCTTTCATTTTCCGGCCCAGATAATCGCGTTCGGCAGAGTAACCCTTACTGCGCAGAAGATACAGCTGCTTCGTAATCTCAAGATCAGCTTCCTCACTCAGCGCTACGAAATAGACATCCAGCGGTTTGGAAGATTCCAGCTCAACCTTCTGGTGTTCCAGAATAAGCAGAATGCGCTCCAGACCGATCCCGAAACCGATACCCGGTTGATCCGGTCCACCGATTTGTTCCACGAGCCCATTGTAGCGCCCGCCGCCGCCGACCGTATCGATAGAACCGATGCCGGCTGCTTTATATTCAAACGCAGTATGCGTGTAGTAATCGAGTCCGCGCACAAGACGCGTATTGATGGAGTAATCAACGCCCATCGTATCCAGATGCTGCTTAACCTTGGCAAAATGCACTGTGCACTCTTCATCCAGGCTATTCAAAATAGATGGTGCATCGGTGAATTTATCCTGATCTACCTTGCAGTCCAGTACCCGCAGTGGATTGCGCTCCATACGCCGCTGGCAGTCACCACAGAGGTTGTCTTTCATCGGTCTTAGGAAATTCAGAAGCTCCTCCCGATAAGCTGCACGGCTTGGGGCGTTACCCACGGAGTTGATCTCCACCCGCACATCCTTCAGACCCAATTCCTTATAGAACTCGTAGCCCAAGGAAATAACCTCAGCATCAATTGCCGGATCCACCGCTCCGAAAGCTTCAACACCAAACTGGTGGAACTGACGATATCTTCCCGCTTGTGGACGTTCATAACGGAACATCGGCCCGATATAATACAGCTTGCTGACATCAGGCTCGCCATACAGCTTGTTCTGCACATAAGCACGTACAACGCCTGCTGTCCCTTCTGGACGAAGCGCCAGATCCCGGTCGCCCTTGTCCTTGAACGTATACATCTCGCCTTCTACGATGTCCGTAGTTTCGCCTACGCCTCTTTCAAACAATCCGGTATGTTCGAACATAGGTGTGCGGATCTCCCGGTAGTTAAAACGGTGGCACAGTTCTCTGGCCTTCGCCTCTACAAACTGCCATTTCTCCACCGCGCCTGGCAGCACATCCTGCGTGCCTGTGGGTTTCTCGAATCTTTCTTTAGCCACTGCCTATCCCTCCTGAAAAAATACCCCTTATAGCCTTAATTTCTGCGTTAATGCGCAGCACAACAAAAAATCCCTCGCCCTGTTTATTGCAAACAGGGACGAGGGATTATCATAACCAATAATTCACCCGTGGTACCACCCACATTCCGGATTAGGAGATTGCTCTCACCATATCCGCTTCAAGCGGTTAACGCCCGCCTACGCGCAAACGGCTACTATTGCAGCAGTTGTAGAATCCTGCCGATGTTCGCCGTGCGTTCTCGGGGAGGTCATTCATTCGCTCATCAACAGAATCCTTGCAGCAGCCATACGCTCTCGGGTTACATTGTCATTGGTGGACAATACCGATTCGTCAGGGGATTCCTCTCTGGGGTTGTGGGGGTCGAATTACTTATTCCCGTCATCAAAGCACTATAATGTAACTGTTATTGTTAGATTCTACTGAACCACTGCGCTAAAGTCAAGAAGGGAAATTAAAATCTAAGATGTATTTCGGCAGAAACTGAGCTAAATCGTCAAATTGTTCCTGATACAAAAAAAATGACCCACAGCCGATTGCTGCGGGTCCATCATCATATATTATTAAAAAGGGGGTCATGTCTTTATTATAATCACGCTATATTAAGGAATCATGTATGTAATATTACGAGTACATTACAGAAAAGTAAGCGCTTCATTTTCAAGGACATCCCTGTTTCGTGTTTCTATATCATACCTTTAGCCTGACATCACGGCAACCATGGGGAACCCCTATTTTCAACTGGACCAATTTAAAAACGCCGGATAACCCCTAAAGGCCATCCGACGCTATATTACTAATATCCTTGAATGCGGTCTTTAATCAAACCGCTCCACATAAGCTTGCTTGCCGCGCAGAATTTGAATGACCTCGTTATATCTATCTTCTTCTACCTTCAGCTCCATGATATAGCGGAGTTCCCCAAGTTCTTCGTCACTAAGTTCGTTGTCCTCCCCGGCGTTTCCGCTAAGCCCGCGGCTTTCAGCATCGTCCACAGTCTCTGGAATTCCGGTGCTAGCCACCAGCGCAGCTCCGGCACCCGGAGCCCCGGAGGTACCCGATATGCTGAATCCTCCCGCCGCCAAGGCCGAATTCCCAAGTGGAATCACTGGTAGCAGAAAACGGCGGTCTTGTCCCGGCCGATCATCGAGCGGCCACACCTCCAGCCCTTCCACGTTATAGGCGATAAGCGCTGTTTTGGCCCCTAGCGCATCATCTTCTGTCTTGAAATAAGCCTGAATTCTTCTAGCCATTGTTATTCCCTCCTCGGTTAAATGTTCAACCCAGTCTTCCATCCTTGAATGTCGCGCCTACATACATCAACTTTCGGGGATCTCTCGTTCATCTATTACCCGGTTCATCGAATGTTCTAACCCTGTTTTTGCAGATTGACCCTGTTGTTATCCCTATTGCGCCAATAACATCACAGAAAAAAGCCGCCTTGCCGCCCTTCTCAGGTACGCGGCAGCAGCTCGCGGCTTCTTCCCTTCAATACCTGAATCTCGGCAGGAACCTCCGCTCCTTTTACCATTGCACCAGCTTCTGCAGGGCTTCCTGTCGCCAGTGCCGGGATGCTTCTCCATACCCAAGCCTTTTGGGATTGTCTCATTGCCGTAGCTCCTTGCATCTTGCCATAATGTCCATCCGCTCCTAGTCTAACCATGCGAACAATACCCTATCCGTACAAAAAAAGATGCCGCTCATCGCTCCTAAAGGAACAATGATGCGGCATCCGTCGATGTCTTGCTGATCTCAAATAAAATTAAGATTGTCACGCTTGATTTAGCCCCTGCTATCGAGAATTAACGTAACAGGCCCCCAGTTGACGAGCGACACATCCATCATCGCTCCGAACACCCCGGTTTCAACTTGCAGACCACGAGCAACCAGCTCACGGTTAAAATAATCATATAGCTGCTCAGCCTCAGTCGGCCCGGCAGCGGCCATGAAGTTGGGGCGTCTGCCTTTGCGGCAGTCCCCGTATAACGTAAACTGCGATACAGACAGGATGGCGCCGCCGGTGTCGGTGACGCTGAAATTCATTTTCCCAGCTTCATCCTCAAAAATCCGCAGTCCCGCCACCTTCTCGACCAGATACGTCGCATCCTTCTCTGTATCCTCATGGGTTACACCGACCAGTAGCATCAAACCTTCGCCAATCTCACCGGTCACCTCGCCATTAACAGTTACCTTAGCTTCCTTACAGCGCTGTACTACTACTCTCATTACAGCTTTCAGCTCCTTGCCTTATTGCATGATCCGATGGACCGTATAGACATCCTTGACACGCTTGACCCGATCCACTACCGATTGCAAATGCTCGGTATTGCGGATCAGAACTGTCATATGAACCATGGCCATCTTGTTCTTGTCGGATCGTCCGGTCACGGCCGAAATGTTGGTCTTACTCTCCGCGACTGCCTGCAGCACTTCATTGAGTAGCCCGTTACGATCATGGCCTGTAATCTCAATATCAACGCTATAGTTGGCCTCTACGGTGCCTTCCCACTCTACCTCGATTACCCGTGCCGCTTCTTCGCCCTCACCATCTCCCGGAATATTGGAACAGTCCTGGCGGTGAACAGATACCCCACGACCGCGGGTCACATACCCCACAATGTCATCCCCTGGCACGGGATTACAACATCGGGCAAAACGCACTAGCAGGTTATCAATACCTTTGACGCGCACACCGTTCGTCGGTTGATTTCGTTTCTCGCCGGAGGATTTGATCGCCTTCATCTCGGAGGTCAGCTCCAGATGATTAGCAGCATCTTCCTGCTCCTTCCGCAGCTTCTCGGTCAGCTTGGAAGCGATCTGTGCGGCCGTAATGCCGCCGAAGCCTACGGCAGAGAGCATATCTTCAATATCATTAAAGGCGAATTTCTTCGCTGCCTCTAGCAGCTTGTCATCGGAGATCCATTCGGAGACTTCAACGTTCAGGCGCTTAAGCTCACGTTCAATCGCTTCGCGGCCCTTCTCGACATTCTCTTCACGTTTTTCCTTCTTGAACCACTGCTTGATCTTGCTCCGGGCATGGGAGGACTGAGCAATCTTCAGCCAGTCACGACTCGGTCCATACGAATGCTTGGAGGTCAGAATCTCCACGATGTCCCCGGTCTTCAGCTTATGGTCAAGCGGTACAATTCTTCCGTTTACCTTGGCACCGATGGTTCGGTTACCGACCTCCGTATGAATGCGGAAGGCAAAATCAAGTGGTACTGAGCCGGCAGGCAGTTCAATAACCTCGCCTTTTGGAGTAAACACGAAGACGAGGTCTGAGAAAAAGTCCATTTTCAGTGATTCGACGAACTCTTCCGCATCCTTGGCCTCATGTTGAAGCTCAAGAATCTCCCGAAAGAATGGCATTCGGTTCTCAGGATTGACGTTGTTGCCGGTGCCTTCCTTGTACGCCCAGTGCGCCGCGATCCCGAATTCTGCGGTACGGTGCATCTCCCAGGTGCGGATTTGAACCTCTGTAGGTTCCCCTCCTGGTCCAACCACGGTGGTGTGAAGCGACTGGTACATATTCGCTTTGGGCATAGCAATATAATCCTTGAAACGGCCAGGCATCGGCTTCCAAAGGGTATGAATAATGCCCAGTGTGGCATAACAGTCTTTGATATTATCGACAATGATACGAATGGCCAGCAGATCATAGATCTCGTTGAACTGCTTGTTCTTCGTGCTCATTTTATTATACACGCTGTAGATATGCTTCGGACGCCCGGACAGGTCGCCTTCAATGCCCATCTCATCCAGCTTGGCCTGAATGCGGCCGATGACGCTCTCGATAAACTGCTCGCGCTCCGCCCGCTTCTTATGCATCAAATTGGCAATACGGTAATATTGCTGAGGGTTCAAATACCGGAGGGCAATATCCTCCATCTCCCATTTGATTGCCGAAATACCCAATCTATCCGCAATGGGACAGAAGATCTCCAGTGTCTCGTAAGAAATCCTGCGCTGGCTTTCTTCCGACTGGTATTTCAGTGTCCGCATATTGTGCAGACGGTCCGCCAGCTTGATGACAATGACCCTGATATCCTGCGCCATTGCAATGAACATCTTGCGGTAATTCTCGTTCTGCTGCTCTTCCTTGGAGCGGAAGCGGATGCGTTCCAGCTTGGTCAGACCATCAACAAGCATGGCGCAGGTGTCGCCAAATTTCGCGCGGATCTGTTCGAGGGACACTGTCGTATCTTCCACAACATCATGCAGAAGTGCAGCAATAATGGAGATTACATCCATTTGCATATTGACGACAATATCTGCGACGGCAAGCGGATGCAGGATATACGGCTCCCCCGATTTGCGGACCTGCCCATGATGGGCCTGATCGGCAAATTCATATGCTTCCGTGATGCGGAGCAGATCTTTTTCTTTTATATATGCGCCAGCTTTGTCAATTAATCGCTCAATGCCCATTCTCGTCGTATCCGTTTCCTTTCTATAAGAAAAACTCCTGCCAGGAGTCTCTCGATGATGTAGTCAATAAAATAAACAAACCTGCAAAAATATGCGTCGTCTGCAGGTTTCTAAGGTTGGTATTCCGCTTTCTGTGAACTTCCGCTTACAGTTGAAAGTTGTCTATAATTATGACGCTTGCGAGGGATTACGTCAACACTTGCCATCTCGTGGTATTAGTGTCAGTGGAAGTCACACATAATAGACAAATTGATGTCACTTGTAAAATTGTTGTTGTAAAAATGTCAAGTTCTATTTAATCTAGTAAAGGCAGTTTGCCACGGAGTGACTTTATATTATGAAAAGAAAGAGGAGTGACCACCATTGCAACGCGAAATTCAAGTTAACGAAAGACTTCCCTGGGGGCCGGGCTTCCTTCTGAGTCTTCAGCATTTGTTCGCCATGTTCGGCAGCACAGTGCTGGTGCCCAACCTGTTCGGGGTAGACCCCGGTATGATTCTGCTGATGAACGGTATCGGCACACTCTTGTACATTTTAATCTGCCGCGGTAAAATCCCTGCTTATCTTGGCTCCAGCTTCGCTTTTATTTCACCTGTTCTGGCCGTGCTGGGACAACACCAGGATGATCATCAACGTGGATATTCGCTTGCACTTGGCGCATTTATCGTCACCGGCGTGATCTTCATCCTTGTCGCGCTGATTATCCGTTTTGCCGGAACCGGCTGGATTGACGTAGTCTTCCCTCCAGCTGTCATGGGTGCGATCGTGGCCACCATTGGACTTGAACTCGTTCCGGTAGCGGCGCGTATGGCAGGACTGATCGGTCCTGAAGGCGCAACGGATTGGACACCAGACACCAGTGCTATTACTCTCTCCATGGTAACCCTCGGCGTTACTGTGATTGGAGCCGTTCTCTTCCGCGGTTTCCCAAAAATCATTCATATTCTGATCGGGATCGTGACAGGTTACGGTTTGGCATATTGGATGGGCAAGGTAGATACAGCAGCTATTAGCAACGCTCATTTCTTTGCCAGACCAACCATTACTACACCTTCTTTTGACTGGGACGTTATTCTAACCATTATCCCTGTGTCCCTCGTCGTTATTGTTGAGCATATCGGACACTTGCTGGTTACAAGCAATATTGTCGGCAAAGACCTTGCCAAGGACCCTGGGCTCGATCGCTCACTGTTCGGGAACGGGATATCTACCATTATCTCCGGTTTTGTCGGTTCCACTCCTAATACTACCTATGGTGAAAATATCGGGGTTATGGCTTTGACCAAAGTCTACAGCGTATTTGTAATTGGTGGTGCCGCCATCATTGCAATTCTGCTCTCGTTCTCCGGTACCTTCTCATCTGTTATTGCCAATATCCCGCTTCCAGTAATGGGTGGCGTATCCCTGTTGCTGTTCGGTGTTATTGCAGCATCGGGTCTACGTATCTTCGTAGAGCAAAAGGTTGATTTCTCCAAAGCAACCAACATGATTCTGGCAACGCTCGTTCTTGTCGTAGGTATCAGTGGTACAACCCTTACTATCGGTGGTGTTCAACTGAAGGGAATGGCGCTGGCAACCATCGTCGGTATGGTTCTCTCCTTGTTGTTCAAACTCATTGAAGTGCTGGGATTGAGTAATGAGAAAGAAAATGAAAAATCTGCTCACTAATCACTCGGGTAAAATCATTTTAAAAAAGCGGACTGCTGTCATCTATCGACAGCAGTCCGCTTTTTATTTCCCGGGAAACGCTATTTCGTTTATCTCTTAGTCCTCGTAGTTCAGCAAGGAGATAACTTCGATATCAGTCAGCTTGTTGCGTCCGGCCAGTTCAACTAGCTCGATCAGGAACGCGGCCCCAACGACTTTACCTCCAAGTTGTTCGATCAGGTTAACCGAAGTAGCAATCGTACCGCCGGTTGCCAGCAGGTCATCAGCGATCAGAACATTTTGTCCTGGCTTGATGGCATCCGTGTGTATAGCCAGCTTATCCTTACCGTATTCCAGGTCATATCCAACCTCAATAGTCTCGTAAGGAAGTTTGCCGCTCTTGCGGATTGGCACAAAGCCTACGCCAAGCGCATACGCCAGTGGTGCACCCACAACGAAGCCACGAGCTTCAGGTCCGGCGATGATATCAATTTTCAGGTGGGCAACCAGGGCTTTCAGTTCATCGATCGCCTGGCGGTAAGCCTCACCGTTGTTAAGCAGTGTTGTAATATCCTTAAAGCTGATTCCCGGTTGTGGGAAATCCGGAATCACGCGAATAATTTCTTTGAAGTTCAAGATTATCATCTCCTAAAAATTTTGTGAGCATAGCCTGCATTGATTTAACGTCGAACAAAATCGCTTCGAAAGCATAGGCTTTTTGTGAGCTTATACTTCGGTGCAATACTTCGAACAAAATTACCTCGGAAGCATACGCTTAGTTTTGTGTAGCATAAGCTGCATTGATTTACTTCGACAAAACTAGCTTCGGAAGCATACGCTTTTTGTGAGCATATACTGCATTGGTCTACCTTCTATAATCTCAGGACACACCTTGCCGGCGGGATTGCATAAAGTCCTGCACCTCTGACAAACTGCCGTCCATGAAATATTGTTCCATCTCTGCTACCTGTCCCAACCGGATAAAATGCTGCGAAGTTGTTAGACTCTTGGCGGCAGGCTGTGTGACAAAAGTAATTAGCCCTTGATGGCGTTCGATAAAATCAAGCTCCTCGAACACATCCAGCATCATACTCAACATACGTACGCTTAACGGAGTCTGACGACTCAGACGCAGCAGCACCTCATGCTCTGGGGTTGCCGCAGCAGCGATGGAAGCAATCAGCTTATATAAGGCCTTAAAATGATCGCGGGTTGGAACCAGCAAACGTTCACGTCCCTCTCGGATCGAGTGGAGCAATGCCACATTATCGATGAGTGGAAAAGCTTGAAGTACCGCGTCCAACTGTTCCGGTGACTCCGGCAGATCCAGCAGACAGAGCACAAAAACACGCGCCTCTTCCAGCTTATTCTGCTCATCGTCAAGTGCAGAGATTCCACCATCCTCATTGTATACCCAAAGGGCCAGCCCTTTCAGCTCATCCGGCAAGAAAGACCGCTCCTTGCGGGACACGGCTACAGCCCGATACGGAGCCGTTCCCGCATAGGGCGTCAGACGTTCGCTGATCTCACGCGCTTGCCGAGTCACATCTGTGGCTCCGCGGAGATCGAACAGTTGAGTCTCGTGAACCTCCAGATCTTGTAGCATCAGTTGCGGTTTGCGAGAGCCGTTCCACTCATTCACAGACAATTCGGCTAACACATCCACTTTAGTACCACCGGGAAGCAGTGCCCCGAGTGCACCTTTACCAAAAGCAACCGCCTCAATAATATGCTTGCCCTGCTGGAAAACAATTTTGAGATGCTTGCCTTCGGCGCCCATGGTGCGCGTCTCTTTGACGACAGCACCGCGTAGAATAAACTTCGGCAGCGGGTTGCTCATGCCGAAGGGCGCTAACCGTTCCAACTCATCCGCCGCTTGAAGCGACAGATCGGCAATCGTTGCTTCGCCATCCGCTGATGTCACCGGCACAAAATGCTCTGGTGTGAGCACACCTGAAGCATATTCATTCAGTGCATCAGCAAAGGCACCAAGGCCATCGCGATGAAGGCTCATGCCAGCTGCCGAAGGATGACCGCCGAAATGATCCATTAAGCTAGCACAGGAAGATAGGGCTGCATAGATATCAAAGCCCGGAATCGAACGAGCCGAACCCTTACACATTCCCGTTTCGGGATGAATGTCCAAGATGATTACCGGCCGGAAGTAGCGTTCAAGCAACTTGGAGGCGACAATACCTACCACACCTACATTCCAGCCCTCAGATGCCAAAACAATAACATCCGGAAGCCCTTCAACTTCGATTCTTTCCTCCAGTTTGAGTGTAGCTTCAATCACGATTCTCTCTACAACCAGCTGGCGCTCCTTGTTCAGCAAGTCCAACTCATCCGCCAGCTCACGCGCTTCTTCTGCATGCTCTGTGGTCAACAGAGAGACAGCCCGGCCAGCGTGATCAAGCCGGCCGCTAGCGTTAATACGCGGTGCCATGCCAAAAGCAATATTAACCGCGCTTACCGTATTCATCGCGACCCCACTAACCTCAAGCAATGCCCGAATGCCAGGGAAACGGGAATTGCGCATAGAGAGAATACCCCTGCGAACAATCTCCCGATTCTCCCCTAGCAAAGGCATAAGATCGGCCACAGTACCTATGGCAGCGATTTCGGTCCACGCCTCCGGTGTATCTCCACCCAACAGCGCCTGTGCCAGCTTAAGAGCAACACCTACACCAGCCAAGCCTTTGAAAGGATAGGGACAATCCGGCAGTTTCGGATTAATCAGCGCATAGGCCTCTGGCAGAAGCGTCGGCGGTTCATGATGGTCCGTCACGATAACATCAATGCCCAGTTCCTTGGCATAAGCAATCTGGTGATAAGCACTGATGCCGGTATCTACGGTAATAATCAGGGTAACTCCCTGCTGCAGCGCCCAATCCAGGGCATGATTATGTAAACCATAGCCTTCGTTTGAACGGTGCGGGATATAAATGTCATAGGAAGCACCCAGATAACGCAGCAGATGAATCATTAGCGCTGTGCTGGACACGCCATCGGCATCATAATCACCGTAGACCAGAATATGTTCTTTTTCTTCCAATGCCTTTCTAATTCTCGGAACTGCTTCAGCCATCCCCCTTAGCAAAAAAGGGTCATGCTGCTCCTGTCCGCCGCCATCCATGAATACCAGCGCCTCTTCAGGCGTTGTTTTGCCTCTGGTAACGAGCAGTGATGACAAAAGCGGAGAAATAGAAAGGCTCCGGGCCAGTTCCCGTACTGCATCGGGATCGGCTGCCGGAGAATGCCATCTTGTTTTAGAATGAAGCACTGATAACTCACCTTTCTCTTACCTTGGCTAACTATTGAAGCAAGGTGGGCAGATCATCATCCACCAGTTCATGATTACTCTTGTAAGGATAACCCGGATCATACGGCACGACATCCATACGTACCTCGCCCACGTGAACAAAACGTTGCAGCAATAGCTTTCTGGCACATTCCGCAATCTCCTGGGCTTCCAAAACTGTAATGCGCGGGTTCACGCTGATCTTGACCTCCAGATTCACATAAGGCCCCTGCTCCATCGCCTTCAGATGCTCCACACGGATTACCCCATGCACTCGCTGCACGGTATCGAGAAAGCTGGCTACATCTTCTGAGGGTAACTCCTGAGTGTTCTTTACGTAGACCGAACTGGCAATCAGACTATAGCCCTTGCGCAAAATCAGGAGTCCCGTCAGCAGCGCAGCAATGGGGTCCATATACAGCAGCGGATGCCAGCCGGAGTAGCTTCCAGCCATCGCAAGTGTAATCCCGATCAGTACAGTGATTGAAGTATACAGACTGAAACGGTGGCTGTCCGCATAAGCAGCATGGCTGCCATCGCCCAGCCTCTTGAAGTGACGATATTGATATTGGAACACGATTTCTTTCACCAGAATTGATAATAAAACCGTTACAAGTGCGAGATACCCGGGTGTAGTTAAATGCCCATAAGTCAGATCACGAATGGAGGAAAAAACAACCTGCATCCCGCCCATCAAAATGAGCACCGAGCAGGATATAGCCAAGATTGGCTCCTTGCTTCCCTGCCGGACACCGACACTTGATCTGGAGGAAGCTTTGCTGTTCTTTTTCTGTCCAGAGCGCCACGGAAGAGCATCTGCCAACTTGGCTGCGGCGTCTGCTCCTGAATATAAAGCATCCCCCATTAATGCTTTGCTGCCTGAAATGTAACCCACGCTTCCCTTTGCTATGGCCAAAACTACATCGCTGACAATCCCGGTCCAGGCGACCGTCTCATCCTGCGTTGCTTGTTTATCATTCATGCGAGGCCCTCCTTGCTGCTGCATATCATCTCATGATGCATAAAAAGCGCGTGGCGTGCAGCTCCGAAGATTTCGAAAGCCGCGTCGCCTTTGACGCGGCTTTCTTTACAGTCAGGTTTTAGCTTTAAGCCGTTTTGTTGGCCACTTTCGGCTTCTGACGCTTCTTGAGAAGCAGCCAGAGCGGGCTCGCAATAAAGATGGAGGAGTAAGCTCCGAAAAGCAACCCGACAACCATGGCAAGCGAGAACATCTTAATGGATTCTCCGCCCATAATCAGCAGGAAGAATGCCGCTACAAATACCGTAAATGCCGTATACAGGGAACGCATGAGCGTTTGAGTCACACTCTTGTTCACAAGAGCTTTCATATCCTCATAAGTTTTCTGCTTGCCAAAGCGCAGATTCTCACGGATACGGTCAAAGATTACAATCGTATCATTGATGGAATAACCGATGATTGTAAGCACCGCGACAATAAAGGTCAAATCCACTTCCAGACGGAAGATGGAGAAGACTGCAACAACCATGAACGCGTCATGCAGCAGCGAGACAATCGCAGCCAAGGCAAAACGCCATTCAAAGCGGATACTTACATAAATGATAATCCCGAGACAGGAAATAAGTACGGCATAAATAGCGTTGCGCGCCAATTCTTTCGCCATTTCCGTATCTACGGTGTTGATTTCGAAGGAAGCCTTGTCATCCAGCTTGGTAATTCCAGCCTTCAACGCTTCACTTTGATCCTCAGTCAGCTCTTTATCATAACGGATATTGACCCGTTCCTGACCTATAGAGATGCTCGGTTCATGAGTGACACCCAGGTCCTTGATTGCCGCTTCAACTTGTTCTTGCGTAAGATTCTTGGACAGGGAGATATCCACATTGGAACCTGCCTTGAAATCAACACTGTAATTCAAACCAAAAGTTGCCAGAAAGATCAAGCCGGCTACAGTCAGCGCAATGGAGAAAATATAGAAATATTTACTTAAATGTACGAAATCAAACTCTCTCTTAAAGTGCACGGATTTCACTCTCCTTAACCCCAAATTGCTTTGGTTTACTCAGTTTACCAGCTTTGACAAGCAGGTTGAGTAACCAGCGGGAGAAGTAAAGATTCGTGGCAATACTGAGCACGATTTCCACAATCAGAACCAGTGCAAAACCTTTAACCGCACCAGTACCGTATGCGAACATTACAGCCGCAACGATAATAGTGGTGATATTGGCGTCCATTACAGTACGGAATGAAGACTTACTACCCGCCTTCACGGCAGACATAATGCTTTTCCCGTTGTAAATTTCTTCTCTAATCCGTTCGTTGGTAATGATGTTCGCATCAACCGCCATCCCTATACCGAGAATAAACGCGGCGATACCCGGTAGCGTAAGGGTAAAGTCAGCCCAAACGAAGACAAGAATCAGAAGCCATGTATGAAGGATCAGCGCGAAGCTGGCCAGAAGACCTGGCAAGCGGTACATGCCGATCATGAAAATAAGAATTATCAGGGAACCGACAAGACCGGCTTTGATCGTTTGATCAAGAGACTGTTTACCCAGTGTGGCGCCTACGCTTTGGGAGTATTTCTCCGTCAGCTTCAGCGGAAGAGCACCAAGGTTAATCGTATCAGCCAATTCACGCGCGCCTTGAAGCGTATAATTGCCGGAGATTGAAGCACTACCGTCCGTCAATTCTGCTCTGACCTGCGGATCTGACAATAAGTTCTCGTCCAGGTAGATGGCAAGGTTCTTGCCCAAGAGCCGCTTGGTAATTTCTGCGAACTTAGCCTTGTCCTTCACTTTAATGCTGATGACCGGCTGGTTCAGTTGATCACGACCAACCTCTGCAGCACCTTCTACGAAGTCACTGCCCACCAGTTCAATCTTGCTGTAAGTACCGGCAGGATCGCCCTCAGCAGCACTGCGGAAAGTCAAAACTGCAGGTTCTTTCATCTTCTTGCGGACTTCGGCCTCATTGGTCACACCCGCAATTTTCAAACGAATACGGTCCGTCCCTTCCGTGGTAACCTCTGGCTCACTAGTTCCGAGCGCATTGGCCCGCTTCTCCAGACTCTCTGCAGTTTTTTGCAGCGAAGCCCGAGTCAGTGCTCCTCCGGTCTCCATCGGTTCGGCGTGATACAAGATCTCGAAGCCGCCCTTCAGATCAAGACCCAGACGGACCTTGTCCAACAGACCAGGGGTAGTGAATACCATGACGCCTGTTAAAACGAGCACGGTAACGATAAAGCTCATAAGTCTCTTCATGCTCTTGCTAGTTCCCCTTTCATAACTCAATATTCCTATTATAGCCACGCGCCAAATGACCGTCAATTCATGTAAGAATGGACAAGGCTATATTCACACAAAGAAACGGCGGGCTCTTCCCATTTGGCAAGCCATCCGTTTTTCAGTAGGAACTGTGAAATTGAATCCCTTCATCACTTTACCGCTTTGTGAAGTTGTTTGCAAAGAAAAATGTCTCCCTGCATCAAATCAATCCCCGGTACGCGGCAATAGTCAAATAATTCATGTAACTATTGGCTTTTAAGGAATATATATCATTGACCAGCTTATAAAGCGGCGGCTGTCCTTCCTTTGCGTAATTACGGCTGACACACTCCCAGATATCCTTGCCAGTAACATATTCGTAGCCAAGGAGCCGGAATTCCTCCGCTTTGCTGCAGCACATGGCTTCGATTTCCTCACTAAGCTCGTCATAACTCCATTGCCCCGATTCCACGTGTTGACACCTCCAGGTCGCTCGTATACGCATGTTCACCCTATTTATTCGACCTTCTCCCCTGCCTTTCCTTCTTCCTTCAAAAAGTTATGTTAGCACAATGCTTGTCATGTCGGTATAGGGGTTCAGCATATCCATAGAACAAGCCCGCTTAAGTGCAAGCCTTCAGCGCATGCTCATTGACCTAACAGTTGGGTACAAGCAAATCATCAAAGGATGAGTCGCCACCAGCGTCCCATTCATGTCGGGAAGAAGGAATGTTCTGTGAAGAAACCAAGCTCCTTAAACAAACAAAGCTTTATACAAGGTACATTAATTCTGCTGGTCGCAGGATTGATCAACCGCATGCTCGGCTTCATTCCCCGAATTGTTCTTCCACGCGTGATCGGGGCTGAGGGGGTGGGCCTGTACCAGCTCGGCTATCCGTTCTTTATTCTGCTTGTTACCGTAATTACGGGAGGGCTGCCGCTGGCGGTAGCCAAGATGGTGGCCGAGGCAGAAGGCAAGAACCGTCCAGAGAGATCAAAGCAGATTTTGCGTACAGCACTTGCGCTTAGTCTGGCGCTTGGCATCTTTTTCACAATCGTTGCCTTGGCCAGCGCTTCATGGGTTGCCAACGTTCTGCTGACAGACAACCGGGTCTTCTATACATTCATTGCCATGATTCCCATGCTGTGTATCATTGCTGTATCTGCAGTCTACCGCGGCTACTTTCAGGGCAGGCAGAATATGATTCCTTCCGCGCTCTCCTCCGTGCTGGAATCCGTGATCCGGATTTTTGCTATGCTCTGGTTCTCCTGGCTGCTGCTGCCTAAGGGAATCGCTTTTGCAGCGGCAGGAGCTATGATCGGGGTCACTGTCGGCGAAATTGCGGGTATGCTCGCTCTGCTATGGCAATATTACTTCATTGTCAGAAAAGACAGGCCTGAACATGGACCGCAGTTGGAAGATCACTCTTCGGACGCTACTGTCCCTCAGACTGCACCTTCAGCAGCACAGGTCAACGATTCCTTGTTGAAACGACTGCTTGGCATTTCCATTCCGGTGACAGCCGGTCGGCTGGTGGGCTCCTTCTCCTATTTGCTGGAATCGATTATCACTGCCCGCAGCCTTGCTCTTGCCGGGATTGCCACAGCCGTTGCTACTGCACAATATGGCGCACTGCAAGGTATGGTCATTCCGCTCCTCCTGCTGCCAGGAGCACTGACTTCATCCCTGGCGGTATCGCTCGTTCCTTCCTTGTCGGAAGCCGCCTCCCGCAGGGATTTGTCCATGATCCATAAACGGATGCATCAGGCGCTAAGGCTTGCCCTGGTTACAGGGGCCCCGTTTGCTGTTCTTATGTACATCCTGGCCGTTCCGCTCTGCAGCCTGCTGTATGGAAATGCGGATACCGCCCCCATGCTGCGCTTAATCGCACCGTTCGCTGTATTCCTGTATGTACAGGCACCGCTTCAGGCAGCACTTCAGGCCATGGACCGGCCAGGGAGAGCGCTCGTGAACACCCTGATCGGAGCTGTGGTCAAAATCCTGTTGATTCTGCTTCTGGCCTCACAACCACAGTACGGGATCTATGGCGCTATTATCGCAATTATTGCCAATAGCATTCTTGTAACACTGCTACATGGGTACAGTGTCGTCTCGCTCATTTCTTTGTCCCTGCGCATTAGGGATTTGTTCAAAATTACAGCAGCTATGATTATTATGGGCGCTGGCGCCCAGTTCGCGTATACCGCCATTCCGATTGCCGGAGCACAGTGGATTCAGTTTATTTTTGCCGCTACGGTTGGCCTCTTGATCTACCTGGTCATCTGCCTGTTATCGGGACTCGTCTCGGTCCGTGATATGGATCGTCTCCCCTTTATCAAGCGCTGGCGCTAAAGAATCTCTAGTGATACAGAGGGGAGACATAGATTTTTCCCTGATGGTCCACCGAGCACAGGAAGACATCGCGGAAGTCCGATACTCCCTTTTGGCGAATCTGCTGTCTCAGCCAAAATCTGGTTTTCCCGATCATCTCCAGATTCTCATCCTGTACTTTTCCATCCATAATTAGCGGAATCGGAAGTCCTTCATACCTGATTTTATCCTTGGGAAGCTTCACAGTCTTGGAGCTGTTAGCGCTTCCGGTTGACTTGTCACCGGCGTTACTGTTCTCCTCCTCCGAGCTGTTGGTTGATTGAGCCGATGAGGAGCCGCTCTTGTTCTTCTCAATAATTGTAAGCTGACCACTGGCCTCCAGAATGGCGAACTCTACATCGGCAGGATTATCAATATTCTGGCCACGCAATTGCAGCAGCAAGTCATCAATGTTGTATCTCTGTTTGCGCATCTCGCCACGGTGTAATTTGCCATCGGAAATCAGAATGCTCGGCTTACCATCCATAAACATACGTAGTTTGCGGCTTTTCAGGCCAAGCTGGGCCACCAGCACCTGAATCAGGACAAGTGTGGCCATGGGAACAATCCCTTCGTACACCGGCCTTTTAATATCATCTATAACAAACACCGCAATCTCGGCAATCATGATCGAAATGGTCAAATCAAACACCGACAGCTTTCCGATCTCTCTTTTTCCCATGATCCGCAAGCACAGAAAAATGAAGAAATACATCAGCACGGTCATGAGGATGTGGTATGTGATCTGCTGGAACATATTGCTTCTCTCCTTCCGCGTTTACCCGCAGTGAGTTCTCCGCAGGCCATTAATGTATACCCTATTCTGACCGCAGGGGTCAGGGAACATTCGGAAGCTGGCATATTAATTAATGGTAAAAGTAGCGACCGTCTCATTCTTGTACTAATGGGGCAAGCCTCCCCATACAATGAGTAGTAGCTTGTATTGTCATAATAAAAATGCTTAGGAGGTTGTACCATGCATGTAATCCGGCGCCTGTTCTCATGGAGAATAGCCAATCCTGTATTATCTGGCTTGAGCCGATCATTCCTTTGGATGCTGCTGGGCGCGTTTGTGCTTTCGCTTCTGCTCTGGGGTAGCGGGTTGGAGGAAAAAGACCTCTCCCTCTACACTTACATTGTACATGCCGTAGCCATCGCCTTCGGTGGGCTCACTGCAGGCCGCAGAGCCAGCAGCAAGGGCTGGTATCAAGGAAGCCTGACGGGTCTTTTCTACGGTATTATTGTGCTGATCATCGGCTTCTTAGCGCTAGACAGTGCGCCTTCAGGCTCGGACTTGCTCTGGACTTTGGCAGCTGCAGGGATTGGCGCGCTGGGCGGAATGTTTGGGGTTAATTTACAAAAAGCATAAATTCAAGGATTTCTAAAAAAATCGGAACCGCTCCCCTTAAAATATGTTAAACTGTGTTCACTGACTTCAAAAGGGATCAAGGAGGCTTCGATTGCTTTGCTTTACCAATCCATGGATCATATCGTGTTATACACTGTTGTTCTTGTTATTGCACTTGTCTGGATCGGCTCACGCCGCAACCCGTTTACTGCATTAATCGAGATCGGAAGAGAACTGATAAGCTCTTATAAGTTTTTGTTACTTTTTGTAGGCTTGTTCGGGGTGCTGGCCCTCAATAAATACGAGCTGCAGATTGAAAAAAAGCTGAATATCACCTCGGACTTCACTCCGTCTATTTTCGGATTGGAGGGACACTTTGTCCAAAGTCTGCAGCATTTGTTCTATAGTCCTTGGCTGACACCGATCATCGTCTTTTTCTACATCTTCATGTTGCAGGCGGTGTTGGCGGCTTCTCTGGGCGTATACCTGCTCGACAATAACCGTATTATGCTCTACGCTACCTGCTACGCTATTATTATTAATTATGCCGTTGCCATTCCGTTCTATCTGTTCTTCCCAGTGAATGAGGTGTGGTCATATGCTCCGGCAGGCGTTAGATTTGTCATGCTGGATGTATTCCCTAGATTTGAACAGGAGTACAGACCGCTTTCAGGGCTTGATAACTGCTTCCCGAGTCTGCATACCTCTATCTCTGTTACAATGGCTCTGTTAGCCTACCGTTCAGGCAACCGCCGCTGGATGGCAATCACCACCCTGTCCGCAGTTGTCATTGTATTCGGAATCTTCTATCTAGGTATTCATTGGCTAACGGATATGCTCGGCGGTACCGTACTTGCGATATTATCCGCCACAGTCGGTGTTCAACTGGCTAAGCTAACGCTGCGAAGCAGTTCACAAGGACTTACTTTCCGCAGCCGCGCCAACCCTATGCGTTGATCATTAAACAAGTTCATATGAGAATGAAAAAAAGCGGCAGTTCCTCTCTAACGAGAAGAACTGCCGCTTTTATATGAATCTTTCTACTCTTTCGTATCCGTATCGGTCACAACCGCATGACTAACGGAACCACGGTCAAATGTGAGCTTAGTCACATCATTAACCTTGAGGACCGCGATGTCGTCGGAGATTTCTACAATCGTTCCGTGAAGACCACCGATTGTAACAACCTTATCCCCTTTTTTCAGCGCTTTCAGCATCGTATTGCGAGCTTTGGTTTTCTTCTGCTGAGGACGGATCAGAAGGAAATAGAAGACTACGAACATCAGTACAAAAGGTCCTACCAGACCCAGGATGCTGCCCCCGGCTTGGCCTGTACCTCCCGCTAACTCAAACATAATTCTCCCCCCTTTCAAATGACTGGCAAACGCACAATTCCGTTTCTAGAAGCCTTTAAGATTATTGTTTAAGCCGTATTGTGCAAAAAACTCATCGCGAAAATCAAGCAGCCGATCTTCTCTGATGGCTTCACGCACTTTACGCATCAGTTCCAACAGGAAGTGCAAGTTATGGTATGTCGTTAACCGCAATCCGAACGTTTCGTCAGCCTTAATCAAATGGCGCAAATACGCGCGGGAATAATTCTGGCAGGTGTAACAGTTACACTCGGGATCCAGCGGCCCAAAATCACGGGCATACTGAGCGTTGCGTACAACGAGTCTTCCTTGGCTGGTCATTGTAGTTCCGTTACGGGCAATACGGGTTGGCAGAACACAGTCGAACATGTCCACACCCCGGATTGCACCTTCCAGCAGCGCATCCGGCGAACCCACGCCCATCAAATAACGGGGCTTCCCTTGCGGCAGCAGCGGAACTGTGTAATCCAACACTTCATACATTAGCTGCTTGGACTCTCCGACGCTGAGCCCCCCAATAGCATACCCCGGGAAATCCATGGAAGTCAAATCAGCGGCGCTCTGACGGCGCAAATCTTCATACATGCCTCCCTGGACGATGGCGAACAGTCCCTGGTCCTGAGGACGGGCGTGACTCTTGAGGCAGCGCTCTGCCCAGCGGGTAGTCCGCTCGAGCGATTTTTTAACATAATCATATTCCGCCGGGAATGGTGGGCATTCATCAAATGCCATCATAATATCCGAACCAAGCGCATTCTGAATTTCCATAGCCACCTCAGGCGAGAGGAATTTCTTGTCTCCATTCAAATGGGAACGGAACTGCACGCCTTCCTCGGTGATTTTGCGCATGTCGCTTAACGAGAAGACCTGAAACCCGCCGCTGTCAGTCAGAATCGGACGGTCCCAGTTCATGAACTTGTGCAGACCTCCAGCTTCACGAATGATATCGTGGCCCGGACGCAAGAACAAATGATAAGTGTTACTCAGAATGATCTGTGCATCCATCTGCTTCAGTTCTTCCGGGCTCATAGTCTTGACTGTGGCCTGTGTTCCTACGGGCATAAATGTTGGTGTCTCAATGACACCGTGAGGCGTGTGGACTCTTCCGAGTCTTGCGCCGGATTGCTTACACGTTTTGATGTGCTCATACGTAATTGCTGCCATTATTCAACCCATCCTCTTACTCTTACTTAGTAAATAAACATTGCGTCGCCGAAGCTGAAAAACCGGTACTTCTCTGCAATCGCCTCTTCATAGGCGGCCAGAATATGCTCACGACCCGCCAATGCGCTAACAAGCATCACCAGTGTTGATTTGGGAAGGTGAAAGTTCGTGATCAGTGCATTAACGACATTGAATTGATAACCTGGATAAATGAAAATATCTGTCCATCCGCTGCATGCCACGAGCGGTCCCCCCTGACACTGCCGCCCGACTGTTTCCAGTGTACGGCAAGAGGTCGTACCTACAGCTATAATTCGTCCCCCGCGCTCCCGAGCAGCATTCAGCGTATCTGCTGTCTCCTGCGACATGACGAAATACTCGGCATGCATGACATGCTCCTCAACCTTCTCTACAGACATCGGACGGAACGTGCCCAGACCAACATGCAGCGTAATGTAGGCAATGGATACGCCTTTGGCCGCTATCTGCTCCAGTAAGCTGGTGGTAAAATGCAGCCCTGCCGTTGGCGCAGCCGCTGAACCTTCATGCTTGGCATACACCGTCTGATACCGCTCGCGGTCATCCAGTGTCTCCTTGATATACGGTGGAAGCGGCATCATTCCCAGTCTGTCGAGAATCTCCTGGAAGATCCCTGTATAAATGAAGCGAAGTGTCCGTCCGCCCATATCAGACTCGTCTTCCACTACAGCTCGCAGTTCATCGCTGAATACGATAACTGCACCACTCTTCAGCTTCTTGCCGGGCTTCACCAGTGCTTCCCAGCGATCCTCCCCGAGGTTCTTTAGAAGAAGCACTTCTGCCTTCGCCCCAGTCTCTTCCTTGACACCGAACAGTCGAGCCGGGATGACTCTCGTGTCATTCAGGACCAGTGTATCTCCCGGCTGCAAATACTGTATCATATCGCTAAAATGCCGGTGGTCTGTCTCACCTGTCTCCTTGTTGACCAGCAACAGCCGCGAGGCAGTACGGTCAAGCAGCGGAGTCTGGGCAATCAGCTCTTCAGGCAAATTAAAATCATAATCTTCTACATTCATTGTGCGTCTTCATTCCTTAACTATAGTAACGTTACGATAATAGTGTTGCAATATTTGCTTGTAATCATACCCGCTGTCGGCCATCCCCTTCACACCCCACTGGGACATGCCTAGACCGTGGCCATAGCCTTGGCCGATGAACAGGAAGCCAGACCCACCAGTAACTACTCTAGCTTTGGCATCGCCGCCCATAACCACCGTACCGCTGGCGGAAGACGTTACTTTGCCATTTGCGGAGAGAACACCAGCATTGCTGCCACTACCGATGGTAGAGACTGAGCCGTCAGCGCCTAGTACAGTATAACTGCCGGTTGGCACAATATCAAACAATGTGCTAGGCAGACCATTGAATGCCGAACGGAACAGATCCGGATATTTCACCTTCAGAATCTCGCCATTAGCCTTCACCTCAGTTGCTCTTCCCGAAGGGCCGCGCTGGGTAACCTGAAGGCTGAAGATTGACGAAGGAAGGCTATTGCTTGTCTTGCCTTGCAGACTCTTCAACAAATCAGCCGAAGAATAAGGACCCTTCACCCAAGAATAGCTGCCGGATTCATATACCTTGTCCAGCACCACAGCATTGTCTCCTGGGTTCAGCTTGCCCACCGGATTGGCATCACTTTGGATGATCGGCTGGGGACGAATGTTTACGTCCTTCGTGGTTGCTGTAGCCAAATCAAGTCCGGCTGCCGTTTTGCTCCCCGTTAATTTGATATTATCTTCCCGGGCATATCCAGCGGTTCCATTAGGCAGCAGAACATAATACCACTGTTTGGAAGCCACGGATGCAACGTCTTCCTTGCTCGGCACACTGGCAAATACGTCACTGGCGTTTCCCCACACCTCTGAAGGATCAGCCGTTACACCGCCGCTGTTGGAGGAGAACACGGCTTCTATCACCTGTCCACCGCTCTTCAACACCTCACCAGCTGTAGCGTCCACGGCCTTGGTGATGGCTGGCGCCTCAGCTCCGATTCCGTTGTATACCTGACTCAGTGTGGTGTCCACCACATTCGCCACGTCAAATTTGTTGCCTTGGGCCAGAGCATAACTGCGGGCAGCGACAGCCTGCGCCTTCAGAGCCTCTTCCGGCCAGCTTGCAGAGACTTCTCCGCCAACAACAGCATACAAATATTGCTCCAGCGACACTTCATTAATCACCGCGAGTGATCCGTTCAATCCACTAAGCTCCAGATTACCTCGATACACACGTTTAGAGCGCTCTACAAGCTGGATACCAGCATCATTGCCAGCAGCAAGGAATTTGGCTCCGCTACCGTATACAATATAGTGGGGAACTTGTCCCGCATTAGTAAGATCCAGGCCCGCATCACTGCGCACGATCAAGCCAGCTGTTGAGACTGCACCGTTGGACAGCGTAATCTGCGGCAGCGCCACATTCACCGCAGCAGCCAACGTGGCCAGATTCGCATCGTTTGCAGCTTCTCCAACCCAGACCTCGACCCGCGAACTGCCGTCTTGAGCTGAAGACAACACCGGCCAGGCATCGAATCCCGCTGCTGCCAAGCTGACAATTACTGCATCGGCCTCGTCCTGGGTCGCAAAGGAACCTGCCGACAAATGCTTGGTGCCTGTCACTGCCGGTGTCTGTCCCGGCGGAATGGCGAGTCCTGCTTTGGTTACTCTGGACAATCCATCCTTCGCTGCATTTTCACTGGCATATACTCCGGTGTAAAGCTGATACAGACTAGACCCATTTCTCGTCACCACAAACAGCTGAGGCTTGTCTGAAGTAGATTGCAGCTTCTTGGCAGCATCGGCTGCCGCCTGCCAGGACGGAGTTTCCAGCACCTTCACCCGAAAGCCATCCAGGCTAACACGAATACTGCTCTTGGCTGGAACCGTCGCAAGCGGCGCCCCGCCTCCTTGTGGGGTCACAAGATTAAAACTTTGGTCCGACTGTAGCGTTGCCGCCGCCACCGTAGATTTATATTTACTGCCGATATCGGCATACAGTGCTACACGAATCGTTGCACCGGGTGCAGCCTCACTGCTCCCGGCAGGGATCAGGAAGCTTCCCGCTGCTAGCGCTGACACCAGCAATCCCCGGCCCAGCACCTTCAGCGCTGAGAATTTCCTTCTTCCATGCTTCATTCAGCATCCTCCTTCGTACAGGGAATTAAGACTCATGATTGCTCCGGAGGGAGCGGAATGCCCAAATGATGATAGGCAGCCGGCGTGACAATCCTACCGCGTGGCGTCCGTTGCAGGAAGCCGATCTGCAGCAGGTAAGGCTCGTATACATCCTCTATGGTCTGGCTCTCTTCTCCAATAGTAGCGGCAATGGTATCGAGTCCTACAGGACCGCCGCGGAAACTCGTAATCATGGAGTGAATCATCTTATGGTCAATGCTGTCCAGTCCACGCGGGTCAACCTGAAGCATACGAAGCGCTTCAGCCGCAATGTCGGGTGTAATAATTCCATCGCCGCGCACCTGGGCAAAATCGCGGACGCGCTTCAGCAGACGGTTGGCGATACGCGGGGTTCCGCGTGCCCGCAGTGCCACTTCCTCAGCAGCCTCTCCTTGAATTTCAATGCCTAGCAGATCGGCATTGCGGGAGACGATAAAGCTCAGCTCATCGATGGAATAGAATTCGAGCCGGCTAACAACGCCGAAGCGGTCGCGTAGCGGCGCAGATAATAGTCCTGCTCGCGTTGTCGCACCGATCAGCGTGAATGGGGGCAGGTCCAGGCGCACGGAACGCGCACTCGGCCCTTTGCCGATCATAATATCCAGCGCAAAGTCCTCCATGGCCGGATACATGACCTCCTCCACCGTGCGATGCAGGCGATGGATCTCATCAATGAACAGCACATCGCCCTCCTGCAGGTTGGTCAGCAGCGCGGCCAGATCCCCCGGCCGCTCAATTGCTGGTCCCGAGGTTGTCCGCAAGTTCACACCCAACTCGTTAGCAATTATATTCGCTAGCGTCGTCTTGCCAAGACCCGGCGGGCCATAAAGCAGCACATGGTCCAGCGCCTCATTTCTCATCTTAGCTGCCTCAATATAAATCTTCAGGTTCTCCTTAACCTGACCTTGTCCGATATATTCACCCAGATAACGAGGGCGCAGGCTCAGCTCTACAGCCTGTTCTTCCATCATCAGATTGGCAGATATGATCCGGTCGTCCATACTCTATCACTTCCAGTTCTTTAAAAGATGCCCGCAGGCAGGCTTTATTTCGCCAAGTACAGCAGCTTCAGCGCTTTTTTCATCAATACATCAACACTCCCCGTGTCAGCTCCCTCTTTCTTCAGGGCTAGCCATACACGGTCCAACTCGCTCTCGGTATAGCCAAGCGCCTTCAAGCCGTCTCTAGCCTCATCCCACGGCAAGGCATCGCTGCCTTCTTCCTGCGGAACCGCAAAGAGGCCTGTCTGCATGGAAGCCATACTAAGTCCATCCAGCTTGTCCTTCAGATCAAGGATCATGCGCTGGGCCGTCTTCTTGCCAATCCCCGGCAGCTTCGTCAGGAACGTAATATTCTCCTGATAGATGGCCGAGATCAGCTGATCCGGGGTCCCACCTGTCAGGATGCCAAGTGCTACCCGCGGCCCGATGCCGGACACTTCAATCAGCTTGCGGAACAACCGCTGCTCTTCACGGGTCGAGAAACCGAACAGCAGGGTAGCATCCTCACGAGTCACATAATGAATAAAGATCGTTACAGGACCCTCGGTCTTGGCAAAAGCATAGGGATTCGGACAGAATACGCGATACCCTACCCCCTGCACATCCAGCACTACATATTCCGATTCCAGATATACAACAGGACCTCTTAAGAAATCTATCATTTTCGCAATACCTCATTTAATTTGGAATTTAGGCTATAGGAGTGCGCATGACAAACGGCAACAGCCAGCGCATCCGCCACATCGTCAGGCTTCGGAATCGCGGACAGCTTCAGAAACATCTTCACCATCTCCTGTACCTGGCGCTTCTCCGCCTTACCGTATCCGACGATGGCCTGTTTGACCTGCATAGGTGTATATTCGGCAATGGGAAGCCCGCGCTGGATGGCCGCCAGGACCATAACACCGCGTGCTTGCGCAACCGGCAGTGCAGTGGTTACGTTGCGGGCGAAAAACAGCTTCTCCAGTGCCACCGCATCTGGTTTGTATTTGTCCATAAGCTGGACAATGCCCTCATAAACATGCAGCAGCCGCTCCTCTTCCGGAGTATGGGCCTCCGTCTGGATACAGCCATATTGCACAGGCGTCAGCTTATGACCTTCCTTGTCCACAAAGCCGAAGCCGACAATCGCCAGCCCCGGGTCAATTCCTAATATCCGCACACTTCTCTCTCCTCTATGGTCAATAAGAAGCCAGGCTCCGTCCCTCGGCTCCACTACTAAAGCGAACATATGTATTCCTTCTAACCATTATAGCAAAAATAGACTCCCCGGTGAGGAGAAAGTTTCCTTGTTGCCAGAAAAGGGGTCTTTTGGCCCTATACAAGGGAGGGGTTGCCGCGAAAAAAAGATAAAAATAAGGCTCAACAGCGTAATCAGCACCTGACCCGCTTGTTCGTGTAAAGGCTACGGGATCATGAGTTCTTCAACTGTGCTCCTGCATATCGTCAAGCACTGATTTTGTGGAAAAAACGAAAATAAACAGCAAAAAAGACCTGCGGGTATCCCACAGGCCTTAATCCTGTACTTCCTATTAACAACCTCGCCAGAACAGAAGCTGCGGCTTATTCCTTGTTCTGCATGACCTGCTCGGAATTATCCCGCGCGTAGTCACTGAAGGTGGAAAGCACACTGTTGTACTCTTCAATGTCCTGCACCCGGATGCCATCCTGCAGCTGCCTCCAGATGTCCTCCGGCAAAGATGATTTCATGGAGCCCATATCTATTTGAAAAAAAGTCTTCAGCACTTCATCCTGCCCTGGCGGGCCCTTGAACAGTGTCAAGTTCCCATGCTCATCTACGCCAAAGTAGGCTTCCTTCTTAACGGCTGGAGACAGGTCATCAATTCTCTTTTCCAGCCAAAGATCTCCGGCAGCACTGATTTTTGCCTCCCAGGAAGGATGCTTGGCGATCAATTCCTTCAATTGGGCCGGGTTCATCTGTCCGGGTAGATTCTGAATCTCTTCACCGGATACATAGCTAACCTTCAAATGAACCGCTCTGCTGAGTCCACTCTGCTGTATCGTCTGGAGAATTAGCTCGCGCTTTGAGCTGTAGCCGCCCTCTTCATCGCCCTCTCCTCCCCGAAAAACTGCCGTTACCGGCTCATCCCCGGAACGTTCCCCGTTCTCAACCGTGCCGCGCAGGCGATCCAACGAATCCGCTACAGAAGCAGATGGTTCCTCAAGCAGCTCAGTAATTTCGCCGGGAAGCTGCATTCCGCGCCACGCCAATATCGTTATAGCGACACAGGCCGCCCCCACCCACAAGGCCTTTTTCCAACGTCTCCATCTACGCCAAAGCTGTTTTTTCAAGCGAGAAGCATTCACGTTAATCCCTTCATTCTGGTTTTTTCCTATTGTGACCTGTGAAGGAAGCCTTTATGCATGAGTGGGGATGCTTTGCTGTGCAAATGCTTTGAATTACTAAATATTGTTTGCTATACTCTTACTGATTGATTGCAGGTTTAAATTTATTTACAAAGGGGAATTCCTTGATGATTATCCAACCAAAAACACGCGGTTTTATATGCACAACAGCCCATCCTGAAGGATGCGCCAAGCAAATAGAGAAGCAAATTAAATATGTACAGTCCCAGAAGAAAATCTCCGGCCCAGCCAACGTGCTTGTAATCGGTGCTTCGACCGGTTATGGTCTGGCTTCGCGAATTGCCGCAGCTTTTGGTGCAGGCGCCAATACGATCGGCGTCTTCTTCGACAGACCGGCAGAAGGCTCTCGTACAGCTTCCGCTGGCTGGTACAATTCAGCAGCTTTTGAAGAGCAGGCTAACGGGCTTGGATTGAAATCCTTCAGCATTGTCGGCGATGCCTTCTCCGATGGTATCAAGGAAAAAACCATCGAGCTGATCAAAAACGAATTTAAGAGCGTAGACCTTGTAATTTACAGCGTGGCTTCCCCGCGCCGCACGCATCCGGTAACCGGAGAGACCTTCTCCTCGGTAATTAAGCCGATCGGCGAAGCATATAGCAACAAGACTATGAACTTCCATACCGGAGAAGTATCCGATACAACCATCGAGCCGGCTACAGAGGAAGAAGTTCGTCAGACGATTGCTGTTATGGGCGGCGAGGACTGGAGCATGTGGATTGATGAGCTGTCCAAAGCCGGCGTTCTGGCGGATGGAGCCACTACCGTTGCCTACTCCTACATCGGACCAGAAGTTACTCACGCGATTTACCGCGAGGGAACTATTGGTAAAGCCAAAAACGATCTGGAGCAGACAGCAATCAAGCTGAACGAACAGCTCGGAGCTAAAGGCGGTCGTGCCTTCGTATCCGTGAATAAGGCGCTTGTTACGCAATCCAGCTCGGCTATTCCTGTTGTTCCACTTTACATTTCCGCACTGTATAAAGTAATGAAGGAAAAAGGAATTCACGAGAACTGCATCGAGCAGATCTATCGCCTGTTCTCCGACCGCTTGTATGGTGAAGGCCCGGCAACTGCCGATGGCAGCACGCTGATCCGCATTGATGATTGGGAAATGCGTGATGATGTGCAGAAGGAAGTTATGGACCGTTGGAGCAAGCTGGAAACCGCCAATGTCTCTGAGCTTGCCGATCTTGAAGGCTACCGTGAGGATTTCTTTAACCTGTTCGGTTTCCAGACCGAAGGCGTAGATTATGACGCTGAGTCAGATCCTGCTGTAGAGCTTCCAAATTCTTATTAATCCGCTAAAAAATAAAGAGTCCGGCCTGGATAACCAGGCTGGACTCTTTTTGATGAGGAGATCTAAAGCAACGCACCGTTTTCTCGGCACTTGCTTTTTATAGAACGACAGTTATTTTCTCTGCCAACGTGGACAGCTTTTGATTCTGCAAATGCTCCTCCATCTTGTGCTCCCCCTCCACCATCACCTGCTGGATCAGGCATTCCGAGGAATGATCGAGGCTGCATTCAAACAAGGAGGCCGTGCCTTCAATAGCATGAATCACATCAAGGAACGAAATATCTTCCTTCTTGCGCTTGAGGCGATAACCTCCGTTCGCTCCGGAAGCGGATTCAATAAGACCGCCCTTGACCAGCTTGGTCAAGATTTTGGACAGATACGTAGGGGACACGCCTTGTCTTTCTGCAAGCTGCTGAACTCCCAAGGGTTTATCTGTGCCGGCCGCCATCATAAACAGCATCGTATGCAGCGCGTAATTGGTAGCTTTTGAGTATTTCATGTAACACCTCAATTACAGACTTTATTCATCTATAATAACGTTGAATCTCTAAGGGGTCAACATGCCGCACTCTTCGCCAGGTTCGGTTCTCGTGCAATGAATTTTTTTGCTTCTAAAGGGTTCAGAATATTTGATCATGCCCCCCTGAAAGAGATATAATAAAGAATAGTGATGCACATTCAATGTTGAAAGAGAGCGAAAACTATGGGACGTAAGTGGAATAATATTAAAGAGAAAAAAGCATCTAAGGATGCCAATACAAGTCGTATATATGCTAGATTTGGCCGCGAGATTTATGTAGTAGCCAAACAAGGCGAGCCGGACCCGGAATCCAATCAGGCCCTGAAATTCGTCCTTGAGCGTGCCAAGACCTATAATGTTCCCAAAGCCATAATTGACCGTGCCATTGAAAAAGCCAAAGGTGGCTCCGACGAGAACTATGACGAGCTTCGCTATGAGGGCTTTGGCCCGAACGGCTCGATGGTCATTGTCGATGCACTGACCAATAACGTGAATCGCACCGCTTCCGAAGTGCGGGCAGCGTTCAGCAAGAACGGTGGCAACCTTGGGGTAGCCGGTTCCGTAAACTATATGTTCGATGAGACAGCGGTTATCGGCTTGACCGGTAAAACCGCCGAGGAAGTTTTGGAGTTGCTGATGGAAGCAGATGTCGATGCGCGTGATATTCTCGAAGAAGACGACGCTGTGATCGTATACGCTGCACCTGATCAATTCCATGCTGTGCAGACAGCGCTGAAGGATGCAGGCGTTACTGAATTTACGGTGGCTGAAATCACCATGCTGGCCCAGAACTACGTAGAGATTCCGGCAGAGTCAGAAGCGCAGTTCAACAAAATGATCGACGCGCTGGAAGACCTCGATGATGTTCAGCAAGTGTATCATAACGTGGATTCTGAGGAATAGAATCACACTGCACATTAGAACAGGCTAAGAAACCGCTGAACGGCGGTTCCTTAGCCTGTTTTTTTATACATATGCTGGTACACAATGCTTGATAGTCATTATCTATTTCTTCAAGGCATGCCCTTCCAATCCAAAATAGGCATTGGCATTGTTGTAGCAAATATCCTCTACGATACGGCCTAGGAACGGGAAATCATTAGGTACTTCACCGTTCTCTACCCAGCCCCCCAGGATATTGCAGAGGATGCGGCGGAAGTATTCATGACGGGTATAAGATAGAAAAGAGCGGGAGTCTGTCAACATACCAATAAAGCAGCTAAGCTGTCCCAGATTGGACAAGGCGGTAAGCTGTTTGGTCATACCATCCTTCTGGTCGTTGTACCACCAGCCGGAACCAAACTGGATTTTGCCACGGACGCCGCTCTGTTGGAAAGAGCCGATCATCGCGGCCAGTACATCATTATGGACCGGGTTGAGGTTGTACAGAATGGTTTTCGGCAATTCATTACTTTGTTCCAATCCATCCAGCAATCTGTAGAGATTGTCAGCATAATTATTGTCGCCGATCGTATCAAACCCGGTGTCAGGCCCTAACTGGCGGAACATCCGGGTATTGGGATTACGAATCGCGCCAATGTGCAGCTGCATCGCCCAGCCGAACTGTGCATACTTCCTCCCCATCGCCAAAAACAGCGACGTAGCATATTGGTCAGACTCCAGATTGCTCAGAGACTCACCTTGCAGACGTTTGGAGACAATTGACTCCAGCTCCTCGGCTGAAGCCTCTGCATACGGCAAGTGAGTAAAGCCATGATCGGAGATCATGCAGCCCAACCGGTCGAAATATTCTATGCGCTCCAGTAAGGCTTTTTCAATTAATGCATAAGACCGAAGAGGATACCCTACTGTCTGTTCCAGCACCCCCACATAATCCAGGAAGCCAGAGGAACCAATTTGCAGGGCTTTATCCGGCCGGAACGTAGGCGTGACAGCGGTTTTGAAATCCTTCTGCTCCGCAATCTGCCGGTGATAGCGCAAATCATCCGCCGGGTCATCCGTGGTGCAGATCCATTTTACATTGGAACGAGTAATCAGCTCTTGAGTGGTGAAGTCCGGTTGAGATATGACCTCATTGCACTTTCTGTAGATCTCCTCCCAATTATCCGCAGTCAACAAATCGTCCACGCCAAAGTAAGTTTTCAGCTCCAGGGCCGACCAGTGAAACAACGGGTTTCCGATGGTATAGGGCAGCACCTCGCTCCATTTGGCGAATTTCTCTGCAGGAGAAGCATCCCCGGTGATATATTTTTCATCGATACCATAAGTTCTTAAAGCGCGCCATTTATAGTGATCCCCGCCCAGCCAAATGTCCGTAATACTGTCAAAACGCGCATTCTCTGCAATCGCCTTGGGGTCCAGATGGCAGTGATAATCGATGATGGGCAGATCCTTCGCATACTCATGGTACAGTCTTCGGGCCGCCTCCGATTGCAGCAGAAAATCCTCATGAATGAAAGTTGTCATCGTCTGCTCTCCTTTCAGGAATGTAACGACTTCTTGACCGCTTCGGCCAAGCCGTTGATATAGACGGCGCCCAGCGCCCGGTCATATAATCCGTACCCTGCTCTTCCCGTCTCTCCCCAGATCATACGTCCATGATCCGAGCGGAACGGCCCGTCAAAACCATACTCGACATAGGCTTTAACAATCTCGTAGAAATCGAGTGATCCCCATTCGGACAGATGCCCGGACTCCTGGAAGGACTTCTCACCCGTGATCTTGATATTCCGCAGATGAGCAAAATGCACCCGGTTCTTAACCCCGCCGTAATACTTAACCATATCGACAAAATCATTGTTCGGATCACAGCCTAAGGAGCCAGAGCATAAAGTCAGCCCGTGATACGGGGAATCATATAGATTCAGGAACCGTTCAAGATTAGCTTTGTTCGTAATAATGCGCGGCAGACCGAAGATGGACCATGGTGGATCGTCCGGGTGAATCGCCATTTTAACCTGACTTTCTACGGCAACCGGTAGAATCCCTTCAATAAAGTAGCCGAGATGCTCCCACAGCTTCTCTTCATCTATCCCTTCATATTGATCCAGGACCTTGCCAAGTCCCCCTTCTCCGTAAGAGGTATCCCAGCCCGGCAATGCCAGCTCACCCAGCTTCGGGTCCATTCTCCGGATGATTTCTTCCTCATAGATCAGAGTGGTGGAGCCATCCGGCAACTCAAAGGACAGATCCGAACGTGTCCAGTCGAACACCGGCATAAAGTTATAGCAGATCACAGGAATACCCGCCCGGCCGAGATTGCGGATTGTCTCCTTGTAATTCTCAATGTAGACGTCACGCGTAGGCAGCCCCAGCTTGATGTCCTCATGTACGGGAACGCTTTCAATAACCGATATCTTCAGACCTACCGACTCGACTCTTTCCTTCAGAGCTGTAATTTTCTCCATCGGCCACACTTCTCCTACCGGTACATCATAGATTGCGGTGACAATGCTTTTCATCCCCGGAATCTGCGCAATGTACTCAAGCTTGACCGGGTCCTCTTCCCCATACCAGCGGAACGACATTTCCATTTCGATTGGCCTCCCTATTCACGAATCCGAATACTTGTATACTAGCATACAAGGTGGGGTGGAGCAATATGATAAATGCCCTCCAGCTAAAAATAGTTCAAGATACATGAACCCCTGAACCCACATCAAAAAAATGTGCACAACGGCTGTCACCCCGGTACAATTCCTTCCACTGTTTCATTGGTTCCAGGATATGCTGTTTGACGGCACGCTCAATCTGCTCGGTCTGGCCCTGTTCGATAAGCCCGATCATATGGCGATGCTGCGCTACCGCCTCCGTGAAGCTATGCTCCATTTCAGAGAGCAGTCTAATGCGATTGTAGTGAGTGCTCAGACGGGTGATGGACTTCCACACATTTTCCAAATGATTGCCCCGATAGATGATCTGATGAAATTCCGTATCCAGTTGATGAAAATCAAGCTCCTTGCCCTTCTTGTCGATCAGCAGCTCCTGCAGCCCGACATTCTTCTTAAGCTCCAGCAGTGCCTCAGCCGGGAACGACTGACAAGAGCGGAGCAGGACCTCTTTTTCCAGCGTAAAACGCATAAAAGCAGCTTCTTCAATCAGATGGCCCTTGATTTTGGACACATAGGTGCCAACCTGCGGAACCACATCAATCAGATGCTCCTCCTTCAGCTTCGCCAGCACTTCCCTGATCGGCGTACGGGAAATTTGCAGCGCATCGGCAAGATCAATCTCGCTGATAACCTGCCCCGGGGCCAGGGTGAGCGACATCATATTTTCACGAATAACTCTATAAGAATAATCTTTATTGTTCTCACCGATTAATTTTGGGGATAGCTTCATCATCAGCACGACACTCCTTCATCTACACCAACCTGTACGGATCAGTACTCAATAGCCTCTTAAGCCGATCTGGCTAAAAGACTCAGTACATCATTATAGCAAATCTGCGCAGATTCTAGCCAACTGTTCTCATAGCAACTCACGTTTATACGCAAAAACACCCCGCAGGAGAAACCTCCTGTGGGGCTGTGTAGCAAACATTGAAACCACTAGACTCAATCTTACAGAGGGCTCACCGTGATGCGTTCAAGGCTGATTGCGCCATGTCCACCCAAGATACGAAGTGTGTTAACCTCTCCCGGCTGCAAATGAACGGTGATATTCGTAACTCCGCCGAACTCCTGCAGTCCACCCGTAGACAACGCATTCAGCAAGGAATAGTCCTTGTCATTGACTATCAGCTGCAATTTAGACAGACGTTCACCGGTAGCATAATGAAGCTCGATGGATGATCTGCCACCCTCACCACCATCTACATTTTCAAACAGGACATAAGAACCTTCCTGCTCCAGATGGGTCACCACACTCTGACCCGATTCCAGCTTGCTGATTTCCGCACCACCGAAGACCTTACTCTCCGCGGCCAGATAGGACTTCTGCTGAGCATTGTGTGCTGGGGCCGGACCGACGGACGATACACCTTCCAGAGTCTGCACAACGGTCTTGATGGAACCATCTTCGCCAAACTCCAAATAGTCGATGCACACGCTGCGCAGATTACCGTGCCCGGAAATCGCCTGATTATGATAGAACAGATACCATTGCCCTTTGAATTCCACCACCGAACCATGAGTTGTAGAGCAGCCTGTCGGCTTCAGGAAAATCCCCCTGTACGTCCACGGTCCAAGCGGGTTCTCGCTGGTTGCGTATCTCATTTGATTGTTACCTTCGAGATTATCCGCATAGGTCAGGTAGTAGAGGCCGTTTCTTTTAAAGACCCACGCCGCTTCATGAAAATCCTCTAATCCTTCCATTTCCGTCATCCCGTTCTTCAGGGATACCATATCCTCATTGAGCTCCCCGCCCAGACAAACACTGCCACCTCCGTAATACATGTAGGCGCGGTTGTCATCGTCCACGATTACACACGGGTCAATCAAAGCAAAGCCACCAAGACCTGGAACATACCCCTGATCGACAAATCCACTTGCCGGCTTGTCGCTGGTAGCAACTCCGATCTTCCACGAATCGTTCCAGTTCGAATCGCTCGGGTGCGGATAGTAGAAGTAATAGGTTCCGTTCTTGTATGCGCAGTCGGGAGCCCACATGAATCCACCCTCCGGTCGACCCCAGGACACATCGTCCGAGCTGAGGATTTCACCTTCATCCACCCAGTGAACCATATCCTCCGAAGAGAATACATGATATCTGTCCATGAGATCACAGCCTCTGGCCGGGTCCATATCATGGGATGCGTAAATATAGATTTTGCCATCATTCCATACATGGGCCGACGGGTCTGCTGTATAGATGGATGTAATCGTCGGGTTCAGGGATGTTGTCTTTTGTCGCTTAGTTTGTAAGCCTTGATTGCCAGTAGTCATAATAAGTCCTCCTGAAGATATGCTTTTTGCATAAAATATTGGTTTCTTACTAAGGCCTTCGTCATGTAAATCTACCATCCATGAAAGCCTTGTTATTCACTTACTGATGGCTCGTAGGATGATTAGCCGTTAATGGAATCTGTCCTTTGAGCAAACGATTAATGTCCCCGCTCAGCCTGAGATAGAAATCCGAGGATACCGCCACACCATCGGCATCCAGCGTCAGGAAGTATTGATTGGTCGGAATCATCGAGCTATTCTCTGCGGCTTTTGCAATGGCAGTGCCCTCATCATATTCGTCGAACATGGCAACATAGCCAGTGCTAATGCCCAAGCTCTTAATGTTGTAAGCTTGCTTCCACATGTAATCTCCATGTGCACGTGGAATTTGATTCTTCTGCTGTCCGGTCATATTAGACCAAGCGAATCCTGGCGACATCACCGGCTGATAGTCGATGCCATTCTGCTGGGTAAAGGTCAGGTCCGGCTGAAGCTGATTATTCTTGAAATTATCTACTCCATCCATACCGAAGCGTCCCACAGACCACGGCGAGATCATATCCAGCGATTTGTACACGTTCAAGAAGTCGGATCTGGAGTCATTGTTTCCGGTTCTCCAATAAGTAGGAACGCCGCCGATGACGTAAATTCCCTGGTTCTTGAACCAGCTGATCAGATTAGCCGCCTCTGTCGCAGTACCCGGGCGGTCGGTGAAGCCGATACCCCAGATACAAACAACTGTTTTACCATTCTGCTTGGCATAGGCGGAGGAAGAAGGCAGATGCATGTTGTTGACGATATTAGTCGTCCAGTCATGCTTAACCGCATTCACCCAATTGCTAGCATTCATGCCGGTAATGTCATACATGACGTAGAATTTGCGATTGTAGAACTCTGCTGCGTTCTTCACCTTTACAGCTACACTGTCACGGTTGGTCTTCCAGTTGTTAGGCGTATCGCTCTCATCTGCACCGAACCGCTGCAATGCCGCGCCATCGATATTGTAGCTCTGCATCCATTCAAAATGCTTGTTGACCGTCTCCTGATCATAGGAGGAGAACAGCTTGGCCGGCGTACCGTTGCCGAGATTAGCCAGACCGGTCTGATACAGCTTGGAATATTCCCGGAGATCCGGGTACAGCTCGAAATTCACATTTCCGCTGGCCGACGGGGCACTGCTGTTCTTAGACCAGTGTACCCAGCTGCCATTTGGCGAGCCGTCACCAGTGGCATTGAACCAGCCTTGATATCCCGCATACAGCTTGCCTACCACATCTCCACCACCACCGGTGGAAGCTGCATTGAACTTGAACCAGAGCAGATTGAATAAGTTCCCGCTGCCTCCGGTGAATTTAAGATAGAGCGTATGCACGCCGCTGGCACCGCTGATCGCACCAGACTTGGTTACCCAAGACTGCCAGCCACCGGTACCGGGTACAGCAACAGTTCCCACGAGTGTTCCGTTAAGGCTGTCCAGACGGACCTCAATATTTCCACCACTGTTGTTGCTGGCGACTCTAACATCTATTGAATTGGCACCGCTTCCAAAATCAACATTGTTGAAGACGATATAATCCCCATTGTCGATAAAGGCAACATTCTGCCCGCCTTCAGTGGAGTTCTCAAGTTGGATTCCGGATTGGCTGTTGTAACCGGATGCAGCCGTTTGATTAAACGCCGAAGCAGCCGAGGCGACGGAAGGAGCAAAGGAAATACACACCGTAAGAATCAATAAAGCCGCGCTTGCAAAAGCCAATAACCTCTTGTTTTTTTGCACAAAATTTAGCATAAGATCCTCCTGTTCTTTGGGTTTCCTGCTAATTACTGTCCAAATAAGGCCTGAGACAAGCTTTTAACCAAAACGGACTTACATTCGAGATTATCCTTTCGGGCATTATTTCCCTTCACTGCACCTCCTTTTCAGCACATCCAAATTTCCTTACAAAAATAGGGGATTTATCAGTTACAGCATACCCTTTCTCACTATTAGACTCTATGTGACGATCATAAACAAAACAGGGAATTCCAAAAGAAACTGGACGAGTGCTACTCTGGCTTCTCATCTCTCCAGGAATGCTTGGGACGCCAATCAAGCACCTTCTGTGCCAGACTGTTACTAACAACAGCTTCTCTATTCTGAAAAGGGACCCGCAGATCATTCACCTCAGGATAAAAGGTCTCCAGCAGCTTTTGCGTCTTCCAGTCACTTAACGTATCGTTGCCAGTAATGTTCAAGTGTATGGCTCCTGGATAATCTGTATGAAGGGCTGCCAGACTAGCATCCACCGCATCCCTGATATCGATATAGCTCCACAAAATCTGCTTGAAGGTCTCAGGCTTGGACGTAGCCAAATGCCGGTACTCACCCGGAGCGACAATCATCGAGTACCGCAGCGAAATGATCTGCATACCGGTTCTCCGGTGAAACATCTCAGCGGTCAGCTCGTTGACAACCTTAGAGAGGCCATAACACTCCTGCGGCTGCTGAGGGTGTTCCTCATCCACCGGAAAATAATCTGGAGAAAACGGCTGGGACGCCCAAGCAAATCCATACGACGATTCACTGGAGCCCATGACCACTTTCTGAATCCCCAATAAGGAGGCAGCTTCCAGCACATGATATCCGGCAACCGTATTATTGGCGAAAATATTAGCATGGGGAAAATGAATCGGTGCAGGAATTGCGGCCAAATGGATGATAGCATCCACTCCGGCAAGTGCTCCTACTACCTGTCCAAAATCATTGAGATCCACCTTAATTTGCCTGCAGCGAATCCGGTCTGACAAGTGATTGTCTAGCGATACTACTTCGTAGTCTTGCTGCTGCAGCATACTGATGACCTGTGATCCAAGTTTGCCGCCTCCGCCTGTAACCGCAATGGTTTTCATTTCTTCTAACCCTCCTTTTACCGTTTTTGAATATGTGAGGTCATGCACTGTACTGTGCTGTACTGTGCTGTGCTGTATAATTTGCTGAACTTGGCTATGGGCGCACCAATGTTCCGTCAGCCTTGCGGTCCAATGGATACGGACGGTGATATCGGCTCACGTTCCATGAATCGCCCAGCAGCCCCTTCGCTTTCACTTCATCCAGATCAATGCCCAGTCCCGGTTTGTCAGATGGGTACAGATATCCGCCTTCTCTGATGATGTGTCCCGGGAAAGCCTCCAGTTCATGATCCTTGAAATGGTTAACCTCTTGAATACCAAAGTTCCAAAGTGCCATATCCAGATGAACTGCAGCCGCCTGATTAACAGGATCATTCTCCCCGCCTTCCTGCCAGGCCGTGCGGACACCGTAGGCCTCGCCAAGTGTAGCAATCTTGCGGCAGGCACTGATTCCACCAGCCTTGGATACTCGCACCCGGATAAAATCAATTAACTTTTCCTGAATCAGTCCGGTCCATTCCTGCGGGTTCACGAACAACTCGCCGACCGCCTGTGGCGTGGCGCTCTGTTGACGGAGTTCGCGATACCAGCCGATCTGCTCCGGTGCAAGGACATCTTCAAGGAAGAACAATCCGTATGGCTCCAGTCGCTTCGACAACTGAATGGCATGAATCGGGGACAAGTGCTCATGCACATCATGCGTGAATTGAATCCCTGTACCGAATTCTACGCGCAGCTTCTCGAACATGTCCGGGATGGTATTCAGATACGTATGTTCATCGAATACAGGACCGCTGCTCCAAGGCTCGCGTGGCAGCTTCGCTTCCTTACCGCTGACAAATCCCCCGCCACCGTAGCCTCCCATTTGTACCCGAATCACCGTATAACCTTCTTCTATAAAACGGTGGACATCCTCCTTAAGACCGTTGATATCCGCGCCTCCGGCATGTCCGTAACAGGGAACCGCCGACCGGCAAGCCCCGCCGAGCAGCTGATAGACCGGCAGATTTGCTTCCTTGCCCTTGATATCCCACAAGGCCATATCAATTCCGCCAATAGCGGTATTGAGGATTGCCCCGTTTCTCCAGTACCCACTCATATGCATCAGATGCCACAAATCCTCTATGTTGGAAGCCTCACGCCCAATAAGCAGCGGACCCAGCAGCTGCTCAATGGTCTGAACGACTGCCTCAGGATTATAGAGATCCGAGGCAGAACCAAGTCCATAGAGACCTTCCTGATCCGTGGATACCTTCACAATAGTCCAGCTTCCGTCGTGCCTGGTGCGGATGCATTCGATACGCGTTATTTTTGCCATCAGATCACCATCCCTCTTTTGTGTCGAGTCTATTTTAATGCAATCTTCTCCACATCCAAAGAAGGCATTATTAAACTTTCCACCCCATTTCTATCCTTCTACTGCAACCACCCTCCTGACTTTACCTGGGAATTTGTTATATGTTAAAATTCAAACTAAATAGATCAATCTTTAAGTAATTACCTAAACCAATACTCAGGGGAGAAGGCGCTATAATGGCAGAGAAAAAAGCAGTACAAGTAACAGGATGGAATTTCGATAACAGCTATGCCGCTCTTCCGGAAATGCTTTTTACCAGACAGCATCCAGCCCCTGTACGAGCGCCGAAATTAGCCATTGTGAACCATGCGCTGGCCTCGTCCTTAGGCTTGAATTCCGAATATTTGGAGAGCAGTGACGGACTGGCGGAGCTCGCCGGTAATGAGGTACCTGAAGGCTCCTCACCACTGGCACAAGCGTATGCCGGACATCAATTTGGGCATTTCAACATGCTGGGCGATGGACGGGCACTCCTTCTTGGGGAACAAATTACCCCTTCCGGCGAACGGTTTGATATTCAGCTTAAAGGCTCAGGCAAAACCCCCTACTCCCGCGCAGGAGACGGGCGAGCCGCGCTCGGACCAATGCTGCGTGAATATATCATCAGCGAAGCCATGTATGGACTTGGTATTCCAACGACACGAAGTCTGGCGGTTGTAGCGACCGGTCAGTCGATCACCCGTGAATCCGAGCTGCCAGGTGCTGTTTTAACCCGGATTGCCGCCAGTTATCTGCGCGTAGGTACCTTTCAATATGTTGCAAAATGGGGCTCGCTCGAAGATCTCCGTACATTGGCTGACTATACATTGCACAGACATTACCCTGAAGCCGAAAAGGAAGAGAACCGCTATCTTGCTCTGCTTCAGGCGGTAATTCAACGACAAGCTTCATTAATTGCGCAATGGCAGCTTGTTGGCTTTATCCACGGAGTTATGAACACAGACAACATCGCTCTTAGCGGTGAAACGATTGACTATGGCCCTTGCGCCTTCTTGGATGCCTATGATCTAGGCACCGTATTCAGCTCTATTGACACCGGTGGCCGCTATGCTTTTGGTAACCAACCCAATATTGGCGCATGGGATCTGGCCAGATTTGCTGAAACGCTGCTGCCACTTCTGCATGATGATGCGGAACAAGCGGTTAAGCTCGGGGAAGAAGCGATCTCCCGATTTGCTGTACTATTTGATAAGCATTGGCTTTCAGGTATGAGAGCTAAACTTGGCATTTTTAATGAAGAGTCTCAGGATGAAGCGCTGTTCGAAGATTTGCTCGGGATGATGCAGAAGCAGGGTGCGGACTACACCAACACCTTCTTGGCATTGACTAACGACAAGTTAGAAGATACCGCCTTATCTGGCACAACGGAGTTTGCGGAATGGGTAGAGCGGTGGAAAGCAAGAAAAAGCAGACAATCGGAATCAGACGCCGCTTCCCAGGAGCTGATGCGAAAGAGTAATCCGGCAGTCATTCCCCGCAATCACAGAGTCGAAGAAGCCTTGGAAGCTGCTGTGACGCATGGTGACTATTCCGTCATGACTCAGCTTCTTGAGACACTATCTGACCCTTATGCTCATACGCCTGAGCAAGCCAAGTATTGCACGCCCGCTGCTCCATCAGATCTGCCTTACCGAACATACTGCGGGACGTGATTTTACTGTTTGGGAAAATATAGAACAAATCCAGAAGGCCGCCTTTCCTTTCTTAAGGAAACGGCCTTTTTTGTCTATTGAAGCTGGGCGCTTGTTTGAAAACACTCAAATTCCAATGCATACGTTTAGCTGTAGAGATATACTAACTATTATGAAGTGAAAATAAAATTCAAGCGTAAGACGAGCGTTGTCCTGGGGCAGATGCTGTTCTGGGGTAGGCGCTGTTCTGGGGTAGGCGCTGTTCTGGAGCAAGTGCTTTCTCGGGCAGGTACTGTTCTGATGCTGGGAGGGCTTTAGTACGCCAATCCCATCCTCCCCTCTACCAATCTTCTTAGAAAAAGGGTTCCCTTCACCAACTAAGGGCATTTTTGCACCTTATATATCCTGAAAAGAGGATAAAAAGGAAAATAAGAGCATTATTGTGCCTTATTTCTGGTAAAAACACGCTCAAGAGGCTATTTGGGAAGATTTAAGGTACAATATTGCCCTTAATTCCCACCAGCCCTTAAATTTAGAGTATTTAAGGTACAAAAATGCCCTTAATTTCCTTTCAGGAAACAATATTAACCAAACATCACCACAATGACGATCAAGCCCTATATTTGGATCTTAAGTTTGGATCTTAAGAAGTTCGGATCTTATGTTCGTCTTATATACTACAAAACTTGCTCTCTAATTTTAGGATGGAGTGATGCTTTAGATGGAATGCTTGGGATGTAGAATTGCTAATAATATTGAACCAAACTTAAACATTATCTATGAGAACGAACTTATCACTTGTGTGCTCGATATTGCCCCATTTAATGAAGGTCATACCCTGATCCTTCCCAAAAAGCATTTTTTGGATGTCGAAGAACTGGAATCAGAGGCCGCCTATGCCATCATGGATGCTTCGAAAAAACTTTCAGCAGTCTTAAAGGAATTGTATCAACCTGATGGCATCAGCATTTGTCAAAATGGCGGAAAATTTAACGACCTTACTCATTACCATATGCACCTGATCCCCAGATACGAAGGTGATGGTTTTTCCTGGAGCGAACCCCTGTATCCACACGATGCTGATAAACGATTAAGCCAAACGAAAGAAAAGATTCAACGGGCATTAAATGAGGAGTGAAGGAGGCCGTTCACTTGGCTCAACCATCCATAAGGGCATGGCATGAGAAGATCCGCCACAAAACAAGCCAGCCCCTCAATATCATTATCAGCTCGCTGGAGGAAGGCTATCCGGCTCATTGGCACAAAGAGCTTGAGATTGTATACATCCTTGGGGAAGGCATGCAGATCGGCATCGGCGGAGAGATCTACACACTGCGGACAAGAGACATTCTACTTATTAATTCCTGCGAGGTGCATCAAAATTTCGCCAATCCGAACGGTTGCGCGAAGATCATTCTTCAACTGGATAAGCTGCCGTTTGGAGTTTGGGGCGACCTTATTTTTAACCAAAAAATACTCCTGCCCCATCTCCGCCCTGCTATCACCGATGATCAGAACAATTCCTGGCAGGTAACGCTGCACGGAGAGCTCGAAAGATTGATCCTCGACATTCACCGTGAATGGGAAGGAAAAAGTGACGGTTTCGAACTGATCATCACTGCCCGAATGCATGATCTAATGGCACTGCTTCTCCGCCTGGTTCCCCGTGAGGTCTACAGCAAAGAGGCACTAGCCAAGCGCAAAATCCGACTGGAGCAGCTCGACCGGCTGGAAGGCGTACTGAACCATATCGAGAATCATCCCGGAAGTGAAATGACGCTCAAGCAAGCAGCGGATATTTCCGGCTACAGTATCTATCATTTCACCCGGTTATTTAAAGAAGCTACCGGCGTCACCTTTGTTGATTATATAAACATCTTTCGAGCGAACTATGCCGGACAGCTGCTGCTGGGAAGTGACATGAGTATTACCGAGGCGGCTTACAGAGCAGGATTCAACAGCATCGAGACCTTTAACCGTGTCTTTAAAAAAGTGAATGGATGCACACCCACCTTATATCGCAGCAAAATATGACAAGTCATCATCAATCCCTGACAGGTAAAGTCAGGGACTTTTTTTTATAATTCAAAGAAACAAGACTCAGTCGCAATGCACTTCAGATTGTACAAGGAGGTATTTTACAATGAGCATATCCACAGAACATTCAAATGCACCTTACCGAAACCCGGAGCTTCCGGTAGAGAAGCGGGTGGAAGATCTACTACAGCGTATGACGCTGAAGGAAAAGGTCCGCCAGTTGGACCAATACTTCGGGGCTTCCTTTATGACCGCAACACATCCACAGATGCATACCGTCATGGCCGATGATTCCGAAATACTCTGGGAGAAGATCAAAGAGTTGATTGGTGAAGAAGGCATCGGCTGTCTGCATGACCTTTACGGCACTACCAAGGTCAATAATGCGATCCAAAAATATGCCGTGGAGCAGACCCGGCTCGGTATCCCGATCCTGTTCAGCGAGGAAGCACTGCATGGGCTGCTGCGCCCAGGATGTACCGTGTATCCGCATGCCATCACCATGGCTTCCACGTGGAATCCCGAGCTTGTAAAACAGCTGGGGAGCGAGATTGCCGCCGAAACGCGCAGCCTCGGTATTCACGAGACCTTCGGCCCGGTGCTGGATCTCGCCCGCGAACCCCGCTGGGGGCGCGTTGAGGAAACCTATGGCGAAGACACTTATCTAGCCTCCCGGATGGCAGTCGCCATGATCAAGGGACTGCAGGGGGATGACCTGGCTTCCGGGCGGAACATTGTTGCTGAACCGAAGCATTTTGCCGTACATGGCATTCCTGAATCTGGGCTGAACCACTCCCCGGCCTCCATCGGAGCTAATGATATGCATACCTATCATATGCCTGTCTTTGAGGCTGCTTTTGTGGAGGGCGGTGCGATCAATGCTATGTGTTCCTACAATTCCATTGATGGCGTCCCCTGCTCGGCAGATTATAGTCTGCTTACAGAAATCCTGCGCGGAGCATGGAATATGCCTGGCTTCGTGAGATCAGACCTGGGAGCGATTGCCCGCCTCCAGCATGCCCATTACACAGCCGACACCGAGAAGGAAGCGATTCGCCAGGCGCTGGAAGCCGGAACCGACATGCAGTATTACGATTATCCGCATGACGTCTACCAGGAAGCGATAATGGAGCTAGTCACCAGCGGTGATGTTTCTTTGGACACCTTGGATACAGCGGCCGGGCGAGTGCTAAAAGTAAAGTTCATGCTCGGACTGTTCGAGAATCCTTATACGGATGAGGATCTGAGCAAGACTGTGATCCGCCAGACAGCGCATGCTCAAACATCGCTACAAACAGCTCGTGAAGGCATTTGTCTATTGAAAAATGATCAAAATCTGCTCCCGCTGGATAAAAATCTGGGCACCATAGCGGTTATTGGCCCAAGCGCGGATACAGCCAGATTGGGCGACTACACCCCTTATATCGAAGGGTTTGAGCCGGTAACCGTGCTGGATGGCATCAAAGCGGCTGTGGGTCCAAAGACTCGAGTGCTGTACGCTAAAGGCAGCAGCATTCTGGACGACGAATTGGAGCCTATTCCTCCTTTAAACTTCACCCACAGCTCCGGCACCCATGGATTGCTGGGCGAATATTTCAATAATCCGGATCTGGAAGGATCCCCTGTCCTGACCCGGACGGATAAGACGATTCATTTCAATTGGGCTATTTCCAAGCCGGATGAAATCGTCCGCAATCATGATTTCTCGGTACGCTGGAGCGGCAGCCTTATCCCTCAGCATGATCTTACAGGTTATATTGGTCTTTCCAGTCAGGACAGCATGCGGCTGTGGCTGGATGGTGAACTGCTCGTTGATGGTTGGGGTCAGGGACAGAGCGCTCGCCAAAACGTGCCGGTGTCACTGAAGGCTGGACAGGAATATGCGCTACGCGTTGAATATTGTAAAGATACGAATGGCGTCGAGGTGCTGCTGGGCTGGAATGATGCAGCAGAGTTCATTCAGGAGGCTGCTGCTACAGCTGCACAAGCAGATATCGCCATCGTCGCGCTCGGTGATTCCGAGCGCACCTGCGGGGAAGGCATCGACCGTCTCAGCCTGGATCTGCCGGGCACACAGCTTCAGCTTCTGAAGGCTGTGTATGAGACCGGCACACCGGTCATCCTCGTGCTTCAGAACGGCCGCCCGATAACCCTTAGCTGGGAATCGGAACATATTCCAGCTATCTTAGAGGCCTGGTACCCCGGTGAGAACGGCGGTCATGCTATTGCCGAAGTCTTGTTCGGCGATTACAATCCTGCGGGACGCCTGCCAATCTCGTTCCCGAAATTTCTCGGTCAAATTCCGGTATACTACAACCGCAGACGGGGTGGACAAAAGCATTATGTCGGCGGCGACAACCAGCCGCTATATCCTTTCGGCCACGGGCTAAGCTACACTACCTTTAAGTATGACAGCCTGCACTTCAGATCAGCTTCCATCCATCCCGATGAGGATCTTCGCGTGACTCTGAATGTGACCAACACTGGGACTCTCGCTGGAGATGAAGTCGTCCAGCTCTACATTTGTGATGTACACAGCTCTGTCGCCCGGCCCGAGAAGGAACTGAAGCGATTCCAGCGAATTCACTTGCAGCCAGGGGAGCAGCGCACACTATCCTTCACACTGGCCCCAAAAGACTTAAGCTTGCTGAACCGGAATCTTGAATGGATCGTTGAGCCCGGTACCTTCCGGGTGATGATCGGTCGCAGCTCTGCCGACATCGCAGTTTCAGGTGAAATTATCGTTGTCTAGCGTGTGACTGCCCCCAGTCATAGAAGCAGCGGCAGCCATGGACGATAAAATCCTGGGCTGCCGCTGTTATATTGAACTATCGTTTCCCGTTAGCATAATGGATGTTGAAGCGCTTTTGTTAAGATTAAGCGGAAAATTCATCAATAATTTCTGCCACTTCGATTCTTCCGTTAATCAGCAACTCAGGAAGTTCGTTGTTTTTATTGCCTTTCCAATATTCTCTGGCTTGTTCGATTTTGAGTGAGAAAGGAGTACCTTCTTCCTTTGGTAAAAGACTGCCGTCACCTTCAAAGATAGTCCCGGTAACCCGAAGTTTCACTATCTGCAAAACCCTTCGATGGTAAGAATCAAATATTTCTTTCCATTTCAAAGCGTCTTGGTAGCTTTTCGCAGCATATAAGCAAGACAATCGTGAAGGAAATTCTGGATATTCTTGCAGTCTTACCATCTCAACGATTACTTCTCTAATAGCTCTGATGGTTTGCCCTACATACTTAATAGCTACATCTGCATTCTCTTTATCCAACTTCAATCCATCATTAGTAAAATGACCCTCCAAGATTTGAATAAAGTCTTCACCCTTGGAATTTAGCTGTTCTTTCTCAAAAAAGAAATGATACAAAGTATTTTTTTGGTCTTTGTCAAAGCTAATTATTTGACCTAAGTCCATCTTCTTCCTAGTTACAAGGTGATAAGCATACAATTCTCTTTCTTGCATAACCTGCCCCCTATTAATCGTTTACATAGGGATTCGGTATATTCCAGCATTATCCTGCCCGTTCGTATTATGAGATCAACCAGTTCTTTCTGGTAGATCCTTTTTTTATTTGCATAGAGGATTATGGCAGTCTGGTCGAACGGGCGTATGCTTTTAATGTTTTCGGACTGAACCCTTGAATGCGTTTGTCAGCCTCATACAAACTCCACAACTCACTTAAGTTCATAACAAAACCTCCCTTTAGAAGCTATTAAATCTAGTTTGCTTCTAAGGAGAGGTTTTAATCTGCCTGTTGTAGTGAACTAGCGTTTCTCGTTAGTTTAATCATACGATATCTAATCATTAACTATAATCTTCAATCAATGATATTTCCCCTTCTTCAATTCCAAATACTGACTTCCCTTTTAGTTGAAGCTTATCTCCAATCTTTAATCCGTTAGGCAAATCAATAGCCAGTATTGCTTCAAAGTCAATCTGTATTTCTACTCTGTCATCTATAGCACTGTAATTGGTAATTGTCTGACGGCGGCTAGAGAAAATCTTTGACGACTTTTCTGCTAGCTCTTTAAACTCTTCTATTCCTCTGGTCTCTGTGTCAATTTCGCCATTAGAAATATTTCTAAACAAAATATCCTTATGTAAAAGTTTAACCATGCTCTCGACATCAAATGAATTGTAAGCCTCAACGTACTTTTCGATGATTGCTTGGGTTTCTTCACTAATCATAGTCATTCTCCTCCCTAAGATTGTACTCTATACATTTTCTTTAGAACTGATAGGGTTTCCTTCATTTAAAACAAGGAGACTGAAATTTGTATTAAACTAAGCTGCCCGTTTGAGTAATGGCGATCGTCCAGTCTAATCCTTTATTGGGTTCTCTGGGAGCGGAGACAGACTCTCTTCACTTTCAAAACCCCCTTCAAACAAAAGGCGCCCCGGACAGCCGATAAACGGACTGCTCAGGACGCCTTTTTTATAAACCTTTAACCTTTTACTTACACAATCTTTCTATTCAAGCATTTGAAAGTCGGGCTTTACAGACTATAAATCCGGTACAACAGCACGGCAGTCTCTGCACGTGTCAGCTTGCCTTTAGGGTTCAGGCTGTTGCCGCTTCCCTGCAGCAGACCGGACTCCACCAATGATGTAATGCTATCTAGGGCATAGCCCGCGATAAGGCTGGAATCCTTGAAGTCACCCAGTGTGCTATTGCCGGCTTGCGCCAGCTCAATCTTTTGGAGCTTCAGTGCGCGGTCAATGAGGACCGCTGCTTCTTCACGGCTGATGGTCGCATTCGGCAGGAATGCACCATTACCGGAGCCCGTTGCAATACCAAGCGCCTTGGCTATACTCACTGCTTCGGCGTAGTAAGCGTCTTGATCAACATCACCGAAGCTATCAGTGGTGGTTGCGGTCAAGCCAAGAGTATCCACGAGCAGCTTCACGAAGTCCGCCCGTTTGATCTGTGCCCCAGGATTGAAGGCTGAAGCAGACACGCCTTGGATGATTCCTTTGGCAGCGAGTTGTTCAATAGCCTCTTGCGCCCAAGGAACGCTGCTCAAATCGCCAAAGATTGACGCAGTTAAAACAACAGCATATTGGCCTGTTTCTGTTACCTTGAATAGAACCTTACCGTCTGCGTATTTCGCTCCAGCTACGACAGCACCCTGCTTATCCTGCAGAATTTGCCAAATTCCCAGGCCGGATGCTTGGGCTTGCTCGGTACCAGAAAGCACGTAAGGCAACGACAGAATAAGCTGCGAATTCTTGTCGCTCCATGCCAGGGTTTTATTCCCCGACAGGAGGGATAGTTCTACTGCCGGACGGCTGCCCAGCTTAGACTGCAGATCTTTGCTCCATTTTGTACGGTCAACCTCCCGCAAATAGAAGGTTACTGTTGCATCCAGCTCTTTACTCAGGGAAGCTAACAGGTTACCCGGCAGACTAAGTGTGCCTGTTGGCAGCACAATCTCCAGTACTTGGTCTGGGGAGCCTGCGGCTACGAAGGCCGTTGGAAGTTCAATTCCATAGCCTTTAGCTCCGTTGGTTGCTGCTACCTGAATGGACACATGTTTTACCCCGTTCTTATCAGGCTTAGCTTGAGCAAAAGCACTTGTAAGCTCAGATGAGGTCACAACGGCCTTGGCCGATTGCGATGCACTGTCCGCTACAGGTGCGGTCTTCACTTCGACAGTTCCATCTCCCCGCAGAGTGATGGATGTCTTGCTTCCCGAAGCTGCAGGGACAGAGGATGAAGATCCGGAACTTGGATTGCCGGTAGACGGCGTTTCCGTGCCGGGTTCCGGCTTTGGATTTCCAGGATCGGTACCTGGATTTGGGTTAGTACCTGGGTCAGTACCCGGGTTAGTGCCTGGATCAGTGCCTGGGTTAGTGCCCGGGTCAGTGCCTGGACCGGGATCGACCGAACCCCCGATAGCTGCCAACCGGGCAATCAAAGCAGTCTTCACCGGACCTTCAGGCAGCAAACTGACAAAATTAGCTGCTATATCCTGATGGGTGATATCCTTAAGCGTCTCTGCTTGTGCAACCTGTGCTGTTGCCGAATGTTCCAGCAGACCAGCATAATCGCTGTCCAGCAGAATCAGGTCCCCGTACAATGTTGCATCCTTGCTGGTTCCAATGCCCTGATTGTATTCCATGAATCCGGCACGGCCAGCTCCGTCATTCTCATTGATAAGCAGCGTAAATCCGATTACATCGGAAGGTGAGAATGTATACCCTGGTTTGTGTAACTCACTAAACGGAATCTTCAGGTTATACGTGGTCAGATGAGTGGACTCGTCACGGGTAATATCTGCCTGGACATTTTTCAACGCCCCGGTCTGTACCCCATCCGGTGCTCTCCATCTCCACTTCGTGATGCTGCCTTGATTATTCAGGGCAAAGCCCAGCTCATTTACATTTTTACTGGCCGATCCATCTTTCTTGGACAGATCAATACCAAGCTGGACACTATCGCCCTGCCAGATATCCCCGCCACTCCAGGTCTGTACATGCACATCGTCCTTCACAACAATCGAAGTGTACAGATTCCCGTCATCCCAGGTTACGGACGCATGGGCGCTGAGATCGTCTGGACCTTTCCATTGACCGCCTACACTGGAATATTGATCAATGCTTGACAGTTCAATCGTCGGATTAACCGCCGATTCCACTCCCTGGCGCTCGGCAAAGGTTTGTGCCAATCTGACAGAAGTCGTATAAGTGTAGCCATCATCCAGCGTGACGCGGTATTTCAGCGTGTCACTGGATAGGAACGGCAAGGCAATCTCCCGGGACTGTCCCAGAGCAATACCTTCAAATCGGATAGGCTTAAATTTCCCGGCATACCCGGAAGGCTGCAGTAACTCCAGACGACCGCTCAACGGCTGTTCCCCTGTTACATTGGTTACGGTGAGCACACTGTTCGATTTATCCGGTTCGTTAGCATTGAACGGACTGCGTTTAATGCCTAGTGCAACTGGAACCAGATTGGTGCCAGATACTTTATTCACAGCGTCATTGACTAGTTGCATGCCGCCCTTGAAGAGATTGTTCGTAATCACCAGCTTGCTGATATCCGGGCCGGCATAGACATGCGTAGTGCGCGGCTGTTGGAAGTAGGAATTGTATAATGCGGTATCCCCACCCAGAGCATTGATTCCTCGTTCTCCAACGGTTGTGAAGTTAGCTTGCTGAATACGCACGGTCCCAGCGTAAATATCGAAGGAACGCGTCGTATCTCCCCACATAGAAGTGTTGAAGAGCGTGACTTTGGAGTCAAAGCCTTCGCCGACTACGACATAGACTTTATCCGAGCTGCTCATCGATACAAGCTCGGTATTGATCAGAGAAAGCCCTGCTGGACCCGCACTGTCAATGACGGCGCCTTTTTTACTACCGTCCGTTCCGTGACCGATGACAACCGCTTCTGGACCAGAACCATTCTGTTCCTCGAAATGAATGCCATACATCGAACCGTAAACAAAGGTATTGAAAATCGTCTCCTGCTTCACATGTCCTACGCGGAAGGCATCCAGATGATCCTTCTGATAGTTCCAGACTTTATTGAAGTCCTCGCCGCTTTCAGGATGGTTCGGATAGTTGTTTCTTCCATAATAGTGTGGGTTAAACTGGACATTGCGGACCATTCCGCCTTCTGCCCCGCCGCCGAGGAAGATCCCTTCTTTAAGCGGAGAACCGGCGACATAATCAATATAATGTCCACTAGTATCATAGCTACCAAAATCAATGCCTTGATAAGAGTTAATCAAAGTCGTATTGATGGCGTACACGCCATGACCTTGTCCCTGAATCGTCCAGGAATAAGGCTTCACTGTGTTCCAATTCTGCTTATCATAGTAGACAGACAAGCCTCTGACACCTGCGGAGGCCTCCAGAGTGATCAGTGGTGTGCCATCAGGATCATTTTCCCCAAAATTGGTGAAGAACACGGTTCCGCCACCAATGGTATGATGGGGCACATCCCATGATCCTCTTAATTCAACACCGCTTGGCACAATAATAGGCGAGTTCAGCCGGTAGATCCCTGCTGGCAGATACACTGTACCGCCCCCGGCAAGCTTCGCATCATTAAGGGCCTGCTGCACAGTGGCGGCAGCGTCGATCTGACCGCTTTTATCAGCTCCGTAAGGCTGTGCAGTTACATTGTATAAGCCGTTTGTTGCAGGCTTCGGCTGCTGTGCCAGATCAAGGGCTGCTACTTCTGGCAGTGCCTCCAAGCTGTACTTGTCATCTTGGTAAATGTTCAGTTGTGCGCCTTCGCTCTCATTCTTCACCTGAAGCTGACCCTCATAGCCGGAATTGACAGCATTCACTTCAGCCACAGTATCTTGAAGCAAGATGTGATTTGACGGCTTGTCGAAGGTGGACTGACCAAGAATAAGCGAGCCGCCCTTGGCCACAATAGCATAGCCGCCAGCCTGGTCATCCCAGTTCTCGAAAGTACTATTTTCAAAAGAAAGTATACCCGTTCCTTCATTGACGACTGCCTGATGCGGCTGACCGCCGACCGTCACCTGGTTGAACTGAACGATGGAGCGGAACCCAGGCGTTGCTTGAATGGCGATTGGATTGGCTCCAACATCAGCTTTAAAGCTGCTATCAGTCACCAGCAGACCATAATCATTGACGCCTTCAATCTTGAGCGCTACCTGGGAATGATCAATATTGATTTTGTAAAGCTGGGCATTTGCCGTTTCCAGGCTATCCGTTCTGGTAGTCACGCGCATCCCGGTCTTGAAACCCGACAGGTAGATGTCCGACATATATTCCCAGTCAGAACGGCCCATGACAATCCCTTCGGCATGGCCTGTAAGATAATTCGTTAATTGCTCCTTCTGTGGAGACCCAGCCAGACCAGAGCCAGACCAATAATCAGGAGCTAGTCGAACATGCTCAAGGCGTCCGATATCTGTGGTGAAATCCAGGAAAATCCCGGTGTTCAGTACGGTACCGAATACATTTTTGACATAATGAAGCTCATTCCAGATCGGACCGATTTTGATACCATTATAGGAGTTGACCATTGTCACATTCTGAATGGTAGCGCTATCACCTGAGAGCTGCTCAAAGGTCCATGGATAAAGGACCGGCTGCTCGGCCGATTGCTCCGGATACCAAACTGATAGATTCGTGACACCACTGGAAGGTGCGAGTTGCAGGAAACTTGGCGCTTCAGCGTCTCCTCTACCAGCGTAAGCTTCAAGAACTGTTCCCTTTACTTCTTTATTGACTGTGTCCGGGTTTACCCAGTCACCACGGAGTGTAACTCCGGTTGGAATGATGAGATTACTGGTGATCTTGTAATGGCCTTCCGGTGCAAAGACTACCCCGCCCCCACGGTTGCCCGCTGCGGTCAAGGCATCCTGGAACGCCTGCGTATCATCCTTGACGCCATCCCCGACAGCACCAAAATCCTTAACACTGCCATCGGCTATAACTACATCCTGTGTTGCATAATTCGTTGTATATACTTTGGTTTGCGCGTCCACAGCAGTGCGTGGCGATTTCGTAATCGCGACCGAAGCCAAGATCAGTTCCGGATTACCAGCCGGTGCACCTGCACCACTGACACCAAGCCGGAAGTCGCCACCGTTAGTGCCGTTACCAAAATAAGCATCGCTTAATTTGTAGGTATGTGTCTTCCAAGTATTCGTATTTTTATAGGTGAACAATGGCGCATCTTTAAAATGCGCTGACTCTGCATCATACTGCAGAACCATGCTCCCATTGCCGCGATCATAGTATTCCACCGTTACAAATACATCCTGATCGGTATTCTGATACAAATAATCGTCGGCTACATTAAAATAAAAGTAGAGGACATTCTGTCCCGGATCCGACGAGCTTACATTCTGATTCGTCTGCCAGTAAGTTTTGCCGTCCCGTGTTCCAGTCACGAGGCCGGTAGCTGGTCCATCCCCAGGTCTTGCTGTAATGCCGTTAGCGTCGACTTGCGGCCCTAACTTGATGTCGACCTTTTGTTTTGAATCCGCTTTCAATTTCTTGACAACTTTAACTGCAGCAACCTTAAGATCCTTGTTGACCGCAGCATCAATGCCCCCGCCTTCCACACTAAGCCGCATATCCGCTCCGTTGGTACGGTCTGCAAATTTAGCATCCTTCAGCGTGAAGGTATGGCTTTGCCATGTCTTAGAATCACCATATTGGAATGGCTCCCCATCCTTAAAAGGGGCTGTCTGGGCATCATATTGCAGAACAAACTTTCCACTGCCCTCGTCATAGTAATCTACAGTGACATCCACATCGTAATCATTGCTGTCATACAAATAGTCTTTGTCCACGTCCAGATAGATATAGCTTGTTCCGAGGTCCTTACCAGTCTCCCAATAGGTGACTCCGGTGACCGTTCCGGTCTTCAGGCCGGCGGCAGTATCACCTGCCCTAGCAGACAGTCCATCCACAACCGGTGTTTCTCCCAAGATAACTTGCACAGCGCTGGCCTCAGCCTTTACTGTGCCAAGAGGAAGCTGGATGCTGGACACCAGCAGCAGAGCCGCAAGTACCCGTGATACCCCTCCCCGGAGCTTGGCCCATGATTGATTTGTACTCACTAACGCACCTCCAATAGTTTATTGGTCATACATTCCTGCGGATAGGCAATGGTGCTATGAATAAAAAAACAGGAAGCACACCTTACAAGGCGGCTTCCTGTTTGCCGCAAGCTTTATTTTTTGGCAGCAAGATAAGCATCAATTTGTTTCTGTGTTTCAGAGATAATTTTATCGAGTCCATTCTTCTTCTGAGTCTCAATGTAATCGGCTACAGATTTTTCAACATCCTTCACCATACCGTATTCGATCGGTCTGCTAATCTCATCGGTAGCCTGGTCACGCTTGGCCAGTTCATTCTTCATGCTGTCTTCAGCAATGAACAATCCGTCGATTGGCGAGTTCACGTTGTTCGGTTGGTTGGCGAAATCGGCTTCCTTCACCCAGAAATCTTTGGCATATGTTGTGGTTGGACGCATAAATTGTGGCTTCCAGAATGCCCATTGTCCGCCCCACTCCATGTAGTTACTAGTAGAGGATTGCATACCTGCCGGATAATCAGCAGCATCTCCATTCAGGACGTAGGTTTTGCCTTCGATACCATATTGCAGCAAGTCATACAAGGTTTGATCGGTTTCTACCATATCGAGGAACCGTAGTACCCGGTCCGGATTCTTGGAATTCGTATTGATGGCAACTACGTTGGCAAGAGCAGTACGGTTGACGTATTTCTTATCAGGATAAAGTAGCGACATTCCTTGTTTAAAGGAAGAATCGGAGAAGCCTGGATCAGCGTAAGCCCATTCATGAGAAGTCACGGTAAAGAGCAGCTTGCCGTTTCTCCACTGGTCTTCTGCGCCTTCTTTATCAATCATCGCGTCTCTGTTGATCAGCTTGTCATCGTACCATTTCTTAGAGAGCTGCGAAGCTTCCAGGAAGAACGGTTGTTGTTCAACAGGCTGCACAGTAATCTTCGGATCATTCAGATAGAAACCGAGACCGTGGAAGTTCAGATCCACCCATTCATCACGGATATAATAGAGGGACAGCGGTGTAGTACGGGACAACTTTTCGTTAGGATAAGCTTTTTTCAGTTCACGAAGCAGATTGTCTACATCTTCAATGGTTTTGATGGAATCTGGTGCAATATTAATACCTGCCTTCTCGGCAAGATCCGAGCGCCAGCCAGCAAATTTACGTTCATTCATTTTCATCGTCCATGGCAGACCAACAATTTTACCGTTCACTGTTGCTGCGCTCAACGTGCCCTGTTCTTCATATTTCTTCTCCAGATTAGGCGCATACTTCGGCAGCAGATCATTCAGGGCCATATAGGAACCTTTAGCCGCCATTTGCTTATAAGAGAGCCAGTCGCCGTCAAAGTTCATGTCCCAGCTATCCCCGGACGCGGCCATAACGAGCATTTTTTCCTTGAAATCACCAAACGGAATAAAGTTGACATCAAATTTAACATTAAGGCCTTTGGCTTTAACATAATCACTAATTTTGGACCAAACCTCATCCGTGGCAGCCTTCTTGTCACCGCCGAAATAGAATTTGAGGGTAACTTCATTCTCAGTCTTCGTTGCTGCTGTGTCATTTCCTCCGCCAGTACTCGTCTTATTGCCTGCATTCGACGTGTTGTTGTTACTACCGCCACATGCGGACAAGACTAGACTGAACAGCAGGAGTGTGGTCAGGATTAGCTGAAATCTACCGATGCTTTTGCGCATCCAAATCTCCCCTTTGTTGAAATGTAATTTATACTATACGACCGTGGTCGGCATAGTTAACCTTTTACAGCCCCAACCATGAGGCCTTTTACGAAATAACGCTGCAAGAATGGATAGAGGAAAATGATCGGGCCAATCGTGATGACTGTGAGCGCCATTTTGATCGACTCGGAAGGAATCTGGGTCGAAATTCGCTGCATCGCTGCTGCATTACTAGAGCTCTTCAGGAACTCAACATTGGAAATCAGCGTGCGTAAGAGCAATTGCAATGGCTGAAGCTCTTGCTTATCTACGAACATCAGACCGAGGAACCAGTCGTTCCAATAGCCCAGGGCTACGAACAAACCAACAGTAGCTAGAACGGGTAAAGCTAGCGGCATGATCAGTCGGGCATAAATTCGGAACTCGCCAGCACCGTCCATTTTGGCCGATTCGTGCAAATCTTCTGGTATGGAGAGCATAAAGTTCCTGATGAGGAACATGTTGAAAGCATTTGCCAGAGACGGCAGAATAAGTGCCCAAATCGTATCTTTCAAGTGCAGGTATCTAACGATAATAATATACCAAGGCACGAGCCCACCACTGAAGAGCATAGTGATAATGACGAAGATCGAAAGAATATTCCGGTATTTAAAGGAACGACGGGCCATAACATAAGCGCCCATGCTCGTCAGAAACAGAGACAGTACGGTACCGACAATTGTAACGAATGTGCTGACCCCGTAAGCCTGGAATATACGGTTAGAGCCGAGTAGCAGAATCCGGTAAGAGTCAAAGGTAATCGTCTTCGGCCAAAGTGAATAGCCATACTGCATAATATCCTTCTCTGTACTCAGTGAGCCGGAGATTACCATCAGGAACGGGAATAGGCAGGCCAGACTGAACAGGCCGATGACCAAAGCAATAAGGAACTGGCTGAGGGAAAATTTTCTTGCTGACATCGTGTGGGATGACCTCCTAAAAGTATAATGTGTCTGGTGTCCGAAGCACCTCAATGAACAAACGCTTCGGACACACAGCCTTTAGAATATCGCTGAGTCTTTGTCAATTTTGCGCGCCGCATAGTTGCTACCAAGCACCAGGAAGAAGGCGACAAAGGACTGAAGGAAGCCTGCAGCGGAAGCCATCCCGATGTCACCGGATTTACGCAAGCTCCGGTAGACGAAGGTGTCAATTACATCTGTGGTCGGGAAGAGCAATGAAGCATCCCCTACCATGGCATAGAACATACCGAAGTCCGCATTCATGATTCTTCCTACTGCCAGGAGGGTCAGGATGATGATCGTTGGCCGCAGCATCGGAATGCTGATATAACGAATCTGCTGCCATCTGGAAGCTCCGTCAATTGAAGCGGCTTCATAATAAGAATTGTCAACAGAGGTTAAGGCCGCCAGATAAACAATCGTGCCGTAACCGGTTATTTTCCAGCGTGCCGCAATGGTCAGAATGGCTGGCCACAGCTCGGCCCGGCTGTAAAAGTCTATCGGCTGTAAATGCAGGTACTCCAGAAAGCGGTTAACCGCACCGTTCTCAAAGTTCAACAGATTGTAAGCGAATACACCTACGACGATCCAGGAGATGAAGAAAGGTAGAAAGGTTAACGACTGGGTAATCCGTTTGAAATACTTGTTACGCATCTCATTCAGCAGCAAAGCAAATCCTACTTCAAATACTAGTCCTATCGCAATAAAGAGGGCATTCAGCAGGATCGTGTTGCGGATAGCCCGGAAGGCTACCGGTGAAGAGAATACATAATCAAAATTGCTGAACAGGGGATCCATCCATTCACTGCCAAAAATCCCTTTGGAGAAATCGAAATTTTTGAACGCGATGACAAGACCGGCCAGTGGCAAATAGTTAAAAAGCAAGAATAGTACCCCGACGGGGAGGAACATGAGCAGCAAGGTGCGATTTTTGTACAGTTCCTTGAACACTCCGTTTAGTTTCATATCGACTTCCCTTTCGCTGTTTGGATGACTTAATTGTAAAAGAGAACGATAGGCACTTCTATGAGTCATTCTTGCACTTTGTAGTTTCCTTTTGTCCTGATGACCCTATTGCAAGTCATTATCCCCCCAAACAGACAAAGGAGCGAATCTCCCACCTAGAGAGTCCCGCTCCTATGTCTGCTTTTACATTTCTAATAGTCTACTAATGGTCGTCCGACCTAGGTAATTCCAACTCTATCTTCTTAGGATGGCGCAGCAGTATTCGGGTACCGCCCTGTGAACCCGTCTCGATCTGCAGCTTGTAGTCAGACCCGAAGTACAGCTTCAGACGATCGTTCACATTGCGGAGCCCTACCCCCCGGCGGGTGGCAGTATACATTTCCTCGGCATGTACCTCATGCTCCAGTTCCTCTATGATTTGCTGCGGAATGCCTTTACCGTTATCTGTAATCTCTATGATCATATCCTGCCCCTCACTGCGCGCGGATACAATGATCTTGCCTTTCTCAAAATCACTTCGCACGCTATGCTGAATCGCATTCTCAACCAGAGGCTGCAGCAGCAGCCGCAAGAATGGGAGGTCGAGCAGCTCTTCATCAATAGAATACAGGATGCGGATCATACTGCCCATTCTGGCCTGCTCAATCAACACGTAAGCTTTGACCTGCTCAATTTCACGCCGCAGAGTTGTGATCTCCTTACCCTGATTCAGACTGAGCCGGAGCAAATTACCGAGCGCAGATACCATTTCACTAATATCGCTGCGTCCATGGTTCTCTGCCTTCCAGCGAATGGATTCCAGCGTATTATAGAGAAAATGCGGATTGATCTGGTGGCTTAGCACCTGGAATTCCAAGGCCTTCTTCTTCCGCTCTGAACGCCACGCATCCTGAATCAGCACATCAATCCGCTGAACCAGACTTCCGACCCCACGGTACAGCCAGCCCACCTCATCCTTCCGAGGGGAGTTCAGTACGATATTATGAAAGTTCCCGTCTTCCATTCTCCGCATCAACCGCACCAGACGAGCAATGGGCTGAGTAAAATACACCGTAATATAGAAGACAACGGCAATGCAGCAGATTAGATAGATGATCAGAAAAATAATCAATAGCCGGTTGATCTCATCATTTGTCCCGGTCAGCTCCTTGAGCAGCGTCAGGCTGACGATCGCCCAAGGCTCGCTGCCCAGCCCGACATAGGTTGCAAGATAGGTATCGCCATCGATCTTAATGGTCTGTGAACCTTCCGGACTTTGCTGCAGATGAGTGATGAACGACTCCGAAGGAAAAGAGGTGCCTGCCCACTCATTAGCAGATGAATCATAGTAAATCGTGCCGTTCTTATTCATAAGAAGCAGCTTCTGGTTCTTCAATTGCTCCGTGGGCGAAAAATAACGCTTCAGATGATCCTCCGAGACTTCCGTAACGACGATGCCGCGGGGCTTCCGATCGTAAAGGCCCGAGAAACGTTTGATATAGGCGAGTAATGGCCTTCCATACTTGCCTTGCTCCGGCATGAACTGCCTCCAGGTCGGCCCGGCACTTTCCTGAGGTTTCTGGAACCAATCCGCAGATATTAGATTAGCCGAATCTCCCAGCGTATTCATATAAGAAGGGTACAGCGCCGGATTCATCGGATACACTCTGACCCGGAAGGCATCGATTTGCGGGGTAGCCTGATAGAGCAATGTCAGCATATTTACCGTGAAGGCCTCCTCTTCAGCGGCATTGGCTGGCGGGTCGACCAACAGATCCTGCAGGCGTTTATTGCCGATAAGCGTATTGACCTGATCATTGAGTTTATTAAGATAGATTTCAAAATTTTTGCGGGCCTGCTGGAGATAGCTTAGTGAAATCTTGGTATTGGTGTTGGTAATGCCCTCAATAGACTTGATATGTGCATAGTAAGCAAAGATGAGGAACGGTAAAATAATGATCAAAAAAAACACCAGAATAATCCGGTTCCGAAACGATGCTCCCAGCCGCAGAGAAAAACGATTCACAGCCGCAGCCACCCTTCCTTCCATGTCGACAACAATCCCCGCAATAGTTTGCGATCCACTCATTGTGACAACGGATGCATATATTTATATTTATGCTGTAGCGTTCATCATCTTATGGAAAAGAGGAATCGCATTGACAGCATCCAACAAAACGGTTGTACATGTAATCTCCCACACCCACTGGGACCGGGAATGGTATATGCCTTATGAAGCCCATCACGTCAAACTTATCGAAACGATAGATACCTTGATTGAAACGTTCGAGTCCGATCCTGATTTCAAGAGCTTCTATCTTGATGGACAAACCATCGTTGTAGAGGATTATTTGCAGGTCTATCCCGAGAAGCGCGAAATCATCCAGCGCCTGTGTGATGAAGGCAAGCTGTCCCTCGGTCCGTGGTATATCCTTCAGGATGAATTCCTGACGAGCGGCGAAGCCAATGTCCGCAATCTGCAAATCGGCCACCGTGATGCCAGTACGTTCGGTCCGATCTCCAAGCTCGGCTATTTCCCGGATTCCTTCGGCAACATGGGCCAGGCTGCGCAAATTCTACAGCAAGCCGGCATCAGCACAGCCGTGTTCGGCAGAGGTGTGAAAGCCACCGGCTTCAACAATCGCGTAGAAGATGCTTCCGGCCTGGAATCCCCATACTCCGAGCTGATCTGGCAATCTCCTGATGGTTCCAGTGTTCTCGGTATCCTGTTCGCCAACTGGTATAACAATGGTATGGAAATTCCGGTAGACCCTGAGGCGGCCAAGGCGTACTGGGATATTCGCCTGGAACGTGCCCGGCAGTATGCCTCCACTAGGCATCTGCTGCTGATGAACGGCTGTGATCATCAACCGATCCAGACTGATCTGTCCGAAGCTCTGCGTGTGGCGCGTGAACTCTATCCCGACTGCGAATTCATCCATTCGAACTTTGATGATTACGTGAAAGCGGTGAAAGAAGAGCTTCCGGAAGATCTGACCCTCACTACCGGCGAGCTGCGCGGACAGCATACCGACGGCTGGTATTCGCTGGTCAACACAGCATCGGCGCGCGTATATATCAAACAGCTCAATCAACAGAATCAGACACTCCTGGAAAAAACAGCAGAGCCGCTGGCCGCCCTGGCACATGGGTTAGGTAAACCGTATCCGCATGGTCTGCTGCAATATGCCTGGAAGACCCTGATGCAGAACCATCCACATGACAGCATTTGCGGCTGCAGTGTGGACGAAGTGTATCATGAGATGAAGACCCGGTTCGCGAAGAGTATTGAAGTTGGCTCCTCCCTCGCCACCGAAAGTGCCAAATTCATCAGTTCCAAGGTGGATACATCCGTATTCGCATCGTATGGAGATCAGGCCGTTCCTTTCGTGGTCTATAATACAAGCGGCTACGCGAGCAGCGGTACAGTTACCGTCGAAGTGGAATGGTCCCGCCGGTTCTTCAACCAAAGTGAAGATCCTGTCGCCGTCTTCAATGAGGTCGTTGGCCGCACGCATGGCGAAGGTTATCTTGTTAATGCAGCAGGGGTACGACTCGATGTTACCGCCGAGGATCTGGGCGTACGCTTCGGCTACGAACTGCCCGGAGACAAGTTCAGACAGCCTTACATGGCCCGTGCCCTGCGCCTGACTTTTGAGGCGGATAATCTTCCTGCCTTGGGGCTGGCTTCCTACGCCTGGATTCCAAGCAAGGCTGCCAATACGGAACAGGAGCCGCAGGATGTCTATCTGGTCACCGGTGACTTGACCATGGAGAACGAGCATATCCAGGTTAGCCTGGAACAAGACGGCAGCTTCTCCCTGTTGGACAAAGCCAGTGGCCAGCTCTACAGCGGCCTTGGCATCTATGAGGATGTCGGCGACATCGGGAACGAATATATTTTCAAGCAGCCGATAGGCGATACAGCTATCACAAGCCGTGGTGTACAGGCCGAAATTACGTTAGTCGAGGATACACCTTATCGTGCAGCTTTTGTAATCCAACACACGCTGCAAATTCCGGCTTCTGCTAATGAACTGCTGCAGCAGGAAATAGATACGATGGTGGAGTTCAGACAGCGCCAGGCAACTCGCTCACAGCAGCTTGTCCCGCTTCATATCGTCACTCGCATCAGCCTGGAGCGTAGTAGTCAAGCCCTGCACGTGCATACCCGTATCGACAATCATTCGAAGGATCACCGCCTGCGGGTCCTGCTGCCATCCGGCGTCCAATCGGCTGTGCATTATGCCGACTCTGTCTTTGAAGTAGCCGAGCGCCAGACCGTACCTGCACCAGAGTGGGAGAACCCAAGCAACTGTCAGCATATGCAATCGTTCATCGATGTGCATGAGGACGGCCGAGGCCTAACTGCAGCCGGCAAAGGCCTGAACGAATACGAAGTGCTGCGTGATGCCGAGGGTACAATTGCCGTCACACTGCTTCGCAGTGTCGGAGAGCTTGGCGACTGGGGCGTATTCCATACCCCTGATGCCCAGTGTCTTGGAGTGAACGAAGCAGAGTGGAGCATTATTCCGCACCGCGGCGGGGACACTCGCTTTGACGCTTATCGTGAAGCTTATCGCTTCGCTGTTCCGCTCATCACAGCCCAAACTGACATTCATGAAGGCGAACTGCCGCCCGTACACAACTTCCTCACCTGGGAAGGAAAAGGGCTTGCCTTCTCCAACCTGAAGCTCAGCGAAGGCAGTGGTGACCTGATGGCCCGCTGGTACAACCTCGCGGAGACTTCATCCGAACTGAGCATCCACGCAAGCGAGGATGTCGTGCTCTATACCAGCAATATCATGGAACAGCACACCTCAGACGTTCTGGAACAGTCGCTTCCAGTGAGCAAGGCAGGTATTGTGACAGTCGGAATTTCGTCCCGATAATTGACTTGATTTGCTTTTAGGACCTCCAGGCTGCCAATTCCTACGAACGGGCAGCCTGAAGGTTATTCCTCAGCCATCCCCAGCTGTCTTCTAAATTCCTTCGGTGTGCAGCCTACCTGCTTCTTGAACAGCTTCGAGAAATGCACCGGGTCCTTGTATCCAACCTGATAGGAAATCTGATAGATTTTAAATTTCACATCATACAACATTTCCTTCGCTTTTTTGACACGAATCTCTGTCAGATATTCGAGAAAAGTTTTATGCAGTTCCTTCTTAAACAGCTTGCTGAGCCATACCGGTGTGACATGTACAGCAGAAGCAACGCTCTGCAGTGTGAGGCTTTCAGCATAATCACGATGCAAGATTTTCTCCGCCTCGCTGACGATCTGGCTTGGCGTCTCCGAGAGCTTGCGGAAATCAGCAGCGATCTCATGCAAGAACGCTTCAGTCTGCACACGCAGTGCTTGCAATGTATCATACTGCTCCAGCTGCTCCCAGACGGCAATCGGATTACTCCTCCAACTCTTAAGCACCGTCCCCTCCGCCCCTCTGCGGAACACTTCGAACAGCCACTCAAAAATTTTCTGTTGAATATCCCTTAGCTGTGTAAGCTGCCAGGAATGCACCATCTCGATGAAGCTGTCCATCGCCCTTGAAATATCGGCATCGGTCCCATAGCGGACCAGATCAAGCATTTCTTCCGGCTCCTGCAGCGACAGGTCCTCATTTTCTCCATCATAAAAAAGCCCCTGCTCCGTAAACAGCCGGTTGCCGCCATAGACCGCTTTCTGCTCCATTACGCTTAACGCCTCAGTGTACATGTGATAAAGATTCCGGGTGTTGCCTGGCTTGGTCAGCATACCCGCACTGGCCGTGATTTTGACAAACTCATTGATTCTCTGAATCAACAGCTGTGCCATGCCCTGGGCAAATTCTGTTTGCTCCAGCTGTGAACTGCCAAGCACGACGATCCAACGGTTGTGGTTATCCTTATAAAGAGCAGACGGATGCGGATATTCCTCCTCCAGCGTCTGATGAACAACATTACCGATACCGAACAGAATCAGTTCCTTCTCATGCGGATTCCGGTTCTCAATCGCTTTGAGATTATCGGCCTCGATAACAATCAGGAACATCGGCTCCTTCAGCATCCATTCCAGTTCCAGCGTCTGCAGACGGTGACATCTACGCATTTCCAGATTGGGATCGTAGACATGCTCGATCATTTCCTTCAGCAGTTCCTCCCGCATTTTGGGAATAGCGAAGACAGCCTGATTGCGTAGCATCTGGCGGTTGCGTTGATCCATCCTTTTGCGATTGATATTCTCCACCGATTTATCCACCATTTTCCCCAGTTCATCCAGGTTGATCGGCTTCAAGATGTAATCGCATACACCTGTCTGCATCGCTTGCTTCACCAGTTCAAAATCATCATAACCGCTGACAATAATCTTCTCCGGCTTATAGTCCTCCACAGGGCATAGAGCATTCAGAAACTCCAAGCCCGACATGCGATTCATTTTAATATCCGTAATGATCAGATCCGGTCTAACTTCAAGTGCCGTGTGCAAGGCCACATCCCCGTCCTCCGCCACCAGAATCTCCGTAATATTGTAATCCTCCCAAAGAAAGCGGTTACGTAAACCTTCACGAATCTCATATTCATCATCCACTATAAGTACGCTAAGCATCTGTTCACCTTCCCGATTCGCATTTTTATACCTTGTTTCCTTTGGCAACATTATGCTTTAGCTTCATACTACCTGACAGCGGCTAGGATTGCACGGGGGTAATCCTTAACTTTTATGGGTGAATATTAAATTGCACTAACCATCCTTTTTGAAAAGGGTTTAATCTTAGCTCCATAAAAATAAAACGGCATCGTCCAGAGAGACTTCAGCCGTTCTATATCTGTGCGCAGTGCGCTGTATTCAGCTCAACAACTTATATACCCAATGATCAAGAACGAACCGATGACACCGCTAACGCCTTCAGCTTATTGACAATAGCACCCTCGCAGTCACCTTCCAGTGCAATCGATTCCGAGGCATAGGGAGCAAGCTCCTCGTGATGTCCGATCATAACGGCATGCCGGGCCTGCTGGAACATGGAAATATCATTAGCATCATTACCAAAGGCAATAAACTCCTGACCTCGTACCCCAAGCCGTTGTAACGCATTCCATTTATGAATATTCTGCGGGCTGATATCTATGACATTTTCATTGCGGTGCCTATGAATGACCACGCCAAGATTTTTCAGAGATTTCGCCAACTCCTCCATATCATCAGCAGTCAAAATAAGAATCTTGACGATGGATTTCAGAGATTCCACAGGAAGGCGTTTGGCCAGCTTGGAGGGATCTACATTATTCAGAATGGGATGATCGTGTGGACCGGTATAGGCATAATCCCAATCACTGTCAATCAGATAAGTGCCCTGATGTTCTTCAATCAGCCTAAGAATCTCCTGAACATCCTCCTGAGTGAAAGCTTCGGCATGCAGAACCTTGCCTTCCTTGGACACTAACGACCCGTTGCCGCCGATGAGCGCAAAGGAATGAAAACGTTTATGCAGAACAGGTAGCATATCACGAATCGGACGGGCCGAGGCAAAAATCACTTCATGCCCTTCATGCGTCATTTCTTCCAGACAAGACAGAATAGTTTCGGATACCGGTTGGCCTTTGAAGCAAATCGTACCATCCAGGTCAAAAACGAATTTCACTTTTACCCCTCCAAAACAGATGAATTTATGTAATATATTACACTAATCCTACTGCTATTTTCAGAGAAAATAAAGCTTGGATTGGGTCATACTTCAGGAATTGGTGATCGATTCCGAAGAGCTATTCAGAAGGAACGTGATTGACAATCCAAATCAATTACAGTACCTTTAGTCAAAAAAAGAACACACCCGAGGTGAAATCACAGATGGCTACAGTTAAATTGCAGCATGTCTCTAAAGTATTTACATCCCAGAAGGACAAGGTTCAGGCTTTGGAAAACGTCAACCTTTCTCTGGAGCCCCATGAATTTGTAGCCATTATCGGACCCAGCGGCTGCGGCAAAAGCACCCTGCTGAAGATAGTTGCCGGCTTGGATACCGGGTATGAAGGAGCTGTCGAACTGGATGGCAAGCCCGTTACAGGACCGAGCATTGAGAAAGGTGTTATTTTTCAGGAGCATCGTTTATTCCCGTGGCTGACTGTCGAAAAGAATATCGCCGCTGATCTATCCCTGAAAGACCCTGAGGTCAGAAAAGCTGTTGATGAAATGATCGAGTTAGTCAAACTCGGCGGGTTCGAAAAGTCTTTCCCCAAAGAATTATCCGGCGGCATGTCCCAACGTGTTGCCATAGCTCGGGCCTTGATCCGGAACCCGAAGGTTCTGCTGCTGGACGAGCCCTTTGGTGCTCTTGACGCCTTCACACGCAACCACATGCAGGAAGCGCTGCTGGATATTTGGCGCAGTAACCGGACTACCATGCTGCTCGTGACTCATGATATCGACGAGGCCATCTTCCTTGCCGACCGGATCGTGGTGATGCAATCCAAGCCGGGCAGAGTGAAAGAGATTATCCCCATTAACCTGCAGCATCCCCGTTCCCGTATCTCCGGACCATTTTTGGAATACCGCAAGCGGGTGCTGGAAGCCCTAAGTGATTCCGAGCAGACAGAACCTGCATATAGCATCTAGTCAAAATATCTAAATTCTCTATTTCGAGTTCACGTCTCGCCCATGCTGGGTGAGGCGTTTTTTTATAATCCCAACCGCTCGATCTCCTGCTGCAAATGCTTAAGTAGTTCCTGATGGGCAATCGAGAAATGCTGTCGCTTGGAACGGGCATAGCCAAGTGGGATAATATCCTGATCCAGCTCCCTGGCCTCCAGCGGAATCGCCACAATATCGCCGCTCAGGATCAGCGGATCATTCATGATGTTGAACTCCATGAAGATACTGATCACATCCCCCGCAGCGATCGTCCGCTTCAGTACCTCCTGATTGGTCGAGGTGAACAGCACCTGTACAGGACCGTACTTCAGCATCAGCTTTTTCATAAAAAGCCTTGAAAAGCTTCCGTTGACGCTGACAAAAGTCTGGTCAAGCAGATCGGATACGCCCAGCTTGCTTCTGGAAGCCAGCGTGGATTTGCGACCCACACATACTACGAGTCGGGTCTCCAGCATCGTGGTTAGCCACAGGTCCTTGATTTGCTGGCTATGCTCGGGATGAAAATAAATCAGCCCCATATCGGTGATATCCTGGCGTATATCCTCCAGAATCTCCACCGAATCCTTTTCCGTAATCTCCAGCTTGACATAGGGGTTGTTCGCTTTGAAAGACATAATGGCTTTCGGAAGAATCGCAAGAAAATTGGGGCTCACAGACAGGCGGATATCGCCGTGGATCTGCTCCTTTTGACCAGAGACCTCGTCCTCAAACTCCTGAACCTTCAGCAGAATTTCACTAGCCTTGGCAATCAATATCTTTCCCCGTTCGGTTGGTAGCGTCCCGTGCCGCGTTCTGCGGAACAGCTCGAACCCTACCTCTTTTTCTAGCTTCATGATTGCTTTACTGATACCAGCCTGCGAGATATGCATGGTCTCCGCTGTAGCTGAGATTGATCCTGTTTTCGCTACATTTACAATATATTCTATTTGTTCGATATTCACCTGAAATTCACCCCGTTCCCATAACCATTGGTTATATAAATATCATTCAAAGTTATTTTACTTGTTTAATCGGATATAGTAAAGTGATCTTTAACTTAGATAAAGGGGACTCGAACTATCATGAAAAGAAGAAATACATTCGCAATTCTATTAGCTGCCATAAGTATGCTGCTGGTACTCGCTGCCTGCGGTAAAGATAATAGCTCCGGTAACTCCAGTAGCAACTCCACTGCCTCCGGAACCAATCAAGTGGCCTCCACTCCAGAAGTCACTGTCAATATCGGCGTCCAGCACGCTGTTGCTCCGCTGGTTCTGGCTCAGCAACAGAAATGGTTCGAAGAAGAATTCGCCAAGCACAACGCCAAGGTAAGCTGGGTAGAAGTACCGGGTGGCCCAGCGCAATTCGATGCGATTCTTACGGATCGTCTGGATCTCGCGGTAACCGGTAATACCACCGTTATCACTGGACAAATATCCGACATTCCTTTCAAAGAAATTGCCATTGGTAGCACTGGCTCCAAGAATGTCGGACTGCTACTGCCCAAAGACAGTAAGATTACCGATCTCAGCGAATTGAAAGGTAAAAAAATCGCTGTAGCCAAGGCAACAGCAGCTTATGACATCCTGTTCAGATTACTGGACAAAGCAGGCCTGACTGCAAATGATGTCGAGCTTATCCAGCTCACTGCGGATGAAGCCAAGGCAGCGTTCGTCGGAGGATCTGTGGATGCATGGGCCATCGGCGAGCCGTACCTGTCGACAGCGGTTGTAGATGAAGGCGCCAAGGTTCTCGCAGACGGTTCCACCATTAACTACATCAGTCCTGCATTCCATATTGTCCGCACCAAGTTTGCCGATGAACATCCGGATCTCGTAGTCGCCTATCTCAAGGTACTGGAAAAAACACTGCAGTGGCAGAAGGATCACCTGGATGAAGCGGTAAAAATCTACGCTGATGGCACCAAGCTGAATCCCGAAGTTGTTAAATCCGTCATCTCCAATGTCCAGTTCGCGACTGTACCGGTTTCAGATGATTTTGTAAAAGCTCAAGGAGAGCTGGCAGCGTTCCTGTTAAAAGAAAAAGCAGTAAATAAGTCTGTTGACCCTGCCAAGGTCGTAGATAACACCTTCATCAATCAAGCACTAGAAGAAGTGAAAAACGATAAATAACCGTTAGGAGAGACAGCTATGAGCACAATCACCATCCCAATCCAAGAACTCAAAGACATGGGTAAAAAAGTCCTGCTGAAATACGGCGCTACCGAGCACGAAGCAGAGATTATCGCCAGTGATTACCTGGATGCCGATTTGAGAGGCCGCTCGTCGCACGGTTTTACCTTCTTCAAGCAGGCGGTCGGCTCCCTCGAAGGCAGAGGGAAGTATGAAGCCGCTCCGCTGGAAGGCTCCTATCTGCATGTCGCCGGAAATTACGATCTGGGCCATATCGTGGCCCGGGAATCGATTGATCTCGCTCTGCCAGCACTCGCTGAGCGCAAAGTGATCACCATCGGTATCACCGATGTCTCCCGCTTCAACTGCCCGGGCATTATTGCCCGGTACGGAGCAGAACGCGGCGCGATTACGCTGATCTCCGCTTATGGCGGAATGAGTGTGATGGCACCTCCCGGAGGCAAAGGAGCTGCCGTGAACAATACACCGCTGGCGATTGCCATCCCGCATACAAATCCGCTGTTTGTACTCGACATGGCCGTATCGGAGCGGGCTTGGGGCCATCTCAGTATCGCCAAATTCAAAGGAGAGTCCATCCCGGAACATTGGGGAGTCGATGAAGAAGGCCAGCCAACCGAGAATCCTGCGGATGTCAAATGGCTCTCCCCGCTTGGCGGCTACAAGGGCTTCGGCCTGGCGCTCGCGCTGGAGATTCTGAGCGGCGCCCTTGTCAATGTACCTATCGGTGCCCAAGGACTGAAGAAGAATCGTGGAGCCTTCATCCAATTGATCGATCCTACCATTTTTGGTCATACTGTGGAGTCCTTCACCGCACAGGTCACTGGCTTCCTCGGCGAACTGGCCGATATTCCGCTGGCTGAAGGTCATAACGTGCCGATTACCTATCCCGGACAAGCTTCGGAACAGCGCTATCAGGAAGCGCTAGCTTCCGGTGTCATTACACTGCACCATTCTGCTATTGATTACTTGCGTAACGAACTATGAAAACGCAGAAATCTTATCTGAAATACGTTTATGGCAGCCTGCTTCCCCTGCTCATTGTGGTGGTGTGGCAGTTAATCGGGGAGCTTCATCTGCTGCCTCCCCAGCTGCTCCCTACACCGCTCAAGATCGGCAGAAGCTTTATTGATCTGCTCTCAAGCGGTGTGCTGCTGTCTAATATCGGAATCAGCATCTATCGTGCTCTGATCGGCTTCCTCATCGGCGGCGGGTTAGGAATCGTATTTGGGCTCCTCGTCGGTTTCTATAAAAGAACGGAGTGGACGCTGGACCCGACGTTACAAATGATTCGAACCGTCCCCCATTTGGCCATTATGCCACTCTTCATTCTATGGTTCGGCTTCGGCGAATTCTCCAAGGTACTGTTGATCGCGATGGGTGCTTTTTTCCCTATCTACCTCAATACCTTTATGGGTATTCGCAGCGTGGACTCTAAGCTGTTCGAAGTATCTCGCATTCTGGAGTTTAGCCGCTTCAAGCAGATTACCCGGCTCATTCTACCGGCTGCCATGCCCAATCTGCTGCTCGGCATCCGTTTGTCCCTCGGCACGGCCTGGTTGAGCCTGATCGTTGCCGAGCTAATGGGAGCAAACGCAGGTGTAGGCTATATGATCTCGGATGCCCGCCAGTTTGCCCAGACCGAGGTTGTTTTCGTCGGCATCGTTATCTTCGCTGGAGTCGGCAAGCTGACTGACTCCCTTGTGCGCAAGCTTGAGACCCGCCTGCTGCGCTGGCGGGATAATTATAACGGATGACCGTGTTACACTTTTTACATTTACAAGTACAGGAATAAACCAAACAGGCGTAGCCTTTCGCTCCTATGCGAGACGCTGCGCCTGTTCTTTTCATAGAGAAAAGCCCGCGCTGAATTATGCTATAACGCCTCTTTGCCCAATATCATCACTAAGAGTTACATGATAGAATTCAAATATAAGTTCCTTTTTGAAAACAACAAATCAGCATCTTTTATCGGGAGGCGTCTAACATGTCAGAAAAGCAAGATTCTGAATTCCCTGCTCCGCAGCATGAGGTGGGAGAACGTCAGGACCTATGGGTGACGATGAGTGACGGGGTGCAATTAATGACCCACATATGGTTAAGCAGGGGTGAACAGCCCGCGCCAGTAATTGTGGTACGCAACCCTTACATAGGCAGAGAATTCCGGCCAGACCCCGAAGTCGTGCTGCTCTCTGCTTATGGATACAATGTCATCATCCAGGAGTGTAGAGGACGCGGTTCCTCCGGCGGGCGCTGGGTGCCGTTTATACATGAGAAGCAGGACGGTCTGGACACGCTGGATTGGATCATCTCCCAGCACTGGTGCAACGGCAATATCGGCTTATACGGGGGTTCGTATCTCGGCTTTAACCATTGGGTGCTCGCAGACAGTCTGCCGCCAGAGGTCAAGACACTATATATCTCCGTGATCGGTACCGAACAGCAACGCTTCATCTATATGGACGGGATGTTCCGTCCGGATATCTATACCAGTTGGGCGGTTACCAACGCTGGCGCCGATCTTGGAGGCCGCAGCCCCCGGGACCTGGAAGAGCAAGCGCGCCAGTTCCGTCCTCCTCTGGAGATGGATGTGACCCTGCTCGGCAAACAATTGGATTGGTACCATGACTTCCTGTTGAACCCTGGAGCCGGAGACGAGCTATGGCAGGAGGGCTTCTGGCAGGAATTCCGGCATATCCCCTCCCGTCTTTCCGTTCCGGTCTGTATGGTCGGAGGATGGTTTGATATTGCTCTGGAAAGCATGATGCTGACCTATGAGCAGATTCCGCCAGAGATCCGGGAGCGCAGCCGCTTTATCGTTGGCCCTTGGGTACATTCGCTTGCCCCGCATGGGGACCGTGATTTTCCGGGTGGTACCGTCAATGGCGGCAATGGCGGTTTCCGCGAGGTGCTGGGATGGTTTGATTACATGCTTAAGCAGACGGCGTATGAAGAGGAGCTCGGCACGGTCAAAACCTATGTAATCGGCGCAGATGGCTGGCAGAATTGGACGTCCTGGCCGCCGCCGGTGCAGAAGCGAACCTATTATTTAGGGCAGCATAACGTCCTAAATGATGTGCCCGAAGTGGATGGGCATCAATTAACCTACACTTATGATCCGCTCGATCCAGTGATTACTGTAGGTGGAAGCGGTCTCTTATCAACCTTTGAAGCCGGTCCGGACCAGCCCCGTACAGCATGTGCATTACAGCTGGAACCGGGCTATCGCCAGGATGTCCTGAGCTTTCTCTCTGCACCGCTGGAGGAGGAACTGTTCCTCGCAGGGTCGATCGAAACGGTGCTGCAGGTCAAGTCAACCGCCGAAGATACTTCATTCACCGTCAAGGTGAGCGAGGTTCTGCCGGACGGCAGAACCTATAATATCGCTGATGGCATAACTTCACTGGCATATCGGAACGGTTCGCCGACCGCACTGCCTTATTCTCCCGGTTCACTCGAAGAGATCACGCTCCAATTATGGCCGATTACCTGGGTGCTGGGAACAGGCTCACGGATCAGAGTCGATATTTCTTCTTCCAACTTCCCGGCTTACCATGTGCACCCTAACCGGGCCGGCAACTGGTCCAAGATTCAGGAGACGGTGACGGCCGAGCAAAGTATATACTGGGGCGGAGGCCATAACGCTAGTATCCAGCTTCCAGTATGGAAACCACAATCTTAGCCATATAGATGTGAAAATCAAAGGCGGCCCCGATCAAATGTATTGACGTTTGATCGGGGCCGCCTATTTTACGTTGAAGGTATAATACTCTAAGTGCTAATGTCTTGGAAGAACTACGTAGCTTGAGCCTACCGTTGCTGTCCAGCTCACAGAACCATTTTCGTCCCGCGTAACGTCTACCGGCTGTCCGTTGCAGGCGATTTCCAGATCGCCAGCACCAGATACACGCAGCGTGCACTCCCCATCGCTCCGGGCATGAATGACTGCCTGATCCAGCGTTCCCCGACTCCAGACCATATCCACGTCATAGCCGCCTCTCGCCCGCAATCCTCGCACCTCACCCTCGGCCCATGCCTTCGGAAGTGCCGGAAGCAGATGCAGCTCTCTGTTATGGCTTTGCAGCAGCATTTCAGAAATCCCGGCTGCGCCGCCAAAATTCCCATCAATTTGGAAAGGCGGATGATTGTCGAGCAGGTTCGGTAGCGTGGAATGAGCCAGCAGTGCCTGGACATTCTCCCACGCCTTCTCTCCATCCGCAAGCCTAGCCCAGAGATTGATAATCCAGGCCCGGCTCCAGCCGGTGTGACCCCCGCCGTGCGCCAGCCGCCGCTCCAGCGTCACTCGCGCCGCCTTCATCCATTCCGGCGTTTCACTTTCGGAGAAACGGGTACCGGGATGCAGCGCGAACAGATGCGAGATATGCCGATGACCCGGCTCGGCCTCTTCATAATCCTCCAGCCATTCCTGCAGTTGTCCATATCTGCCGATCTCCGGCTGTGGCAGTCGTTCGCGCAGCGTATGCAGCCGCCCGGCGAAAGCGTCATCAACCTCCAGAATGTTCGCTGCCTCGATGCAAGCGCTGAACAACTCATGCAGAATCTGGCTGTCCATCGATGGGCCCACACAGAGAATTCCCGCCCTGCCATCCGGCAGCAGATATGTATTCTCCGGGGAGACCGATGGCACGGTAACCATACGCCCGTCTGGCAGCTCCGTCAAATAGTCTTCGAAGAACTCGGCTGCCTCTTTAAGAATCAGGTATATACGTTCCAGGAAGGCAGCGTCCCTGCCGAATTGGTAATGCTCCCACAAATGTAAGGACAGCCAGGCCGCGCCCATCACCCAGTAAGTTGCCGGAATATACAGATCCTGCGGCGCCGTATCGCCCCAAAGATCCGTATTGTGATGAGCTGCAAAGCCTTTGCAGCCATACATATCCCGGGCCGTTACTCTGCCCGGCTCCCGCATGCGCTCAATCATATCGAACAGAGGTTCATGGCAATCCGCCAGATTACCTGATTCTGCAATCCAGTAATTCATCTGGGTGTTGATATTGATCGTATATTTGCTGTCCCATGGAGGCAGAAACTGCTCATTCCAGATCCCTTGCAGCGTAGTCGGCAAGGAGCCGGGTCTACTGGAAGCTACTAGTAGGTAGCGCCCGAATTGGTAATAGAGCGCGATTAGGCCCAAGTCCTCTTCACCGCTGCGGATACGCTCCAGGCGGGCATCCGTTGGCAGGTCATCCCCCTGCAATGAGCTCCCTTCCACCGCTGCTCCAAGCCGGATCGACACCCGTCCCATCACGGACTCCATGTCCAGCGTATGTCGTTCCCTTAGTGCGGCATATTCCATTCCCCCTGCCTGATCCGCAGTCTTCAAAGCTTGCAGCTCCGGTTGGGGGTAGCGATAGGAGGTTGCCGCCGTCAGGTACAGGATCACACAGTCTGCCTGCTCAACTACGACATGTTCTCCAATAATAGCCGCCTTACCTCCACCCTCGGCTTTTACACACAGCACGGTGCGGAAATCCACACCACCTGCGCCGCCCTCGTTTCCCCGCATGACCAGCGTTTGATCATCGGCTTGAACAAGCTCGTCATAGTAGCGATTGTTACTTCCCCGCTTTAACCGGGCTTTGAAGCTCACTGCTCCCGGCACATTAGCCGTGATGCGCATCACCAACACCTGATCGGGATGGCTGACGAAGAGCTCCCGCTCATAACTCACACCATCCGCTTCATAACGTACACTTGCGATTCCATGGTCCAAATTCAATTGACGTGAATAGTCCGTGATTTCTCTGCCATGTTCAAACGCCAGCGCCAGTTCTCCCAGCGGAACGTAATGGCGCTGGCTTTCAGGAACACCCGACAAGGCTAGCACAGCCAGCTCCTGCGCTTTTTCTACCTCGCCCCGCAGCAATAGCCCCCGGATCTCCTCCAGATTAGCCTTGGCATCCGGATTATTGCGATTCCGCGGACCACCGTACCACAGACTGTCTTCATTCAGCGCGATCCTTTCCTCCAGCGGATCACCATAAATCATCGCTCCAAGCCGGCCATTACCTACAGGAATGGCGTTCTCCCATCGGTCAGCCGGGGAGGTAAACCATAACCGTTGGCAACCGTTCCCTATTACCTGTGAAGCTGAACTCATGTGAAGATTCTCCTCTCGCATTGCTCTATTTTTTCAAGTATAGATTGAACTTAGGATTATCAAATGGGGTAAAGTCGTCATTGCAGAGAATGTTTGGACTTCCGGCCGCTGTTATCTCCAGATTTCTTGGGATTGTACCACTATTCGCGGATAAAATCTGGAGACAGCCTATGCTTTCGATGCCAGCTTTCCTGCGGAAAGCTTTCAGGCAGACTCTTCGCTCCTACAGTTCCAAAATTCTCCTCCATTCCGTTCCCCTTATGTTAAATTCTTCAACTCAGTCTATATACAAAAAAATATCCATCCTCCCTAACCAGTAGCAGGCGAATTCTCCTGCAGCGACAGCTCACGATATGCCGAAGGTGTCAGACCCACCTGCTTCTTGAAGGCGGAATAAAAGTGGCTGCTGTTGGTATAACCGCACAGTTCGGCCACATCGCCCACCCGGTACTCATCGCTACGCAGCAGTTCCTTGGCCTTGTCTATGCGGACCTTGCGGATATACTCACTGGAATTGATCCCTGTGACCTCTTTGAAAATCTTTGATAAATAATTAGGCGTATAGCCGGCCCGCTCGGCCAGAACCTCAACACTCAAGTTATTGTCGTTATAGTTCAGCTGGATGAATTGCATAATCTCTTCGACCTTGCGGTAGAACTTGTTCTCCTTCAATTGCTTGATACTGTCCAGGCTGCTACTGTAATGATCGAATTGTCTAAGCAGCCAATCCATGGCCTGCTCCAGCGTCTCCATCTCAGTAAAGATCAGATTCAATTCCCCATACAGCACGCCAAGACGTTTGTTCTCGTCGTTAATGGTCTGATTCATCTGGGTGATGCAGACCAGAAAGAGATGGAACAGTGCCTGAATCGCGTCAGAGTATACGAATCCTTTTAGCACATAGGCTGCACCCGCCAAACTCTCCTGGAACCCAGCTCTGTCGTTCATAGAAATACAAGAGATCAGCTTCTTCTCCATCTCCGCCGGAAGTCCGTAACTGCGTGTAAGCATCTCTTCGACCTCTGCCTGGTGGATAATCCGTCCGTATCCTAGCACAAACCGCTGCTGAAGCATCTCTAGACCCTGAGCATAGGCCAGCGTGCAATCCCGATCCTGCCGTACATCGCTAAGTCCGATACTGACCGTAATCCCATGCGAAGCAATAAACCGTTGAATACTCTCCAATAGATCCAGCAGATCCTCGAAGCCTTCCGTTCCTCCCTCGCTCTCATTAAGCAAAACAGCGATTTCTCCCTTGGGCATCCTTACAGCCTCATAAGGGTAATCGTTATGCAGCCGTTGACTGATGCTCTCGAACAGCAGCGATTCGAACAGGGCTGCTTCCTTTCCATCTAACTGTGAATAGGCATCGATCCTGAACAGGCACAGACGGAACGTATCCAGACAAACCCCAAGTCCGTAATCGCCCCCTTGAACGTCTGCTCGTTCGTCGTTTCCCCCATCGGTCAGTAAGCTACGCAAATAAGTCTCCTTCACAATCCGCTGATTGCTCCGATTCTCGTTTTCCAGCGAACGCATATGCAGCAGCGTTTCTGTATACACCGATTGAATAAAAGAGATATCGCCGGTATTTCCACCCTCCACCTGGAACGGGGAGCGTTTGAACAATTCCGTCAACTTCTCCACTGGGATGTAGAGCCTCTTGGAAATTAGAAAAATAGCAGCAAGGCACATCAGGAGCACACTCGTACAGACGACCAGAAAGCCATTGCGTTTATCCTGAATAGGCTTGACCAGCGTGGAATAGGGTGCCTTGCTCAAGATATACCAGCCAGTGCTTTGATTTTGCACAAAAGCGATGAGCGATCGTGACCCTCCCTCCTTGTCGGAGAGGTTGCCCTTGGAGTCAGATTGTTGCAACACATTGGCAAAAGCAGAGGTGTCCTTGATATCCCCGCCAATCTTCTCCGGGTCTGTATGTGCGAGCAGCGTTCCCTGAGTGTCAGCAATCAGCAGTTCATTGCCTGAATTCGCCAGGTAATCATGAATAAACAAATTCTCGTCTAAATTAATGATCACCGTCTGCTGTTCACCATTGATGTTAAGGTTCGTATATTCGATACTGATCGTGTAATCCTTCTTATTGGTCAAAAAGTCTTGCTTATTACCGGACGGAACCAGCCGGGTTAAATAAACGGTCCGATTGCTGCCCACACTTTTGCGGTATGTGGAGCCCTGCTTTAAGAAGCCTGCGGCATCAAAGCCAAGCTCTCCCTCGCAAATGAATTCTTTGATCGTTGAGTTGTAAACAAAAATGGAGTGGATGTAGGGATTGATTTGGCGAATATTGCGGATCTGGATGCGGGCTTGGTTACTCGTTAAGGCATCGCTGCTGCTTAACGCTAGGAAGTAATTGATGTTGTCATTGATCTCCAAATTCAGAAAGATCTGATCCATCTCCCGGAAGAGATTGTCGATATTTCCGCTTAAAGTTTCGAGTCCCTTGATTTGTTCCCGTGATAGCTGATTAAAGAGCGTCTTGGAGTACAGGTTGGAAAAAACAAGGGTCATCGTAACGACAAGAATCATCGTCAATGCTGTGAAGGATAACAGCATCCGGACAAACAGTGAATCCCGCCTGAGCTTTGCCACCGATAGCTCCCTCTCTCTCTTTAAGCGCTTTCATATATTGGACTCCAGTATAGACGAAAAGGATCGCGAATGGCAATGAATATCGCCACCCGCGATGGTCATTTGGATACAATAAGATTAAGTCAACCTAGTTTGCTGCGAGGAATTCATCCAGTTGTTTTTGGACCTCAGCCACAATCTTGTCGGTTCCGGCATCCTTCTCCTTGGCGATAAAATTGGCAACATCTTTATCCACGTCCTTGATGTTGATTCCGCACATCAGCAGATTGCCCAGTTCACTGCGCAGCTGCTCCCGCTTTGCTGCCTCGGTCTTGATCGCTGTCTGGTCAGGCACGAAGTATTTGACCGTCGACGTAATCTGGTTCGGACGATTAATGAAGGCATCGTAAGTCTCATAGTATTTTGGTGTATGCTGCTCGTCATACTTCTGGAATTCCTTGCGCCAGAAGCCCCACTGTCCCGGCCAATCAAGATAGTTGGTTGGCTGGCCGTTACCTTGCCCATCCATATACTTCACGTTATCGCCATCCAGCTTGTAGGTCTTATCCAAAATGCCATAAATCACAGCATCATACACCTTCTGATTCGTGGACAGCTCCTCCAGGAACATGAGCACCCGCTCCGGGTTGGCTGCATTCTTATTGATCGCTACAATATTATCCAGCGGTGAAGCAATAACCCATTTCTTGTCTGGATAGAATTCCGACCAAGTCTTCACAGCTCCTTCCGCTTCCACGGACGGCTTGAACGTATTAGGGTTCTCCAGAATCCCACCGTCAATCTGGTTGATAGCAGAGCTCAGTGTTCCGGCCGAGAAGTCGCCTTCCGTTCCTTTGGTCGCCAGAAGGTTGCGCGGAATCAGGCCATCCTCGTTCCACTTTTTCGCATAGGTTACGAGTTCCTTGAAGGCTTCAGTCTGCTCCCACGGAATGACCTTGTGCTCGGGATCATCAATCTTGACGACTAGACCCATAGAATTCAGGTTCTCGTATTCATATTTCTGCAGGAACACCTGGGCGACATCACTGTACCAGCTATCCGGCCGCCAGGAGATGGGCAGAATTTGCGGTGAAGCCTTTTTGGCAGCATGGAGATACTCATCCAGCTCTTCCACCGTTTCTACCTTGTCTTTCATGTAGCCGCCTTTTTTCGCCAGATCACCCCGGTACCAGACAATCGGCTTGATGCTTTTCTTCAGTGTCCAAGGCGCCCCGTACACCCGGCCCTTGACCCGGATCGGGTCCAGTAGATTCTGTTTATTGTAAGTTTCGGTCAGCTTGGGTGCATATTTTGGCAGTAGATCTGTGATATCCAGATAAGAACCACGATTCATAGCATTAGGGAAATCATTCCAGTTCGCATCAAAATTAAGATCATAATTATCGCCAGATGCCTGAAGCAGCTTCATTTTATCCTTATAGTCATTCCAGTTGACAAAATTAATCTCGAACTTGGCATTCAAAGTATCCTTGGTCAGCTCCGACACATACGACCATACCTCATCGGTCGCCTGCGGCTTATCTCCCGGGAAATAAAAGCGCAGCGTAACAGGCTTCAGCTCTGCCTTTTGTCCTTCGCTTGTCTTTGTACCTTCTGTTTTGCTTGGGGTGCTTGCATTCTCTTTGTCACCGCCGCCGCAGCCCGCGAGCAGCCCTCCTGCCAGCAGCACCGTCAGTCCCAGCGCAGCCGTTCTCTTCCCTTTGACCATTGACGTTCCCCCTATTAACAATTTTGTGAATATGCTCAGCGGCAGTATTGCCGTTCAAGCCTTCATCAACCCGCCAAATCTGTGAATGTCTCACCCTTTAATTGCCCCCAACATCAATCCTTTAACGAAATACTTCTGGAGGAACGGGTACAGAAAAATAATCGGACCAATCGTAATCATCGTGGCAGCCATCTTGATACTTTCGCGCGGCATCATCTGGTCAGCAGTCGTTGCCAGCACGCTGGAATTGGCCAGATAATCCACATTCGAGATAATGGTCCGTAAGAGCAGCTGCAGCGGCTGCAGCTCTATCTTGTCGATCAGCATCAGCCCCAGCCACCAATCATTCCAGTAGCCCAGAGCGATAAACAAGCCGACAGAGGCAAACACCGGTGTAGATAATGGCACAATGATGGAGATCAACGTTCGGAACTCTCCTGAGCCGTCGATTTTGGCTGATTCATGCATTTCCTCCGGGATCGAGGAGAAGTAGCTGCGCATCAGGAACACATTGAAGCCGTTAACCATCGACGGTAGAATCAATGCGGCCATATTGTTATGAAGATGTAGATATTTGACGCAGATGATATACCATGGAACCATGCCACCGCTGAAGAGCATTGTGAGCAACACGTAACCAGAGATAAAATTACGGTATTTCAACCTGCGCAGCGACATTGGGTAAGCAATCATGGCGGTAATCGCCAGACTGGCGATGGTACCAATCACCGTGACCAGACTCGTGACCTTGTAGCCATTCAGGATCACACTCATCCGCTGGAACAAATACTGGTATGCCGCAAAGTCGAAATTCTTCGGAAACAGATTATACCCGCTGGTGAGAATGTCCATTTCCCGGGTCATAGAGCTGGATAGAATAATGACGAACGGGATGACACAGAACAGGGCAATCAGCGTGACGATCAGATTTAGAACCGCTTGGCCCCAGGAAAAGGATGTGCTGATTTTCATGCAAGTACCTCCATTATGCACCTCATTTTTTTAAAAGAGCGCTGCGTCGCTTTCATACTTGCGGGCCAGTCTGTTGCTGACATAGACAAGCACGAAGGCCAGTACCGACTGATAGAAGTTCGCCGCTGCAGCCATCCCCATATCCCCAGCCCCCTTCAGACTGCGGAAGACAAAGGTGTCGATGACATCCACCGTAGAATAGATCTGCGAGTTATCGCCGACAAGGGAGTAGAACATTCCAAAATCTGAGTTCATAATATGGCCGATGCCAAGCAGTGTCAGCACAATAATGGTTGGACGCAGCATCGGAATGGTAATATGAATGATCTGCCTGAACTTCGTAGCCCCATCAATCCGGGCCGATTCATACAGTGTGTTGTCAATCCCCATCAGGGTAGCCAGGTAGATGATGCTGTTATAGCCGATACTTTTCCATATAAAAATTATGGCGATTATAAAAGGCCAAGCCATCGGACGCGAATACCAGTCAATCTTATCAAAGCCCCACCTCACCAGTAGCTCGCTCAACATTCCGTGCTCATAGCTCAGGATATTGTAAGCGAACACGCCCACCACAATCCATGAGATAAAGTACGGAAGCAGCGTTAGCGATTGAGACACCCGCTTGAACCAGACCGACCGGATCTCATTAAAGAGGATCGCCAGCGCCACATTAAGGAAGGTACCCAGTGCGATGAATAATAAATTCAGTAGAATCGTATTCCGGGTCACCCGAACCCAATTGGAGGAAGTGAAGAAGTATTGGAAATTCTCATAGATCGGATGGGCCCAGGAGCTGCGAAATATCCCCGTGCTTAAATTGAAATCTTTGAATGCGATAATGATGCCGACCATCGGAAAATAACTGAATACCAGCAGCAGTAGCATCGCAGGCAAGGTCATCAAATACAGGACCTTATGTTTATTCAGTTCTTTGAGCAAAGTGGAACCCCCTCTACATTTCGTGAATCCGCTTACAAATGGAATGCTATCACAGCCATAACCCATTTTAAACTTTCGATTACTGTGATTTTGTTAACATTTCTACGATATAGAGCCATCAATTGCTATGATTTTATTGCTTTTTCGTGTTGTTTCCCCGAAACTTTATAGGCGATCTTATTATTGTTATACTGGGACAATCCTACTTAAGAATGCTAGGACAGCTTAGCCCCAGTGGTCTCAAAAAGGCGAAGGCGATACTCAAGGATGTATTTTTCACTTCATTTAATGATGTTTAAAATGACTTCCCCCGCTTCTCCCCCAAATTGCTCACGGTGTCCTCATGGACACATGAAGGACATACCCGCAGGTTATACTTTTTTCCAAGCTGAATTAAAAGAGGGATTACATGAATAAAAAAGTGCTTCTCGTTGAGGATGAAATCCGTATTCGTGAAGTCATTGCCGACTATTTCATACAAAGTGATTGGGAAGTCTACGAAGCTGGTGACGGTCAGGAAGCCTTGCTCTGCTTCGATGATCTACAGCCGGACCTCCTGATCCTGGATATCATGATGCCGAAAATCGACGGTTGGGAAGTATGCCGTCAGGTGCGCAGCCGCTCAGAGGTGCCGATTATTCTGCTGACGGCCAAATCAGGCGAGGATGACAAAATACTGGGCTTTGAACTGGGCGCCGACGATTATGTTACCAAGCCGTTTAGTCCCAAGGTGCTCGTAGCCCGGGCGAATGTGCTGATGAAAAGAGTCGAGGGTCTTTCCAAAGCTCAGCCATCACTCTTAACGTTTGGCAGCGCGGTGCTGAATACGATGGCCCGTCGGCTGGAAGTGAACCAGGTGGAAGTCGAACTGGCCCCCAAGGAGTATGAGTTGCTTCTTTATTTAATCAAAAACAAAGGGATTGTTATCTCGCGCGATACCGTGCTTGACCGGATCTGGGGCTTGGATTTTGAAGGCGATTCACGTGTGGTAGATACCCATATCAAAAAATTGCGGAGCAAGCTCGGAACGGAATCACGTCATATCCGTACTGTAATCGGTACCGGCTATAAGTTCGAGGAGGAAGAATGAAGAAACGTGGCGTCACCTATAAGCTGTTTATCATGACCGTTGTTTTTTTCCTGTGCTTCTACGGCATGGTGATCCTTAGCCAAATGCTGTTCTTCGAAGGCTTCTACGAGAACCAGAAAATCTCCCGGGTAGAAAATCATTTGAAGGCCTACGCCGCAAACTACGCCTCCCTAGAGAATCGGAGCATGAGTCAAATTTCCAAGGATACGGCCAAGTTCATCATTCAGAACAAAAGCCAGCTGGCCATTCTGACCCTGGAAGGCAAAGTGAAGCTGGGCGACCCCTTTCATATCACGTTGAAAAAAGAAAACGGGCAGCTGGTTACGATCAACCTGTCCCTTTTTATGAATATGTATGGCACCGAGCTGAAGGATGCTCGGATTCAGCTGGGCGACCATCTAACCGTCTTAGGTGAGAACGATGTCGTTGAAGAATCGCAGATACATGTGCTTTATCCGATCAACATTCACAAGCAAGGCGAAGCGGTGGTCGGAGAACCTCCTGCACAAACGCTAACCGAGGAAGCAGAGATTGGGAAAGCAGAGACCATCACGGGCACAGTTACAGAAATTGTGCTCCCTGATCTGAAGACATGGAACCCCCGTCAGGTTCTGATGCTATCTGCTATGGAGGAGTGGTTCCCTCTGAATCCAACCATACTTGAGAAGCTGAAAAACCTGGAGGTTCAGCAAGACGAATGGACAGAGCCCTGGACCGGGGTCCGCAGTTCCGTCATCATCTACCCTGTGAAGATGAAGAATGGCGACATTGATCTGTTGTTCACAGTGACTTCACTTCAGGAGGTTAGTGAGACGAATCAGGCTCTGCAGTGGTTCTATGTCTATCTCGGCATTGGCGGCTTCATTCTGATTCTGTTCCTCTCTCTCTTCTTCTCTAAAATTGTGACCCGTCCGCTCATCTCGATTAACAATGCGGCGAAACGAATGGTCAATCTTGACTTCAGCGTTCACGAGCCGATCCGGCAAAATGACGAATTGGGCAGTCTTTCAACCAGCATGCACACCCTCTCCCGCAAGCTGGACAGCGCGCTTAGGGAGCTTCAAGAAGCCAATCAGCAGCTAGTGAATGATATGACAGAAAAACAAAAAATGGAGATCGCCCAACAGGAATTCTTCGCCAATGCATCACATGAGCTGAAGACCCCCATCAGCATTATCAAGGGCTTCGCGGAAGGGTTGCAGGACGGGGTGAGCGCTGGCAAGCAGGATCACTACATCGGCGTCATTATCGAGGAATCGGACAAGATGGAAATGCTTGTTCAAGACATGCTGAATCTAGCTACCTTGCAATCTGACACCCTTAAGCTCCGCAAAACAACCTATATGCTCAGCGAGCTGGTAGAAGATGTGATGGGGAAGCTGGTCTATTTATTGAAGCAAAAAAATCTTGAAGCTGTAATCATCCCTTCCAATGAGCTCCCGCTGTATGGGGATTTGAGGTGGATGGAACAGGTAGTATCCAACCTGGTTACCAATGCGATCCGGCATGCGGTGGAAGGCAGTACGATTACAATCGGAATCAAGGGCTTGGAAGGCTCCTCTATTTTCTCCATAGAGAATACGGGCGAGCAAATCCCGGAGCATCAATTGGAGCATATCTGGGAGCGGTTTTTCCGGGCAGAGCCTTCGCGTAGTCGCCAGACTGGCGGGACGGGACTTGGGCTTGCCATCGTCAAGCGGATTCTGGATCTGCACGGCTGCCAGTATGTAGCGGAGAACACAGGGAGTGGCGTAAGAATCGTCATTACCTTTGATCATTAATTATTATCTTTTTTTTAAAACGAAAGGCGTGAAAATAAACATGAAATGGATTTGGTTACCCTCAGCATGTACTGTAATCAACTTGGGGGCAGGGGCATTATCATTATTTTTTACCATTCGTGAACAATATATGGTCGCATTCGCACTGGTGATGGTGGCCGCGATATGTGATGTGCTGGATGGTTTGCTGGCTCGGCTGCTGCATTGTCCCAGTGATTTTGGCAAACAGTTGGACTCACTCGCAGATATCGTCTCCTTCGGAATTGCCCCGGTATTTCTGATCTTGCTGTACAAGCTGGAGGATTCCATGTGGCTCGGTCCCCTCGCTGCGGTTGTATTCCTGGTATGCGGGGCGCTCCGGTTGGCAAGATTTAATATAAGCGTTCCCGTCAAAGGGTTCGTCGGTCTGCCCATTACCGCTGCTGGCGTGATCCTGTCACTTACAGCTTTACTAGGTGACCGGTTGAAGCCTGAAATGACACTGCTTGTGATGGGCCTGCTGTCTGTTCTGATGATAAGCAGAATTCCATTTCCATCCTTTAAAAAAACTTACGCCAGGAAGTGATTACAGCATGGCATGGATTATGGATATGATCACCCAATATGGATATTTCGCGATTTTTGCGCTGCTGGCGCTCGGAATTATAGGTATTCCGGTTCCCGATGAAATTCTAATGCTATTCGTAGGCTATCTGTGTTCTGTAATGGTGCTTGATTTCTCGATCTCCGTGCTAGTCTGTTTCACTGGGGCAATCACTGGTATGGTCACTAGTTATACCTTGGGCAAAAAGCTGGGGCAGCCACTGGTTGACAAGCATGGCAAGTGGATCGGCCTAACGGCCAAACGATTTGAGATCGTGAAGCGCTGGTTCGCAAAGTTTGGTCTCTGGACAATCCTGCTCGGGTACTTCATTCCAGGGTTGAGACATGCTACTAGCTACATCTCCGGAATTAGTGCCATGCCCTTTCGAAAATATTTCCTCACCGCAAGCCTGGGGTCGATGGTGTGGGTTCTGATATTCACCTCTATCGGTTATTATATGGGGGCGAATATGTCGTTTGGCGTTTAACACAAAAGAAACTGCAAGTAGAAAGCTCTGAGTTGCCGGTCAAATACTCTGTAAAGAGATACAGGCCGGCAATTTGATTGTTGAAATGAACCACTGCTTGAAAATGATTTATATTTCCTTACAAGTATCATAATTACTGCATATACCAAAAGTATGCCTCCGATACCCTCACTTAATAATTCAACACTGGTGGATACAGTTACTCCAAAGCCTTTATATAGTGTTGAAGGAATCAAACATATGAATACCCCCAAACACAGCCCTGCATAAGGTTTTGCCATAAAATTATTGAATTTTTCCCCATTTATATTCAATTCACTTCCAACCTCCTATTTCTTCTGAACAATTTGGTGTCTGTTGTGGGTTCTGGTGTTCACCTCCCCTGGTACGAAAAAGAAAACGAACAGTCCGTCTTTTATTGACAGGTAGCTCTATTTATCCTTAGAATAAAAGGAAGCTATCGGCTTGAAAGGAGGCGTTTGTTATTCGTAAAGGTGAGAAAACCAAGCAATTTGTTATCGAAAAAACTTCCCTGCTACTGAATCAGCGCGGGTACTTGTCCACTTCCCTTGCCGAGGTTACTGAAGCTACCGGACTGCAAAAGGGCGGACTCTATAATCATTTTAGAGACAAAGAAGATCTGATGATCGAGTCGTTCAAATACAACTGCACACTGATTAATGAACGAATGGAGCCAGCCATCGCCTCGGCATCAACAACAGCAGGCAAGCTGAACGCTTTTGTCGAGATTTATCTCGACCTTGATTTCCCAGGTGGCTGCCCTATTGCCAATGCCGCTGTGGAAGCCGAGGCTGTCTCCCCTCCCCTGTTCCAGCATGCACAAGAGGCGATGGAGAGACTACTGGACCTTTTAGTAGATATTATCAACACCGGTATGAATCAGGGGGAATTCAGAGCAGATGCCAATCCCCGTGATACAGCCATCGTCATTCTCTCGTTGATCGAGGGTGGACTGCTCATGAACAAGCTTTTGCCATTCTCTCCGTTGCAAATGATTAAGGATCAGGTCACTCGTTATGTAGATGAGGCGTTGAAATAAACATTTGTTGTCAATAAAAAGAGCCCTTACGGTTTCAACCGTAAGGGCTCTTGTGCTGATAGCACGACCGTGGCAAGGCTTACTCCGCCATCAACGATACCTTTTCCCACGCCACGACTTCCTCGATTCTTTTGCCCAGCTCATCCCGAATACTATAAGATGCCATAGAACCCACCGGGAAATGCAGGGGTGGATTCTCACTGTTGATCATAGCAATAATGGATTCTACCGCTTTACCTTGATCGCCTTTTTTCAAGGCGTCATAGCTCTTGTTGAAGGCGTCATACACCGGTGCGTATTCGTCGGTGGATTTGCTTTGTTTTTGGGAAGATCCCATAAATTCCGTCAAGAACACTCCCGGCTCCACAATCGTTGTCTTGATTCCGAACATAGCCAGCTCGGCAGCCATCGCCTTGGAGAAACCCTCGACTGCAAATTTCGATGCCGCATAGATGCTGTAAGTAGGTACGGCCCATACGCCAAAAATAGAAGAAATATTCACATAATGCCCCGAATTTTGCTTTTTGAAAACCGGAAGGGTTGCCCGGATAACATCCAACATACCGAACACGTTCACATCAAACTGATCTCTGATCTGCTCATCCGTGTACTCCTCCAACATGCCGAACAAACCGTAACCGGCGTTATTGACAACAATATCAATTCTGCCGAATCTGTCTATAGCCTCTTGAACAGCAGCTTCAATCTCGTCCTTCTTCGTGACATCCAGTTTGGCAATATGGACATTCTCGGGGGATTTCTCCTTCAAGTCGACGATGGAATCAATATTCCGTGCGGTAGCGACGATTTTATCGCCTGTATTCAGCAATTGCTCCACAAACTTGCGCCCAAACCCTGTCGACGTTCCTGTAATAAACCATACTCTGCTCATTCTTAACCTCTCCTTATGCTTTATGATATGTTGTAACACTTGTTTTTAAAATAAAAGACAGACCGTTCATATTTTTAATTATAGATAGGACGACTATTAAAGTCAAACGCAATTCATCTGGCCCCGAAGGGTAACATTCCTACCGACGGCTCTGTTCTCTTCACACGCGAACATACGTATGGTAGGATACCTATAAAAAGCATTCGAAGGAGAGAGGTTACGATGAAAAGTGTAGCTGTGTTTTGCGGATCGAGTGAAGGTGCTTCTCCAGTCTATAGAGAAGGCGCGCAGAAATTGGGACATGAACTCGCAGAGCGTAACATTACCCTGATCTACGGTGGAGCCAGTGTAGGACTGATGGGAGCCGTAGCGGATGCAGTATTAGAGAAAGGCGGGAAGGTTGTCGGCGTTCTGCCACATTTTCTGCAGACCCGGGAAATTGCCCACAATCACTTAACGGAGCTAATTGTTGTCGATTCGATGCATGAACGCAAAGCAAAGATGGCCGAACTCGCTGATGGCTTCATTGCTTTGCCGGGAGGACCAGGTACGCTGGAAGAATACTTCGAGATTTTCACATGGGGGCAGCTTGGACTTCACGAGAAGCCACTGGGGCTCTTAAACATCGAACAATACTATGACGCTTTGATTAACATGTTTGATCATATCGCTGCCGAGAAATTCATGCAGGAAAAATATCGTTCCATGGTGCTCGTCGATACTACGGCCAAGGGAATCCTAGATCAGTTCGATGCATACAATGCACCGGCGGTCAAAACCTATCTCACCGAAAACCGGACTTAAGCGGCAGTCACGCAGTCCCAAGTGAACGTTATTGACGAAGAAGTTGTCCCAAAAGGGATTTGAACCTTTGTGCGTCGCTTGTAGCGCAGAATGGTGGATTGGTCAGACTCCATGCAGCTCCTCAGATCCTCAGATCCTCAGATCTTCACATCCTAACTTGGGAACTGGGATCTGGGAACTGGGCTTGGCTCTGATTTAACAGGAAAATATACCGTTAATTCTCCCCTTTCCAGCGTTTTGCCCGGATTAAAGGGAATTTCTCCCGTTATTTTTCCCCTTTATCAGAAAATCGAAGGGTATCTTAGAGAACAACGGGAATTTTTCCTGTTATTTTTTTGGAACACGCTATTTTCGAAAAATTAACGGGAGTATTTCCAGTTATTTAAGCGCTGCATACTCGCAACACCCATTTTGACTTAAGTGGATCTGCACGCCTGAAGGCTAAGGGTTTGGGTTTGGGTTTGGGTTTGGGTTTGGGTTTGGGTTTGGGTTTGGGTTTGGGTTTCACTCTGGCTCTGGCTTTCGTTTACCCGTCCCGTGAATCGTCGACCACTAATAGAACATAGCGGACTTAGGCTTCCTCCTGAGTACCGCCATGTTCTATTTTCGCTTTATTTTTTAGCAGATAGGCTTCTTATCAAGAAATATACCTATTTTTGCGGTAGCCACTTAACTATGAACTCCTAGCGAATTGGTGCATGCTAAACTTCAGTCTCTTTCTCCGCCCAACGCTTTGCTTCATCCGATTCAGTGAGATTGGAGAAGAACGACCGATACGAGACGTCGCCGCTGCCACCTAATTGAGCATTCTTCAAATCCAGGTAGCGAATGTTCAGGCTCCTTACAGCCTCTTCGTCCATAATGGCCTCTACGGCCTCTTTCTTGACATTCTCATCCCATAGGACCTGGAATTCATAACGTTTAATTTCCGGGAAGAAGTTGTTCACATTCCAGGCATAGTCCACCATCGAGCGATAAATATCCTCTTTAATAGGCGAAGAACCCACTTCAGGCACAAACGTAAAATGGAGCGTGTACTGATCTTTCGAACCGTCGATTGTGAATTTTTACACAAACCTAAAGTGATCTCGAGTGTAGAATTCCACTTTACTGGTGATAAAATCTTTCTGTGACCTCATTTCGCCTGCTTCTAAAACAGACTTGGAATTGGCTTGTGAACATGCAGAGATAAACATCAGCATGAGTATTACCATAAGTACATTCAGGAATCTGTTCATAAGTTCCCCCTTCCTATTTTATATTCTCATGAACATCAAAATTTCACCAATTAGTATCAACGAAGCAAAAACACCCCCTGGAACTCTATCAGATAAACCAAAGGTTTATTCCAATGTCTATTCTAAGGGGTGCTCTTCAATTACTATTAGATAGCAGATGAATTCATTGAGGTTAAGGTCAATACGTCCGACACTAAGCCTACCGACGACGCTTTAATTTGGATATTTCCTGCCTGATCCAATGACTGTACGATGGCTAGAGCATAGCCGTTGAACACGCTCCTGGCATTCCCTTTATCCGATTCATGGCACCCGGGGTCACCATTCCCCAGCCCCAGCAGCTTGCCCTCCCCTGAAATTTGAAACTGAATCAGGTTATTGGCAACAGGCACTACTCTCCCCGCTGTATCTCTTACTGTTACGGTGATTATGGATACATCTTGACCGTCAGCCATAAGCTCTGTCCCGTCAGCCTCCAGATGAATAGCATACGCTTCGGTTGTAGTTTCTTTCCGCTCTCTCGCTACTTCCATACCGTCCCGGTAAGCAACAGCTTCGAGCACACCCGGTTCATAGACGACCTGCCATGATAATGTATGTTCTCCTGCTTCCACTTCCGCTTTCTTAATACCTAAGCTTTGTCCGTTCAATACCAGTTCAACCTCACTGCAATTGGTATACACGCGGACCTCCACCGGCTGTCCCGCCCGTTCGGACCAATTCCAATGCGGCATTAGATGAACTATGGGCTCATCCTTCCAGATCGATTGATAGAAATAATAAGAATCCTTAGCAAAACCGCAGTAATCGAGGATACCGAAATGCGATGTCACAGACGGCCACTGGAATGGTGTCGTCTCTCCGCGATAATCCTGTCCACATGAACAAACCTCCCGTAAAACGGTTATCCAGATAGTAGCGCCAGCTTTGCTCAGGTGTCGACGTTCCGCCCGCCCCGCCCAGGTTGCCTACATCCATCTCCTTGCCTGACATCGTATATTTAGAGCCGTAGCTGGAGCAGCGCCCGCCCCCTGGATCATCCTCATAGACCCCTCTCGTAGAGAAGAAGGAGACATTCTCCGTATTCAGCACCTTGGCCTGCGGATGGTCATGGAACCACTCTCCGATCGATTGGTTACCATTTATAGACTCAGCATAGTTAACGCCGTTCACATCAATCTCGATTCCATCCTGACTTAAGCAGGCCACCGTAAGGGGACGGGTAGGATCGATTTTTGTAGCCAGCTCCCGTATGCGCTTGAGCATTCGCTTGGCTTGATAGCTCCCGCTGATCTTCTCCTCATTGCCGAGACTCCACATAAAAATACTGGGATGATTGCGGTCACGGTACAACATCGATTTCAATTCCTCAAGCTTGATCTCCGTACTTTCCATCACACGGTTCTCGTTCATGACCAGCATTCCGAGTCTGTCACAGGCCTCCAGCAGTTCCGGCGCCGGGGGATGATGGGCACAGCGATAAGCATTGCAGCCCATTTCCAGCAGCCGTTTGATTTTGTATTCATGTACACGATCCGGCAGTGCGATGCCTACACCTGCGAAATCCTGATGATTGCAAGTGCCTTTTAGTAGTACGTACTCGCCGTTCAGATATAACCCGTCCTGACGGTATTCCACCGTGCGTATGCCTGTAACCGTCCGGTACGTATCGACGATACAGCCCTCATGTAGCAGTTCGGTTACAACCTCATATAAATGTGGTGTGCTCAGTGACCAGAGCTGCGGATACGAGACTTGAAGTGATTGTAGCGTTGTTAATTTATCAAGTCCACCTGTTGTACAATCCGTCTCTGTTGTAGAGGACAGCTTGCCGTTCCTATCCAAAATACTTGTACGAATGCGATAATCCATCGTCCGTGAATACTCGTTACTTATCGTCGTTTCCACTGTAATCGCAGCCGTCTCATTCTTTACCCAGTCGGTTCTGACAAAGGTTCCCCAGCGGTCGACATGGAGATAATCATGTTTGGTTAACCACACATGACGATAGATGCCTCCGCCTTCGTACCACCAGCCTTCCTCTCCGCCGGTGGTATCCGTCCGAACCAGGATGACATTATCCCCCTCAGCTTCTCCGTATTTCAGCAGATCAGTAATGTCATAATGGAAGCTGGTATACCCGCTAAGATGATCGCCAACGAAGCACCCATTTACCCAAACTGAGCTGGCCCGCATGACACCGTCAAACTCGATGACGATTTTCTTACCTTCGTCTTTCTGCGGAATTTGGAACACTTTGCGGTAATAGCCCACACCACCCGGCAAATATCCCTGAAACGCTGCTCCATGTTCCTCCTGGCTATAGGGTTGCTCTAATCTCCAATCATGCGGCAAATCTACACTAACCCAGCCTGTATGCTTGTCTCCTGGTGTATCCGATCCGTAAATTTGCGAAATTTCAAAATGAGGATCACCCATTAATTTCCGAATAACATCCTGGGTGATACGCGCGGCTTCACCCATAGCGAAAGGCTCATGCCGCTCTTCCTCAAGCGCATTGGTCAAGCCAGCTATCATCCCTGCTTTCTTAACCGTCTTCACGATCTTTCCTACCTCACCAAAATGAAACATCCAGTTTGTATCAAAATTCTCCCTGGTCCGCATACGCTTTTGACTCCTTCTGCACTGTACCCATTATTTCTGAGTCTTCGCCCATTCATCAAGCTGTTTTTGCTTCTCGCTGATAATCTTGTCGCTGCCTGCTGCTTTTAGCTTTTCAATAAACTTCGGCAAATTTTCTGCCGGGTCAAGCGTACCTGTCTCCAGTCCCACTCTAAACTCTGAGAGTACGTTATTGACTGCCGCCATTTCAGTTTTTACATTGTCCACATTGAAGCTGAAGCCCAGCGCCTTGGATTTCTTGGCACCCCTATTGAACTTGTCCATCTTGTTCCAGATATCCGGATCTTCTGTTGTCCAGGTGTAGGACAAGAATTGGTTACCGAACAGATACGGCGTACCGAAGTTATAGCCCAGGCTCTGAATATCTACGCCTTGCGGATAATCAATCACATTGTCGGACTTCTTCACATAATGCTTGCCTTCAATACCCCAAGTGAACAGATTGTACAACTCTTTATCAGAGTACAGCAGGTTCAGAAGCTTCATCGCTTTTTCGGGATTCTGCGAATTTACCGGAATGGACCACATAATGCCTGTGATGGAATCAGTCGTAGCATAAGCCGGTGTAAGGCGAACTACTGTCATTTCTTTGCCGCTCTTACGGGAGGCTTCAATTTCGGATCCTGGCTTAAGGTTGGAAAAGTAAGCGAAGGCCTTGCCCGCCTTCACCATTTCTCTACCATCCTGCTTGCTTGTCCCCGCGTCTTTCAGCATAAATCCTTGCTGGTACCATCTGCGCAACGTGCTCAGTTGTTCTGCGTATTTCGGCGTTTCATAGAAGTCAACGACCTTCATGTTGTTATCAAAATCCGGCAGAACCCCTACCCCTCCACCGAGAGGGTCGTACGTGATATATCCCGCGTCGAACGGAGCCGTACCAGGATTCTTGGCCACCAGTGGTACTATCGCCGGTTCTTTATCTTTAATCACCTGGAAGACCGCGTCCAGATCATTAATGTTTTTGATATTGGCTGCGTCGATATGATATTTGTCCAGAAGATCCTTACGCATCAAGATACCGTAGTCAGAGGCAAGATCTCTTACTGGCGTAACACCGTAGATCTTGCCGTCAACTTTGGAAGCCGAGAGCTGGGAAGGATCCAACGCTTTTTTGATCCCCTCTCCGTCTTTGTCCAGCAGGTCGTCGAGTGGTGTCAATTGCCCTTTAGCCACTTGTGTACTGTAATTGAATAAGGAAGACGTGAACATCAAATCTATCTTTTCATTACTGGCAAGCATCAGGTTCGTTTGCTGAGCCCAGTTACTCACTGCAATGGGCAGCAATTTGACGGTGGCATTGATTTTGGACTGGATGAGCTTGTTCATTTCACTCTGTACTTCCTGCATGTCCTTCTGTTCATTGCCGAAGAAAGCCATGGTCACTTCATAAGGAGCTTCATTCTTTCCATCTGTTGATGCACCTTCCCCGCCGGCTTTCTTTGTGCTGCAGCCAGATAGCACCATCGTTGCTGAAATAGCCAACGTCAAAACACTGTACACTGCTTTTTTCCCTCTTCTGTTCATCCCTGAAGCCTCCCTATTGATTTCCTTATTTATGCTAACCAGTGTCATACTGGACATAGCCTTAGCCTTTCACTGCACCTACTGTAAGTCCTTTGACAAAGAATCTTTGAAAGAATGGATAAGCTACCACAATCGGAATGACACCGATCACCGCCATCGCCATCCGTACGGTTTCCATTGGCGCATTGGAAGACACGTCAGCTTGGCTACTACCAAAATTGCTGCTCGCCAAAAATTGAATATCCAGCAATATCCGGTTCAACAGGTTCTGCAGGCTGAACAGGCTGCTATCCGTAACGTAGATCATTCCGTTAAACCAGTCATTCCAGTAGTTAATCGATTGAAATAATCCAACGGTCGCCAGAATCGGCAGGGAAAGCGGTAGCACAATCCGGATAAAAGTACCAAGTTCACCTGCACCGTCTATTTTGGCCGACTCAATAACGGGTTCAGGAATCGATGTCACGAAGAAGGTACGCATCAGCATGACATAGAAGGCATTCATCAGCAGTCCTGGCACGATAAGGGCCCAGATTGTATTTTTCATATCAAGCAGTTGTGTATACACCAGATAGGTCGGTACCAGACCGCCATTGAACAACATCGTGAAGAATACGAAGAATGACCACAGGTTACGAAACGGTAAATTGGGCCGTGATAAAGGATAGGCCAGCAGAGCTGTCAGAACCAGGCCGCAAGCCGTTCCCACTACTGTAATGAAAATCGTGATCCCGTAAGCATGCAGGATGCCCGAAGCATCATTTAGCAAGTATTCATAAGCAGCAAAGCTGATCTTCTCCGGGAAGAAGGAATAACCATGTTGATAAATGGCCTGCTCATCGGTTATAGAAGATGTCAATAACAGGACAAAAGGAAGGATACATACACAGGCGGTCAGCATCAGAATGCTATTGATTCCCCATTGCCACATCAAATTTCTTGTTTTCAATACTTTCCCTCCTTTAGAACAAGGCGTTGTCTTTGTTGAATTTCTTCACCACATAATTGGAGATAAAGACGAGCATAAAACCGACTAAGGACTGATACAGCCCGGCTGCCGAAGACATTCCGATATCTCCAAGTGTCATCAGTGCGCGATAGACATAGGTGTCAATAACGTTCGTGGTCGATTGCAGGGCTCCCGTGTTGAGCGGCACTTGATAGAACAGGCCAAAGTCGGAGTAGAAGATGCGCCCGATCTGCAGTAACGTCATTACCGTGACCACCGGCATGATTAGCGGGAAGGTAATGCTCTTGATCTGTCTCCATTTGCCCGCCCCATCGATCGTGGCAGCCTCGTAATACTCCTGATCAATCCCGATGATTGCAGCCAGATAGATTACACACAGATAACCTGCACTCTTCCAGCTGTGTACAAAGGTCAAAATGTAAGGCCAGTATTTCGCCTCGCTGTACCAGGAAATTTCGGATATTCCGAACATCGGCAGAATGCTCTTGTTGAGGAGTCCGCTGTCCATACTGAACACCGCAAAGGTCAGGTACCCAATAATCACCATCGAGATCAGATACGGGAGCAGAATGACACTTTGGTAAAAACGGGATAAGAAGCGCTGCTTCACCTCGTTCAGCAAGACGGCTAAGCCGACCGCAATAAATAGATTAAGAATAATAAAGACACCATTGTAAAGAATCGTGTTTCTTGTAATAACGAAGGCATCCGATGTCTTGAAGAGATATTCAAAGTTCTTGAAACCAACCCAATCACTGCCGAAAATGCCCTTGGTATAGTTGAAGTCCTTGAATGCAATGACCACTCCAAACATGGGTAAGTAATTGTTGATTACAAGGTAAAAGATTCCCGGCAGCATCATTAGAAGCAGCACGCCGGATTTCCTGACTCTGCTTTTCCTTTTGTCTGCAGTTGATGATTTTGTCATGTGGCCTACCCTTTCTAAAAATCAAATTGTTGTCATTGCGCCCTCCACCATTTACTGGTAGTACATAAGTGTTTACCACTAGTAAACACCCTTAGTATAGAATCAAATTGTCACAGTATCATCAACATGAAGTAAATCTATTGTTAAAATTCCGGGGACGGATGACATCCGCTCCAATGTGCGATCCCAAGCCTGCCGAGACACAAAAAGGCGCTATTCCCAAAGGAATAGCACCTTTATATTTACACAAACGATGATTTAAGCGCGTACGCGTACTAGCTTAAGCTTTTACATAAGCCAAGATCATATCCACCATATGTCTCATCACAATAGCAGGATCTGTATCCTGGTCCTGGTGAAGCAGTTTCCCGCGCAGCAGCATCCGCTGTTTGGTCGCATTCACGACATTGCTAATGGTGTAACCCAGTGCCTTGACATCTATATCCTGGCGGATCGATCCATCATTCACCCCATCTTGGAGCGTAGATAAAAAAGGATGCGGTACACTACGTAGAAACGACCGGTATCGATCTTCAAGTTCCGGAGTCGGATATTCTTCCTGATAGAGCGTATCGAACATCGCAATGAATCGAATCGCGTCCTTACTTCCCTTTGAGTCCAGGATCTGCTCCTCCAGCAAGAATTGCAGCTTTTCAAAGCCACTATTACCTTGGTGAGTCGCCTGATTGACCTTTTCCAACCAAGCGCTTAAAATCTCAATTTCCACCTCGAAAATAATCTCATCCAGAGAGCGGAAATACTTATATAAGGTCACTTTACTAATCCCGCAAGCCTCAACAATATCCTTAAGTGTAACCGCAGTCAAACCACGTTCCATGAATAACTGCTTGGCATGCTGGATAATATCTTCACGCCGCTGATTTCTATGCAGCTCCAGCTGTTCTTTCCACTTGGGTTCCATTAAACTCCCCCTTATTCATTTATAGTTACCGAAATTGGCATTTCCAATAATAAAATCCTTCGCAGGCTACAGCTTTGCTTCCCACAAACCGCAGAATGAATCTACCGGTGAAGTTCCTGTAAAGGGAGAGCGACCGAGCAGCTTGTCAACGACAGCTTCAATTGTGGCTTCATTGCACGAATAGGCATTAATATACGTGGGTATACGGGGAACATCCAGCAAATGATACGGGTTGGCAAAAGAAACAAACACCGTTGGCAGCTCCTTAACAAACCACGGTACATTCGCAGCAAGAAACGGTTCCCAATTAATGCGTACTGTCGTCTGATTGCTTGCGGTCTCCACATTCGCTGCGTATAGTACCAGGTCATACTGATCGCGCAGCTTCCCTATAGCTTGAAAGAAAGCTTCAAAGTCAAGTTGTTCAGGGTTGAAATGTGTGACCTCAAACCCTTCCTTATTTAAGTGATCTGTCAATTGGCGCTCGGCAGAAACTTCACCGCGGGCTTTGCCGTTGGTCAGGCCATATAAGAGTACACGTCTATGCTTAGAGGCGGAAAGCGGCAGCAACTGCTGTGTATCCTTGACCAGGGTAACCCCTTGGTTCGCGCAGGCCTGCGACCACAGCCGATGCTCCTCACATTGCAAGAGCGAGAGCGCCTCTGGCCCTGGAACAAGCGTGCCGGCAATTTTACGCTGATGCAGACCCAAAGAGGCTTTGAGGGCTAAAATGCGTGTGACCGCCTCATCCAGCCTTTGCATAGTGAGAATTCCGCTTTCAAGCCCTTTCACCATGAAGCTGAAATCCTCCTCCATATTCTTGTTGAACAAGAACATGTCGCAGCCCGAAGCAATAGCCTTCGGCACGGCAATCTCCCGTCGCTCTGCCATCATAAAGCCAGCCATCAGTGTGGCGTCTGTAACAACAAGACCGTTAAAGCCGAGACGGTCCCGCAGCAGCCCCTGAATCAACTCGGGAGCCAGAGTCGCGGGCATAATCTCCTCATCACTGAGGCCGGGAGCGAGCATTCGTGAGTACGCTGGAAGCATGATATGGCCAGCCATTATAGTGTTGGCCCCTGCTTCAATAACTTCCCGGAAGACGCTCCCATAGGTATCGTCCCAGGCCTCAACGGACAAGGAATTTACCGAAGTTAAGAGATGCTGATCACGCTCATCAACGCCGTCACCCGGAAAATGCTTGACCGACACCGCAAGCCCACTCTCCTGCATCCCTGATATGAATGCTTTCGCCATCCTTGCGACACGGACTGGATCAGCTCCGAACGTCCGAACATTCGTTATCGGATTACGAAAGTTAAGATCAATGTCCACCACTGGCGCAAAGGCCCAGTTGCAGCCAACGGCCCATCCTTCCTTGCCGGCCACAAGACCGAGCTTATAGGCCACGTTTTCGTCATCCGTGGCGGCAACCTGTAGCGGATTGCCGAAATAAGTACCGTCGACAGCCGTCCCGTTCCCCCCGGCTTCCAAATTAGCAGCAAGAAGCAACGGGATGTCAGACAGCTGTTGAATGAAGCGATGCGTCTCCTGCACAGACGCCCCTGCTCCAGGGCGAAATAGCATTCCGCCCGGCTTGACTGCTTCAAGCAGCACCTTTAACTGCTGGGGATCATCTGTCCAACCGATCAGACAGAATAATTGTCCGATTTTCTCCTTAACGTCCATCGCTGCCAGTGTTTCATGAACCCACTGGATGTCCGCAGGCTTTAAATTAAACGGTTTTGCTTCCAAGTTTACCACGTTATTGATCCTCCTGACACTCATTCCAAACACAGCTTTTGTAAAGCTTCCCGTTTGGAAAGCGTTAGGTCGAACTCGGCGGCTAAATACGAATCGTAATCTCCATAGTTGTCCTTAATAGATTTAAAAACAGCCTCCATATACTCCTCTTTAATGCCGAGCATATGCTCAATATTCTTCAGGTCATCCTCATCCACATGCCCGGCAAGCTGATGCAGAATTTGGCCATTGATCTCCCTCATCGTTTCATTGGTGAGCAGATAATCCTCCATAATATCAGCCTCCGAAACGCCAAGCGCCATTAGAATCAGAGCTGCTCCCACGCCGGTCCGATCCTTGCCAGCCGTACAATGCTGCAGCAGTCCCAGATTGTTTTCAAGCTGAATCATCTCCATTAACCGTTGATATGCCGGGTTGTTAAACACCAAGTTCCTGTATAGATCCAACATCATCGTATCTGAACGATACTGCTTGAAGAACCCGCTTTTTAACAAACCTATTATAAAATGCTCCTGCTGATCCGCATTCTCCGTTTGATCCGGCATATTCATCATAGATAGCGAACCGGACGTAATGGCTTGTATGTGCAGATGGTTCACCTGCGGGAAGATCGGGTCAGGCTTCTTCTGTACCTCATATTCACTGCGGTAATCAACTATCGTTCGGATATTCAGGCCTTGAAAATCCCTGATATCCTGCTCTGATAACGCAAATAATTCGTCTGAACGAAAGAAAAGACCATGTTTGACTTTACGGCCATCGGCAGTACGATAACCGCCCATATCACGGAAATTATGTGTTCCCTGGAAAGGAATTAACCGATTCATATGTTCACCCCACCCTAATATTTGGCCCGAAATTCGGCATTTGCAATGCGCTACGAGCGGTTTATCACCATAAATTCACTCATAGTAAGTATATATTTACTATTAGTAAACACCCTTGAGTATAAGTATGATTTATTATGTAATGATTAAATCCAAGTAAAGAAATTATCAACGTAATCGAGTAGGAGACTACTCATCGTTGAGTAGCCGACCTCTCACACCACCGTACGTACCGTTCGGTATACGGCGGTTCAACCGCATAAGTGCTATTTTCATAGATGCTCGTACTGTGCCGGAAAGTCATAATATCCGGCCAGCGCGAGCTTTTCATTTGTTATGGAACGAGACAACACAGGGCTTCCGGCGATTCTCCAATACCCAAGGCGCGAGTTTCCTCACTGGTATGCCTGCCCTTCCGGTATTCCTAGCTTGCGCAGGTTTTGTACCTTACTTCTCGGCTTCTTCCATCCTTTCCAGATGTACATTCGAAGTCGCCTCCGTAGCCATTCGCTCCAGTTTTGCAAGATTCGTTTCATGTCGGCCACATAGTAGTAGCCAATCCAGCCCCGAATGTAGACCTTCACCTTCTCCATGACTTGACGGATATTCCTTCCTTGACTGCGGCTCGTCAGTTCTTCCAGCTTCTTCTTTGCTTTTGCGAGGGACTGACCATGCGCGCGAATATCCACGCTATTTCTGTTCTTTCCTAGTGCAAAACCAAGGAATTTGAAATGCTTCCGGGCCACTACGCTGACGACCTTGCTTTTCTGCGCATTCATCTGGAGTCTTAGCTTGTTCTCCAAATACCTCCCGCAGGATTCCAAAAGCCGTGTTGCTGCCTGTTTGCTTCTGGCTAGTACCACGATGTTATCTGCATACCGGATGACGTTCACTTCCCGACTCTTCATTTCCTGGTCAAATTCGTTCAGGTAGATGAAACTTTCCGTACTATGGCCTCTGCTGACTTCTCACAGCGAGCTTTAATCCGCTATTTCGGATTTTTTTCCTACTTCGCGTCTGTGGGATCTCCCCGGGTAAGAGCGATAACCTTCCCCTCATCTATCCGCCACATTTACAAGATGGGATTCGGGCAGTATTGGACTTTGCTTTGTCATGCGAGCTCGTCCGTCCCACCCTGCCTTGTATGTGATTTCTGTTCGTCAGACCGAGGGTTTGCCTCCGGCTTCCTTCAGATTCTGCCTCGCGGCAGACACCCTTGCCCTTGGCTAACAGTTCCTACTGCCAAGCCTGTAGCGGACTTTCACCGCCAAGTTATCGCCCATGCCGGGCGCACATGAAAAAATGGCGGTACAAGGGTTATCCTTGCATCGCCATTTTTTTTGCTTTGCTGAACTTCGTATTTTTGCAGACGAGGGAGCAGGTCTTTGCGGAACGCGCGTACTGCTTTTTTTAGCGGCTTATCCTTTGGCGTTTCCTGTATCCGGGACTCTAACTGCTTCACGACGGCTTCCACGCAGCCCCGAGGTCTGCTTAATTTTAATGTTATATAAATTAACACAATCGACGAAATCTATTGATATTTTTAATTTTGAGTAATATAATCTTACGCATAAACAATAACAGGAGGGCATTTAATGAAATTTACACCCAGAAATCTAACATCACTTGTCATCGCCTTGGTTTTAATCTTCGGAGTTTTACAGTTTCCCGCCTACGGCAAGGACGCGAAAGATAAAGACAAAAAAGCCAAGCCCTTCGTCCTTGAGGAAGCAACTGTAGACAGCATTCACGCCGCATTCGCGAACGGAACACTCACTTGTACCGCACTGGTCAAAAGTTACCTCGCCCGTATCAATGCTTATGACAAGAAAGGCCCAGCCATCAACTCCATTATTAACGTCAACAATGACGCATTGAACCTTGCAGCGAAGATGGATAAGCAGTACAAAGACAGCAAAGGCAAGGTTAGTCCCTTGTTTTGCATCCCGATCATTTTGAAGGACAACTACAATACTAAGGATATGCCTACGACTGGAGGCAACGTGGCCATGAAAGACTCGGTACCACCATCCGACGCCTTCACAGTAGATAAGATGCGCAAAGCCGGGGCTATCATCCTCGCAAAAGCCAATCTGCAGGAATTCGCGCGAGGAGGCATGTCCATCAGCAGCCTCGGCGGCCAAGTGTTGAACCCGTACGACTTAACCCTGACCCCAGGCGGCTCAAGCGGAGGTACCGGCGCGGCTATTGCCAGCAATCTCGCCGTGCTGGGAGCGGGCAGCGACACCGGTCAATCGATCCGCTCTCCCGCTTCCGCCAACAGCCTGGTTGGCGTGCGTCCCACCAGGGGTTTGATCAGCCGTGCCGGCGTCATGCCTAACAGCTTTACGCAAGATGAAATAGGCCCGATCACTCGCACAGTGAAAGACGCGGCCAGACTGCTCGACGTCATGGTCGGTTATGACCCGAAAGATCCTATCACCGCATTCGGCGTCGGCAAGACCCCGAAAAGCTATGCGGCCGGATTGAATGCCAATTCGCTGAAAGGCGCGCGAATCGGCGTCATGACCAATCTGTACGGTACGGAAGAACGCCATGCAGAAGTAAATAAGGTCATGGAGCAAGTGATCAAAACGATGGAAGCCAAAGGCGCGACGATCATCCGTTTCTCGCTTCCGGAATACGATACATTGTCACCGAAGGTAGGGACGGCTAGCTGGGAAGCTAGATCTGCGATGGATAAATACTTCGCCGAACTTGGACCCAACGCTCCCGTGAAAACCTTCCGTCAGCTGGTGGATTCCAAAACCGCATCACCGACAGTCCAAAAAACACTTGAAACCGAAATTGCCGTGGAAGACGGCCTGAACAACCTGGAGTATAAAGACCGCACCCTGAACCGTGACAAACTGCGTCTGGCAGTATCTTCGAAGATGGCTGACTTGGGGCTTGACGCCATCCTGTACCCGCTGCAGAAGGTACTCGTCGCCCCGATCAGCGCAGCGGATCAGATGGAGCGCAACGGTACGCTATCTAACGGCACAGGCTTCCCGGCCGTCACGTTCCCAGGCGGCTTCTCTACGCCAACCGCAACGGCGCCGCTTGGCGTTCCAATCGGAGCCGAACTGCTCGGCCGCGATTACAGCGAACCGCTGCTCCTCTCGCTTGCATATTCTTATGAGCAAGCAGCGAAGGTGCGCAAAGCTCCACTCAGCACTCCGCCCCTTAAATAAACACGTAGAGTAGACAACTTCATACCCCGAGTAAGTACAAGAGGCTGTTCCAAAGTTTGTGTTTGGGACAGCCTCTTTGTACAACTCCACAAGCTACGCTTCGTGAAATCAACTGTTCGTTTTCTTGTTCCTTGAAAGGGAATGGATCACTTCAAGGATTCAATGAATAGCTGACTTATTCTTTCATTAATATCATCCGGCACCGGCTGCATTCCGGCTTTCAACGTCTCTACTTCTGTAACAATACGATAGGCGGAATAGGATTGTAATCCTAGCCCGAGATCCATGATTTCAATCGGGTTACCGTCAGCACCGGCAAGGTTCAGCGGATTGGCTTGGTGAAGCAAGTAGAGACTTTTCTCCCCAAAGCTGATTCGTTCAATCCCCTCCTTGACCTGATCTATTGAAATGGAGGCCTGCTTGATGGCCTTAACATTAATCTCGAAGCTGTAATGACCAGAATTGCCGAGGATCACTTTATCTTTGAATAAAGGAATGTGCTGCTCGGTAATGACATCAAAGGCACCGGTCACTGTAATAATGACATCCGCCTCAGAAATTAACTCCCGCAATTCACCTACAATATGCCCATCCGACTTCGCTTTCAATTGATAGACAGGATTGAGATCATACACGAGTGTCGTGGCCCCTAAGCCACGGAACTTCTTCGCTACACCGCTCCCACAGTATCCGTAACCCACTACAAGTACCTTTTTGCCGCCGACCAGAAGGCTGGTGGTTCGCATAAATCCGTCGACAACCGATTGACCGACACCTACGGCGTTCTCCAGAATTTGCTTCAGAGGCGAGTCGTCAATCACAACAATGGGATAGGCCGTTTCTACATGACTTTTCTCGATAAGCAGTTTCCCGGAACGTGTCTCTTCATTGGCACCCATAGGACTCCAGCCCGGATTAAGCTCATGATGAGCCAGAATCAGGCTTGCTCCATTGTCCAGGAAAAGGTCTATTTTATGCTCCATCACCAGCTTGAGATATTCCTTATGTTCTTCGTAAGTGTCGCCTTCCTTACCAAGCACGGTGATATGCTCAAGGGAGGCCAAATATGCCGCAGTATCCTTCTTGGTCGTCCCCAGGCAGCCCACCAGATAGACATGCTCCGCACCACCGCCCAGCAGCCCTTCAATCCAAAATCCGGTTTTGGGTTCAATATGCATACACACCGCAATCGTCTTGCCTTTAAAGATTTGCTGTTCCTTAAATGTTTGGTTTACCCCAGCAACAACGGGCATCCGCTCCCGGAACCAATGCATTCTTACAGCTCCCGCATTCGCCAAACTATGATCATCAATTATAGAATTCATACTGTCACCTCTGTCTCTATGCATTTGTCTTGTCTTTCTGGCTCTAGTATAATGATTTGAAAATCATAACCAGGAGGACATATGTCCGCTTTTAGGACGACAAATAAAGACGTGAGGAGTCTGCCTACATGACGGTCAACAAGCCTCGACCAGACCTTAGAGCAGCCATCGTAAAGGCCAATCTCCAGGATCTTATTCCGGACGAGATCCTTCCTGCTCTTGAAATTAAGTGTTACAAGAAGAACGAAACGGTGATCTCTACCGGCAATGAAGTAACGGAGTTCTTTATCATTATCGAGGGCAAGGTAGCCATTCATAATTCATCTGAGAAAGGGAACATCGCTGTAGTGGATTATTTGGAGCGCGGGGGACTGCTGGGGGACATTGAATATTTTCATAAATGCCAATACCTTCATACTGTAATTGCCGCTGTGCCGACAGAAATTCTGCGAATTCCCCTGGAGATTATGAATAGTACGCTGACCCGATCCGTTCCCTTCCTAATGTTCATGTGCTCCAGCATAACAGAGAAGCTGATGCGGTCCTCCATTCAGAATGCCAGGTCCATGCTGTACCCTGCTCGCAACAAATTATGCAAGTACCTATTGCAGACTTCGGAGCTATTCGAGACACCGGTAATCTTCTTTGTCAGCAAAGAGGTTGCTAGCATGCTGGGGATTTCGGACCGCCATCTCCGGCGACTGCTCAATGAACTTATAGATGACCGGATTATTATTAAGGAAAATAAAACCGTAACTATCGTAGATATAAATAAACTGAGACAGTACTCGTCTTATTTTTAAATAAATGTCTCCAAACAAAAAACGGCATTTCTGCCGTTAGAATTTTCAAAAAAGCATGTTTATCAAATGATATCTGGCAAAAGTGCTCTACCCCTTGGTTCCTCCCTGCAATCCAAACCCCTTGGACATATACTGCTGAGAGAGGATATACATGATAATCGCCGGGATGGCATACAAGACTGAGAATGCGGCCAGGCTGCCGTAATCTACCATACCGTATTGTCCGAAGAACTGATACAGCTTCACGGAAGCCGGGAATTTTTCAGGGGATTGGAGCAGGATATACGGTACGAAGAAGTTGCCCCAACTACCAGAGAAGGTGAAAATCGCTACCGTACATATACCGGGAACCATGAGCGGAGCGACAACCTTGCGAATCCCCGTAAACACTGATGCCCCATCCACCCAAGCGGCTTCTTCCAGGTCACTCGGCACGGAATCCATAAAATTTTTCATCATCCAAATGCCATAAGGCATCGAAGATGCTACATAGAACAGAATGACACCAAGAATGTTGTCGTACAGCTTCAGCCCCAGAAACAACTGATACACAGGCACCATAACCGCCGTAATCGGCAGGGAGGTCATGAATAAAATCGTAAGCATGAACGGCTTCTTATATTTCAGCTGATAACGTGATAGCGGATAGGCTGCCAGCAAGGCCAGAACTACAACCAGCACAGCTTGGCTAAGCGACATTACAAGGCCGATCAGGAAGGCTCTTTGATTGTCTCTGCTTGTGATCACTTCAATATAATTAGCTCCGGTGAGCCGGCTTGGAACCTTTAGAGATTGCATCGCATTGGGATCTACGGACGCTACCAGAATCCAGAGCAGCGGTAGCACGAAGCATATTCCAAGCCCTGCAAGGATGACATACGGCAGGATACGAAAAATCAGTTTGCGCTGTTTGGCATTCATTTGGATTCACCTCGGTTACTCTTTCATCGAGCGGATATATAACAGACTTAGTACGATACCGATTAGCAGCAATAGTAAGGATATGGCCGTCCCGTAACCGAGCTGATAGTTCACGAAAGCTTGATTATACATGAAGATAGGCAACGTAGTTGTGGAGTTACCAGGGCCACCGCCGGTCATGGCATAAATCAGGCCGAACACCCCGAGCGTCTGCAAGGTGACCAGCATCATGTTGGTTGTGATGGTCCCTTTAATATAAGGAAGAATGATACGGGTGAATATTTTCCACTTGGATGCTCCATCCACCACCGCAGCTTCCTCAATTTCACTCGGCACATCGTCCAGCGCCGCTTGGAACACCAGCATCGAGAACGCGGTACCATGCCAAATATTCGCCAGAATAATAGTGAGCATCGGCACCGTGAACAGCCACGTCACTTCCGAAAATCCGAAAAAGCCAATGATCGCATTCAGCGTACCATCATCCCCAAAAAAGCTGTACAGACACAAGGCACATACGATCTCTGGTGTAACCCATCCTGCAAGCACGATAGTCCCGATAACACGCCGAAAGGTTTTGTTCCGCTGTTTCATCAGCAGGGCAATGAGAAATCCGAGCACCTGTTGGCCAATAACCGCCGAGCCGATCAGGAAGATCAGCGTATTCCAGATGCTGATTCTTACCGTGGGGTCCTGAAACATCCGTGTATAGTTATCGAATCCGATAAATTTCAATTCCTTCGCGGCTTCACCGGTCAGCGCCAGGTTCGTAAAGGAATAGAAGAACGTCAACAATATCGGATAAATAAAAAATAGGAGCATAATCGCGATCGAAGGCAGTAAAAAAAAGAGCCATGTATACGATTTTTTGGACTTACCGTACATGTCCACTGACAAGCTGCTCATGTGCCGTTCTCCTTCCGTGCTGCAGTTCTGAATAAGGCCGCAGGCCCAAGCATTCATGGGTAACCTGAAAGAATGCTTGAGCTAGCCAGCCTCTGGCTAATGTCTTCTATTTCTCTACTGCATGATCCGCACCGACGATGCGGGTAACATCCTGCGCATATTTGTTCATTGCATCCGCAGGCGCAGTTCCGGTAGCCACGGACTCCACCATCGTTTGGATTTGTGTGGACACTTCCGGATATTTATCCTGAGCGGGTCTGAACTCCGCATTTTTCAGATATTCGGTTGCGATCTCGTTAAATGGCATTTTGGTATAGCCCGGGTCCTTGGCAACATCGGCACGCACGGTAATATTTCCGGAGGCAATAACCAGCTTCTGGGTGTATTCCTTGCCTAAGGCGTATTGGATAAACGCCCATGCTTCATCCTTATTCTTGGAGTTGCTTGGAATCGACAGTGCCCAGCCACCAGCCAGTGTTATAGAGCCTGGCTCCTGTCCTTTACTGGTAGGCATCGGTGCAAATCCCAGCACATCCTTATATTCCGGCCATGGCGCAGCCCCGGTATCGAGATAATTCCCTGAAATCCATGATCCGTCCAGTGAAATTGCCAGTTTGCCTTTAGGCAGGTATTCGCGCGAAGCGGTGTTGCCGGCCTGGCCGTTCAGCACTTTGGACAGCGGAGGCCCCAGCTTTTCCTTATTAACCGTCTCTACGAAGCCAAGCGCATCGAGAATGCCCTGGCTTTTGACCGTCCATTTCCCGGTGGCATCATCGTACAGTCTCTCGCCTGTACCATACAGCAGCATTTCGTAGGTCTGCATCGAGGTAGCCTCGCCCGTCGCCTTGCCCATGTTCATCCAGATCGGCACGACATCCGGCGCTTTCTCCTTGATCGCTCTGGCCGCATTCAGGACATCTTCCCATGTCTTCGGCTGCCAGTCTTCTGGAAGACCAGCCTGCTTGAAGATCTGCTTGTTGTACCATAAGCCGCGGGAATCCGTATTGTAAGGAACCCCGTATACTTTGCCGTCACTAGCTGTAACACCCTTCTTCATCGCTTCGATAAAGGAGCCGTTGGTCCAGTCCTCCCATTTCGCCAATCTATCATCAAGCGGCTCCAGGAATCCTGCACTGGCATCCGAATTCAGAATAAACGTATCTTCGGTCACAATATCCGGTGCGGTATCCTTGGACTTCAAAGCCAGAGCGATCTTCGCAAAATAATCTCCTTCCGACGCTTGAATCGGCGTGGGCTTGATATCCACATTTTTATCAGGATAGCTTGCCGCTACTTCCTTCAGCCACTTATAGAACGCCCCATTCTCACCGACACCGTCATCCCTGAACGTAACCGAAACCGTCTTCTTGACCGTCTGCCCTTCTTGGGTCTTCCCCGGCTTGCTCGTCTCTGCCGGGCTATTCTTGCCACCCGAACAACCAAACAATAAGGACACACTTAATACCGACGTTGCCACAAGCCAAAATCCCCTTTTGCCTGTCTTCATCCTTTGGCCTCCTTTTGTACATATAAAATGGTTATATAATCCATTTTATATGAATACGCTTTCAGTAACGTATATTCATCTCTATTTCCGAGGCCGTTCAGATATTCTTAACTTTTTTCTCACCACAAAAAGATCACGGTCAGACGAGCCATCAGCATGGACTCGAGATCATCAAAAAGCCGCTAAACAGGAAGGTTTAGCGGCTTGACAGCTATTATAATTTCTCATTCATTTCATATGATTTCCGGGACAGTATTCTATTTCAGACCCTTGAGCAGGTTCCCCCAGAACGTTGAGTAATGCTCCCAGTTCATGAATTCCAGCGAGCCCCAGTGTGGCGCACAGTCGCTTGCGAAGGCTGCGGTTTTGCCTGATCCATAGGTGCCTAGTACAAGCATTGGATCACCATTATGATTCAGAATTTCTTCCGCATCCGGCTTGGTCACCAATTTATTGTAGCCTAGCAGCCTCGGCCACTCACCGAATGAATCGACCAGCGGATGGGACTTCGAAGCCTTCGGAGAGAAGCCTTCCGGCATCTCCACACGGTCCTCACCATTCATCATTTCAACTGGCAACACCTCGGCGAGAATGGTGTTTTTGTAATTCGCCTTACCTTCGATCCCCATAAACGTCAGGTACCCACCGATCATCAATAGGCCGCCACCTGCCGCAACAAATTGTCTAATGGAGTCGAGCGCATTGGGAACAATCTGCATTTGATAGAACGTAGGGTTCTGCAACAGGAAGGTGTTGGCACCCACATCACTGATCACAATGGCATCAAAGGCTTGCAGCTCTTCCAGGCTTTTCGGGAAGCGTACCTGCACTTCATGCGAAGGCATGTAAGTCACATCTACATCTTCTTCGCGCAAGCAGGATAACAGATACGTAGCTCCTTCTTCATATTTAGTTGATGTAAAGCTGTCATACCCTTTCGTATGAATCATATGAACAATCCAGGATTCGCCTATGAATAATACCTTCATCAATTCTGCACCTCCACTGCTTCAGTTCCGCACCAATCTATAATCGTCTTCGCAATCATCTTCACCGCATCTATCACTTCGTTTACAGGCGTGAACTCATCGCTGTGGTGGGCCAGACTAGGATCTCCCGGTCCGAAATTCACTGTGGGAATCCCCACATTAACCGGCCAGCCCATATCCGTATGGAAGCCCAGACCTTCAATTTTGCCTTCCAGACCAAGGGATTGCAGGGATTGAACACAAGTCTGAACAAAAGGATGCTCAACATCGGTTTCCGCACAATCGGCATCCACCAACCACTCAATCTCCGGCAGATTTTGACTTAGCCAAGGATCTGATTTTGCTACACTATTAATAAAATTTTCCAGTTCTTTCTTTACATGTCCGCCCATTAATTTATCGTCCCGTTCCGAAGGCAAATACTGCGCATTAAACACGATTTCAGCTTCGTTGGCAAATGAAGTTGGGTACTCACCCGCATTAAACTGCGCTACATGGACCTGACAGGGAATCGAGAGATACGGATGTGTCTTGCGTACAGCCCAGTCTGCATTCAGATGATCGAACTGATCCAGGATCAATCTGGCTTTTTTAATGGCATCCACCGCACCGCCATTCTGCCAGTCCGCCTGCGGCATCTCGATATGACCACTACGGCCTTGCACCTTGATCTTGCCCCAAAGAATTCCTCTGCATAATGGAGCGATTGTAAGGGAAGTAGGCTCCGTCAATATACAGCCATCTGCACGATAGCCATGGTGAATAAAATCAAGTGCACCCATGCCACCCGTCTCTTCATCCACGACCGTACCCACAATGACAGGCCCCTTAAGCTTAGCCCCGCTGCGCAGGATCGCCTCAACCGCCATAATCATGGCCGCGACCCCGCCCTTCATATCCACCGTTCCCCGACCATACAGTTTGCCGTCAATCACCTCTGCTCCAAAGGGATCTACAGTCCATTTCGAACCGGCTTTTACTACGTCAATATGTCCAAAGAGTAGCAGGGACTTCCCTTCTGCCCCCGCTCCAAAAGTAGCCGCCAAATTGGGTCTTCCTTTAAAATCTCTTCCCGGATAATAACCGGCCATTCCCTCATATTGCTTTAAGTCGTCAGCGACAGGTTCCCATAATTCGATCTCCGCGCCTAATTTAGACAGCTTGTCAGCAATAAATTCCTGAACGTCTTTTTCTTTGGATGGCCCTGGCTCATCAAAAAACCAGGGGTTCACACTTGGAATCTGTATCAATTGCTGTAAGAAGCCTATAATTTCATCGTTATGATCATCTATCCACTGCATAATTTGCTGTTCTTGATTCATAGCTGCCAGTCCTCCTCAAGTTGATCAAGCTTGGGTACTTCAGAGATGGACGAGCCATCTCCGAAACTTACCGTATCTCCATCTTTGAAATCCACCCATGGATTGATCATTTCATCACCGAACTTGTCCTTCTTCTTCTCAATGGCGAACATGTAGCGCGCATCCTCATGGGCAGGATAAGCTGGACTGTGCCAGACCCCCCGGCCAATAATGATGGCTTGCCCCGGTTTGATCTTGAAGCATTTCACCGTGCGTGCATCGGGATGTTCATCCGGATCATCAATATCGGCACATAACGCCACCGGCTGAATGATCTCTTTATCGAAAGTAAGTAGCAGCTCCTCCCGACTTACGTGGCGCTCCATCGCCTCCACCAAAAACTCCCTCTTTTTCGTAATCACAAGTCCAAAGCCAATGGGCTCGTGTACATCCAGCATATCGATGTAATTCCAGCAGTCCCATCCATCTCCCGTTTTGGGCGGAGCGTAAGAAGGAAGATCTATTACTTTGCCGAAAGGTTCAAAAGCCTCTTTCGTTAATGGTTCTACAGAGATGCTATGCTGCATTTTTACGCCTCCTTTCCTGTAGGATTAGAATCCAAAGCTGTCTACGTTATCATTTGTGACTTCAAGCATGCCGATAAAGACGCTTTGCCCATCCACTTTCACCTTGCCGACCGTTGGCACATCCATGCCGTCTGTGATTTTTTTCCCTTGAGCTAGTTGATCGAGGACGTACACAGTCATGTAGGCGAGCTTGCCTGGGTCCCAAATAATATCTGTTTTAATCGTGCCATTCTTAACGTAGTTTTTGACCACACTAGGAACGGCAATACCGGTGATAGCAATTTGTCCTGCTTTCAAAGTGCCAGCCTTTACTGCTTGCTCGACCACTTCAGCTGCTGCCGGCGGCTCACCGCCTGCAAATCCAATGATGCCCTTCAAATCGGGATATGTTTTGATGAGGTTCTGCGCATTGGCATATGCCTTCTGTTGATCATCATCACTGGACACCGTTGTAACCACTTCAACGCCCGGATAATTAGCCTTCAGGTAAGCTTTTGCTGCTTCTGATTTGGCAATTTGATTCTGAGAACCAAGACCTGCTACCATGAATGCCACCTGGCCTTTGCCTCCAATCTCGTCGCCGATCGTTTTAGCCAACTTGTCTCCAACCTCTTCATCCGTGGCTGGAGCTATATAATATTGACGGTCCGTATCTGGTGCATCGCTGTCCCAGGTGACAATTTTGACGTCCTGACCGGCTGCTTTCTTGAATACAGGTCCAACGGCTTTGGCATCATTTGGCGAGACCCCAATCCCGTTCACTTGACGAGTCAACATATCCTGAATCATATTAATTTGCTTGGAGGAATCTGCCTCTGTGGGAGCATTGAAGAGAACTTTCACCTTCAGATCAGTCTCCGCTTGTTTGGCTCCTTTTTCAGCGGCCGCCCAATAAGCGGGGCCAATGGACTTGGGATTAATGAAATAGGTTCTTGTGGCAGTGGACGAAGAGCCTTGATTGCTATCGCTTCCCGCACTTTCTTGTGGTTTGGAGTTGCCCGTATTTCCGCAAGCAGCCAAAGTAAGTGTCAATAATCCAGTAATTAACGTAGTAGCGATTTTTCTCATGTGCTTCGACCTCCAAGTAAGTTATGCTTTTTGTTTACCAACAGCGATCAACAACAGAATGCCGAGAATTACGGATTGATACAATACGGATACACCCAACAAATTAAGGCCATTGCGTAAAAACACGATAATTAGCAAGCCGAGAAACGTACCTGCCAGACTCCCCCTTCCGCCAAAAATATGTGTGCCTCCTATCAGGGTAGCTGTAATTACATCAAGCTCTATATTTGTACCTGATGTCGCTTCTGCACTTGCCAGACGGGACACTAGGAAAACACCAGCCAAAGCGGAGAACAACCCACTGATCATGAACAAAATGAACCGGGTGCGAACAACAGAAATCCCTGAATAATGGACGGTTTCTTCGTTGTTACCTATGCCATACACATAGAGGCTAAAGCGCGTCTTCTTCATTACAAAATTCGCAATCAAGAACATGACGGCCAGGAAAATCGCATTAAAGGGAACCCCCCAGAAATATTGCTGGCCTAGAAAGTAGAAGGCATCCGGATAGCCGCTGATCGGCCTTCCTTCGTTCAGTACATAGACAAGACCGCGAAGCATCACCAGCATTCCGATGGTCACAACGATAGCCTGCATACGATGCCTGGCGATCAGGTACCCGTTAACAGCTCCGCATGCCAGTCCAGCTAACAACCCTATGATTACGCTAAGCCAAATGTTCAGGCCACCCTGGAACGCTAGTCCCATACAAACAGCGGAGAAGGCAAGAATTGAGCCGACGGAAAGATCCATTGCGCCTGAAATAATGATCATAGTCATCGGGATTGCGATCAGACCAACCTCGACCATCTGGTTCAGCACATTCATGAAATTGGTGAATGACAGGAAGTAAGGAGATTGAATGCTGAAAAAGACGAGGATGAAGATAAACAAAAGCGACTGAACCAGCATTTTATTAGATTTGAAGTTAAAAAATTGGGTCAGTGCACTCATATCAACTCGCCGCCTTTGCGTTTATTTTGTCTGACGTATTGCAGCGTATTAATGGCAATGGCCAAGATAATCAGAAACCCAGTCGTCGCATCTACCCAAAACGGAGACACCTTGGCAATGACCAAGCCGTTCTTGATAATTCCCATCAGGAGAATACCGACTGCCGTTCCAGCAATTGTGCCAGTTCCGCCAAAGATGCTTCCCCCGCCGATCAAGACCGCTGCCATTACTTCAAAGGATAGATTGCTGCCCGCCGTTGAGGCCTGAACACTACCCACCTTGGAGGCAAAAATCACTGCCGCAATGCCCACAAGCATTCCGCTGAATACGTAGACCATAAATTTGGTTCTCGGTATACTAACTCCGGCCAGCTTGGCCGCAGCTTTATTGCCGCCAATCGCATAGATTCTGCGGCCAAAGCGAGTGAATTTTAGAAGAAAGATAAAGCCGATGATCAGGACTACAGCAACGATTAGCGGAAAGGAAATGCCCAGGACCTGACCTTGTCCGAAGAACTGGAATCCTGGGGGAAAATTAGTCATCCATGTTCCGCCGCTGATCCCCACGGCCAGACCACGAAAGATATACATCGAAGCTAACGTAACAATAATGTCCGGAATGTTCAGCACAGCAATAAAGTAGCCGTTAAACACACCGCACAGAATCCCTATGCCAATGCCAAGCAAGGAAGCAAGCCAAGGTGACATCCCGTGACTGAGGAATAGCCCCACTGAAGTGGCGGTCAGGGCCAGCACCGAGCCTACCGATAAGTCGATGCCGCCCAGCAGAATCACCATAGTCATCCCGATTGCAACAATCGCGCTGGAAGTATTCTGATCCAATATCAACTTCGCATTATCCAGTTGAAGAAACTCCGGGGAGATGATGGTAAACAGGATGCCTATCAACAGTGTGAACAGGATGATCGGTGCCTCGTGGATGTTCAATAGACGCTTCATATGACCTCTTCTCCCTTCGTCCGCGGATTGGAGGCACGCTTCAGCAGTTGCTCCTGATCCGCTTCCCCGTGTCCAAATTCATGAACAATTTCTCCCTTATGCAGCACCAGGATTCGATCACTGAGGCCGATGACCTCCGGCATCTCTGATGAAATAAGCAATATGCTTAAGCCCTTTAATGCTAACTGATGAATAATGTTATAGATTTCAGCCTTCGCCCCCACGTCCACACCTCGTGTTGGTTCTTCAAGAATGAGGATTTCCGGTTCTGCGGCCAACCATTTGCCGATGACTACCTTTTGCTGATTGCCACCGCTCAAAAAATCGACACTTTGCAGATCATCGGGCGCCTTGATATGCAATTGCTCCATATAGGAGCTACTCATTTTTTTAATCTCTTCCTGATCCAGAATCAAGCCCTTTGAGAGTTTCGGCAGGATGGGAAGCGCTAGATTTTGCCGAATCGACATCGGTTTAATAATGCCTTGGCGGTGACGATCCGGCGGAACATAAGCAATCTTCTTGGCTTTCGCTTCATTAGGAGTGTTAATTTGTACTTGAACACCATTGATCTCGATTGCCCCTGTTCCCTTCACTAATCCGAAGAGTCGCTCTGCTACAGTGTGGGAGCCGGAACCCGGTATACCAAACAGCCCGAGAATCTCACCTTTTTTCAAGTTGAAAGAAATAGAATGCGTGGAGTCGAGAGACAACTCCTTCACCTGCAGCACAATCTCTTCTCTCGGCTCTACGGTTCGCACAGGATATAATTGGGCAACCTCTTTGCCAACCATCATCTGAATCAGACTCTGCTCGGTAACCTCTTTGATCCCGTGTGTAGCGATTTTCTTCCCGTCTCTTAATACCGTCACTTTATCTGCAATTTCGAATATTTCTTTCATCCGGTGCGAGACATAGACGATAGCCACACCCTGCTCTTTAAGCCGCTTTACTACATCGAACATCTTTTGCACTTCATTCTCTGGCAGCGCTGCTGATGGCTCGTCCATGATCAGTACGTCCGCCTGGAACGATAAGGCCTTGGCAATCTCGATGACCTGCTGGCTGTGAACCCCCAGATGTCGTACTTCCTTACGGACATCAATCCCTCTCCCACCAATGGAGTCGACCAGTTTCTGTGCTTCACTATATAATCTTGACCAGTGGATTCTTCCGAACCGCCCCACTACTTCTGGACGGTCGATATAAATATTCTCTGCCGCAGATAAGTTGGGAAACAGATTGAATTCCTGATGAATGATAGATACTCCTTGATGCTGCGCATCAAGAGGATTACGAAAGACTACATCCTGTTCTTTGAGCCGGACAATCCCTTTGGTAGGTGCATACACACCGGATAATATTTTCATCAAAGTAGATTTCCCGGCCCCATTCTCCCCCATCAAAGCATGAATCTCTCCGGGATAAAGCTCGAAATCAACACCTTCCAAAGCTTTTACACCCGGAAACTCCTTGCTGATCCCCTCCATCGATAAGATCGGACGTTCCATCGTTAACCCTCCCTTTCAAACGATCTCGTCTGGTTGACTAGTGAACAGATGTGAAATTTAGGCATACTTTAACAAGACTCAGCTTTAAATCAACAAAGTCAATGGATGCAATAGATTATCTTAATCCAACTTAATCTAATCCGCTCTTTCTTTTTTCAAATAAATTCAAGAACCTGCGCTTCTTCCTGCGACTAATTCATTTTTTTAACGGAGCCGTATTTCATTAGTTCGACATCCAGTATGACCTTCTTCGGATTTGTCTCATCCGTATCTTTATCCCTAATTCTCTTAATTAGCATTTCTGCAGCTTGCGTCCCCATTTCACGAGTAGGTCTGCGAACGACCGTTACTTTCGGTTGCACAAATTCGGCCAGTTCATTCTCATCGAACCCGATTAATGAAATGTCTTCCCCAATCTCCAGATTCAAATCCCTAATCGCCTTGATGGCTCCCTGACAAATCAAGTTATTGGCTGCAAAAATCGCTGTCGGGGGAATGTCAGCTTGCATTAATTCAATGGTAGACTGGTATCCGCTCTCCTCCAGCCAGCTCCCTTGCTTGTGATACTCAGGGTCAGGGCTAACCCCGCCTTCAACCATCGCCCGCTGATATCCCCAATACCGATCCTTACCGTCATTAAAGTCATGCTTCCCATCTATAATTGCAATGCGTGTGTGACCATACTCCAAAAAATGCTTGGTAGCTTCGTAAGCGCCGCGATAGTTATCAATCATGACACCATCATGGCCGCTGTTATCGATGTACCGATCTACCAGAATTGTCGGCTTACGAATGGTCTGGTAAAAATCCGCTGTCTTATGAGTACCAATCAAGATAAAACCGTCGGCGTTTTTACCAAGAAAACTCTCGAAATAGGTGGACTCTTCGGCCTCATCGCCATTCGTGGATACTACGAGTGTGACAAAGCCTTCTTTCTTTGCTACTTCCACCGTTCCGCCTATTACTGCCGTGTAGAAAGGATTCTGAATCTCCGGCACAACTACCGCCAGCATATTCGTCTTTTTATTCACCATAGATGCCGCTATCGTGTTCGGCACGAAGTTTAATTCATCGATTACTTTCAATACTTTTTTTCGTGTAGCCTCACTTACCCGGTCCAGTCCATTGATTACCCGAGATACAGTCGCAACAGACACATTGGCCGTTTTTGCCACATCTTTAATCGTCATGTCCCTTTTCGTGACAACCACTTCCATTCTTTACCTCTGTTTTTGTAATAACGTTTTTACAACCTTTATACCTTTTATAATGTAAGACTATTTAACATTGATCTGTTGTTTTGCAAAAACGTTTACGCAATTTCTAATCTCATTCTAGTTTATGTTAGATAAGTTATCAATACATTTTTAAAAATTTAAAAAATAAAGATAAATGCAACATATATATAACATTAAGATGACATAAATAATCATTTATACTCCATTAAAAAATAATTCATTTAATCACGTCATAAAATATAACACTTAAATGACAATTAGGAAGCTCTGTGCTGGATAATACAACATGGTCCCCCTAATTCATGAACACCATCCATTTCCAAAACCTAAGGCTCATCTATAAGAGCTAACGGATCGTATAGCCGTTACTTTCCACTCTAAGCTCTCTGAATGATGTTGCGGACTCAGATGACGTTATTTGCTAGCGGACAGCGGAATTTGCAGACGATTTCTGTACATAAGAACTCTGGAGTCCGTTATCTTTCTGAATGGCTGAATTTATAGGCGATAAGGTCTCTGGAGTCCGCTACCTGACGAGGCAAGTACTGATTTTGAGGCAGGCCCACTTAAGATTCATAAAAATGATCTAAACCACGCAAAAAACCTTAAAAAACTGACTTTCACATGTTACGACATGGAAGCAGTCTTTTAAGGTGTTATCATTGATTCTATCATTGGCTCTATCATTGGCTCTATCATTGCTTTTACAAATTGTTATTCCCCAGAAATGTATCCCGGCTTAAGTTTATAAAGGCTTCGATCGCAGGCGAGATCCACTTCTCTTCATGCCAGAACATGTGGGTTGCGAAGGATATGGCGGTCAAATCCCAAGGTAACGGAACCAGCTCTCCCCGATTCACTTCTTCGACCACAGCCATTTCAGGCAGGATGGCGATACCCATTCCTATTTTCGCACATTGCTTGATCGCTTCTGCACTGTTAAACTCCAACTCCGTAATTCCCCCCATGTCCTTATGCGACAGACTTCGCTCAAAAAACGTGCGATAAGAGCAACCCTTCTCTGTCAGCAAAAAGGTCTCACCCTTAAAATCTTCAACCGTCAATGACGTACATGTTGCCAAAGGATGATCAGGCGCCGCTAGGAAATAAAAGGATTCATTCAGCAATTTTTCTCCACAAAACCCGGTCTCACCCTTGTCCTCATCCAGCATAAAAATAATATCCGCGTCTCCTTCCCGTAGACTCTGTTTGAGATTGTCGTCGCTCAGCGCCCGGAACAATAGCCGAATCCCAGGATAGCGCAAGCGAAAACGCCGCAATACATCCGGCAGCCGATATGTACACAACGTCTCATCTGCACTTATGACCAGTGTCCCTGTCATTTCGCCAGATTGCCTGACCACATGCTCTGCTTCTTCAAGCTCCCTTAATATGTTGTCAACGTATCCGAGAAACTGTCTCCCCGCATCGGTTAATATTACTTTTTTTCCCAACCGGTCCACTAACTTGACACCTAGCTCCTCCTCCAAAGCCTTCATCTGCATCGTAACCGTTGACGGGACATAGTTCTGTACTTCTGCAGTGCGGCTAAAGTTGAGTGTAGAAGCAAGCGTATGAAAGGTCTTGAGTTGACGCAATTCCACAGTACATCCCATCCTTAGTTCAAAAAAATTGAATGTTTCATTCATAAACGTTTCCTTGAACAAACAATAACATCGTCGTAGAGTGGTGACAAGAACGACCGGTCATCTTGCGATTACGAAAAAAGGGGATTATTACGATGAAAGATTACGAAATTTATGAACTGGGGGATGTTCTGCTGCAATCCGGTGTCATCCTGCCCAATGCCATTCTTGCCTATAAAACTTACGGAACACTGAATACGGCAAAAAATAATGCCATTGTCTATCCCACCTGGTTTGCAGGTCTGCATACCGATAATGAATGGTTAATTGGACCTGGCAAGGCGCTGGACCCGGAAAAGTATTTCATCATCATACCAAATATGCTGGGCAATGGATTATCCTCCTCGCCAAGTAATACGGCTCCGCCCTATGATCGCGGAAACTTCCCGGAGGTCACGATTTACGATAATGTGACTCTACAGCATCAACTGGTTACCAAGAAGTTTGGGATTAGTACAATCGCCCTCGTTGTCGGCTGGTCACTTGGAGCTCTTCAAACCTTCCAGTGGGGAGCCAGTTATCCAGATATGGTGCAACGAATCGCCCCGTTTGGGGGTACGGCTCAGACAAGGCCACATGCGCAAATGGTATTTGCAAACATGATCGCTGCACTTCAAGCGGATTCCGCATGGGAAAATGGGTTTTATAAGCAGCAGCCTACAGCGGGACTAGCCGCAATGGGTCGGGTCTATGCACCCTGGGGCTTCTCCCAAGCTTATTATCTGGAGCAGCTCTATCAGCAAGACGGCTACCAAACCCTGGAGGATTATGTAGTGAATTATTGGGATCAAGTCTTCCTGACCTTCGATGCCAATGACCTGATCACTATGTTACGTACCGGAATCAGCGGCGATATCAGCGTAAACCAGGCGTATAACGGGAACTTCGAACTTGCATTACGTAGCATTACAGCCCGTGCACTGATCATGCCGGGAAGTACAGACCTGTTCTTTCCTCCCCAGGATAACAACTATGAGGCACAATGTATGCTGGATGCACGTTTCCTCCCGATTGACTCGAAATGGGGGCATTGCGCAGGCATTGGACAGCATGATCCTGATTCCGAATTTATAGATCAACAGCTGAAGGTTTTCTTGGGTGAATGATTTCAACGCAAAGTGAATAATAGAAAGTAGAGCGAATCCCATTGAAAAATAACATGATCATCTATATTCTTGCACTTGCGGTCTTTCTGATCGGAACCATTGAATACATTATTACAGGAATCATTGATATGATTGCCGTGGACTTGGGCATTTCAACTTCTAAGGTCGGGCTATTAGTGACTGTATTTGCGCTCGCAGGAGCCATAATCACGCCGATTCTAATCGCACTGACCATCAATATGGATCGCAAGAAGCTGCTCATGTCTTCCTTCGGTGTGTTCATTGCCACTAACGGACTTATGTTTGCGAATCTTTCTTATGAAATCGTACTATCAGTACGAATGATTCAAGGAGCTAGTGGAGGAATGGCTACCGTAGTGGCCATGGCAGTAGCAACACGACTAGTAGAAAAAGAACGAAGGGGACGAGCTATCGGCATTATTTTGATGGGTCTCAGCAGCTCGCTTGTACTGGGTGTTCCAATCGGTACATTTTTTAGTGAAAGGCTTGGATGGAGAGTTCTATTTATTGCAATCGGGTTATTAAGCGTTCTTCCCTTACTAATCATCTATAAAAAGGTTCCGGCCATCAAAGAAGAGGACAAGGTTACCCTTTTGAATACTTCCTTTATCCAATTAGGTTTTGCATTGGGATCTGGATTGGGCGGACTTGTCATCAGCAACACCTCTGTTCTCTACTTAAATTGGTTCGGGCTTGCTGCTGTAAGTATGGCTCTACTTCTTGCGATCTGGCTATTCAGTAATAAAAGCGCCCCCGGCACGCCATAAAAAAACTGCCCCGTGCTTTTCAGCGCGGGACAGCTCGTATGGAATCAATACTATAATCAAGAATTGCTCTAATTTCTTCTTGTGAACTGTTGGTTTTATTTAATACTCGGATCCCATGTTGAGTAGTGGATAAATTTTTAGCGATAAGGCTGGCTGGAAAATGAGATATAATTTCTCCTGCTTTTTGACCACGAATAATGACTTCCTCAAGCAACTTCTCCGAGTCTTTAAACAGTGCATCAATTTCCACCGAAGCCTCAGCATCCTCTGTGCCTAGCTCCAGGGCCATGTTTACGATAAAACAACCTTTCGGACAAGTGTCCTCACTGGGTTGCAGCAAATTTATTTTCCATAATTCTAATGTTCTTAACGCCGACGGTTCTTGATTCAACAACTCTTGAATGGAAGTTATGGCTTGCATTCGATACAGACGAAGCGCCTTTATAAACAAAGCATGTTTATCACCATAAGCCCCGTATAGACTTTGCTTCTTCAAATTGCTGACTGCCACCAAATCGGCCAGGGAAGTGCCTTTGTAGCCCTTCTCCCAGAAGGTCAGCATTAATTGATGCAATACTTTATCATAATCAAACTCTCTAGGTCTACTCATACACTGATCATATCCACTTATAGATTATTGTGTCAATAGCGCTTAGTCATTCTCCTTGTATAACTCACTGTCCTTTATAGTTGGAGCCGGACTCAATACTTCCCCTGTAAATTCTTCAATAGGCAGACCATTTTCCACTTTTTTGACCCAATCATGATTGCCTAGTGCCGGTTTTCCAAGAGAAATCAGATCTGAACCTGCCTCAAGTGCTTTCTGTGCATCCTCCGGCTGATCCAATTGCCCATTGGCAATTACCGTTGTTTTCCCGTACTTCTTGGCAAGCTCTGCTAACGTATAATTACTGTTCGCAAAAGCAGGGGCTAAGCTATTGTATTCCGTGATGTGAATATAATCCGTTTGTTCTGCGCCAATGGCGCCAAATATGATCTCAGCATCCTGTTCGCCATTCGCCCATTTGTACTCATAATTATTGATCTTTGCTTGAGAAATACGAACACCAACAACGATGCGATTACCAACTTTTTCTCTAATGGCTCTAATAATCTCAGTGATGAAACGGGTGCGCTTTTCTGTAGAGCCGCCATATTCATCTTGACGAAGATTGGTATAATCCGTTAGAAATTCATCTATTAAAAAACCATTGGCACCATGAAGTTCGATTCCATCGAAGCCCGCTTGTTCAGCCCTCACTGCAGCCTCTGCAAATCCAGCAATAATTTCTTGAATCTCTTCAGTGGTAAGTTCTTTCGGGGTATGCCCCTGCTCTGCCCCAGTTGGCTGTACGGATGATGGAGCGACGGTCCCCTCTCGATATCTGTTACCTTGCGATACTGCGCCAGCATGAGCGATTTGCAAAATAATCTTACTGCCTCGGGCATGTACAGCTTCAGTTACAGCTTTCCATGCCGTAACATGATCATCGCTAGCGATCCCCGGTTGATTCAAAACCCCTTGGCTATATTCCTCGTCAGGGTATGCCGCTTCTGCAATCACTAGACCGAAGCCACCTGCAGCAAAGCTCTCATAATATCTGGCCATTCTATCAGTTGCACGACCGTCGTTGTCAGCGGACATCCGTGTCATCGGGGCGAGCGCCACACGATTTTTAAGAGTTATATTTCCAAGTTGGTAACTGGTTAGCAGTACGTTAGGTGTTGTCATGGAGTTGCTCCTTTTATTAGTTATTTTTGCATCTCATTATTATTGACCAAAAGGTCATTAAATGCTCAAAAAAATATTTATGAAGGGAATATTTCTTTTAAGCATCACTCCCATAAAACATTTGTCGAATAGCGTGGCTTTATAATATCAGTTATTTACCTTTTGGTCAATAATGAAAATCAGAGGAACTCCAGAGGGAAATTAAACATTTTTTTGCTCAGGAACCTTACGTACACATAAGTAAAAACCCCTCGGGATTCCCAAGGGGTCTTATCTTGTGTCATCCTAATTCATGACCGGTAAGGATAATATAGAATACCAGGAACACATTGAGGGCAACGATAACTCCCGTGGATAGCCAAGCCAAAATTTTAATCCACAGCCGATTGGCGAATTCGCCCATTTTATGCTTATCGCTAGTGAACAGTACAAGTGGAATAACCGCAAAAGGCAACTGCAAACTAAGCACTACCTGACTCCATAACAACAAGTCGCCCGTTCCTCTGGAGCCTGCTAGCCAAGTAACGATAAATGCCGGTACTACAGCAAGTAAGCGGGTAATCAATCTACGGAGCCATGGAGATACTCTTAATTTGACGAATCCCTCCATTACAATCTGCCCTGCCAACGTTCCTGTAATCGTCGAGTTCTGACCAGAAGCAAGCAATGCAACCGCAAATAGCGTACCTGCAATACTAACGCCAAGCGTAGGACTTAAAAGCTCATACGCGCCTTCTATTTCCGATACATCTAGGCCCGTACCATGGAAGGCAGCCGCACCCAGGATCAAAATAGCAGAGTTAATCAAGAAAGCAAAGAATAGTGAAAGATTAGAATCCAGAATAGAAAACTTGAGTGCTTCTTTCCGTCCCTTGGTCGTTCTCTCATATTGTCGGGTCTGTACAATGGATGAATGCAAGTACAAATTATGCGGCATCACTGTTGCACCCAAAATACCTAATGAGATAAAGAGCATCTCAGGATTCGTAACGATCTCAAATTTAGGAACATATCCACCAAATAAGGCCGCAACCTCCGGTTTGGATATGATCACTTCAAAAGCAAATACTGCAAATATGGTAAGCATTAAGACGATAATGATAGACTCCACAATGCGGAAGCCTTTTTTCTGTAAAACTAGCAGCAGCAGTACATCAAGTGTAGTAATCGCTATGCCCCACAATAACGGAATGCCGAATAGTAAATTCAGAGCAATCGCTGATCCGATCACTTCCGCCAGGTCTGTTGCCACAATCGCCAGCTCCGTTAGAATCCATAGAAAAGCAGCCACTTTGGGACTAACAGCATCCCTCGTTGCCTGTGCCAAGTCTCTTCCGGTGACAATGCCAAGTTTGGCTGACAAGACTTGAAGCAGCATGGCAATCAAATTTGAAATTAAAATAACAGATAAAAGAGTGTAGCCAAAGCGTGCGCCGCCTGCTATCGAGGTTGCCCAGTTGCCCGGATCGATATAGCCGACGGCTACCAGTGACCCCGGCCCCGCAAAGGCAAAAAACTTTCTCCAGAAACCTGCTTTTAGAGGGATTTTTACGGAATTGTTTACCTCCTCCAAGCTAATACTAGAACTACTTCGTAACCATCCTTGGTCTTCTTTCACTTGCTGAACTCCTGTACTCATGGTCTCTCCTCTTTTCACACAATAATCGCGGGGATGTTCCAAGCCCCTAAACTTAACGAACATATACTGTTGTTTATTATTTTGCTCTTGGGAAACATTTTTGTCAATAACTAAATTTTATGTACAAGACTAAAAAAAGAGGACCGTACCAAAATCCACAAATGGATTCTTGGATCGGTCCTTATGTTGTTATTATGAAGAAGGCCGCCCCATAACGGGACGGCCTTGAATAGACATCTCAAACCATATTCTATCCTTTTCTAACAAGCGAACGGTACATTAAGAACAGGAAATACGGAGCTCCGATCAGCATAATAATCAAGCCTGAAGGAATTTCTTTGGGCGCCATGACCGTTCTTCCGACAGTATCAGCAATGACCAGCAGTAATCCGCCCAGCAGACCCGATAAAATAATGGAGCGTCTCGTGTGATGACCAATCATCATCCGCACCGCATGTGGTGCGATGAGCCCGAGGAAACCAATCGTCCCCACACTGGCAACAGCTCCCGCTGCCAGCAATACGCCAATAATCATCGTCCAGAGCCGTGTCCCGCGAACAGGCAAGCCTAGACCTACTGAACTCTCATCACCAAAGGCCAGCAAATCGATTTTCCGTCCCAAATAGTACGCAACGGGTAACAGGATAAGGAGAAAGATCAGCAGACTATAAAATTGATTCCAGCCCCGTCCATAGGTCGAACCTGTAATCCAAATTAAGGAGTTGCTGCTCCAGATGCTTGCCTTGACGATCATCACTTGAATACCCGCCGAGGCGATTGCAGATATTGCGATTCCAAGCAGGATGAGAACCGATGGATTCAGAGATCTGCGCCATGCCAGGAAGAATACAAAGGCTGCCGCCAAAGCCCCGCCAGCCATAGCGGCAATAGGTAACGCAATTACCGTCATTGCCGGCCATAAGAACAGTACGACCAGCGCACCAAAGCCGGCACCCGAGGTCACGCCGATAATAGAGGCGTCTGCCAGAGGATTGCGAACAGCGCTCTGAATCAGTACACCGCTAACAGCAAGGGCAATACCACCTGCAGCCGCGACTAGTGTACGAGGAAGCCTTAAAGTCAGCAGCACAGAATACGATTCATCACCCCTGCTAGCAAGACTATTCAGTAGATCCCCGATAGGTATTCTCGTTCCGCCAAGCGACAAGCTAACAAGGATAATCACAATTAGCAACACACTCATGAATATCGCAGTCGGAACAAAGCGCATACGTAGCGCTACTCCGCCTATACTCATAGAGGATTGCCCTGGACCTGAACCAGATATATTTTTCATTCTGGTCAGCACCAGCCAGATCAGCCAAGGAGCTCCGATAATCGCCATAACCGCACCAACCGGCATCTCCCCTACACTACTCCGCACGGCACGCGCAATCGTATCCGCTGCCGTAATGAGCAACGCTCCCCAAAGGGCGCTCGCGGGAATGAGCAGGCGATGCTTACTTATACCGCTAAGACGGACAAGGTGGGGCGCGACCAGACCAACGAAGCCGATGGGGCCGACCACACTGACCACGATCGCAGCCATCAATACGGATATGCCGAGGCCTACAGCCCGGGTTAACCCTACTCGCTGTCCTAGCGAACGGGCAGTGGACTCATCAAGTTCAAGTGCATCGAATTGCCTGCCTGCGAACACGGATACTCCGATGAGTACAAGGACGAAAGGCCAAGCATACCGGACGCCGTCCCAATTCAGCTGAATCAGAGAGCCCGAACCCCATAAGAACAAATTTTGCGTTTCCGTCTTATTAAAAATAAATAAGGCCGAGGTGAACGCTCCAAGCACCATGGACACGATCATTCCGGATAGGGCCAGCCGGACAGGCGTAGCCGTCTTGCCTCCGCTCAGTAGATAGGCAATAAGTGCCGCCAACAGGCCCCCAGCCGCTGCCAACACAAATGGGAACTGATGCTGTAAAGCCGGGAAAGCAACCATGCCAAGGACGACCATAAAATAAGCTCCCGCATTAATTCCCAGTGTATCTGAGGAAGCAAGCGGGTTCTTCGTTATCGTTTGCAGTAACGCGCCAGCCGCAGCCAGGGCAGCTCCAGCCAGAATACCGATAACTGTACGCGGCATCCGGATATCCCAGAGCAGATGATGTTCCATAACATCCTGACGGTTCAGCAATCCCTCTACTACAGTAGCTGCCGGGATTTTAGCTTCCCCAAAGCCTAGACTTAGAATGAACAGAACGAAGAGGACGGCAAGGCCGCCCCCGAATATTCCAATCATCCGCCAGGTCATACTGATTGAAGTTTTTCCACTGCTATGCCCGTTCATAGTAGCACTCATTTCGTTAAGGTTTTTACAACTTCATCCACAATCACCTTGGAGGAGATTGGACCGCCGAACACCCAGGTCGCGCTGTCCAACGCGTAAGTGCGTTTCTCCTTAACGAAGGTAAGACCGTTCCAAACAGAATTATCCTTCAGTGTTTTTGTGAAAATATCATCATCCTTTTGGACGATATAGAGCAGATTCGTATCCTGAACCGCCGGCAATGCTTCAACGGTTGATGTGCTGAATCCATAGCTCTCGAAATTTTCAGGCTTCCAGTCATTTTTCAGACCAATCCGATCCAACGTTTGTACTGCTAGTGAATTGTCTGTGAAAAGACGCATTGTTGCTGCATTCTGATAGCTATATGCTTGTGTCAGTACGTAATTCAGACCTTCCTTGCCAGCTGCAGCCAGCTTCGTCTTCGCATCCGTATAGTGAGCATCCAAGTCTGCAAGGACTTTGTCACCTTCTGCGGTTTTACCAAGCGCCGCTGCTATCGTTTTAAAAGTATCCTCCATCAGTGTGTATTGATCGCCTTTTCCTTCATCCGGATACAGGCTGAAAATCAGTGTTGGAGCAATACTTTTCAGTTGATCATAAATGGCTTCGTTGCTAGGCGCATTCGCAATAATCAAATCCGGCTTCAGCGCCGCAATCGTCTCCAGATTTGGTTCATCACGTGTACCAACATCCGTCACGCTTGCATCCAATGGTGCTTCAGATGTCACATACAGCTTATAGTTCTCGTTATCGGCGTTCCCTACCGGTTGTACTCCCAGCGCAATTACATCTTCTGTAAAAGTCCACTCCAGTACAACAACCTTTTGTGCAGGCTTATCCAGCTTAACCTCGCCTTTAGCATCTTTTAATACAATAGGGCCACTTGCGGTATCACTACTATTATTTGCAGCCGCCTCATTACTCTTTGCGGCACTGTTCGTTGCGTTATTCGTGGAATTGTTAGAGCCGCAGCCAGCTGCAACCAGTATCACAACAATAAGCATAACTACACTCAAAAACCTTTTATGCATTTCGTATATCCCCCTGATCTTCAGTGATTGTATTTGATAATGATTATCATTTTTAATGACATGGACTATGTTATATACGATTTCATGGAAAGTCAAGGGAATATGCTATTTTCACCAATGAACTAGTTTTGGAAAATCTCACGGGTAGATCCATATCTATAGCCTCAATAGTTCAACTAACAGCGTAAATATGATGATTTGTTAATTAATCACAATATCTAAATAACTTCCAAAGTAATGGTTTAAATGGATAATTATTGGGATAAAAGATTTGATAATGAAGGAATGATTTGGGGTCAACAACCCAGTAAAACAGTCTACCAAGCAATTGAATTATTTAAGAATAACAAAGTTAAGACAGTCTTAGTTCCTGGATCTGGGTATGGAAGGAATACTAAAGCACTCTCTAAATTTTTTCAGGTTGATGGGATTGAGTTATCACATAAAGCTATTCATATAGCAATGCATTGGGATCCTTATAGTCATTTTATTCAGGGATCTGTTATGGATGATCTAACCGGTACTACGACGTATGATGCAATCTATTGTTTTGATGTATTACACCTATTTCTAGAAGATGATCGAAAGAACTTTATTAATAATTGTGTACGACAACTAAAACATGCTGGAGTAATGTATTTTACATGCTTTTCAAACGAGGATCATAACAATGGGGTCGGGAGACAATTGGAAGATGGGACATATGAATATGTAGAAGGAAAATATGCTCACTTTTTCACTGAAAAAGATCTAATCAATCATTTTAAGGACCTAAAAGTTATTGGAACAGGAACCACACAGGAAATTTTCAATTATAAAGAGAAGCAGAGCAAAAAATATATTATCAGATATATAATAGTAAAAAAGACAGGTTAACTGCTCCAGTACTTATAAATGAATTATAGAACTACGCATTAATGCACAGTCGATTGATGATTTTCATTGGATTAAAAAGCCCGCAAATCGCTTGTAACAAGCAGATTTACGGGCTTTAAATCATTCGATTATCTCATATGAAAATCGTTTGGATGCGGGCCTTTGCGGCGGTTGCTGTCCAGTTGATTAATGGACTCCATTTCGTCAGCAGAAAGTTCAAAGTCAAACACATTAATGTTTTCTTCGATTCTGGAAGGTGTCACTGATTTAGGAATGACAATGGAGTTACGTTGCAGGTGCCAGCGAAGTACGATTTGCGCCGGGGATTTGCCATGAGCTTCGGCTAGCTTGACGATCACTTCATCCTTCAAGACATCGCCGCCTTGATCCAGCGGGCTCCAAGCTTCAAGGAAGATGTCGTGCTTATCACCGAAAGCTTTCAATTCATTTTGAGCCAGGTATGGGTGGCATTCGATCTGATTAAGAACAGGCTTCACTTCACATTCCTTCAGAAGACGCTCCAGATGCTCAATTTCAAAGTTACATACACCGATCGCTTTTACTTTACCATCATGGTACAGTTTCTCCAGCGCCTTGTAGGTGTCAATGTACTGATCGAAATTCGGCGTTGGCCAGTGGATCAAATACAAATCAATATAATCCAGTTCCAGCTTCTTCAAGCTTTCATCGAACGCACGCAGGGTATTCTCATATCCTTGGTCTGCGTTCCACACTTTGGTCGTAATGAACAGCTTCTCCCGCGGAATTCCGGATTCCTTGATCGCTTGTCCCACACCAAGTTCGTTCTGATAAATCATAGCAGTATCAATCGAAGTATAACCTACTTCAAAGGCTGAAGCGATCGCAGAGGCAGCCTGTTCATCGCTAACCTGCCACACGCCCAATCCAAGCTGAGGCATTTTCACACCGTTATTCAATGTTACAAAGTTCATGGTTTAATCTCCTTCAAATTGTATTTTTATGGACTGTTAAGCAGATCTGAAATCTCCTGTGCACATTTGGTTACCTGCTCAATATGGTACGCATCTTTCTCTTTGGACACTCGGGTTGTCGGGCCACTGATCGCAATGGCAGCAATAACCTTACCATCTTTCCAGATTGGTGCACCGATACATCTAGCCCCGCATTCCCCTTCTTCATCATCCAGGGCATAACCTCTGGCCTTAATGTTGCTCAGTTCCTCACGGAATTTCTCTGGAGATGTAATCGTATGCTCCGTCTGCTTCTCAAAAGACATGTTGTCCAAAATCCACGACTGCAGCTCCTCACCCTGGTAAGCCAGCAGGCATTTCCCGATGGCATCGCCGCGAATAAGCTTACGATCTCCAATCACATGATGTGTTCGGGTAGCATAGATCCCTGGCATCGCATGCGTGATAACAACCTCTGTGCCATGAAGGATTCCGAGATATGTGGTTTCCCCTGTCTCCTTACTTAGCTTGTCCATGGATGGCACGGATTGCAAGAGATCAACGTCCTGCTTGAGCAGATTCTCACTTTGCAATTTGGATACAAACACATCCGAAATCACAAACCCATTCTTAGGACTTCTCATGATGAATTGATTCTGCTCCAGTGTACTTACCAAGCGATAGGCTGTACTTTGGTTGAGCTGTAATTGTTCCATGATCTCTTGAGTAGTGATGTTCGGGTTATGGAGCACAAGGTTAAAAATATCCAAACCCTTCTTGAGCGTACCAACCTCATTGCGGTTTATATCCCCACCCCCTACTCAATAGTATTCCACTCACAATTGCGATTATAGCAAAGGAAAATCCATTATTCAAATATAGATAATAAAATAATAATAATTATCCATAATGGATAATCTGTTTCATTGATCCAACTTTCTTATGATATTGTTATATAGATTTACTATTCAATATCCGCATGGTAAATTTAGTAATAACATTTCAAACAAGCAGAGGTGACAATGAAAAAGCTAAGTATTTTAATAGTTTCCGTGTTGATAATCCTTGTTGGCTGTTCAAGCCATAGCAACTTAAATATCAACTATTTAGACCCCAGTGAAGTTAAGGAGCCGATACATAAATGGTTAGAATCTAATCGTGCGAGAAATGGAATCTATATAGGCAGAATATCCGCCGAACACCGTGTGTATCTGTATATAAATTATAACAATGAAGAACATAATCAAAAGTTCACAGTACCCTCAGTAGATATTCAGAATCAGGACGGAAAGCTTCTCGTAGAAACAGTAACCGCCGCTTCAGATCATTCGTTTGAAAAAATATTTGTTATTACAAATAAGGGAATAAATCGGATTGAGTTAAACGGACAAGAAATTAATTTGGAACAGTTAGAGGAACTCCAGTAGTTTTTTTTGATTTACCTTCCTAAATAAACAGAAGAAACGTAACCCATGAAAATAAGGACGTATCTGTTTGAAGCAAAAAACAGCGGCAACCTAGGAATTGAATTATCAAATCCATAAGCTGTCGCTGCTTTTGTTATGAGTTTTTACTGTTATTTTTCTTCCTGATTAAAGTAAATCCAGCGCCTTCAGCAAGGCGTGCTCGCCTGCCTTAACACCCTCCTGAGAATAGTGGGCGTTCGGGAACATTGGCGACAGATGGTGGTAGCCCGGATAGACATGCAGCTCGACCAAAACACCATCATGAACCAGTTGTTTCGCGAATAGCAAAGCTTCATCTACGAATAAATCGATGCTTCCTATCGTAATAAAAGTAGGTGGCAAACCAGCAAGTGATTTCGCACGTGCAGGCACATAATACTGGCTTACGCCTTCCTGATCTGGTTCATGACCTAATACAGATTTCCAGCCAAAATAATTACTTGCTTTGTTCCAAACAAATTCTCCGGCATAAGGATGATCTGGTGCAACACTTGTACGGTCATCCAGCATCGGGCTACGCAATCTCAGATGATGAATCTCAAATTCCTTCTGATCCCGAATATATAAAGCCAGACCAGCCGCCAAACCGGCGCCAGCACTTGAGCCTGCAACGGCGACTTTCTTAGCGTCGATTCCCAGTTCTTCCGCATGTTCGATACACCATTTTAGGCCTGAATAGATATCCTCTAGCTGGCTTGGCTGAACATGCTCCGGTGCCAGACGGTAATACACAGACACACAGCAAAAACCATGCTGCACAGCAAGGGCGGCATTCCCCATGCGATCACCAACCGGACTTCCCATAACCATCCCGCCGCCGTGAAGGGAATAATATAAAGGCATGTTTTCATATTTTGGCTGCGTAGGTTTAATGATCTCTATACGAACTTCCGGCCCTCCAAAATAACTTGGTACCGTTCTTTCTTCAAAGGTAACCGGAAACTTTTGCGTAACATCAATTTGTGGCATCATTTGTGCTTGCTTCATACGTGATTCCATCAGCACAGACTGCGTAAGATCCGTTGTTGGGAACATATCAAGGGCGCTAACCACTTCTGGATCAACCAGATGTCTGCTTCTGCTTTGCTCTTCACTCATTGCCAATATTTCCTCTCTATATGTCATTATTCAGACTAGCTGTCTCTATTGTTAGTCTACAGTGTGCCCTCGACTCTTGAAATGATGACAATGACTTAGAATCATTTTCGGCATAAAAAAGACACTGATGAAGTATGCTCACCAGTGCTGTTTCTTACTTTTATGTGAATAGACAATTTTCTTAATTGTTTCGATCGAGAGAAAATATTCCTCGGCCAGCTGCTCAATACTGCTACCGTTCCTAAAAGCAGCTCGGATCGCGGCGTTTCGCTCATCAAGCAACCGTCTCCCGCCACTCTGGCTTCCCCAATGCTTATACTCCGTTTCCGGCTTAGGAATGTACAGCGTTTCTCCCTGAACGTATTTTTGAATTTCCATAATTAGCTTTTCGGGTAACACTTTTGCTGCATTAATATATTTCATTGTGCCCGCTCCTTATTTTAAAGTTTCCAAATAAGGTGCAAAGCCAACATATTAGAAGAGCTTATTTAGCGTTAAAAAAAGGTTTTGCCCCATGCAAAGTAACGCTTTTCTAATACAGGCTTTGCATGAGTGGGAGAAGTACCAGACAATCTTACAAGATTCTCCATCTATTAAGCACCCCCTTTTCGCTAACCATTATAGCATAGTTTCACGTGTGGCTGTCACGAACAGCACTACGAGGACAATTGGCTTTGCCACGTACATCTTCATCAACGTAGACTTTAAAAGTTAGACGTTATCTTTTGCTATATAGAACGCATTTAAATAAACAAACATAGCAAAAAAAGAGAGCTTATATAAGTAGTATAATTAAGGGCATTCTCGTACCTTAAATCCTCTGCAACTAAGGGTTCGTGGAGATTAAGTGCAATATTGTACCTTAAATCTTCCAGATTACCTCGTCTAGCATGCTTTTCCGAAAAATAAGATGCAAAAATGCCCTTATTTACCTTATTTGCCTGCATTCAAGAAAAATAAGGTGCAAAAATGCTCTTAGTTGGGGAAGTGCCCCCTCTTTTTGAACTGTTACGACGACGGAAGGTGAAGGGGAATACCCCGCTTCTACTAACATCGCTGGATTTGAACAGCCCTGGATTATAGGTCTTGCTTCCAACAGTCTATGTTCCGGTGCTAACTTTCCTTTGGAAAGCAAACAGGCAAGCGTTTTGCGCATACAGCACAGTTCTAAACTTCCCCATTCGCTCATCTTCGTCTTAGTTAATTTCTTTTGTTCGACTCATACAATCTCTTCTTTCTGTATAATCCGAAAAGAAAAAAGGCATCCCTTATTAGGATTGCCTTTTACGTTTTGTCTAGCCCTGCTGCAGCCAATCCATACGATCTTGCTTAGACAGGCGTGGACAAGTATAGCAGTATGAGCGATTGGTACGCTTGTATTGCAGACAGCAGGTATTTTTAATAGCGAGCTTCTTCCCTGCCTCAAGCGGATGGTCTAGGAATCGGACTTTAGCTTGGAGTGGGTTCTTCGATCGTCCGAAGGCCTCAGGGGCAAGCTCATTACACATGAAGGCATCGTCTTCAGCCAGATAGGACAGAAGCGAAGCATTATCCTGTGTAGACAACTGGGTAGACAATAGTGCTTGCAGCTTTTCCCTGTAATTCTGCAGAGCCGTCGGCAGCTGCCCCCATAAGATTCCTGCCTGAATCCCGCTGGCCTCCGATACACAGAGGAGCAAGGGGCTAACAGTATCCCAATAAAATCGGCTGAACACTTGCTCCCGCCATACAGTCCAATCTATCGTTTGTCTCTCTCCTGGCGCATGATCTAATTGATCCTCCGACAGTTGAAAAGCAATTCGAGTGAAGCCCTGCTCAGGGGTGAGATGTACCTGCAAGTTCGCAAGTGTGAGGTTCGGAGCGGTATTGTGCACAGAAACGCTATACAACAACGCAGCAGCCACATCCCCAAACCAGCTGACAAAATAAGCTGCAGCAACTGGAAGCTCTTCAGCCTCAATGAACTCGCCGTAGGCGGTGAGAAAGCGATGCATGACTGCCTTCTCAGTTAAAGCTTCCCCTCCGATAGTGCATACAGCCTTCCCCTGCTGCTGAATATGAAGGTTAAAATAAGAGCTCAGTTGATCCCAAATGTTCGTGTCCATTATTTAACGAAAATTTTAGTCAGATCATCCAGCATGGAGTTAGCAGCGTTAGGCCCATAGCCGCCGAACCAGGAATCCGAAGACAGCGTGTACACCTGATTGTTCTTAACGGCTTCGAGATTTTTCCAGATACTTAGATCCTGCAACTCGTTATAGATACTATCACTGTCGTTAATGAGCAGAATGTAGTCCGGATTGATTTGCGGAAGCTTCTCATTGGACAGGGACTCATAACGATTGTCCGCCGAGGTTACTGGGTAGACAGCAGGACGGGTGAAGCCGAAATCATCATATAGCCATTTGTAATCCATATCCCCGTAATAACGAATATCGTTACGAATACGCAGTACCATTAAGGTTTTGCCAGCTACTTTATCGTGGATCTGCTTGATTGCTTCTTCCTTGTGCTTATCATAGTCGGTGATGACTTGCTCAGCCTTGTCTTGAAGGCCAAAAGCTGCAGCCGTTGCACGGAATGCTGTCTGCCAATCCGGCGCACCATAACCATTTTCCAGCATAACCGTAGGCGCTATTTTCGCGTACTCGTCATAAACTTTTTCGCTGTTGGTGTCTGTAATAATCAGATCGGGATTTACGGATAGCAGCTTCTCCAGATTCACCTTTCCTTGGTCGCCAATAATTTCAACATTATTCAGAAAAGGCTTTAGGTACAGCGGAAAATCTTCATTTTGCGACTTAACGGAAGCCGTTGGCGTCAAACCCAGTGCGATCATATGATCTGTTAAATAAGTTACCGTTGTGGCAATATTAGCAGGCTGATGCTCAAGTGTATGTTCTCCATTGTTATCTTTGTAGGTAAACTTAGTCTCTTGGGCCGTATCCGGACTGGCAGTTTGTTCTGCAGCAGGCTCAGAAGACTCCTTGCTGCAAGCTGTAGCAATCGCAAGCATCATCATAATCAGAATCACTACGCTCAATGGGCGCAGCTTTTTATAACTGTTTCTCATATTTCTTTCCCCTTTTTATTCTATTTGATTAGACTGGTACTTCTCGACGATCTCTCATGACACGGGAACTGGTAATCCAGCCTTTGGTATTGGTTAGCTGCACAAAGTAGACTCCGCCTGAAACCGGCAAAGCAACATGCGCTTCTCCGTGATCATTACTATTTTCATCCTTGTACAGAATAGCTGTCTCCGAATGCCAACTGGCGCTTCTCCAGTCCGTGTCATCCCCGCACCAGTACAGCACAGCCTTCACGACTTCAAGCGGCGATTGAAAACACACCCGTACCCGCTCCTCATACTGCTCCGCACGAAGAATGCGAATTAAGGCAGGCCCCTCTCTTGTGATACTGTCTGCAAAAGCATAGCTCTCTTCACAGGACCATGCATCCGGATAAGTATGGGGCAGTCCATGCTGAATGCTTAATCGGCTATGTAACTGCGCATCCTCATAGTGATGTTCATGTTGTTCGTAGGACTTCACAAAGATGGACAAAGGAAAATGCGTATCCTGGCTGCCGTTTAGCCACAGCATCGGTATCTTGCTTTGGTGCAGATAAGAAGACGGGTCCCATAGCCCCCGAAGACGTTCAGCTGTAGCGGGTGGCATAGCAGCAAATCCGCGACCGTAGAGCGTACCTGGCTCATAAAGATAACCACATCCATATACCGGCATGGCAAAAGAAAGCCTGTGATCCAGACCAGACACCAGACTGGTAATAATACCTCCCCATGAGATCCCTGTAATTCCAATTCGGTCTTCATCTACACCAGGCAAACTGCGAAGGATGGTATGTGCCGATAACACAGCGGCTACAGCGTGATACATCCATTGATCCTGCACAGCTTCGCCATAATCTGCGAATACTCCCTGCTTCATTGGGCCACTCCAGGGATGTGGCGAGAATAGTGGCAGGGATGAATCCGTATGAAGATCATCACGGCTTCTCTCGCTGATGTTGTTATAGCTTGCAAAGGGGACCTGCCCCTCGAGATCCATCGCAATTGCGGCATAACCCCGGTCATTCCATTGCTTCACCCAATGGGAGAATGCGCTCCCTGCACCGCCATGAACCAAAATGATCCCAGGAATCTGCTGAGGGATTTCATTTTGCTTATGTTCTTCAATCTTAGGCAATCCATAGTAGGCAAACACTCGTGTTTCTTTTCCCTTATAAGGAACTCCTTGATAAAACGCGGCATGAATTCCGGTCTCTTCATCTTCAAAAACCGGATACAGGGCAGGCAATTGGAATAATGACTCCAAATCCCAGGGGATAGTAGTAAAAATAAAAAATCTCCCCCTCCATATTCATGAGAATGATTTTCTTTCTCAACAAACAATAGCACGTAATCCTTCTCATGGACATGGATTATGGGAAGATGAGTTCTGGATTTTTGTTACCTTCAAAACTGAAAATTGCGTCCACCCAAAAGTTCAGCAAAATAGGATAAGGCGCGATCATGAGACCAAGCAGAATACTCCAGGAGTTTTTCGGTGCCAATGTCAAAGATTCTGTTATTTTTGGCCGCCGTCAGATTTCGTAATAACTTGCTTCTCTGTAATGCCCTCCACTCTAACATTGCCTTTGGGGAAGGATCAATCATGATAACTAGCGCATCAGCGTCATACACCGGCAGATCTTGGCGGGTCACTGTTTCATACACATCCATTGCCTTTAATGAATGAGTAGCGGTTAGTTGAAAATCTCCATAGAGTACCGCACCCACATTCCGGTCCCCGTAGACCCGATATTCATCATCCATGATCCGCCAGATATTAAGTGTCGCACCACCCAGATACCTGCGTACCTTGCGCCGGACAATGTCTGCCCTCTGATCATACTCCGACAACCATTGTTGTCCCTCTGGTTCTAGATCGGCAGCTTCAGCAATGAGCGTCAATTGTTCACGCCAATTTGCAGTAAGCCAGGGAACCGTGACGGTCGGTGCGATTTGCTCCAATTCATAATGCGCCTGTGTATTCAAAAAATCGGTGCAAAAGATAAGCTCAGGGTTCGCGCCTTGTAGCATGGCCACATTGTCTCCCCACATTTGTCCTACACCTTGTTCATCAGAATGCAAGCGAAGCATTTTGGAGTCCGGCTTATGATTCGGATAGAATGCAGCCGCCGTGGGCAGTAATTGCAAGGCAAGCAGACTTCCGAAGATCGGTTCGGACACACTGGCAATTTTTCTTCTACGGCTATTTACATAGGTCAAGGGAGACATTCCGATCTGCTGTTTGAACCGCCGGCTAAAATAAAATTCATCGTCAAATCCCACACGAGAGGCTGTATCCTTAACCCCATTCCCCGATAACAATAGTCCCTTAGCCTTGGCCATTCGCAAATCCATAACAAATGCTGTTGGTGATTGCCCCATTAACTGCTGAAAGGCTCGTGAGAAATAGCCTGGACTAAGTCCAGCTAACTGCGCAAGCTCGGTTCGTGTTAACTCCTGATCGATATGCTCCCTGATATAGTTAGATACACGTGCAATCGCCTCAGCCAACGTTTCCTCAGCAGAAGGCCTGGCTGTTGAGGATTGTAGCAATGCCATCAGCTGGTAAAAATCAGCCTGTCCACTGTAGCGACTGGACGACTCAGATATCTGTACCTGGTGTAATCTGTCACATAGGCCCGCCAGCATTTGAGGATTCTCACAACGCAGCCACTCGTACCGAACTAGATTATGTTTTGCTACAAGATTCTCTTCCTTCTGTACATAAGAATCAAATTGAATCCGCCAGCCCTTAAAGAGCTCCTGAGCATCTGCGATGATCTTGAGCTCTTGCCCTGGGGGCAGTATACAGATCTCTCCAGAAGCTAGTGAACAAGCTTCACTCCCCCACTCCACCGCTGCTCGGCCGTTCAAGCAAATCACCATTGTATGTGAATCTATGCTGGAATAGAAAGTCTCGCCATTCATCACAATCTCAATCACTTGTATTCCATTGAAGCGCAATATATCCGTAAAGACGTCCTCAAGTCTATTCATTGAAATCCCCCTACTAAACGTCTAAGCTCCCAGTTTATTTTACTTGACTATACCTGTTCTCTGCATAAATGGAAAAGGGAGAAAATTGGAATTAGTAACTTTGCTAACGCTATCAGGTTGTATTGAAGCTCACTTTAAGGGTTATAATAGCCATAATTCATGTGCAGAGGATGAAAACCATGTATACGATCAAAGAGGTCTCCGAAAAATTCAATCTGGCTTCCCACACACTGCGATATTATGAAAAGGAAGGGTTGTTGCCGCCTGTTCACCGTATGGACAATGGCAGACGCGTCTACAACGAGACGGATTTACAGCGGATTCAAATGCTGTGCTGCATGCGGGACTCCGGCATGTCGATTGAAGCGATCAAGCACTATAATGAACTGATCCTTCTTGGGGACGACACTGTACCGGAAAGACGTGAAATCATTTCTCGGCAAAAAGAGACCGTTCAACAGCACATCGCAGAATATCAGAAGTATCTCGATCTGTTATCTCAAAAACTGAACTACTACGATGCTTTTTTAGACAAAAAGTAAAAGAAGCCGCCTCTTTGGTGGCTCTTTTTATATCTATAGCTTAGCTGATTTAAAAACAATAATTTACATAAAAGGGTTATACGAACACATCATCGAATAAGAATCGGAGACAATTTTAAGGGGGGGTTAAGATGTATCTAACTGATTTCAATGACTTCATTAAGAGTACTTTTGGCAGCTTGGTTGAACAATTTAAAGAAAATGATGAGTATGGCTATAATAATCCACGATCACAGGAGATTATTCGGGTTGGGTTTACAACGAATTTAACTCCAGACGTGATTCTCAAAGCAGTCGATCACAAGGTTCAGTTCATTATTACACACCATGACGCCTGGGATTTTCTATACGAAGTGAAAGAGCAGTGTATGAAACACCTGATCGACAATGAGATTTCACATTTTTATATCCATCTCCCTTTGGATTGTGCAGAATTTGGTACCTGCAACTCGCTTTTGCAAGAAATCGGGATCTCAAAAATAACTCAGCAGACACACTATGAGGACAACCACGAAATCATTGGTATCGGTGAGTATAACGAGCCTATAGCTTTTGAGGAACTAGTGGATAGAATTTCAACCGCATTAGGTGAGGATGTGAAGGCATGGAAAAACTCCAATACAACGATAAAGAAAGTCGGAGTCGTCACTGGCGCTGGAAATTCCACAGATCTAATCAGACAAGCCAAAGAAGCGGAGTGCGATGTGTATATCACGGGTGAAAAATCATTGTATTCTGTTCAATACACGAAATTCGCTGGCATCAATCTCATCGTTGGAAGTCACACATTCACAGAGATCTTTGGTGTTAACTCTCTTGTGAAGAGGCTGAAAGCAGCTTTTAACGAGATTGAGACCATCTATCTTGAAGAGGAACATATGGAGTAAATCCAAGATATGAGTTTTATTAAAAAAAGCCCATAGACCAGACACATCTTTAGAGAAATGTGTTGAGCCTATGGGCGCTTTTCCTATAACCCTCGAATTACGCTTATTTTTGGGCTGTAGCAGTCACCTGAATATCATCAAAGTACAGTGTGGTTAAGCCTTCAAAACCAGAGTCTGCGCCGATTAGAACATACATCACTCCCTTGGCATTTGTCTTCACCTTGGCGTTGTAATGAAAATCGACTCGCTGATAGCCTGGCTTGTCCGATTCCGGCTTCGCGGCATTGCCGATCACCTTGATCTCCTTGCCGCCGGTCCCTTGACTACCGGTATCTACATTCATTCGATAATACTTTCCTCCGGCATACTCTGTTGGGACTGATAACGGTTCATTCGTAAGAATGCCGGCTTTGATGAAGAGCGATTCCGCTGGCGAACCGCCAATGCCAATTGATCCTCCAGCCGCATCCGTATACATAGCAAAGTTAAGTTTTACATCATAAGTGGTATTCGGCTTAAATCCTCCGATCCCCCGAGAGAGGAACATAAACAAATCGTCGCTGCGGTTATGCCCGGAAAGCTGGAGGCCATAGTTTGTCTTGTTGTTTTGTAGTGGTAGAAGCTCACGGTTATATTTCAATTCATAGATGGTTTTATCATAATTAACCGGTAGATCCGCGAACCCGCCTTTCCATCCCTCGGTATCTTTATTGAATAAAAAGCTAAATTGTTTGGGCTCCTGAACCGCTTCCTTGCGCGCGATCGTCAAGGTATGCGTCCCGGCATCCCAGGTCAAGTTAGCATTCAAGAGAGTGGACAACGACCTGGCAGGGACAAACCATACCCCTTTTACCTGACGGATCTGTTCAGGCAGCTTCACACGTTCTCCCTTGGCATTGATTGCATAATCCGAGAACCTTGTAAATTGAACGGTGCCCAGGCTAGGCCCCGATAATTCGAGTGTTCCCTTCTTCGGATTCCAGTTCACCGTGCATCCCAATGATTCGGCTGCGGCCCGAAGCGGGATCATCGATGTGCCTTTTACCACGAACGGGGCAGCGTTCAGACGATGCTTCCCTTGGCCGTTAACATAGACGGGATTATTCAGCTTGAATATCACAGTCCCGGAAGTCATTGTCGTTGTCACTGCGCTCTTCACTGGTGAGGCCGCTTCCGCATGCAATTGTGAGGTGTTGTTTAAGGATAAGGCTGTTGCCAAAATAATGCCGGATAAGAGAATCTTCTTCTTGTTCATAGGTCTGCACCTTTCTTTGCGGGTATAGCAGGTAGACGCAGGGTGCAAGAAAAAGGTTGCAGTGGGGTTCACCAGTATCGTTATTCCGTGTCCCCAGATTTTGACCACCTACGCGAAAGGATGCGTATTAGCGAACACTTAAATAGCCTGACTATTGGTATACAGCGCCGTGTCCATTTTTTCTATAAAGATCCTTGCTCTGTGACAGAATCCGTTACATGCCTGCGCTTACGAAGGAATCTTTGTTCCGACACGATTAAACCTACCAAGGTTAGCGCAATACCCACGATACCAGCACCGGTAATCCTTTCATTCAACAACAAATAAGCTGCTACTACAGTAACTACAGGGGTCAAATAAAAGTATACGCTGGTCTTGATCGCTCCCAGAATGCCGACACTCCAGTTCCAGCTGACATAACACAAGGCCGAAGCGCCCAAGCCAAGGAATAGAAAATTCCACAAATGAGACCCTGTCCCAAACCGGACCAGATCCAGTCGGAAATCACTAAACAAGGTTACCGGCAGCATAAAGATCAGTCCGTAGAAGAAGACTCTCCGGGTCATGCCAATTGAAGGGTATTGAAACTGATTGATCTTGCGCAAAAGGATTGAATACAAAGCCCAGCTAATGCAAGCAAGAACGGCCAGCAAATCCCCAAGTGGATTTAATTGCAGCTTCGAACTGCCACTCCAGGAAATAAGGGCAATCCCAATCATCGCGATCAGGAAGCCTACAAAAAACCGAAAATGCAGCTTCTCATCCTTCAAAATAAAATGGGCAGCCACCGCTGTAAAAAAGGGAGCTACGGTGACGATGACGCCAACATTGGAGGCATACGTATAGGTTAGAGCAATGTTTTCCAGGAGAAAATACAAGGTCACGCCGCACAACCCGGCCGCTGCAAACAGCAGTTCCTCCCCTCTCTTCCGAAACGGAATCAGTCTTGGATGAACGATCCACAAGGCGACATAACCAATCAAAAATCGGGTAAACAAAATCTCCATGGGACTAAAATCGCTCAAAAGTACTTTGGACGAGATGAAGGTGGTTCCCCAAAACAATATGGTAACCAGCGTTGCGAGATGTGCGGCCGCGTGATAACGAGAATTCATCATTGGCGCTCACCCGAAAGCAAAGTTTCTGCAGCCGTTTCCTGATGAAAGATCCGCATATACTGCCGCGGGGTCAGGCCAATCAATCTTTTGAAAAAATGTGTGAAATGGCTTTGATCGCTAAAGCCTGTCATATGTGCTATTTCAACAGGAGCAATACCCTGTTCCAATAGCTTCTTAGCATTGCCAATTCGAATCGTCTCCAAGTAATTATAGGGAGAAATCCTCTTATGCCGAGTGAAGGCGCGTAAAAAATGATACTTGCTGAGCCCGGCCAGATCACTCAATTCTGACAGCGTAATTTTGGATGCATAATGGGTCTCCATATATTCGCACACAACCTCAAATTCGGAAGGCCCCTTCTTTCCTGTCTGTTCATGCTCCTCCGGCGAATTCGCATAATCCTGCAGCAATTGGACAATAAAAAAGAAGAACAATTCCTCTTTGATAAAATCCGGTTCCCCCCTAAAGATCATTTCATGCAATTCTTTTAAAGCTGGCGCAAATTCGCTCCCGGAAAGTACATTCAGTGTGAATGAAGGCAAAAACGCATGGCCCGTAATATCTTTCATCATGCTCATCATACGATCCGGCTTAATATTGATGCTGCGATAATCTAACGGCCTGCCGTCCACTTCTTCACAGGAATGAACATCACCAGGATTAAAGATCAGGAGATCACCGGGCTTGATACTATACTCTATATTGTTGCACAGCATGCGGCGCGGACTGTTCTCTATATATCCGAACACATAATGATCATGAAAGTGATTGGGGAAGCTATGCATCACACCCTGAAACCAGTAGGCTTCCACTTGCAGTTCAGTATCGTAATAGGCGGTTCTTAACTCACCAGGCATGACAACCCCTCCTCTAATATGCTCCGTTACTATACCAAATACGGCGACGCAAGGATTGCATAATATTGCTCTGATTCGCACTGTAAATAAGAACTGTTGTTTGGTATATTGAAGTTGTAATCATTCCTTATTATAGAAAGCAGGGATTATTATTACACAGCTATCATATTCAAAAGCAGATATCCGAAAATACTTAATCACCTACCATCATTTAAGCGACGACTCCGCACTTCAGAGCACGTCTCAGATTGCCGAGTATATCCGTAAAGTTGGCTGTATTCAATACGATCCACTCGATGTCGTAGGCCGTAATCCTGATCTTACGCTGCAGTCTCGCTACGCTACATACCGTAAAGGAGATATAGATCAATATCTCTACACCGAGCGGATTTTGTTTGATGTGTGGGACAAGAACATGTCTATCTGCGAGGTCAATGACTGGCCTTCTTTTCAAAGATTCAGGGAGAGGTATCTACGCTGGTGCCATGAGCACCAAGAGACCATTGATGTCATAACTGCATACCTAAGAGAACACGGGACGGCATGCTCCTCCGATTTTGTACTGGAAGAAAGAGTGGATTGGCATTATGGGCCGCAACGGCTGGCTAAAGCTGCCTTGGAAGCAATGTGCTACGCCGGTCTTGCCGTTGTTCATCATAAGAAAGGGACTCGGAGATATTATGGCTTGGCCGATCAATTTATACCCGAACCGTATTTCAGTTCTCCGGCACCTTATACGACAGAGGAAGAATTCTACAAATGGTTTGTGCTGCGGAGAATCAATAGTGTTGGCCTCTTGTGGAACAGACAAAGCGATGCTTGGCTGGGCATTAACGGGCTCAAAAGTCAGCATCGGAACGAGGCGTTCCAAGCGCTGATCGATGAGGGGAGCATTTATGAAGTAGCCGTTGAAGGTATCAAGCACCCGCTGTATCTTGCGACTGATCACGTAGAATTATTAAAGTCCTCTGCAGAACGGGAGCTAAGCGGCAATACGGCCAGAATTCTCGCCCCGCTGGATAACCTGATGTGGGACCGTAAGTTGATTCAGGAATTGTTCGGCTTCGAGTATACATGGGAGGTCTATGTTCCTGCTCCCAAGCGCAAATACGGTTATTATGTGCTCCCTGTGCTGTGCGATCAGCAGCTAATTGGCCGAATTGAACTGGAAACGGATAAAAGCAGCCAGACTTTGATCGTGAAGCACTTTTGGCCACAGTCTGAAATGAACAGTCTCGACTATCGCGAGCAGCTGCTCACCGGCTTGGAACGATTTAAACAATACAATCTTTGTAGTGGGATCGAAATTGGCTGTGATCTGTAAACAGCTAAAAACTCGCGAACAGCCTTGTCACCTTGAGACTTATCGCGGGTTCTTCATGTTAACTTTTCATTTGCATATAAACCTCATTTTTCTCAAACAGATGCCGCACTTGAGCCGCCATATATGCCGGAGGGTGCGGCATTTTGTTGCGAATCCACCATTCCAGGATACCGACAAAGGCGGAAGACATAAACTCGGCGTTGATCTCATTATCAATGGCTGTTCCTGCCGTTTGCTGATCCAGCTTCTCCTTCACGTTGCTCGAAATAAATTGCAGCAGCCGCTCACGGAAGAGAGCCGTCCGCTGATTAAGCAGGATCGCCGAGAAGAAGCGAAAATGCTCCCCTAAGTAATCGAAAACCAGTTGGAGCTCATCCTGATCCATTGAAGTCGCTGATGTAGCAGGTTCATGAGTACCACAAAACGAAATAAGCTTGTTCAAATGTTCCTCTATATATTGATCCAGCAGGTCGTATTTGTCGCTGTAATGCAAATACACCGTGCCCCGGTTAACGTTCGCCTGATCCGCAATCTCATTGATTGTAATCTGCTCAAGTTCCTTCTCTGCAAAAAGCTCCAGAAACGCCCGGTTAATCGCTTCCTTGGTTTTAGTAATCCGCCGGTCAACCTTTCGCTCGCTTGCCATTTGAATCTCTCCTTCACTTTATTGAACAGTTTCATCCACTCTGTTGATTATGGGACAAATACACGATGATTAGCGATTGAATGAATCTAATATCTTTATATAATGTTAATCAACGGCCGTTAAATAATCAACACAAGTTAAATAAATATTATCTTAATGCTAAAGGAGAGAAATCAAGTGGACAACACTAGAGATAAAGTAGTTATTATTACAGGGGCATCAAGCGGAATCGGTGAAGCTACTGCAAGACTGCTGGCAGAAAAGGGAGCCAAGGTTGTATTGGCTGCCAGAAGAGAAGAGCGGCTGAAGGTTATTGTGGAGGAGATTAAACAATCGGACGGGGAAGCTTCTTATATTACAGCAGATGTCGTTTCTGCTGAGGATCTGCAGCAGGTCGCACAATTTGCTCTGGACCAATATGGCCGGATTGATGTACTGGTCAACAACGCCGGAATTATGCCAGTTTCGGTGCTGAATGAAATGCGGGTTACCGACTGGGACCAAATGGTTGATGTTAACATCAAAGGGGTGCTGAACGGTATTGCTGCCGTACTTCCTATCATGAGAGAACAACAATCCGGTCATATCATCAATATTTCTTCGGTGATGGGGTACGAAGTCAGCCCGACTTCGGCTGTATACAGCGGCACCAAGTTTGCAGTCAGAGCAATTACAGAAGGGTTACGCAAGGAGGAATCCCCGGCCTCACACATTCGTACGACGCTCATCGCGCCGGGAATCACTGAAACGGAGTTATTCGGCACCGTGACAAGCCCGGCGGTTCAAGCTATGGCCGAGCATATGGGCGGGTTGGCAATCTCCCCTTACAGCATTGCAAGAGCGATTGCCTTTGCCGTCAATGAACCAGAAGACACTAGCGTAAATGAGATGATTATTCGGCCTACTCTGCAGCCTTAAAGTCTGCAGATGTTATCATCTGATCCGAACATCGAGCATTGCCGGTGATACACCGCAAGTCTGAAAAAACCGCGAAGCGCCTTGGAAGATCAAGGGTGCTCGCGGTTTTTTGGTGAAGCTATATCCATAATTAGCTGGATGAATACTATTAGCGGAAAAGCATAAGTTTCGTGGATAAGATGCTTTTTCAAAACTTTTGCCGCCTTATCTCGATATGGTTACTTCAACGGAAGGTTAGCCTCAGTTCGTTCTCGAATTGCTCTAAAAAAGTGATCATCACCTGATGTCGCTGAGCAGCCATTCGCCTCCCGGGCACCGTATGCATACCGTCTGCAAGCTTTAAGAGCTTTTCATAGAAATGCATGTGTACCGAACCATAGGGACGAACGTTAGGGTCGAATTCAGCCACCACTGACTTCTGCTCCTCCTCAATCATCGGCAGTCCATGTGCGCCTCCGAACATAAAAGTACGGGCGATTCCAACCGCACCCAAGGCTTCCAGCCGGTCCGCATCCTGCAAAATCTGCGCATCTAGCGAAAGGATGGCGTTAGCGCTATAGCTTTCGTGAAGCGCAATGGCATCCAATATTCTAGCGAAGGCCTGCTCTCCGATCTCAGGAACAAACAGTGGCTCGAACTCCCTGCGCAGATCGGCTATCGCCTCTGGGCTAAAATGCAGCTGGCCGGTTTCCTTCTCTTCTTTGCGATAATAATCATGCATCAGCCCGGCTGCTGCAGCGATATCTACATCGGCATGGAGTTCATCCGCGATGCTCGTCGCCAGCTCCATCACTCGTACCGCATGCAAAAAATCATGACCAGTCGTATCATCGCACATCTTGGCAAATACCTTGGCCACGACAGGTCCGATCCATTCCGGCAAAGGCATTGTAATGTATGGAAAATCCAGCTTTCTCACACCTATTCCTCCTAATGCTATCTATATTCTTTCAGGCGAACGCTTGCGAGTCAGGGCAATAGTGCTTTTACTAATTAGCACAGATTCTACACTCTCAACTTGGCGTAGCCCACTGCATTCCCGAATTGGCATAGCTCACTGATTCCCAATTAAGAGCATTTTTGTACCTTATTTTTCTTGTATTTAGGTTATTTAAGGAAATAAGAGCATTTTTGTAGCTTAATTTTTGGAAAAGAGCCCTGAAGGGGGACATTTGGAAAATTTAACGTACAAAAATGCCCTTATCTTATGCAAAACACCTGCTGCATCCGATTTAAGGTACAAAAATGCACTTATTGACACCATGGGGAGCCTTGAGCCACCCTTCCCCTGCATGTCTCCTCGACTTTTTGTTTCGATCTCTCGTTTCTCTTCTTTCTCTTGTTTTTCTTGTTTTTCTTGTTTTTCTTGTTTTTCTTGTTTCTCTTGTTTCTCTTGTTTCTCTTGTTTCTCTTGTTTCTCTTGTTTCATTCTCTGGTCATCTCTTCTAACTCGTTTCCCCTACGACCATATGTGCCATTCATGCTGCCTAAGCAGCCTCATTCCGCACAGCGCTTTCTCCTCAAGCCCCCTCGGGGCTTCCCCGTAATGCATCAAATAGGTATATTGGCGAATGGCCTCAGGGTATTGGCATAATGCTTCAAAGCTGGCATGGACGGGGCTGGAATCAAAGCTGCAATCGTGGTAAAAATCCGTAATTCCTTCTTGGTGAAGCTTGGACACCAGTTCTGCGTCAGCCACCATATCCGCACTATAAAAGAAGCGACTATCGATCACGAGCGAACAGCTGAACTTGGATGGCACGTGATGTGAAGAGAGCCAGCGCATGGACAGTAGCTGTTGGTCTGCTTCAGCGCCAAAGCCGCTACCAGCATTAATAGCCTTAGTAGCACTACCAGCTTCACTAGCTTCACCGGCATCACCAGCATCACCAGCCTCACTAGCGCCACCAACACCACTAGCACCACCAGCTTCACTAGCACCACCAACTCCATCAATACCACCAGTAGCACCAGTACCACCAGCACCACTAGCACCACCAGCTTCACTAACACCACTAGCATCACTAGCACCACTAGCACCACTAGCACCACTAGCACCACTAGCACCACTAGCACCACTAGCATCACCAGCATCACCAACACCACTAGCACCACTAGCACCGCCAGCAACACTAGTACCACCAGCACCACCAACATCACCAGCATCGCTACTGGCCGTTAGCCAAAAAAGTTCTCCCTCTTCGACGGTCTGTATATCAAAGTAGTCCGCTAATGATGTTTTTCCTTCAGCAGCATTCTCCAAGGTTCCGCGTAAATGCTGCTCCCATAACACACTCTGCAGCGGAGCCGGAAGCCAGAGCTGCATCTTACGCCCGGCAGCATAGGCTCCATACAAAGCGGCTTCATCCAGCCCTCCGCAATGGTCATAATGCAGATGTGTAATAAAGATGCCATCAATATCCTCAAATCCGAAGCCGAGTTCATACAGGCTGTGCCAAGCCAGTGCACCGCAATCGATCAGAAAGCGGCGGCCACTTACTTCCACCAGTGCATTGTTATGATAAGTCGATTTTACAAATCCGTTGCCGACACCGAGCATCATGATGCGGAATTCCTGGTTCATATGATCACTCCACCGCCAAGGGCCGGCTCTTGCAGAGCCGCAGCGGATAAAGCCTCTACCAATTCATCGGAAGTCAGGGCTGCCGGTGTCCATCCCCAGATGTGCGACAGTTCAACCACTGGCGGAAGTGTAATATGGTACCGCTCCAGTTCTTTTCCCTTCGAAAATACCTCACGGGTAGGCGCGTCCCACACAATCTGTCCCTGGGATAGCACAATGGTGCGCGGAATATAGTCTGCTACAACCCGCATGTCATGTGTAAGCATAATGATCGTGTGGCCTTGGCGCCACAGCTCGGTAATATAATCCATCATTTCCCGGCAGCGTACGGAATCCAGCCCGGTCGTTGGCTCGTCCAGAATAATCACTTCCGGCTGCATCACCAGAATGGAGGCGATCGCCACTCTACGCCGTTCGCCCCGGCTTAAGAAATGGGGATGCTCCTGCAGATATTTATCAATTTGCAGCAGTTTAGTGACTTTCTTGACACGTGCCTCAATCTCGTCGGCCGGCAGCTTCTGAACACTTAAGCCATAAGCGACTTCGTCATACACGGTACGGCGAACAAACTGATAATCTGGATTTTGAAAAACAAAGCCGATATGACGCACACGCTGGTCAGCCCGGTATTCACTTGAAGGTCTGCCGTGAATAAGCAGCTCCCCGCCATACGGTTTTAATAGACCGGTAATCAGCTTGCAGAGGGTGGACTTGCCCGCCCCGTTGCGGCCGATAACCGCTGCAAATTCGCCTCTGCCGATCCGGAGATTCAGCGGCTTGATCGTCATCTCGTCTTCCTGCTTACGGTAGCGGAACGTAATATTCTTCAGCTCCAGCAGCGTTTCACCAGCGGCTGCTACCCCGCCTTCAAGCGTATGACCACTCCCCAGCTTTGGAGGCTCAGGGCGAACAATACCTCTGTTGTGCAATGCCTCCCGCAGCTCCTCCACGGTCAGCGGATCGCATTCGCCGTGCTGTTCGTCTTCTATCTTTACACCCAACTTGCGGGCCAGTTCAATCACCTGTGGCAACGGCAGCCATTCACGAACAAGCGGTTCATCATACAGACGGCTTGGCGGCGCATCTGCTACGATCTTCCCTTCAGCAACAACGATCACCCGGTCGACATAGGGCATAGAGACATCAAGATTATGATCGACGAAGACGATTGTATATCCCCATTCTTGATGCAGCTCACGGATCGTATCCAGTACCATTTCTTTGCCAAGTGGATCTAGCTCCGCAGTTGGCTCGTCCAGCACAATGACCTTCGGCTTCATCATCAAACAGGCAGCGATCGCCACCCGCTGCTTCTGCCCACCGGACAGATCCAGTGTGGAGCGAAGCAGCAGCGATTGAATCTCTACTCTCTCTACAACTTCTTCCAGTCGCCGGTCAATTTCGTCAGCGGAGAACCCCATATTTTCAAGAGCAAAGGTTAGTTCTTCCTTCACTGTTCCTCTGACAAGCTGCCATTCCGGGTCCTGCAGCACCGTTCCGACGACCGAGACGAGATCGTTAGGATATACATCCTGTACCTTGTTTCCGTCCACCGTCACACTGCCCTGATACGTAGAGCCTTCTGTCTCATGCGGAATCAATCCGTTAATCGAGAAGCAAAGCGTCGACTTCCCGCCGCCGCTCGGCCCTGTGACAAACACAAATTCGCCAGGTGTAATGTTCAAATTCAATTGATGCAGCATCGGCTTCCCTGATGAATAGGTGCAGCTATAGTTATCGAAAGTGATCATCTTGACCCTCCTCCGTGGTTATAAAGTAATAAAGCATTTTAGTGCCAGGAAGGCCACAAACAATACTACTCCGGCCAGAATGACCCGCTTATCGAGTCCGGTAATTCTGGGATTGTAATAATAAGTTCGCTTGTTTTTTCGCCCTGCACCTTTGAGTGTCAGAGCGAAACTGGTCGTACGGAACCGCTTCAAGAAGACGAATAAGACGGGAACGAGCGTACTTGCGAACCGGACGGAGCGGGCATACAGGTTACCCGAGCGAAAATCGACGCCCCGCACGTATTGCGCGTCCATGACTGTTTTGACATCGAAGATCATCAAACTCCAATACCGCAGCGCAAGCGACACAGATAGTGTCACGAATTCAGGCAGCCCAAACTTTTTCAGACCCATTACAATGTCCTCATTGGAAGTTGTGAACAGTATCAGGAAGAAGAGCAGACACCAGATCAGCGTACGGCAGATAAATTTTAGCGAAAGTCCGATGTTACCCGAAGAAATGATGACTTGCCAATACCCCAAATCCGCCTGAAAGTATGTTGTACCGCCTCCGTCGGACAGAAAATAGGACAAGCTCATGGTGAACGCCAGGATCAGCACGGGGATTAGCAGTAGCCAATGCCAACGCGTTGGGCGAATATAGATGAATAATGCCAGGCAAATAACAAGCAGACCTAGAAGACTTGCGAGCCGATCCATAAACAAAGGGATAAAGGTAAAGAGTAAACCGAAGACCAGTATTTTCGTAAAACCATGCAAGTAGTGCAAAAGTGAATTAGATGGATAATACAATTGCATAAACGTAACCCCCGTCAGCCTAGAAACCTTTTGAAAAATAAGCCGGATTTATTCATATAGTCGGACATCCAAGCGAACAGAAGCGGGCTGAAGATAGCCGCAGCAAGCGTATTGCTGACCTGCATCCAAGGCCAAATGGTGCCCCAGACGACGTTGCCGGGAATTTTTTGAATAAGGACGAGATTCAGTGACACCAGGACCGAGGACAGAACCATGCCGAGCACAACCGTAACGATGAAAACAATACGATCCTTGGCACCTTCAAACCGGACTTTACGGAACGCGATTCCCGGAACGAACCCCATCACGAATTGTGCGAGCAAGGCTAACGGATAAATCGCCGGATTCATGCCAACAACGACCATCGATAAAATATTACCAATTACAAGCCCCGCCGAACCCCAAACGCCAAACCAGACGCCGAACAGCGGAGCAAAGATCGCAGCAGGATACAACACTTGAACCGTACCCAGCTTGATCGGGACAAACCGGGAAATATAGATCGTCGCTCCAAAAATCAGCGCACTGATGACCATAGCCACGATATGACGGGCGGTCACCCCTCTGTTAGGTAATCCTGATTGCATGGAAGTCATTTGGCTCACAATAAACACTCCTTGGATGTTATTTTTCCATGTCCGTTAATTCTTTCTTTAATAAAAAGCGGCTCCATTCATTGCAGATAATCCGGTTCTTATCTACGTAAATAATCTCCCGGTCCTTCAGTTCCTTCAGCACCCGGTTCACACTGCGCAGCGTCACGCCCCACTGGGAAGCTATATCTTCACGTGAGATGGGAATGATAAACGAAGTTTGCCGGTTAAAATTGATATGCTCTACCTGACCGTACAAATAGCGGAGCAGCTTGTGCCTGAGGGACATAGACACGCTGTCAATCGATTTGCGTACCGTCTCCTGCAGCTTCCCGGCCAATTGCTTCGTTAAGTACATTAAGAAGTGGTTATCGGCCAGCAACCATTTAAGATAAATATCCTTTCTCAGTACAAGCGTAGAAGACTGGGACTCCGCGGTAATCCGGCAGACGTACGGCGTCATTAAGGCAATCTCGATATCACTGATCATTTGACCGGGATCAAGATAGGCGATAATGAGAATGGTACCATCTTCCAGAATGTACTCTACCTTCAAGCGCCCTTCGATAACGATATAAAAGACATCTGGATGGTCGCCTTGCTCACATACCAGTTCTTCCGGATAATAGCGCCATAGCTCCCAATGGACAAGCAAGTCCGGCGGCATGTGTTCCAGCATGTCATGCAGCCATCTGTGGGTGTTCATCAAGTTGAGCAGGACGGACTTGTCCATTTGCAGCCTCCATTAACCTTTTTACAACTAGTATTCCCCTAGTACTTCCGATCTTGCAAGATTTGCTTGGCGATTTTCCGAATCGCTTCTGGCATCGACTCTTGATCTAACTTAGCAGCGTCAAGCCAAATCCACTCTTCTTCGGACTCCGTTCCCTCTTTACGAATGACTTCTCCGACATAGATGTAATCGATATGATCATGCTGGTCATCAATGTGTTCAAGCTGAATTCTAATTGGAAAAGTCAAAGGAACTACACCAGGCTCTATATAACTGCCTTCTTGTGCGGACAATAATCGGATCAGATAACCTGTCTCTTCTTGCACCTCTCGAATCGCAGCTTCATCCGGTGTCTCGTTCGGCTCCAGGTGTCCTCCTGGCGGAAAAAAGCACCCCACAAACGGCGGTTTTCTCCTCCGCATGAACAAAAGCGCATCACGTTCTTCATTCAGGACATAGACCGTAGCGGTAAATTCTCGAATTCGTTTCTGCTCGATCTCTTCTCACCTCCACTCACTTGCCTTATTTGATTCTTATTTTAGAGATTTTTTTATACGAAAAAAGGACAATTGTCTAGTAGTGTTAAACAAGGTGACCTCTTTCGTAAAATGAATATTAAACATAAAAAAAAGGACATCCCGACTGGAATATAGCTCCAATATCAGGATGTCCTCTATTTATTTATCTTCTATTATTCACCATTCATAAAGCTGGTCTCTTCATTTTAGGAAGTGAATTCTACCGTTTCACTCACTTGGCGCCACTTGGCATCAGTTGCGGCACGAGCCTTCTCCGCTGCATCTGCATTATCGACCGCATCCTGGCCCAGCAGCAAACGAAGAGGGGCCTCAGGCAGCAAGGCTAGCTCGCTAATAACTTCAGCAAACTTCTCCGGTTCACTGCCAAATTGACCTGAATGCTCTTGCAGCATACGAGCTAATGCTCCAATGGTCTCTTCGTACGGCTGGCTGATTGGCGGAATAGTCATCGAAGAACCCGCCCAATCTGTGCGCATGCCGCCTGGCTCAATGACAGTTACTTTGATGCCAAAAGGAGCCACCTCTTGAGCCAGCACCTCGGAGAATCCGCCGACTGCCCATTTTGCACTTTGATATGCGGCTAAGCCCATAGTAGCAATCCGGCCGCCTACAGATGAAATCTGGATGATATGCCCGCTGCCCTGTTTGCGCAAAATCGGAACGACAGCTTTGGAAACATAGACAACACCGTAGAAGTTCGTATCGATCTGAGCCCGGAAATCATCCAACGTGACATCTTCAACCGATGCGACATCGCCATACCCAGCATTGTTAACCACGACATCCAAACGGCCAAACACTTGAACGGCTTGTTCAACCGCAGCAGACACAGCCTGCTCATCACTGACATCTAGCGCAAGCGGATGAATCTGCTCACCGTATTGCTCCACCAAATCATTCAGCGACTGCGGGTTGCGGGCTGTTGCAATGACATAATCACCTTTTTTCAGAACGGTTTCTGTCAGACTGCGACCAAGACCTCTAGAACTGCCGGTAATGAACCATACGTTTGGTTTAGACATTTGATATTCTCTCCTTTTATTTAATATCGCGGCTTCCATTCTGCTTTGATATTATCTATTTATCTCACTTCTGTATAATAAACGATCATTCAGTTATAGTCAATCTGGTGCAAAAACTTACCATATATCACTTATCACTTATCACTTATCACTTATCACTTATCATGTAGTTCAGTGCCAAAAACCCGCGAAATAGCCTTCTAAAATGAGCTCTGACGCGGGTCCTTATATTATTTAATCCACCTGATGCTATATAGAACAACATTTAAAAACAAACATAGCCAAGAAAAAAGAGAGCTTACATAAGAAGTATAATTAACGGCTTTTTCGTACCTTAAATCCTCTGCAGCCAAGGATTAATGGAAATTAAGTGCAATATTGCACCTTAAATCTTCCGGGATACCCCATCCAGCGGGCTTTTTCGAAAAATAAGATGCAATAATGCCCTTATTTCCCTCATTTGCCTATTTTGAAGAAAAATAAGGTGCAAAAATGCCGTTAGTTGGGGTGGTGCCCCCTCTTTATCACTGTTAAGACGACTGGTGAAGGGGAAAATACCGCTTCTAGTGACATCGCTGGATTTGAACAGCCATGGATTATAGTCTTGCTGTCGAAAGTCTATGTTCCAGTGTTCCAGTGTTCCGCTGCTAGCTTTCCTATGGAAAGTTTTCAGGCGGTCGCTTTCGCTCAATCCTACAGTTCCAAACTTCCCCGTTCCCTCATCTTCGCTTTTTGTTAAATTCTTTTGTCCAGCTTATTTTGTCCAGCTTATTTTGTCCAGCTTATATAGAGCACTGTGATGAAGTCAATCATCCCGTTCCATATGACCGTCTACGTTTCAGAGGTAAGCTTACCAAGGAACCACGCCGTCTTCGTTAAAGAAGCTTCCTGTAGGTCCATCCTCTGGCAGTGTCGCGAGAGTAACAATAATTTTAGCTGCTACCTCAGCTGAACGATGGCCTTGGTTACCCGTTAAGTCTGTAGAGGTATAGCCCGGGTCAGCCGCATTGATCTTCAATGCTGTATTTCTAAATTCCTTGGCGAACATGATCGTCAATGCGTTCACAGCCGTTTTGGAGCTTGGGTAAGCAAGGAAGTTAAAATTAGCATATTCGGCAGCCGTATTGCTCATAAAGGCTAATGAACCGAGTCCACTGGATACATTAACAATTCTACCTGCCGGGGCCTTAGTCAGCAAAGGAAGAAACGCCTTCGTGACAGCAAATACGCCGAAAAAGTTCGTCTCATACGTTGCCTTCAAATCAGACAATTCCAGTTGGCTTGGCTTAGCAAATGCTTCAAAAGAAGCTCCAGCATTATTAATCAATACATCGAGGGAACTAAATTCATCAGCAATTTGCTTGGAGGCAGCATCAATTGTACCCTGATCCGTAACGTCGAGCACAATGTGACGAGCATCGAAGCCTTCGCTTACCAGCTGTGCTGCTGCTTCTTTTCCTCTCTCCGCGCTACGCGCTCCTAGCAGGATAGTATATCCTAGAGCGCCCAATTGTTTAGCTGCCGCGTACCCAATCCCCTTGTTGGCTCCGGTGATCAGAACAGTCTTTGTATGTGGCATGGTTTTACCCCGTTTCTGTATAGAATTTGGTTGAATACTATATAAGTCGAACTTATGATCATCACTTAAGGCTCGGTCGTCACTTCGGTGAATGTTTGGACTTCCGGTCGCTGTTGTCCCCAGATTTCTTTCTATTGGACCGCTGTTTGCGGTTGAAATCCGGAGACAGCTTTTGCTTCCGATGTGAGCTTTCCTGCAGAAAGCTTTCAGGCGAACGCTTGAGCTCCTACAGTTCCAAACCTTCCCCTTCGTTCCTTCTCGCTTTTCGTTATTTTCATTTGTTCATCTTATATAGTGACACTCACACTCTACAACTTGGAGTATACTCCAAGTCAAGCGCCGCCATACTGGGCAGTCCATCGTTCAAATTCCGTCCATATTTACGGGGAAAACCTCTAGCCTTTAAGATTGAGCGTGACGATTCTTCGGTATGCTGAGTCCCAGATTCTCTCTAAGTGTAGAACTCTCGTAAGCTGTGCGGAATAAGCCACGCTCTTGCAGAATCGGTACCACTTCATTTAAGAAATCATCCAGTCCAAACGGGCCGAAAGGCACGAACATAAAGCCATCTGCAGCGCCTGCTTCAAACCACGCCTGCAATTTGTCTGCGATTTGTTCAGCTGTGCCCATGAATGGACTGCGCGGAGTTGTCGCCTCCAAAGCAAGCTGTCTGAGCGTTTTACCGCTCTGCAGTTCTTCTGTAAAGTACTTATAGGTTCCTTCCTGACCCGGAATCAGCTCCAGCAGGTTTATTGCCGGTTCATCCAGTGGATACTGCGAGAGATCAAGATGGTTAAAGAATCGGCTGGTATAGTTAAGCGCATGCTCGATAGTGACCAGGCCTGCAATCTCCTGATATTTTTGCTCAGCTTCCTCCGCGGTCGCGCCCACAACAGGAGAGATATTAGGGAACACCAGTATATCGTCTGCCGATCGTCCGAAGCTTACCGCTCTTTGCTTCATATCTTCTCTAAAAGCAATCGCTTCTTCGATACTCTGTGGAATCGCGTAGATCGCATTGGCATATTGGGCGGCAAAGTTACGGCCCGGTTCTGACAAACCGGCTTGGAAAATAACCGGCTGCCCTTGCGGAGAACGCTCAATGTTCAGCGGCCCTTTGACAGAAAAGAATTTACCTTCATGATTCAGGGTGTGCATCTTCGCGGGATCAAAGAATACCCCTGTCTCCTTGTTGCGTACAAAGGCGTCGTCTTCCCACGAATCCCATAACCCTTTAGTGATTTCCAGATATTCCGTGGCCAATTCATATTTTTCGTCATGATGGACTTGCTTTCCATTAAAGTTATTGGCCGCTCCATCCAGTAAGCCTGAGGTAACTACATTCCAGCCTGCCCGTCCGCCACTCATTTTATCCAGCGATGCAAATTGACGTGCGATGGTAAAAGGATCACTGTAAGTAGAAGATACTGTACCCACAAGGCCAATATTCTTCGTTACAGTAGCCAGAGCGCTGAGCAAGGTAATCGGTTCAAAGCGATTTAGAAAATGAGGCAGCGACTGTTCCGTAATATATAAACCATCCGCAATAAAAAGAATATCGAAAAGTGCAGCCTCGGCCTTTTGTGCCCATTCCTTGTAAAGTTCAAAATCGATACTTGCGTCCGCTTTCGCATCGGGATGTCGCCATTCAGACATGCTTCCGCCGACACCACGCAGGTTGATTGCCAGTTTAATTTTCCGATCGCTCATTGAAATTCCTCCTATAGTTCAGCTGGTAAGTCAAGCCGAAAGCCTTCCATGAAATTTTCTCCCAGATGAAGATCCTGGTCACTTGAACGGACAAACCCCAGATGTTCATATAATCTCGCAGCCGATGCATTGGTTTCCAAGGACGTATGCAGATATAGGTAGCCGGCTCCAGCGTTCCATGCTCGCTTCGCGCTCTCTTGAATAAGCCGTGTAGCAATTCCCTTCCCTTGCCATCCAGGTAAGACAGCTAATCTGCGCAAAACTGGCGTTGCAATTGTCTGCAGGGTGTCACCGTACGCTTCATCTGCCGTATGGAATAGCTCTGCTGTTCCAACAATAAGACCTTCCGCTTCAGCCACAATGCGCTCCTGAGAACCTGGCTCCAGATACTTGCGCAGTGTCTCCTTCAGCGATTCTCTGACTTCGGGGTAGGTCACGGCGTAGCTTTCCCAAGCCCGAGACAGTACCTCAACCACTGATTCATAGTCAGCAGGGACTGCGCTGCGGATCGTAATTAATACCTTCTGTTCCGAAGAATTGGACAAGCTCATGATAAGTCTCCTTCAAATAGGATAGGGTGATGACAAGCTACGTGATGTTGCTCTCCGACATTTTGCCATACAGGGTCTTCAACTCTGCATTTGTCAGTGGCTGCAGGACATCTTGGATGAAACTTACAGCCTGTCGTCTGGAACGTCTGCGAGGGAACTTCCCCCTTTAACAGCCCATGTGCTTTTTTACCGGAAGGGTCCGAAGCTGGGATGGCTGATAATAACGCATGGGTATACGGATGAGCTGGCGAGGCATACAACGCTTCTGTAGGGGCAAGCTCCACGAGCTGGCCCAGATACATCACCCCTACACGGTCTGATAAATGCCGGACGACATGGAGATCATGGGCGATGAATAGAAAGGTCAGTCCGAGCCTGCGCTGCAGATCCTGCAGCAAATTAATAATTTGCGCCTGTACAGATACATCCAGGGCAGAGACCGCTTCATCGAGAACGATGAATTTTGGGTTTAACGCAATCGCCCGGGCAATGGCAATACGTTGCCGCTGCCCGCCGGAGAATTCATGAGGATAACGATCTGCAGATGCAGGCTCCAGTCCAACCAGAGCCATCAGTTCTTCTACTCTCACTCTTCTTTCCTTAGAAGATAACGAGAGATGGACCTTTAGTGGCTCACCAATAATATCCGCCACTTTCCAGTGAGAGTTGATAGAACTATACGGGTCCTGGAACACCATCTGCATCTCACGGCGCAAACCTCTTAAATCCTTGCTTTTCGTCTCAGCCAAGTCTTGTCCTTCCCAATGAATTTGGCCTGAAGTCACCTTCTCCAGTTGAAGCATCATGCGCCCCAGTGTTGATTTCCCACTTCCAGACTCCCCTACCAGGCCGAACGTCTCCCCTTTCAGAATCTGTAAAGAGACCTCATCCACTGCACGAACACCTTGCTTTTTCCGGGATAGAACCCCCCTGCTGGTATGGAATCTTTTAGATACCTTCAACGCTTCGATCAATACTTCTGGATCGCCTATATTGGTGTGAGACGCAACGACAGCGGCCTGTGCATCCTCTTCATAAGTCTGCTGTTCCGCACCCAGTGGAAGTGCTGATATGTCATCGGCATGCCAGCAAGCAACCATGTTCGTGCCGTTCGTAATGGCAGGCGGCTCCTCAGAACGACACTGATCCGTAGCAATTGCACAGCGCGGATGAAAACGACAGCCTCGCGGCAAATCCGCCAGACTTGGGATAGAACCCGGAATATGATAGAGCGGCTTCGTACGATCACTCTGTAACGTCATAACCGATTGCAGCAGTCCACGTGTGTACGGGTGCTGTGGCTTCGCATAGAGGGAATTAACATCGGCGACTTCTACCACTTTACCTGCATACATAACTGCGACCCGATCGGCCATCTCTGCAGCGATCCCCAGATCATGGGTGATCAGCAGAATGGACATGTTGAACTCTTCCTTCAATTCCTGTAGTAGCTGCAGGATCTGAGCTTGGATGGTAACATCCAGCGCTGTCGTCGGTTCATCGGCAATAAGCAGCTCCGGTCCGCAGGTCAGAGCCATTGCAATCATGACACGCTGCCGCATGCCTCCCGACAGTTCATGCGGATACTGCTTCATCCGGAGCTCCGGATCGACAATACCTACACGGTCCAGCAAAGAAATTGCCCGATTTCGTGCTTCCTCCTTCGTGGCCAGCCCATGATGAATCAGGATTTCCATCATCTGTTGACCAATCGTAAAGATAGGATCAAGCGCCGTCATCGGCTCTTGAAAGATCATCGCGATCTTCCGGCCGCGAAGTGCCCGCAGCTCACGAGGGCTTAGCTCTGCCAGATTGAGTCCATTCAATTGGATAGAGCCTTGCGTGATACGCCCATTGTCATAATCAATGAGCCGCATAACAGATAAGGAAGTGACCGTTTTCCCGCTCCCCGACTCTCCAACCAAAACTAGCGTTTCTCCCGGAGCAATGGTCAGATTGATATCGTTCACCATATTTCGAGGTCCTTGCGGTGTCATAAAATCAACGGACAGCTCTTTAATATCGAGTACATTGTTCAAGGGATATGCGTCCTCCTTTCTTTTAACCTTTTCGAGGGCCGATTGCAGACTGTAACTCGTCCCCTAGAAAGTTAATCGACACCACTAGCAAAGTAATGGCAAGACCAGGGAACGTCGCAATCCACCAAGCCATTGAGATATAGCTCCGTCCCTCTGACAGCAAGCTCCCCCAATCCGGAATTTCTTCCGAACTCCCGAGTCCAAGAAAACTGAGTCCAGAGCCCATTAGGATCGCACTGCCCACGCCAATCGTCCCCATTACCAGCAAAGAGGAGAAGGCGTGTGGCGCGATATGCGAGAATAAAATTCTAAGATGTGAGGTACCATTGCTTCTCGCCGCTTCGATGAATGTGCGATTCTTTATCGTTAGCACCTGTCCGCGTAGCACGCGAGCAAAGCTGGGAATGATCGAAATACTTACAGCGATAATTAGATTAAATTTACTTGGCCCCAGTACCGCTGAAACCGTCAGTGCCAACAGAATTCCTGGTATGGTCATCAGCGTATCAATAAGACGCATCAGCACAGCATCGATGAACCCCCCGCCATAGCCGGCAATAGCACCGATCAATGACCCAATACCTCCGCCGAGCAGCACCGCAGAAATCCCGATGATCAAAGCGTCCCTACTGCCATAGATAACCAGGCTTAATATATCTCGTCCAAAATAATCCGTTCCGAGCCAGTGAGTCCCGTTAGGTGCCTGCAAAATATCTGCCCCATTCATCTCGGTAGGAGAATAAGGAGCAATCCAGCCAGGAACAATCGCAAACAGCACCAGACAAGCAATCATCAGTATGGAGACGGCTATCATTGCCCTTGAAAAAAGACTTCGTTTAGCGTTCACCTTATTCGTTCCCTTTCTGCTTCGCCAATTGGCTCATGGTTTGCCTTTATGCCTTCAAGTTAGGCTTGGCGAATCCTTGGATCAATGATCGCATACGACAGGTCAACCAATAGATTGACCAGAATATAGATTGAAGCCGTGAGTAGAATCGCCCCTTGGACTACAGGCAGATCTTTTGCCAAAATGGCATCGAGAATTACTCTGCCTACCCCTTGCCTTGCAAACACGGATTCAATAACAACCGCACCCGCAAGCAGTTCTCCGAGGAGCATCCCCATCATCGTCACCGCTGGAATGAGCGCATTACGCAGGACGTGCTGATACATCACGCTTCTCTCCGGCAGCCCCTTCGCACGCAGCGTTCTTACAAAGGGTTCATGCACTACTTCCAGAATACTGCCTCGCACCATACGAGCAATCAGCCCTGAGCCTACAATGCCCATCGTCGCTGCCGGGAGGATGAGATACTGAAACCCTCCCACTCCTGAAGCCGGAAGCCATTGCAGGTTAACGGAAAAGAGGAGCACAAGAAGAATAGCTACCCAGAACGTCGGCATCGAAATGCCGAAAATACTGAGCAGCCGAATGAGATGATCAAGACTGCGATGCCGGTACACAGCAGACACAACGCCTAGCAGCACACCAAACACTATGGATATAGCCATACTTAGAAGCGTTAACCACAATGTTGCAGGGAATTGCGCCATAAGCTTGGTCATAACGGATTCATTATCCACGAGCGACTTTCCAAAATCCCCTCGGAATACCTTGCCCATATACTGGAGGTATTGCTTATACAGCGGCTGGTCCAACCCGAATTCATGCTTCAGTTTGGCCACAACCTCCGGGGATACGGGATTTCCTGCGATTTTAATATTGATTGGATCTCCTGGCAGGAGGTGCAGAAGAAAGAACACAAGTGTTACGGTGCAGAGCAAGACCACGATGGAGACTAGTAGTCGGTAAAGAATAGTTCTAAGCATTTCCCCCCGTCTCCCTCCTGCTGCCTATTTCGAGACTGCAACGTCATAGAATTGTGGATACCCCGGGAAGTCAAATGTAATTCCGCTCACTTTTTTACTTGCAGCAATGGTGTATGGGAACACATATACAGGAATAGACACGGCATTCTTCACAAAGTATTGTTGCAGTTCTTTATACACCGCAACCCGCTTCTCCGGATCGGCTTCCTGGTAAGCGTCTGTTAACTGCTGCTCAATCTGCGGATCATAGAAACGAGCAAAGTTGGAGTTCGCATATTCATTCGTAGACCAGTTCGCTTTGGAGAAAATGGTTCTTAAAATATCAGGATCTCCGCCAGCAAAGCTGTGGCCCACCAGATCATAGCTGGCAGCTTTCAGTGCATCTACATAAGGACCAGCAGCCATAATCGAAACATTCATTTTCACGCCGATTTGCTTCACCTGCTGCTGCACCATTTTAATGATGTCGCCGCGTTTTTCTCTATTGCCGGTGATATCAATATAATTGATCTCCAGTGGCTTGCCGTCTTTTTCGCGGACACCGTCCGCACCTAACTTCCAGCCTTCTTCATCAAGCAATTGGTTAGCATGCTGAATATCTACCTTATATGAATCTTCCAGGGAAGAATCGTAGCCTAAGGTTGAGGAGGACAATGGACTCCATGACCGCGGGAATGTGCCAAGATACAAAGATTTCACAATCGCATCGATATCGACAGTGGACTGTACCGCCTGGCGAAGCTTCACATTATTCCACGGTGCTTTCTCATTATTAAAGGTGAGTTGGAAAGTAGCACCTGGGAGTAGCGCCTTCTGAATCTGGTAATTAGCGTCTTTCTCCAATACGACAATATTTTGTGCCGGAATAGATTCGGCGGCAAGCACCTGACCACTTTGCAAGCTGCTGACACGAGTGGCCTCTTCCGGAATAAGCTTCAATACGATTTTATCCAAATAAGCTGGACCACTATGTTCAGCAGCCGGCGAAGGCCATTTATAATCACTGTTTTTCTCCAGCACGATCTCGGAATTGGCAACCCAGGAGGCCAGCTTGAATGGACCGGTTCCTACAGGATGCTGACCAACGTCCTCACCATACTTCTTAAAGGATTCAGGAGATTGAATGCCCAGCGTGGATTTAGCCAGATTGCTTAAGAAAGGCGTAAACGGTTCTTTAAAATTCACTTTTATCGTGGACTCGTCGATGACCTCGGAAGATTCGTACGGTCCTAGCAATTGTTTCGCATAAACGGACTTCCCGTTAGGATCAGCACTTCTGTCAAAATTGACTTTTACTGCCTCTGCGTTGAATGGCGTACCGTCATGGAAAGTAACGTCTGTACGCAGCTTGAAGGTATAACTCTTCTTATCTGCTGAAATTTCCCAGGACTCTGCCAGCCAAGGATTGATCGTATGATCTGGCAGCTCGCCCACCAAACTATCGAATATATTCCGGCCAACCCGGAAGTCAATATCAGAAGAGGTGACCCCTACATCCAGCGTGCTCGGAGATCCCGCAAGGGCGAAGGTTAACTCCCCGCCCGCAGCAGGAGTAGATGCCGGAGCTTTATCTGATGATGCTGTATTAGCAGGAGCATTCTTATCACCACTGCTGCATCCTGAGACCACTAATGAAAATCCAATAGCCATAACAATGGCCCATTTAAACTTTGGAAAAGAAAGATTCATGGTTACACCCCTTGTTTTTTTCGCATAGGAATACATGGAATTAAAGCACAAGTTGACCGCGCGTTCAACTTGTGATCAATTATATTCACTCCCTATGACACTGTCAATTTTAAATTTTCTTATTTCAAATTAGTTATTTTGATGACATATATTCGAATTGACAGCCAGGTAGGAAGCAAGCTATAATGATTCACAAATTAAACGAACGGTCAATCTGTTGGGCGATCTGCACTTTAATCCGAGTATACTCATTCTCTTAGTAGATCAAATGGTGGGAGGAATCGTTGTGAGTCTGAAAAAAATAAAATTGGCTGTGAACTTTCGTGGCGTTGGGGACAGCATTTCTGAATGGAGACACCCTGATGTTCAGTCGGACGCCAGTGTGAATTTTGAGTTGTATAAGCAGTGGGCCCAAAAAGCCGAGTCTGCCCTTTTAGATGCCATCTTTATTGCGGACGGCTTGTATATTACAGAACAGTCACTACCCCATTTTTTAAATCGCTTTGAACCCATCTCGCTGCTGAGTGCCTTAGCGGCAGTAACTTCCAACATTGGTCTAGTCGGAACCGTATCTTCCACCTTCAGTGAGCCTTTTACACTGGCACGCCAGTTTGGAACGCTTGATAAAATTAGCGGGGGAAGAGCCGGTTGGAATGTTGTGACTTCTGGCACGCTTGATGGGGCGGCGGATAATTATAACGAAAAACATATTGAGCACGATGCGAAGTACAGATTGGCCACCGAATTTCTGGAGGTTACAAAAGGATTGTGGTCATCCTGGGAAGAGGATGCCTTCGTACGCGACAAGGAAAGCGGCGTGTTTTTTGACCCTGCCAAAATGCATACCCTGAACCATAAGGGAGAGTTTTTCTCTGTCAAAGGACCGCTGAGCATTGAACGTTCGCCGCAGGGTCAGCCTGTTATTTTCCAAGCAGGAACATCAGAAGTAGGTCGCAATTTTGCAGCAGAGCAGGCGGATGCCATCTATTCCATCCCCGAGACAATCGCAGAATCCATTGCTTTTAGAGAGGATATGAGAAGAAGAGTGGAGACCTTCGGTAGATCAGGGGACGATATTCTAGTCTTCGCAAGCATCGCTCCAGTTGTGGGTAGAACCGCAGAGGAAGCAGAGCAGAAATATCAGGAAATGGCGAGCCTCGTCACGATCACGGATGCCCTTAAATACACCAGCCGCTTTTTTAATCACCATGATTTGACGCAGTATCCACTGGATGAGCCAGCATTGCATTTGCTCGATCTTGTCCCGACTCAACAAGGTTCCCTGAAGAACTTTACCGAAGCTCTGAAAAGCGGAAAAACGCTCCGCCAGCTGGCTTTAGAAGCTACAACTCCGCGCAGTCCGTTTATGGGCACACCGGCCCAAGTCGCAGATACACTACAGGAATGGTTTGAAGCAGGCGCCGTAGACGGATTCATGTTGGTCCCGTTCGGTCCTTTCGGAATGGATGACTTCTTAAGTGAAGTGGTGCCAATTCTGCAAGAACGCGGTTTGTTCCGAACCGAGTATGACAGCGATACGCTTAGAGGAAATTTGGATTTACGTATTCCGCAGAACCGTTATGTAACGAATGAATCCCTTTAATAAAACGTCAAAAAACCGTGAAGCTCTTGGTAAATCAAGCGATTCACGGTTTTTTATATTTATAGCTGCTATTGACGAAGAAACAGCTTCAGCGCATTTTCAACATTATTATTATCAAACAGTCCTTCATTCCTAGTATTCTCCATAAACATGCCATTCACGATCGAGGAATAATGAATCGCCAGCTGGTAAGGATCACCTTCGATGAGCTGCCCAGCGTTTTGCCCCTGCTTGATGATTTCGGCAACGGTTTGCCGATTAAAAGTATAAGCTTTATCCACGTCACTCTTATAAGGCTCAGGCAAATGTTCAAAATTGAGAAATTGCATGGAAAAGGCCAGATTAAATCGCATTTCGACGGCATCCCCAGCGAGCTTAGACTTTTGCAAGATAACTACATCCTTAGCCAATTGACAAAGTCTTTCCCAGGCTGTCCCTTCCATCACATACAGGAGATGATTCGCATCTTCCTCCGATAAACCTAGGATATCAACAGCCAAAATGCTATACAACTCAACTTTGGATTCAAAATAGTTATAGATCAGACCTTTGCTCATGCCCGCAGCTTTAGCAATTTCACTGATCGTTGTGGCCTGAAGCCCATTCTCTACAAATAGTGGGAGAGCCGATTTCAAAATTTGTTTTTTCCGCTCTTCACGGAGTTGAATATCTTTTTCATGATTTCTGGGCATCCTATAATCTCCTAATTAATCGAAATATCCTTTCCAACAATTATAAGCCAATGGGTTGTGTTTGCAACAGTTGTAAATAAGCTCTCGATGCCCTTTGCAATTTCATCGTATATTTCCTACAATTTAACGTACTTATACACATTTGAAACGGACAAAGGGGAATAAATCATGAGCTACCGCATTTTAATTGTTGAGGATGATATGGATATTAATCAGCTGCTAGCACGAATATTGAACGATAACGGCTACACGGTGACCAGCGCTTATTCAGGTTCGGAAGGCCACCTGTTAATGAGACTTGAGACATTTGATTGCTTGTTACTGGATTTGATGCTGCCGGGAATGGACGGGAAGTCGTTGATTGCAACGATTCGGGAGAAGCATACAATGCCCATCATCGTCATCTCCGCCATGCTGGGTACGGATGCTCGCGTAGCCACGCTGCGTCTGGGAGCGGATGACTTCATCGCCAAGCCTTTTGAAAATGAAGAAGTATTAGCTCGTGTAGAGGCACAACTCAGAAGAAGCCAAGTCTTCTCTAAAAGCACTACCCCCTCATCCGCTACATTGCTTCGTCATAAAAATTGTGAATGTAATACCGCAACAATGACGGTTAGCATTAATGGAACACCCATCGACCTCACATCGCTAGAATATCAGATCCTCACCCTCTTTTTGCAGCATCCGGATCGCGTATTTACCCGTTCTAATATTTTCACTTCTTGCTGGAAGCAAGAGTTTCTGGGTGAAGATAATACAGTAGACGTACATATCAGTCGTATTCGGAGTAAAATTGCGCAGGTAGACAGCGAGGAATACATTAAGACCGTGCGTGGCATAGGTTATCGCTTGAATCCGTGAACTTCAGAAAGTCTTCAGAATTCCTTCATGCTCTTGTATTCTTCGTTAGCTAAGATAAGTACATCGAAGGAGGTATGGTCATGAGCGAAAACATCGTCGCCACGAATGGTTTATCTAAAAAATACAACTCTTCCTTTGCACTGATGGATTGTTCCTTAACCATAGAAAAAGGTCAGATCTATGGCCTGGTAGGAAAGAACGGTGCAGGTAAAACCACATTGATGAGACTCATCTGTGGTCAGAGTTATCCGACGTCGGGATCACTTACTTTGTTTGGAAATAGTGATTCCCGAAAGCTCGAAGAGAGCCGCACACGCATTGGCTGTGTGATTGAGTCCCCCACATTTTATCCCAACCTTTCAGCCAAGAAAAATTTGAAGATTTATTGCATGAAAAAAGGAATACCGATTACTAATGAGCTTGACGAGTTGCTGGAATTTGTAGGTCTGGGGGATGTAGGCCGTAAAAAATTCTCCCAGTTTTCCTTAGGCATGAAAGAACGGCTAGGCATTGCCCGTGCACTGCTTGGTAAACCGGAGTTTCTGGTGCTGGATGAGCCTACGAACGGTCTTGATCCTTTGGGAATCTCACAGATTCGGGAATTGATCCTGAAGCTTAATCAAGAACAGGGTGTTACCATTCTGATCTCCAGCCATATTTTGAAGGAGCTCAGCTCCATAGCCACCCATTATGGGTTCATTGACAACGGAATGCTGATTGAGCAGGTTAGCGCCAAGGAACTCGAGTTACAATCCAAAGGCGCACTGGTCATCAAAGTCAGTAACACAGCAAAAGCATCTACGGTGCTGGATATCTGCGGCTATAAGAATTATAAAGTTTTTCCTGAGAATATTATTCGCTGTTACGACCCAGTGGACCATCCGGAGCAGATCAATCGGGAGCTTAACGAGAATGGCGTAGACGTATTCTCATTAACGGAAGAGAGAAAAGATCTCGAGGATTACTTCATAAGCTTGTTAGGAGAGAGATCAAATGCTTAATTATTGTAAAGCTGATTTATATCGTATTGGTACCCGCTTTTCTTTTTTGGTATGGTGCTTCGTTTTGATCGCTGTTCCGGCCCTGCTGATCATTGGCGTAGGCAGCCACTATGCTCCATCCATCGTTGTCCGCATTGTTCCTAGCCTCATGTATGCAGCCTTTTTCTTTATCACGCTAATCATTACAGAATACACATTCCGAGAAGATATGCAGCTGGGATTGTATAAAAATGATACAACCAGCGGCATCACACGCATGACGATCTTTATTTCCAAATATTTCAGCGGACTCCTGCTCTTATTGCTCATGTGGATACTATGCTCTGCTTCCGTCTTGGCTTCAGTCTTTTATAGCTTCGGTGCAGCAGATGGGAATACTATGCTTCAAGAAATGGGTTCTACGACGATGATTTCTAATTTTCTCAGTATCGCTGCCTATCTCGCCTTGTTCCAGATGCTTAGTGTGCTGATTCAAAAGACAGCCTCCCTGATCCTGGTGTGTATTCTGTGTAGCACGATATTTTCTAATGTAAGCAACATGCTAAGTTCAACCTTCCCTGGTCTTAGCAAAGTGTTGGCTTACCTAAATCCGGTGGCTGAGAACAGCGCACCCTCTGTAACGCTGCAGATTGTAATGCTCATCATCCCAGTGGTCTGTGTTGTCGTGCTACTAGGTGTTGGTAGTTTCTTATTCCGCAAAAAAGAACTTTAAGGAGACCGATATGCTCATTGTGATGATCGTTTTAGGTGCAGCAGCCTGCTTATTTGCAATCCTCTATAGCCTGCAGGTCTCTCAGACGCGGCGGCTGATGCAAAAACTCAGACAACTGAACGATGAAGAACGATCCCAACTCGTCACGATGAGCTTTCCCTCCAAGCTGAATCAGGAGCTTGTGATTGAGATTAATCGGCTGATCGGTGCCAAGGAACAGATGGCGCGGTCTTATCAGTGGAATGAAAAGCAGTTGCATCAAAGAATCTCCAATATTTCGCACGATATGCGAACACCGTTAACAGCTATTTTAGGCTATCTACACATGTTGATCCAGAACAAGGCGACCGATCAGGAAAAATCGCACTATCTTCGTATTGTGGAGAAAAGGGCCCGTGCGCTCCATCGTCTTATATGGGATTTCTACGATCTATCCCGCTTGGATGAAGGTGAATATGCGCTTGAATCCACTTTAATCGACGTCAACGAGATTGGTCTGAATTTACTGGCTGAAGTCTATGACGATTTTGAATCCTCTGGATTTCAAGTGGACGTTTCTCTTCCTCCTGCTGCCCCAAAGGTTATTGCGGATGCCAACGCCGTACATCGGGTCATTGAGAATGTGCTCCAGAATGCCAAGAAACATGGAAAAAATAAATTACGGGTGGATAGCAAGGTGGAGTCCGGCTCAATCGTGATGTCCTTTGCCAATGAAAGTGAGTTCATCACCAAACAAGAGCTGTCCCATGTGTTCGACCGCTCATATACCACAAGCAGCAGCAGAACAAATGACAGCACTGGACTCGGACTTTCCATATGTCAATCGCTGCTCACTCAGATGGGTCATAACATTACGGCCGACTATACCGATGGGATTTTCATAATTACAATTATTTGGAATATTGAGAGTGAGGAATATAATAATGACGAAGCAAAAAGCAAGTAGGGGAACTGGAACCTGGGCGCTATATCTGGGGTTCCTATCGATACTTTGGTCATCTAGCTTGAATGGCATTCCTGTGATTGAAACTCTAGGAGACAAGATTGGACTTCATAATCATACGGTTTTATCCCTGTCTGTCTTAATTCTTACGATACCAGGCCTCCTCTTGGGGTTAAATCATCTCAAAGATTGGGGCGCGAAAATCGGCACTTTAATATGCCTCGGTACAACGATAAGTGTTGTTATTACTATAATTACTATGTAAGACAAACGAGCTATCGCTAGATAATTTGAGTAAGGCCCAGTCGATCAACTCAACTGGGCTTTTTCTTATACTAAGTATGGTGTAGCTATTTTCATTTCTTTAATATCTTCTATTAGCATTTCAACATGTTCTTTTTTCGTAGCCCAACTAGTACAAAATCTCAAAGCACTGTGTGTAGCATCGATTTTTTCCCAGAATTGAAATGCATACTTTTTGCTTAATTCAACAATTACCTCTTCAGGCAAAATGGGGAACTGCTGATTGGTTGTAGAATCATAATGTAATGAAAAACCATTTTGAACGAAAGCATCTCTAATCATCCCTGCCATTTCCACAGCATGATTAGAGAGTTCATGGTATAAACCATCCTCAAATAGGGTTTCAAACTGGATTCCCAAAAGTCTACCTTTAGCCAGCAGTCCGCCTCTTTGCTTGATAATATAGCGAAAATCTTTCTTTAGAGAATCATTCGTTATAACTACTGCTTCACCAAACAATGCCCCAATTTTAGTTCCACCTATATAAAATACATCACATAGCCTTGCAATATCCTCTAATGTGATATCGTTGTCCTTCGAAGCCAAAGCATACCCTAATCTGGCACCATCCATGATCAAAGGTATCCCGGATTCACGACATACCTTACTCAATTCTTCCAATTCTGATTTGCGATAGGTTGTCCCATTTTCAGTTGGATGTGAAATGTACACTAAACCTGGCTGTACCATATGCTCATGAGTGACATCGTTCCAATGAGCATCATACAATTCTTTGACCTGCCCCGCTCGGATTTTCCCATCTTCACTTGGTATAGGAAGGACTTTATGACCAGTAGCTTCAATTGCCCCAGTTTCGTGTACTGCGATATGACCCGTATGTGCCGAAACTGCACCTTGATGTGGACGTAAAATCGAAGCGATAATAGTCGTATTGGTTTGTGTTCCCCCTACTAAAAAGTGGACATCTGCACTTTCAGCATTACAGGCTTTTCGAATATACCCTCTAGCTTTTTCACAATGCTCATCCATTCCATATCCAGGTGTCTGCTCGTCATTGGTTTCTAATAATCGTTCAAGAATTCGCTGATGAGCGCCTTCTGCGTAATCATTTTCAAATCGTATCACTTTATTTTCTCTCCAAACTATCTAAATTCTTCTTTATAGCTAACATAGAAGTGTGTATCTCATTGATTTGTTTCCGTGATAAACCTTGGAATAGATCCACTAATTGTTCATCCGATTTTTTATTTATTTCATTAAAAAGTGCTACACCTTCAGGAGATAAGCGAATGAGATTCGTTCTGACATTCGAGGTCGATGGCTCCTTAATAATCAGCCCATCTTTCTTTAGCTTTCTAATGATTCTGCTCATGTAACTTCGATCAATATTAAGTAAATCAACCAGATTGTTCGCAATACATTGCTCCATCAAGCCAATTTCTATAATGACTCGTGCTTCTGTCAATGAGTAGCCCGTATCTAATACACTTTTATTTAATAGACCTAGTACGTCCGTGTAATATCTATTGAATTGACGTATATCTGCAATAACTTTATTATCCATGCTTGTCTCCTTTCTAGTGGACTCTGTCTACTAATAATGTATTATTTCTAGTGGACTCTGTCAACATGAATGTAAGTGGTATATCAACAGTGAGTTAAGACACGTTCGTTCGCTTATATATAAATATTGTGGATTCATTAATATAAAAAAAAGAGGAGCGGATGAATTATCCACTCCTCTTTCTTCATATTAATCTGCGCTTGCCGTAATGTGTTCCCACTTGTCATATTCCTCAAGCATGCCATTCAGCTGCGTACGCGCCATCACAAGGCCCATGCTTCCGAGCGCTAGTCTTCTCGGAGCATTATCTGTGCCGGCAATATCGGCAACGGCTGACATCGCTTTTTCAACATCGCCGTAAGGCGCGGTCTCAGCAAGATCATTATACCAATCATACAGCGGTTGGTAGTCTGGAATGCTGCTTGTGATTTCCTGAGTATTTCCTTGGAAGCCAGTTTTGAATCCTGCAGGCTCTACCAGCGTGAGCTTGATGCCCAGATCCTTGACTTCAGCCGCCAGACCTTCACTCAAGCTTTCAAGTGCTGCTTTGGAGCTACAGTAGATAGACAGCGTTGGCAAGCTTTGTACGCCGCCCATGGATGAGATATTGATAATATGACCGGAGCGATTTTCCCGCATTTGTGGAAGAACAGCCTGGATGGTGGTCATCACACCAAACACATTCGTTTCATATTGCTTACGTGCTTGGTCAACAGTTACTTCTTCAAAAATGCCTGCTTGCGCATATCCAGCATTATTGAGCAGTACATCAATTGCTCCATATTGACGCGTTACCGCATCTACAACCTCTTGGGTCATTTCCGCATTAGTAATATCCAATGCCAGGACTTGTACGTTACTATATTGGCTAAATTCAGCGGCAGCTTTCGATGTATCCCGCATGGTAGCTACGACATTCCATTCACGCTTCGCAAATTGGAGAACCAACTCTTTTCCGAAACCTGTTGATGTGCCTGTGATTAAAATTGTTTTACTCAAGTGTATTCCCTCCTGATAACGGATTGAGCTGGGCTCATGAGTTATCGTAACCCTTAAAGTTCACTTTAAGGCAAGGATTATTTTTTAATTGACTCCCACCAGCTTGAAGTAGGGAATTCACTTGAACCGATCATCACTTTTTCGCCAATTTTTGGCGTAGCCAAAGCTACATTCCGCTCACCTGCAGCTGCTTTCGCCCGCTCAATAGGGTCTGTCCAACTGTGCAATGCCAGCGTGAAAGCTCCCCAGTGAATAGGAACCATTACTTTCCCCTGTACATCCAGATTCGCTTGCACGGACTCTTCAGGAAGCATATGAATATTGGCCCATTTCACATCATATTGACCTGTTTCAATGAGGGCAAGATCGAACGGACCGTATTTATCACCAATCTCCTTAAAGTGAGGCCCATAACCACTATCCCCGCTAAAATATACATTCGATTGGTTACCTTGAATAACCCAGGAGCTCCATAACGTGGACCCACTACGGGTGCCGCGGCCAGAGAAATGTCTTGCCGGCGTGCTAACGAAGTTCAACCCTTGATACGATGTCTCTTCCCACCAATCAAGCTCCTGAATCTGGCTAGGATCAACGCCCCATTTTGTCAAATGCCCAGAGACCCCTAGCGGAACGATAAATTGTTTAACCTTTCCTTTCAGCTTGCGGATCGAACTATAATCCAGATGATCATAATGGTCATGCGATATCAAGACGACATCAATATCAGGCAGATCCTCAATCTGTGCTAGCGGCTTATTGCTATAACGCTTTGGCCCTGCAAAAGAAACTGGAGAGGCATATTTACTAAATACCGGGTCGATCAGCAGCTTCATTCCACTGACTTTCATCAATAAGGTCGAATGACCAAACCAGATGACTTGATCCTCGTTACTGTCCGAAAATGCTTTTGCATTAAAGACCTCCATCGGAAGTGTTACCTTTGGCCGGCCATTCGGGTTGCCTTTTATCGTATCGTATAAAGCCCCAGCAGTATCTTTTAAGCTGTAATCCATCGGTGTCGGTATTTGATTGCGAAACTTCCCATCGACAAAGTTAGCGGATTCATGAATCCGTTGCTGACTATCGGCTGAACTCTTTCCACCAAGAGGAGGATAATAACTCAAAATTAAGAAAATTACTAATGCGAGTGCGAACAAGATTATTACATATTTCATCCAGTCTCTCCTGCTTTCTTATTCCGATGAATATTATTTTTTAATAGTCCCAGTATATACCTTAAAGTGCACTCTAAGGCAAGGTCTATGATTACAACAAAGTCACCCTATTCTTCGTTAGAGTGACTTGTCACCATCACAATTCTTATATGGGTGTATCTAATTCCTCGATGTACGTGAGAAAACGTTCCTCTGGATTGCCCTTTTCAATATTGTTATACACTTCAAGCTTCTGGCTAACAGCTTCAAAAGCCTCATCCAGCACTCGCTGCTTCCGTTTGATCTCTGCTTGATGGGCTTCCAGTATGGCTCTACGCTGCCCGATCGTTTCATCCCCCTGCAAGGCAAGATCAACAATCTTTTTCAAATCCGCTACACTCATTCCTGTCGCACGAAAACAAGTCATTAAGCGAATCCAGTCCAGATCTCTTTTCTCGAACATGCGGTTGCCGTGATCGTCCCTGCGGATGTTGGGCAACAATCCTTCTTTATCGTAAAATCGGATCGTGTGAGCAGCGCAATTTAATTTTTCCGATGCTTCCTTAATTGTAAACAAAGTGCTCTCCTCCCAAGTCCAGTGTTCATAATTTCACTTATTCTATTATTAGCATTAAACTGAACTTTAAGTCAAATTCCTCAGGGTCTCGTTCACTCTAGAGAGAAGTTGCTAATGAAAAAAAGCTGTCTCTATCGTGGAAATCCACGTTTGAGACAGCCCTTCAAAGTTCTTGCTAAAGTATTTCCCCTTTTAGGGAATTCTACGATGTGCTCTTTACTGTATTCTTAGCTCGGAATCTATGCTGTAGCTGTGTCCCGCTTCATAACTGAACGGCAGCGTCTGTTCACCATAGCGCAGCGTGGTATGTCCCGTAGTCAATGCTCGCACAGACACCTCGACCAATTGTCCCTCCGACCAGATGACGTCTACCTCCAAGGCACCCCTGGCCCGAAGTCCACGATATTGCCCTGAAGACCATGATGCCGGAAGGGCTGGCAGTAAATGAAGTTCCCCTGCATGACTCTGTAGCAACATGTCCGCAATCGCCGCCGTTCCGCCGAAATTGCCATCCGCCACATAGATCGGACTCTCCGCGCCGCCAATCCCCGGCTTCGAGAAGGTCAGCAGGTTATCAAAGCACAAGCTTCCAATCAGGTGCGAAATCTGCTCATAAGCATTTTCTCCATCATGCAGACGGGAATAGCAGCCGGCAAAGGCAGCTACCGTAAACTCCACATCCTCATGATTGCTGGTTGATTTACGACCCTCCAGCGTAACACGTGCAGCCTCGCTAAGTTCAGGGGTATGCTGCGGAGTAACGCGATAAGCTGGATACAAGCTGTGTAAATGGGACAAATGACGGTGTTCAGGCTGCGCTTCCACGTAATCCTCCAGCCATTCCTGAAGCTGTCCTTTTTGCCCGATCTGCAGCGGTGGCAGCAAGGCAATAGCTTTTTTCAAATCAGCTTGCAACTGCTCATCCACCTCAAGCTTCTCTGCTGCCTCCAAGACAAATTCGAACAGATCGCTCACTAACACCTGATCCAGCGTCGTCCCCATGGATAGATAGTGATGCACCTGTGTGCCATTGGCATGGAAGGTATTTTCCGGGGAGATCGAAGGTCCCGTGACAAGCCAGCCATACGTAGGGTGCAGGGCCATATAATCTAGAAAGAATAGAGCCGCTTCTTTTAAAAAAGGGTAAGCAGTTTCACTTAAAAATTGTTCATTCAACGTAAATTCATAATGATCCCGCAATTGCATCGCAATCCACAGACCGCCTGTGACGTTCAGCCCCCAGGAATTCTGCCAGGCCGGAGCTGTAAAACCCCAAGCATTGGATACGGTATGCGCCACCCAGCCTTCACATCCATAGAAATCCCGAGCCGCTGCTTTTCCGCTCTCCGCGAGCTGCTCAATGTAGCGAATTAACGGCTGGTGAGACTCAGACAAATGAGTCGTTTCCGTCGGATAGTAGTTCATTTGCGTGTTAATATCAATGTGGTAATCACAGGTCCAGCCCATACGGCAAGCCTGGTCATCGTTCCAGATCCCCTGTAAATGCAGCGGCAGAGGCGAATCCTCTCTTGCCCCGCAGAGGGTCAAATACCGACCATATTGGAAAAATAACGCGAATAAAGCAGCATCCTCACCTTTACCCTGTGACACATTGCGGATTCTTTCGTCCGTAGGTAATGACGTTTGTTCAGATGTTCCCAGCTCTAAGCTGACTCGATTATACAGACTGTTATAGTCTGCAATATGATCCAATTTAAGAGACTCATATCCTTTGGCTACCGCTAGTAGGTTCCTATTCTCCGCCACATTCATCCAGTCGTCGCTGGTCACGCCATAGTCTGTATTGATCGCAAAATAAATAATAGCTTCCTGCGCATTACTAACCTCAAGCCTTCCCGCGTCTCCACTAATTGTTCCACCCTGTGTTGTAACATGAATGCTACCTTGGCTACGCACACCACATTGTCCATCGCTATGCAGCTGCTCCAGCGCTTGCCCCTTAAAGAAGAGTCTGCCTGCGCTCTGTGGCTCGTTCCAGCTCTCGAAATAATCCGTTTTCCCTTCAAGATGCAGGCTGAACGAAACGCCCTCCGGTTGTTCACTCCATAACCGGCAGACGATCAGTCCATCCGCATGGGAAGCAAATAGCTCGCGGTGTACCTTCGCACCCTCAACTTGATACGTTGTCTTCGTGATTGCGTTTTCAAGATTAAGCTCTCGAATGACATCTTCTCCGGCAGCTTTAAACTTCAAGATTACATCACATACGGGCAGATTGGTGCCAAAATTCTCTTTGCCTGGCTCAAGTAATTGGCTCGCTAACCGCTCGCCGCCTTCATAATCTCCATCGAAAAAGTGCTGTCTGAGCCGCGCCAGATCATCCTTGCCGGAAGATTGGCTGGTGATCAGTTCTCTTTTCCCGGACCAGTAAGTCGATTCCGTGATATTCCAAACTTCTTGTTCTGCTCCGCCATATACGATTGCAGCTAATCTGCCATTTCCGACCGGGATACCTTCGGACCATGAAGCCGCTGGTTTGTTGTACCATAGTTTCTGTGCGCTCATCAAATCTGCCTCCAGAAGTTTCTTCATTATATATAGTAGTTATATTAGTGGTTTTCTCCCGGAAAAGCTTTGTACGAAACTATTATTTTTTATCGAAAACAGAGAAATGGAGGGCAACCAGTGGCAGCGTATGGATGAGAAATGATGGCTGCGTGCGGGACAACTGATGACGCTGATGACTCCGGTCGGGACAGTTAATGACTGCGTCTGGAGGCATGAAAATAGCCAGAGCAAAAGAAAATTTGCCCTGGCTGCGGTATTTGATTCGGGGATTTCATTCAGCTAATAGAGTTATTAAATAAAATGGATTTGAAATACAGAGGTATAGATAGAGATAGAGATAGAGATAGACGTAGAGATCAAGTCGGCGTAGTTCCGGTGAAGGTGGGATTTTCGGCCACAGTTGTCCAGAATTCTTAAAGAGGCTAAGTGTCGCAACCCCTCGCATCCCCAATTAAGAGCATTTTTGCACCTTAAATTCATCGTTTTGAGAGAAAATACGCAATTAAGGGCATTATTGTAGCTTATTTTCTAGAAAAACCGCTATTCGGTAGAATTCCGTAAAATTAAGGTGCAAATTTGCCCTTATTTCAAGCTAACCCCTTCGTTCCTGATAATTAAGGTACAAAAATGCCTCTATTTACAATTTGGAGATGCATGAGAGGTGCTAGAGAGGTGTTTGGGATACTCTCGATGCTCTCAACACTCTTGGTAATCTTAGCACTCTCAGCACCGTTAGCACCGTTAGCACCCTTAACTCTTAATACTTTTAGCACTCTTAGCACTCTTAGCACCTCAGCACTCTTAGCACCCTCAACACTCTCAGCACCGTTAGCACCTCAACACTCTTAGCACCTTAGCACTTCCACACTTCTGATGCTCTTGGCACTATCGATACTCTGAGACACTCTTGACTCTCTCGATGCTCTTAAGACACCCTCAGCACTCTCGACACTCTTCCACGTCATCCCTTCACGCCTTCTACATCTTCCCTTTGTTCAGTCTATGCAGTAACCTTCTTATCCTTTAGCATCGACCGGAAAACCAGCTTCAGCACAGGCGGCACTGCAAAGAAGATAAACAATGTTCGGAAGAGCTGATAACACGTAACAATCGACAGGTCGCCGTTCACTTCCTTGGCGATGAGGGCCATTTGGTCCATACCGCCTGGCGACAAGCCAAGAAAAGCTGTGACGATTGTGATGTCATGCATTCGTGTCAGCAGCAAGCTAAGCCCCATCGACACCCCAATCAGCAGCACCCCGCTCAATATTGCGAGCAGAACAATTTTCGTCTTATTTTTTAAACTCTCCAGATCCAGCAGCAGCCCAATGTAGCCTCCGATCATCAGCTGTGAAAGACTGAGTACGATGGGTGGCAGTGCATGGCCCTCATACCCGGTCAAATTAAGCAGGATCGTGCCGATCATTGGTCCAAGCAGAAAAGCCGTTGGCATCTTGATCTTTTTGGCGATGAACGCACTCAGTACGCATACTGCGGCAAAGACCAAAATATGCGGAAATAGCGCAGCATATCCAGCAGATCCGCTCGCAGCAGCAGCTACGGCATTGTGGCTGCCACTGACATGAAACAATGGACTGAAGATCAGCAGCGGTACGCAGAAAATAATCATCATTAGCCGGGACACCTGCAAAAAGGTGACGACTGTGATATCAATTCCTTTCACTTCTTCCGCTAGCGTGATCATCTGGCTGAGGCCCCCGGGAATACTACCCATAAGCACCGTCGGGAAAGGAATACCGGACAATCTCGAAATTAAAAATGCAATAGCCCCGGCACATAACAGCAGCAACGCCGTAAACAAAATCATCGTCGGCAGCTGCTGTCCGATCTGCGTTAAGGTCGACAGGGTGAACGAGAGTCCCAAGGTATAACCGATGATAATCATACCCGTGTCGCGGACTTGCCCAGGCCAGTAAAAGGAGATCCCTTTAAATAATCTGGAGCCGATCACAAGGAACACCATCGAGCCGAGTAGCCATGGAATTGGCATATGGATCAGTTGAAAAACAAATCCGCCAAGAACGGCAATGGCACAAGTCACCGCAAAACGGAGCCACTTGTTCTCCTTCCCTAATACCTTCCGAGGTGTGTCGCCGTCCATTACAGGCTCTCCGTTATTTCATCGATAGCCTTGTGAACATCTCCTTTAAAAATGCCTCCATGATAGCAGATTACAGTCTCGATTGGATAATCCTTCAACTTGCGGAGTGATTCCAGTGCGAGTGGCATATCTGGCGTAACTGCCGGATTAGGACCGATCAGTTTACTGTCTTCAACGTTTAAAGCATCCCCTGCAATGAGTGTCTTACTAGGCTCATGATACAGGCTTATATGTCCAGGCGTATGCCCTGGTGTATGAATTGCGGTCAATCCGCCGCCGAAAGACAGTTTCTCTCCGTCTGCCAGTAACGTAGTCACATTCTTTTCTTTTCCAGAAAAAGTAGCTTCAAAGGCAGTAGCAAGATCTTGCGGAAGAGAGGCAATTAGTCCTTCTTTACGTTCCCCGCTGAACTTAATCATCGGCTTCAGTCCATCGATATAAGGCTGGTCATCCCCGTGGGCATACACCTCTATGCCTTCACCCTTGAACTGCGGCAAGCTGCCTACATGATCGATGTCTTGATGGGTTAAAATAATGGAATGAGGGGCCGCAGGGTCAATTCCCGCTTGGGTTAAAAGCTCCGTGATTTGGCCGTAAGAACCAGGCATACCGGTGTCCACTAATACATAAGAATGTTCACCGCGGATCGCCACCGGGTTAATGATAAAGTCATGCTCACCCATCTTAAGAGTAAGCACTAGCATTTCAATCTGATCGTTAATTTTCATGTTGCGCCAAAGCGAATGCTCTGGCTCACCTCCTTAGAAATAAGTTCATAAAACTGACAAGTTCATTATATGACTTTGGGGTTTTGTCGTCAAATTCCTTTATTGACCACATGGAAGGGACATGTCAGAATGTGTAGGGGTGGTTAAGTTGGAACAATTCAAAAGACAGCAAATTATTGAAACAGCAATGTGCATTTTTAGGAAAAAAGGATATTTCGCTGCCTCCATGCAGGATATCGCAGAAGCTTGTAGCATGGCCAAGGCCAGCATCTATAAAGTGTTTCCATCTAAAGAAGATTTATTTACTGGCGTATTTGTCGAGGTACACAGAATTCTATTCGAAGAGGCCAGGCAGCTTGATCGGAGACTTTCGCTTGAGGGGCTTCCACCGAAGGAAGTGCTGCGTCTTAAGATCGAATATCAGATGCAATATATGCTTGAAAATTATTTTTTCACCAGTGAGTTTAAAGAGCTCCCGATCACAAGCAATGACAACTTTGTAGTGGAGTGGAGAAAAAAACGCGCCTCATTGCTGACATTACATCAGGATTGCTTCTATGAAGCGTATGGCGAGCCGATTGTTCCTTATCTCGGGGATGTTGTGACCATCTTCCGCGGCATGATCAAAGAATATCTGTCGCATGCGGTCCAAGCTGTGATCGCTGTTCCCATGGCCGAATTAGCAGGCTTCTTCGTCGATCGTCTGGATACAGTCATCGGGGACTTGATCGCCAGCAATCCTGAACCTGTGCTTAAGACCTCGAGTGCTTTTTTCAATCAAATCAATCCAATGGATAACGACACCCGGCAGAACAACCTGGATGAATTTCTGATGTTTTTTGCCGATAAGATCCGCGGGCTGCCACAACCAGAGCAGATTCGGATTGAATTGCTGGAGGTCATCGAACTGCTGAAGACGGAGTTAGGACAATCAAAGCCTAATAGTACCCTTATTCGGGTATACACCAACTTTTTGGATTCTGTCAGCGAGTTAGCACCTTATGTACGCCAGCTCAATCTAATGCTGAACCGTTAGATAATTTAACAAGGCAAATCATAAAGAAAAAGCAACCGAAATCAATCAGTTGCTTTTCCTTGTTTAAATATGATTATTTCCTCTTAATTCTTGTCCAGCTTAATTCCCTGTAACATCACTTCAAGTCCCCAATGGAACCGGTCCATGACGACCTCGCCTCCCGAGAATAATTCTTCAGTCAGACTGTGAATGAACGGAAAACGAACAGGGTCTGCTTTTTCAAAGGATTCTTTGATGGCAGGCATCTCCACAGTGCCATGTTTCCTCCAGGAATGCTTCTCGAAGGCTGTAGATGTGACGTATAACAGTAGCAGATCCACTCCCCAGGCTGCTGCCGCCGATTTGGCTCCACCTTCATGCAGCGCGGTAAGGAGGTATTCGACTAACTCAAGGTATTGGTCTCCCCGTGGCATCGTGGACAGTGAAATTTCAGAGAGACCTGGTTGCTCGATTAATAGCAGGAAATACGCAGTAAGGGCTCCGAACAATCTTTCCTTCCATGAACCCTGCTTGGAATCAGGCAGCACTAATTCACCAAGTCCGTAATCCAGAACATAAGAGCTTAAATCCTCCAGATTATTAACGTACACATACAATGAAGAAGGGCCTGTATCCAATGCTTTTGCAACTTTACGCATGCTCATCCCTGCCATCCCTTGCTCTTTGAGGAGTTCATAGGCGGTTTTAACGATGAGCTCACGGCTTAACGGCTCTTTGGCCGGACGGTCACGACGGCTTACAATAATTCGATTAGAATTCTTCATAGTCTCTTTATAATATAGCATAGTCAGAAATTCAACATGTTTATTGACCTTCGAATTGCTCTTGGAAGGACTGCATTAATTCAGCCATCTTGGCAGCGGCATTGTCTGAGAACGTAAGCTGCAGGCTGTAATCCGATTCCTGAGCTTTGACGGATGAGAATGCATACATTTTTTCCTCGTACTCCATGATTGCCTTGGCATAATCACCACGATTCCGGGCAATGGCAAGTGCTAGCTCCAAGGCATCATACATCGCCATATTTACACCTTCACCCGCGAATGGCGACATGACATGGGCGGCATCCCCGATCAAGGTTACGCCAGGGTTATAATTCCACTTGAATCCGATAGGAAGCATGTAGATCCGTCTAGTCAAAATAGCATCTTCAGCGTAACGGATATAGTCTTTTAGCTGCTCATCCCAATCACTGAATAGATCCAATAGCCGCTCCTTAGCTTCTTTAGGCTGGTCGAACGGAATCCCACTTGTCTCTAACCAGTTTCTCTCTACCTGAAGACTAGCGTACACCTTAATTCGTCCATCTCCATTCAATTGACCAAGGATACCTTTATGATCATCCAGTGCAAACATTTTACCACGTTTATTAAACGCCGCTAATTCCGGATGATTCTGGGCTGCATTCAGGATGTTTAGTTCAATCATAGTCAGACCGGAGTACTCAACATCGGCATCCGTGAGCAATGGGCGTACACGTGAGAAGGCTCCATCCGCACCAATCAAGAGGTCAACCGTATCCACAGCACCATTTTCAAAATGAAGCTCGGTCATGCCGTTCTCTGACGAAACAGCCTTTGCGAGTTTATAACCATATTTGATCGTACCTTGATCAAGATCGCGTAACAGCAAATCACACAGCACGCCGCGGTCAATCTCGGGACGAGTCCCTGCTCCGCCTGATTCTGAATCTGAATCTTCATCAACATAAATTTTCGCGTTTTTATCAAGTACCCGGAAGTCCTCTTCTTCAAAGCGGGCAATACGTTGGAACTCCTCCAACAGCCCAGCTTCTTTAAGTGCTCTTTGACCGGATTCTTCGTGAATATCCAAGGTACCGCCTCTTTCATGACTAGTGTCATGAAGCTCCCGCTCATAAACTACAGACTGAATGCCTTGGCGCTGCAAGATTAGGGCTAGTGTCAATCCCCCTGGTCCTGCTCCGATAATAGCAATTCGTTTTTGTTCTTTAGATACTGTTGTCATTGTAATGCATCTCCTTCATGTAAGTTTAATTTGTATAAAGTGAACCTGAGATTTTTACGTAAGGCTTGGTCGTCACTACGGTGGAATGTTTGGACTTCCGGTCGCTGTTGTTGTCAGATTTCTTCTTTAATAAACCGCTTTTAGCGGTTGAAATCTGACAACAAAGGCGAGCGCTACGCTCCTACAGTTCCAAACTCCCCCCTTCGTTCCTTCTCGCTTTTGTTTTTTCTTATGTTCATTTTCTAGAGAATTAAAAGATCTAAGCACTCACTGAACATCGTTCTTTAAGAACACTGTTCGTTAATAGCAAAAATATATTGCCCCCTATCCTATTTATGGGCGGTTAGCGTGCCTTTTTAGGAGGAGCCGACGATTTTTTCAGAAAGAACGTCAATACCAAAGCAATAAGTGCAAAGGATAATGTGATCCAGAACGTGTGACCGAATGATTGTCCTAGTTGTTCCAATGTATGTCCTTCCGGCAAGTTTCTAATTTGCTTAGTCAGGTACGCGGCTGTAATCGTTATCCCGAAGGAAGACATAATCTGCTGCGCGGAAGTGGTGATCGGTGTCACACGGTTTACGAGTTCTATTGGAGCTGATTTAAGCACATGCGTATTAAGCTGCATCATGGTTAAACCTTGACCAAGTCCCACAAAAGCAAAACTACACATAATGTAAACTGCACTGGTACTCGTAGTAATATGCGTTAAGGCAAACAAGGCACCGGCTAATGATAAAATACCAAGGAATGTAACTGGACGAACCCCGTACCGGTCAAATAGCTTCCCGCCTACATTAATCCCGATCGTTGACATGATCGCTTGAGGAATAACGTACAATCCAGCTTCCAGAGGAGAGAGTCCCTTAGCCTGTTGCAGATATAGCGTAAACAGCAGGATACTCCCGAATAATGCCATTTGGTTCATCCAGGCCAGAATGATGCCATGCGTGAATGTCTTCGAGCGGAACACTCTCAACTCAAGCAGGGGGTGCTTTTGCTTAAGCTCATTCCAAATGAATAATAACAAGGTAACAACACCCAGTCCGAGAGACCCCAAGGTCCATTCGTCAAGCCAGCCCTTCTCCCCGGCTTGATGCACACTGAACACTAACGAAGCAAAGGCAATCGGGGCTAAAATTGCACCCAGGAAATCCAACTTCATTTCTTTACCTGGCTTTGAAGCCGGTAAGTAACGCCATGCCATCCAGAAAGCAAAGATTCCGACAGGCAGATTAATAAGGAATATCCAGTGCCAGTTAATAAATTCGATTAACCAGCCGGACAATATAGGTCCGAAAATCGGAGCGAGCAGCATAGGAATACCGAGGATCCCCATCACGGAACCGCGCTTATCTGGAGGCGATACCTTGAACACCATGGCAATACCGATTGGTGAGACCATTCCGCCGCCTAGCGCTTGAAAGATGCGATAAATAATCAGCTGCTCTGGTGTTTGAGCCAGTGCACAAAGCATTGATGCAATAACAAATAATACAATGCTTGCAAGAAACATACGCTTAGGTGTGAAGCGATCCGAAAACCACCCTGCGAGTGGAATGACCGCTGAGAGCGCCAACGTATACGCTGTAATCACCCATTGAATCGTGCCGAGATTGGAATGAAAGGTGTCCACTAATTTAGGAACAGCTACATTCATAATTGTACTGTCCAAAATAATTAGAAACATTCCCGTTGCCACTGCAAGCAGAATCGGCAGGATCTTCTTCATTGAGAATTCGGATGGAGCACCTTGAGCTTGTGTGTTCAAAAGAAGAACCACCTCTTTTCTTTATTATAGTCATCATCAACTTGAAATTTCGTGTGCTTATTTAGAACCAATCGTAGTAGCGCACCACCCTCCTTTTGTTCTCGTTCATCTTGTTTACACATTATTTATACCATAACGAACAGTGTTCGTAAAGTACATTGTTCGTTTAATTTTAAAATAAATGATTCAAACCATTTTCACACCTCTTGCCTGAGATAAAATAAAAAAACCACAAGAAGACAATCCTTCTTGTGGTAGTAGTATCCGTCAGCTTTCGTACCGACTAACTTATATAATCACTGCATTGTATCCCAGAATTGATTTAGGCTCCAGATACTCCTCGATACCGTAGGTGCCATGATCCCTGCCTATGCCGGAATTTTTGAACCCGCCGAAAGGCGCTTTTGGCTCGTCATGCACGCCATTAACGGAAACCCGGCCAGCCACAATCTGATCAGCCACGTGGTTACCCCGCTCCTTGCTTCCAGAGAAGACGAATGCTTGTAGGCCATACGCTGTATCGTTCGCGATGTCTATCGCTTCGTCTTCTGTCTTATAGGTTATAATGGACAGGACCGGACCAAATACTTCTTCCTGAGCGATGGTCATATCATTAGTCACATTAGAGAACACCGTTGGCTTAACGTAGTAGCCTTCATCTAACCCCTCAGGACTGCCTGTACCACCAACGACCACTTCAGCTCCATCTTCGATCGCCCGATTAATATAATATTGAACCCGATCATACTGCTTCTGATTCACCATTGGCCCAATAACTGAAGCTTCATTATAGAGATCTCCGACTGTTAAAGCTTCGATGGTAGTAACCATCAAGGACTTTACCTCCTCCAAACGCGACTCTGGAACAAGCACTCTTGTACCCGCCAGGCACGCCTGCCCGCTATTGATGAACCCAGCGCTTACGGCAAGCGGAACTGCTTTGGTGAAATCGGCATCTTCTAGAATGACAGTTGGAGATTTTCCGCCAAGCTCTAGAGTAACCCGCTTAAGATTGGCAGCGGCCACTTCCGCGATACGTTTCCCAATTTGAGTGGAGCCTGTGAATGTTATGCCGGTGACATCAGGATTGCGGGTTAATTCCTCTCCCACCTCTTCTCCCTTGCCATTAACGATATTGATAACCCCTTGTGGGATATTGGCAGCATGGATAGCTTCAATAAATATTTCCGTTTGAGCTGCACTGAACTCGCTTGGCTTAACAACTACGGTACAGCCTGCTGCCAGTATTGGTGCTATTTTGTTCGCCATATGCGTAGCATTTGCATTCCAGGGCGTAATGGCGCCAACGACACCGACGGATTTCATGTGAACTTGTGCCGAGCCTGCCGTCCGTATAAATGAATAGGATTCGAGACTTTCCTTCGTATGCAAAAATGCATTTACAGCAATATGAGTCAACATTCTGGCCACGGAAATCGGAGCGCCGTATTCCTTAACGGTTGCCTCTGTTAATCGGTCGGACCGCTCCAGTAGAGATTGGTGCAGCCTTAAGAGAATTTCAGCCCGTTCCTCAACACTCGTCTTCGAAAATGTTTTGAATGCAGCTTTGGCTGCTGCAATGGCACTTCGAGTATCCTCAACATTCCCCAATACGACTTTACCGGTGATTTGTTTGTTCGCAGGGTTGATGAGCTCCAGCTCTTCTGTACCCGATGGTATAACATATTCCCCATTGATATAAATCTTATTGTATAAGTCCATTGTCATGCCTCCAATTCACAAGTATTGAACCACAATTCATATCCTACAAGTTAAAGTTCACTTTAAGTCAAGTCGATCAAAATAGCGAAGCAACAAGTTAAAGAGCAGAGGGATCTATCCCCCTGCTCTTTAAGATGCGCCATATTCTGTATCTACAAACTCAAAAGAGATTTTGAAATGCCATTACCCTTTTATCAAGCCATTAGCAATCAGCCATTCTTTTGCTACTTCAATCGGAGCCCGCTGCTTATTTTCCACCTCGCCATTCAGGCGTTGCATCTCTTGATCCGTGAGCTTCCCTGCGATTGAGTTCAGAACCTGCTCCAGTTCCGGATGCTTCTTCAGCACTTCATCACGGACAATTGGGATGGCGTAATACGGCACGTACACATGCTTATCATCGTCAAGCACCGTAATCGGTCTCACCAGAACCTGGGCGGAGGTTGTCTGCACCATCGCTACATCGATTACGCCCTGGTCTATGGCCTGATACGCCAAGCCCCCTGCTATCGTTTTGATCTCCTTAAAATTAGGTTTGTAGTTCTCTACAACCGGCGGCCAGAGATCCGGACGATTCATAAACTCTTCACTTGCTCCGAAGACCAGCTCTGAGGATTTCGCGGCAATATCCGAGCCTGTCTTGAGACCCAGCTTCTCTGCGATCTCCTTGCGCACTCCGAACGCATAGGAATTAGTGAAGCCCAGTGGATCCAGCACCGTGATCTGATTTTTCTCCTTTAGCTCCTTCTTCACCTTGTCATAGACCACTTGAGGATCATATTCAGGTTTATCCTTCAAAATATTAATGAGTGCCGTTCCTGTATACTCCACATAAGTGTCTACTTCATTTCCTTTTAAGGCTGTCCACAGAAGATTGTTATCAAGTTTCTTGACGATCGCCTTCAGATCTGTCTTATCTTCAATAAGCAGCTTTAATGCATTGGCCAAAATATCCGACTCCGCAAACCCTTTGGTCGCGATCTGAATCGTGTCCGAGCTTGAGCCTGCGCCTCCTGCTGTGGAGCAACCTGAAATTCCAATCGTCAGCAGTATTGCTGCTGTAATCGTCAGGAAGGCTCTCCTGCTCTTCCCCCACTGTTTAAAAAGCTGTTTCCTCTTCATAATCTTATCCCCTTTCGATTGGTCTTCCGATTTTTGATACAAATCTTTGTTGTTACCTAGTCCAAGATTAGCCTCCCTCCAAATTCGCAAAAAAAGAGGCCTCATGTCCCTCTCGGAACATAAGACCTCCATCTGTACGGTGGGTCCAGATTATTAAAATACAATAAACGAGAATTACTAATTAATAATTTTAACTAATAATATTACTGTGAATGAGTGTTTGTCAATCATTTTATACAATTCTCATCGGAATTAAATGTTTTAGCTTATTTCATGTTCTGCTCGTACGATTTCCAGACTTTATTGGCGTAAATACTGTTGAATAGCAATGCCGCTTGGAGCGCTACTTGAGATAAACATCCGCCCACGGTACCGACATCAGTATGACCCGTAGCCACTTGATACGTTAGAACAGCCCAATAGGCCAGGTTAGCAATATTGACGATGATCCACAGCGACCAATTCTCTTTGTATTTACAGATATATAGCACCTGTGCAATAAACGAAATGACGAGGTTAATACTATCGAAATAAGGCAATTGACCGCCTGTTCTTGCTAATACAAACCAACCTACAGCCCAGGCAACAAAGGCAGCGAGGAAAATAAGCCGTTTCATTTTGGGACTAATCGTATTTACCGCTTCATCATTTCCCCATAAGAACCATCCGATCGGCTGGGAGATGACATAGAATATATTCATCACAAATGCGCCATAAGCGTGGCTTTGCCAAGCAATCATTGTCATGGCTATACATTGGACCAAGCCGAAGGCAAAGGTTAATTTCTTCCCTTTCATCCCGAATACAAGGCAAATGACACCGGCTACACCACTCACCATACCGATAATGGAATCCGGGGCAATCACATATGCGACCACCTGTAACAGGATCAATACGATCGCATAAGTTACTTCGAATCTTTTCCAACCGCTAAAGAATTGGTTATATAACCATGATTGTTGTTGTGTGTTTTCCATATGACTCAAGCCTCCTGCTCACTTAAAATCGTTAATGCCAACCCAATCGATGCTTGTTCACCAATCGCTACTGTGTTTTCTCCTGAGACTAATTGATTAACTCCGGCAGACAAATCGGCACGGTATAAGACAACATTATTTAGAATTGAGAGTGTTTTCATTTTACGCAATGTGCCTAATACAAAGATGATGCTGGTCTCCATATCACCGCCAAGTACACCATACTGAGACCATTCTTGTTCTACAGCCTCATTGTTATCCATGTAAAAACCATCATGTGCTCTGGTAATTCCGAAATAGCCCTCAGGATGATGCTTCTTAGCTAGCTGCAACAAATCTGCATCTGGAATGGCTGGATAAATGGATGGAACGTATTTACTGGATAGACCATCATCACGAACGGTCCCTGTAGCAATAATTAAAGACCCTAGCGGAATGTTCTTTTGCATCGCGCCGCAGCTTCCTACTCTGATGACCGAGGTGATCCCTATATTGTGCAGCTCCTCCATGGCGATAGCAGCGGACGGGGCTCCGATCCCAGTAGAAATAACCAAGATATCTTCGCCTTGATAACTACCTTTGATCGATTTAAATTCTCTATTATAGGCCAGGGGCTGTACGTTATCCATCAGCGCGCCAACTTTATCTACTCTGGCCGGATCTCCAACCAAAATGGCTTTTTGCACATTAATTGAGCTATCTAGTTGAATGTGTGCTTGTTTGTCTGTCATATCCTATCTCTTCCTTTCAGGGTCAATCCATAATTTCTCACGATCCACAATCTCTATCTCATCACCACTGATGACGATGCTCCCCTCCACCTCAAGCTGGTTTAAGACACGGTAGACACTTCGGTTGGTAGAGGAGACTGAATCTAAAATGGCCTTCTTCTGGATGATTGTTGACTTCTGCCCATTACTCTCCTCAATAAGCGATGAAATGATTTGTGATCGCACACTGTCTAAGCTGTATTTTATCGTTCGATTGGTAAGCTTATACATCTGCTCACATAGAGAAGCAATCACGATCTGATTGAAATTAGCATCCTTTGAGAGCCAATATAAAAATGCCTTATCAGGTATCTTTATTAAAGTTACTTCACCAATGCTCACTATAGATGCACTATATGGTTTATGGATCATCGCTTCTTGCTCACCAATAAAATTACCGCATGAATAGATATCTAACGTTACCTGTTTAGCGCTTTCATTCATGACATAGACTTTGACGTTTCCGCTTACGACAATGTATACGAAGGCATGCATCTCCCCTTGTGGTAAATAAAACTTGTTCTTCTTGAACGATTGAATCTCCATTTCTCGTAAAACTTCAAAGGGACAATCTTTCAAAATAGCATGGATCTTAGGATTATTGGAAACGATTGCATCGATGCTTGTAAGCATTTGTTCTTATCTCCTTGGGTTATATTTTCTCAAACGCAAAGCATAAAAGCTACGACAAAGGACTTGATATGAATGGATTTATATCTTATTTTTATGATGAACTGCGACATTTTTCAAACCTAAAAAAATCGTCCCCATTATTCTCCAGAAGTCTGCTCACTAACCAAGCTTGCCCTGAACGTTTTGCTCCCATACAGGCTGCACGATTGCTGTGAACATATAAAAAAAGCCGATCGGACAGTGTCCAATCAGCGTTTGAAGCTTTATACCTACTATTAATAGTTGAGGACTTACTGCAAAAATCCTTTTTCAAAAATATTAAATAAATTCTCAAGTGTGATGGGATCACTATAAGAGGAGGATTCCGTATCAATCTCAATCACATGATGATTGGCAACAGCCGGGAGGTTCTTCCAGATTGACGATTCCATGAAGGAATTATCGACCTTGGCGTTTTTGCTCAGGACGATATAGTCTCCGGCATAATCACCCAGCACTTCAGTAGATACGGCATATAAACCTGGACCGAGCGCATCCTTCTTCACTTTGTCAGGCATATTCAGCTGCATCATTTGATAGAGCAATTCCGTTCCCCGCGCGAAGTTATTGCCAAAGACGTAGAAGCTCTTGTTATCGCCTTCCAGCACAGACACTGTTCCATTCTCCCCGATTTTTGCTTTGATCTTGCGGCTCAGTTCTTGCGAACGCTGAGTAAAATCATCGATCCAAGCCTGCGCTTCCTTCTCCTTATTCAAGAGCTTACCGACTTCCAGATGCTGCTTCAAATAATCATTTTTGCCCCACGTGTAGACTACAGTCGGAGCAATCTTCTCGAACTTATCAATATTTTTGTTGTGTGCCGCGGCGAGAATCAAGTCCGGTTCAAGATCCAGAATACTCTCAACATTCTCATCGGACACCACGTTTACCCCTTGTAGCTTGTCTGCGAATAGTGGATTACCGTAAGTCCATTCATCAACGCCAACAAGCGGTATGCCGAGTGACAGTACGTTAGAAGCACTGGTCAGCGCGACAATGCGCTTTGGATGAGCAGGTACTTCTACGGGTCCACGCTCCGATTGATAGACGATTGTATCATTATTTCCCGCCTGATTGGAAGCCGCCGCTTCAGTTGGGCTTGGGCTTGGGGAAGAGGAATCATTCACAGCCTTTTGAGCTCCACACCCACTAATCATGACTACTAATAAAATAAGCAACGGAATAATACGTTTTCTATTCACTTTCTAATATACGCCTCTTCTCTATTATGATATTGATTATCATTATTAATTTAGTCATAGAGAAGAAATATTGTCAATAAATTCTGCTTATTCACAAATCAAATAATTGCACTATAAATGGACGATGTCCAAGGCATATCACGCTTTGCCAAGAACATCGTCCTATTGTTCATCACATAATATTCTGATATGTCTCAACCACATTAACAGCCACCAGGTACTCGCCATCATAATTAGCCCATCGACGCCATGTCTACTCGCGACTCCTCGACAGTCGTGTCTGTAAAACGGCTGCGGCCCGTCCACCATGCCGCCACAAGACCGAACGCAGCTGCGGCTGCCAGAAACCAGAAGCCTGCATGCACGGCTGCGGCCAATGCCTCCTGTGTAGCGGCGGCACTCTGCCCATTCGCACTTGCCCCTTCTAGCAGCCGCTGGATCTGTTGATCAGCGCTACCTTCACCCGCAGCTCCTGCGGGAAGCTCGTGGACAAGCCGCATGTTGATAACAGCCGCCATGACGGCCGTACCAAACACACCACCAACGGAGCGGAAGAAGCCTACAGATGAAGTCGCGACCCCTTTGATCCGCTCGTCAGCACTGAAGGTGACAGCCATCTGCCCGACCGTCATCATAATGCCGACGCCAACACCAATCAGAATCATCAGGAACCGGATATGCCATGGGCCGATATTCAAGCTAGCCACAGTCATCCCAAGCAGCCCCCCGGCGCTGATCAACATAGCAACAAAGATGCAGACGCGCCAGCTCCACCATTTGATAAGCGAACCGCTGACTGCGGCCCCCACCATAACGGAAAACATGAACGGCGTCAGGACGCCCCCGGTGTCCGAGGCGTCACCACCCAGACTACCTTGGACGAAAAGCGGAATGTATATGAGCGATCCGTACATAATGGCGCCCTGCAGGAAGGTCGCTGCCAGCGTCCCGCCAATGGCCCGGTTACGAAACATGACTAGAGGTAAGATCGGCTCTGGCGTGACGACCTCAACCCGCAGGAACGCCACCAGGCAGATCAACCCCAAGCCGAGCAAACCGGCCACCTGCCAGGACATCCAGCCCTCGCCTTCGCCGCCGAGCTTAAGACCCAGCAGGATGGAGAAGGTGGATACGGCGAGTAGGAAGGCTCCGCTCTTATCTACGCTCGGCTTGACATCCGACTTGGGCGTTACCGGCAGCAGCCGGCTCATCGCCACGAAAACCAGTATGCCGAGCGGTATGTTCATATAGAAATTGTAACGCCAGTCCAAGTGCTCTGTGATCCAGGCGCCGAGCGCCGGGCCACTCACGGAAGACACTGCGAATACACCCATATATAGCGTCTGATAAATACCTGCACGTTCCTTTGGCATGTTCGTGAACACCAGCGTGTAGGTGACGGGGATGAGGAAGCCTGCACCCAAGCCCTGAACCGCCCGATAAAAGATCAGCTGCGGCATACTCTGAGCAATCCCGCACAGCGCTGATCCGAGTATGAAGACAACAAGACCTAGCATATAAAAACGTTTGCGGCCATACAAATCCGACAGCTTGCCGGCGATCGGCATCATCATGGTAGAGGTCAGCATATAAATCGTAAACACCCAGGACATCAGTGGCAATCCATACAGTTCCTTCACAATCGTGGGAAGGGCTGTCGAGACGATCGTCTGATCAAGTTGTGTCAAAAAGATGCTGACGAATAAGCCGGCCATCGTCCAGTTGAGTCTTGATTTGCCGGGCAGGGCAGCCTTCATCTGCATCGTCTGCATCGTCGTTCACTCCGTTTCGCTAATAAGTGGTCTCTACCCCCGCAGGCCAGCCCATTTGAGGCATCGCTTGGCATAATTCAGCGGGCTTATATCCGCTGTACGAGCTACAGCATAGGCGCCAATTCTATTGACGGCATCCTCCAACAGGCGCTGCAACGCCTCGGATCCTGCGCTCCCGCGCTCTACCCAGATACCAACGGTTACCTCTTCCACATTGGGGTTATTCCTCAAATCCTCTAACCACGAGACGATAGGCGGCGGCATTTCGCCATATAGAGTGGAAGCGAATACAAATACTAGCTTCTCCGCCCGTCCACCGCTCGTGTCACGCTCCTCCTCCCACGCCAGCAATGGCTGGCGAAGTGAATCCTGTAACCAGAGGCACATATCTGCGCACTCACTGCCCTCCTCAACTGAGGCAGAACCAACACTGTAAATAAAATCCGTCTCGCGCCACTTGGGGTCTGCCTCCTTATTCCCTCCGCCGTATAGGGCAGGCACGACACCGTGCAGCGTCAGCCGGATCATCTGATCGGCCACCCGGTCCTGCAGCGATTCCAGATCACCCTCTCCCCCTACGATTTCACGCAAGTTATCTTCCGAACGGAAGTAAAATTGGTTCATCATGCCCCACAGCAGGAATAGCAACGCCTTCCTATTCATACCCGCGTCTAACGCACCTTCCTGTTGCCAATCGAGAATCATCTCTGTGTGCTTCAAGAAATCCTCATACCAGGTAGAGGAGGCATATTTAGTGAACAGATCACCCTCTTCCATCGCTTCCCAATGGAATATTCTGTACAGATTCGGAATCTGGCACTTAAGACGGAACTGTGCACGAATGTAGGTTGCCAGAAATTCCGGCGCGTTCATCCCGCTCCAGGATAGTTTATTAACGTACTCCTCCCACTGTCGGAACAGACTGACGAGCACTGCTTCATATAGCTTCTCCTTCGATTCGAAGTAATAATGGATAAGCGCCTGATTAACTTCAGCCTTAACAGCGATCTCACTTATACGCGTTCCCGCAAAGCCGCAAGCGGAAAAAACCTCCTCCGCAGCTATTAAAATGCGTTCCTGAACATTTATTTTGGTTTCTGCCGGACCTGGTCCAATCATTTCCTTTCCTCCTTTCCAATTTATTAAAGTATATCTTCAAACCCGGTTCAGCAGCCACTTATCGTTCTGTGACACCCATTCTTTCGCGATTGTCCCGAAGTCGTCCAACTGAGAGTCCATCACGTACAGACCCTTTGTCGGGCAGGAAGCCCCCAGTTCGATGAGCAGCGGCCTCAGGTGAAGCTCGACAGCCAGACTGTGATGCGGAGCCGCTCCCACGAGCAGAGGAATAGCTAACTTGCCAGCCAACGCCTCCGGCGGCAGCTGATCCGCAAACAGCTTCAGGAGCCCTGTATAGGTAGCCTTATATGTAGGGCTAGCGAATACAACAGCTTGCGCACGGGCAATACGCTCATTTAGTTCGGCTGCCACAGGGTCCCCCCATGATAGAAGTGAGCCACCATGTGGCGCCAAATCGATCAATTCATAGGTCACATGAAGTGACGTATGCTCGGCATACTCAGCGATCGCTTCGGCAAGGCGAAGCGAGATTGTATAGGTCTTTGATAACGGTTTCGGATTACCAACAATAACCGCGATATGCATATAAGAACCCTCCTTAGCCCTCCAGCGCCTGCAGCGCTCTGTACTTACCCTGGTAAAATAATAGGGGGCTTGCTTGCGTTTCCGACTCGTACAGGAATTCGCCCTGTCCAACCAGAATCAGATGGTCGCCTCCATCCAGCGTATCCGCCAGACGGCATTCAACTGAAGCAAGGCAGCCGCCAAGTATGGGCAGCCCCAGTTCGCCCTCACGATAGTCAATCTCTGCGAATTTGTCAGTCTCGCTCTTTCGTGCAAAGCACCGAGATAGGTCCTCCTGCGTATCGGCCAGGAAGTTGACCGCGAACTTCCTTGCTGCAAGCAGGCTAACCAGTGTGCTGCTTCCCTTATCCAAGCAAATAATAAGTAGCGACGGTTCGAGCGACAGAGACGTGAATGCATTGGCTGTCATCCCTATCGGCTGTCCTGCTTCATCGAGCGTTGTAATTACTGTAACTCCCGTGGCGAACTTCCCCATCACGCTTCTCCATGCAGTACCTTCCATACTCTATCCCTCCCAATCAATCGAAGCAAAATTACAATTGTTCACTGATATTCCGGCTATCTTCGGCTGTTGCATACCTGCCAGGCGGTTACAGCATAGACGACAGCTGCATCGACCATATCCTTTAGGCTCGGTTGGAACCGGGTCGGACCATAAGTCGCCGACGGTATGTTATACATGTTAAACACGTTATGATCCCGCCACATGCTGGAATAGACCGGGTGCGCGATTGGCGCCGCCCCGCGTCCGCTAGCTTCGCCCGCTGCAGCCAGCGCGGTACGCAGAGGATCGATTCGTGCTGCGTCCGCTTCAAAACCTTGGCGGTAGACTATTGGCCGAACAGCGCCGTTATAACGGCCGCGCTTCAGTAACGCCTCCAGTTCGCGCTGCACATCAGCGACGTTCTGAGCAGGAGTTAGATTTACCTCAACATAAAGCGAACAGACCTCACTTCCTCCGCCAAAGATATGAGGATCACCGCCACGAATGGCTGAGATCTGCACCTTCGGAACAGCTGTGCCGCCCGGCGAGCGGTACGTTTGCCGGATTTCGTAATCTGCAGCCCAGAGTTGCACGTCCACAATGAGCGGCGCAACCTGTACAAGCGCACTCGGATGATCCTTCAATTCAGCCGGATGCTCCAGCAGTGGCGTGAACACATCCTCACCATAGACATCGATGCGGAAGAGCGCATGGCCGCAGCTTACCCAAGAGATGCCAAAGTCAGTACCTTCAGCCGCAATCGCGTAGTCCGGTGCAACACCGCCATGTGTCATCATATAGTGCGCACCGATCTCCTTACCCAGATACTGTGTACCCTTGAACTCCTCAACATGCTCGGGACCGATCTCCGCTGGACAAGCAGTCAGGTACAGATGTCCCGCCAGGGGCAGACCTGCCAGCTTCAACGCTTTGGCTGCTATAAGAAAGCATGCCATCGGCCCCCGATCATTCTCCACCGGATGCCCGGAGAAGCGCCCCTCGACTAGCGAGGCTGTCGTCCAACCCGGATCATCAATTGTACCGCCTGGACGGTATTTCCACTGATCACGCCAATTGTACTGCGGTGCTTCCGTATCCAGATGGCTCGTAAACAGCAAATTCCTACCTGCCTCCGGCGTTTCTCCACCCAGTCTACCGACGACACTGAACCGATCCTCGACCATACCAACACGACTCGGAGCAAAGCCCTCCCGCTCCATCCAGGCGAATACATAGTCACCCGCCTCCTTCTCATAACCCGCCAGACTGCGAATGTTACACAACTCCAGGATAAGTGAGGTCAGCTCCTCAGTGTCGATATGGCGCCGGACGAGGTCTTCTATTTCGGCGATTCGCCCTGCATCTGCGCCGGCTCCGTCCTCTGTGTTTATGAGATTACGATGTTCCGCCATGCTTATACCTCCCCGATATCTGACCACTCTGCCAGTAGCGTTTCCGTGTCAATCAGCGTAGCGAAGTTCAATGCCATCGCCCGCAACGAATAAAGATGAAGCTCTTCCTCGTAGGCTGTGCACGCATCACTAACAACAAAAGCGTCGTAATCTCGCATGAATGCGTCGCGCACGGTCGACTCTACACAGCATTCTGTCGTGACACCTGTCGCGTACACAATACCGATCTCCTTCTCTTTCAGCACCTCTTCCAGATTCGTGCCGACGAAGCCGCTATACCGCGTCTTCGAGACAACTGTATCGCCCGGTGCAGGGAAGAGGCGATAATAATCCGCCCCCGGCTCCCCCTTACGGCATACGGCCGCCGCTACCATGGGATCGATGCCCTGTCTCTCATACCATCTAAGCATTGCAGGCGAGTCTAATTTCGGTTCCGTTTCAAGCCGGATGAAGATGACATCGACACCGGCGCGACGGGCCCCACTTACCAGTCGCTCAATCCTGTCCACCGTCCCATCGATTGTAGACAGATCGGCACCGAATGCCGCTACCGCACCGTCCGGCGCGCAGAAGTCATACTGCACATCGATAATCAGTAGCGCTGTCTTCATTCTTCCACCTTGCGCAACAGCGGTATTACGCGCTCCCCGAAATAGCGGAGATCTTCGGTGTAGTCCGAGAACGTCAGCATCATACCATCGATACCCGTATGCTCAATGATGTGGCGAACTTGCGAAGCGAGTGAATCTGCGTCGCCAACGAGCATTTCATTCATGAACACGTTCTTGGCACGTGCTTGCATTGCATTCTCGCGGCCATCCGGATCCATTCCGTAGCTGCGCAGCAACCCTTTTATCGCCTCAATATCAGCACCATCTTGAAAATGCTTCAGCTTGGCCTCCGCTTCCTCTTGTGTATTTGCCGGAAGCACTCCGAACATCGAGTACGTCTTGATTGTCTTCCCCCGCTCTGCAGCCATCTCCTTGGCGCGTCTCGACAAGGCCGCCAATTCGTCCAGATCACGGCCACCAATGAAGCAGGCATCGCCTTCCTCAATAGTGAAGCCCATCCCTTTCTCAGATTGACCTGCACAGATGATCGGCGGACGAGGTGACTGCTGCAACGGCTTCGGATTAGACTCACAGTCGATCAGTTCGAAATACTCGCCCTTATGATTGACACGCTCCTCCTTCCACAGCTTCTTCACGACCTGCATCCATTCACGGGCCAGGTCATAGCGGGCATCATGGTCCAGATGCTCCGGCCATGTGCCCATCTGTCTGAATTCTCCCGCATAAGAGCCCGACACAACGTTCATGCCGACCCGTCCGCCGCTGATTTGATCCAGTGTCGCGAACATCTTGGCAGCGACAGCCGGATGATAGAGCAGCGTATGCACCGTAGCGAACACCTTAACCCGAGAGGTTGCCTCAGCCAGGCCCGCCATCATCGTCATCGATTCAAGTGAAGTGCCCCAGTGATTTGTCGTGCCGCCATACCCCTTCCACTTCGCCATCGACATAATGAAATCAAATCCGGTCTCCTCTGCGATCACAGCAGCTGCGCGATTGAGTAGATAACTACCGTCTGGACGGGGCTCAGAATCCGATATGATCCAGCCTCCATTCGTGATAGGTAAAAAGACGCCGAAGTCCACATTGTTATAATCAATACCTTTTGTCATATTCGTATCCTCCTGCAGCTGATGTTTGTTATTTGTTTGGCCAGATCAGATTAGCTCCGTCGTAGATGGAATTGAGATATTGGTTGTCCATGACATCTGTAACAGCCAGTGTCTTCGTCAGCACGCCTGCGTTCTTCAGCATGTCGATCTCATTCTGCCACTGTGTGTCCGTTTGCCATCCCACTCCGTGCTTTGAGTCTTGTGCATCTTTAACAATTTGACTTTCAACCGCCCACCGATTAGTCTCAGAGGTCAGATCGTACCCCGATTGTGAACGCTTCTTCAACATATCGAGCGCTTTTTCACCATTAGCAAGCGCCCATTCATGGGCTTTGGCGACAGCACGGAGGAAATCCGCAACCGTATCCGGATGCTCCTTGGCAAACTCATCATTAGCTACGATGACGCCAAATGACGTCTTAGCACCGTAGTCACCAGGATCAATCAAATTTACCTTGAATCCCTTGCTCTCCATAATGTGTGGTTCGTTAGACTTGTAGACAGTGAGCGCGTCGATTTTGCCGGAACTCAGCACGCTCGGATCATAACCGACTGAGACGCCTTTAACCGAGGCTGGATCAATCCCTTCATTTTTGAACATGGCTACATAGTTTGGCGGCAACGCCCCGTGGTACCCAATCGTTTTACCTACCAGATCCTGTGGTTTCGTAATGCCTGAGTCAGCCATAACCATCAGCGCGTTGTTCCCTTTGGCGCCAAAGGTAGCAATCCCTTTAATACCAGCACCGCTAGCAACCGACTGGATGACAAGGCTAGGGGCGCCTGCACTAGCGATCTGTATCTTATCCGCAGCAAGGAACTTCATCCCCTCGGAATCAAGACCACCCTGAATCTCAACATCGATGCCCAAATCCTTAAAGTATCCGAGCTCATCCGCAACAACAACTTCCAGATCAGGCGGCGATGCCCCGAAGTAAAATCCCGTCATATACCTGATTTTCCCTGCCTTCTCGTTGGACGCCTTGCGTGCTGCCCAGTCCGATTCTGCCGAAGCAGGTGTCGACACGATTGCGGTAGGCGATGCTGCTGCCGAAGAAGAGGAGCTGCTGGAATTGCCAGAATTGCCTCCGCAGCCCGCCAGTACCATCGCGAACAGCGTCAGCAGTGCGCCTACCGAACTTACTGTTTTAAAGCCTTTATTCTTTGCCATATCCCAGACCTCCACCTCTATTGTTATCGATTACTCGTGATGCTGTACGCCTAAGTTATCCTTTGGACTGTTCAGAGCTATGCCATGAAAGCACCCTGCGTTCGACCAAACGGACGAGATTGGTCAGTATAATCCCCATCAGTGCGAGCAGTAGGATCGAAGCGAATACCTGATTCATCTGCATATTATTACTTGACAGCATTACCAGATTGCCTAGTCCTTCCGTCGAGCCGCTCCATTCGCCAACGACCGCCCCCATTACGCTCAGACTAACGCAGGTGCGAGCGGCAGAGAACAGATAGGGTAGACTATTCGGCAGCCGTAGTTTCAAGAAAATCTCCATCTTGCTCGCGTGGAGCGACTTCATATATTCATAGTTGTTAGCATCAACAGAGCGGAAGCCTGTAATCGAGTTGACCAGCATCGGGAAAAAAGTGACGATTGCCGCGATCAGCACCTTGGGCAACGCCCCGAAACCAAACCAAATCATGAGTAGTGGAGCGATCGCCGAGATCGGTGTCACGTTGGCAAGTACGGCGAGCGGGAGCAGCGAGCGCTCAATCAAACGCGAGTGCGCCATGATGATCCCACCCGTCAGGGCTAGCACAGACCCAAGGAGGAATCCTCCAATCGCCTCGTACAGTGTTGTCCAAGCATGTGGCAAGTAGAAGGAGAAGTGTCCAAACAATTCTGAAAGCACTGAGCTTGGTGCGGGGAGCGTCAGTGCATTGAGACCGATCAGGCGAACGAGCGCCTCCCAGACAAGGAAGAAGCCAATGAAGGCAACCGTCGGCGGTGCCGACGATGATAAGGCCCGACGCGTTTTCGAAAACTTGTTAGAAGGTGCGGACGACGGATCAAACGTAATTCCAGACTTCCTATTGGCATTCAATTTAATCTCCATCATCGTTACACCTGCTCCTTTTGCGTTTAATCTCGATGTGTTTTGCTTATCAACGACCACCATAGTCAATCCCACCTTTCCTGCAACAAAGCACGGATTTGATGTACATAGTCATGAAAAATCGGATCATTCTCTTCCATCTTCGTTCGAGGATGCGGCAGATTAATGTCGACGATCTCGGTTATTCGCCCGGGACGGCTCGACATGACAACAACTTTATCCGATAGAAATACAGCTTCGCGGATGTTATGCGTAACAAATACAACGGTTTTTTGATGTTTCTCCCAGATACTCATCAACTGGTGACTGATCTTCTCTCTTGTGATTTCATCAAGCGCGGAGAAGGGTTCATCCATGAGCAGGATCGGCGCACCACTTGCGAACGCCCTCGCAATCCCCACACGCTGCTGCATGCCGCCCGACAACTCCTTCGGATATGCGTTGGTGAAGTCGCCGAGACCGACAGCTCGCAGCAATTCCGTCTCGTCTTCGCGGTTGCCCTCATAGGCTGCGCCGCCTTTGCGGTTCACTTCCTGCGGCAGCTGCATATTCTCAATAATCGTGCGCCAAGGAAACAAAGCGGGCGCCTGAGGGACAAAGCCGAACACTTTCGAGGCCTGCGCCTCAAGCGGGGTCATTCCGCCGATACTTACCCCTCCGACATCCGCGGTCTCCAGTCCGCCGATGATGCGCAGCAGCGTTGATTTTCCACATCCGCTCGGTCCAATCAGACTGACGAATGTACCGCTATCAAGCTCCAAATCGATGTTACGTAAAGCCTCAGTCCACTGTCCTTTGCGCGAAAACCTTTTGGACAAGTTCTCCACCAATATGGCTGACATTCGCCTCTCCCCCAATTCTTTTTTTAATTTTTTAATTAAATTATTTGATGAGTTGATTAACTTTGAATACAATTTAGCACGAACCCAAAATAACGTCAATATACATGACACGTATAATTTAATTTTATCGGATCATAGAACGGAAATAGTATTTTCATACCATTTACACTTAAAATATAACTTTTAAATGTAATATTAAATAACATTAATATGACGTAATGATAGAGCTTGCTTTAAACATGCAGCAGCGTATACAAAAGAGAAAGAGATCACTCAAGGTCATAACTTTGATTCGAAATCGTGAACTTGATTTTTTAATTAAATATCAAATGACGAAGACGTTTAGCCTGGGTCATTACTTGGCATATCCAAAAAAAGCGCTGACTGGACAATGTCCAATCAGCGCTTGAATCTCAATGCTTGTAGCCAGCCTTTATTTTGGAGCCAGTTTATACAATACGGATTGTCCCTTGCTAAGGGTGAGCGTAAGCTTCCCATTTTGGGATAAGACCGGCTTATTAGTCCACAGATCAAGTATACTGCTATTCACCGGAATCCCTGCGCGCTCGAGATCAACGATTTTCTCCGTAGATTCCTTACCGTAGTTAAATACAGCCAGATAATAATCTCCCTGATCTTCCAGAACAAATGTATCCGAAGCCGCGGTTCCTGTATTGCCCTCCACATTGCGGAACGCCTTGCCTTTGACAGCGAGTGCATTCACGCGCGGGTTGGTGAGTAGCTTCTTCATCAGATTTTGTGCATCTTTATTAGTCGCATCATCCGAACTGAAGTACACTGTCCCCGAAATGGCAGCTGCATTCACGCGGGACTGGGCTCCCGCGTAGCCTCCACCTTTAAGCAGGGTCATATAATCTGGATCGGTATAATGATAGATCGTCCCATTCTGCCACCAGCCATATGTCTGACTGTTCAACTGATATTCTGTAGAGGACGCCGAGCCATCAATATCACAAGAGATTCTCCGACTGTGCGCGTACTGACTCGGGAAGATCGGTGCAATAGATTCACTAATGAACATGCTGTCACCAATCTGTTTTAACAAATAGGACATCCCTTCGTTATAAGCCTGTATTCCTGTCGTGATCTTCTCATCATAGAACTTCCCTTCCATTGTCGCATGAGTAAGGAAGTCGAGCTTAATGAACTGATAGCCACGGGCTTTGAAGCGGGCAATATCATAATCGATCTTCATCTTCGTACCTGGATGAGTGGGATCAAGGGCGATTCCATTCCCATACGGCACGAGCTTCCCTTCACTATCTTTGAGGATGATATCGCCATAAGTGTACTGCCCATCTGTTCCTTCCACTACAGCAATCATATTCTTACCCCAATATACGAATGGTGTATGGTATGTTCCCGGAATCTGTCCGTTCTTGCGGATCTTCACCACAGCTTCATCAAGCTGCTCATCCGACAGATTATCCCAGAAGGAATCCATATTCATAAACACAGCACCATTATTATTGAAGGAAGCATTTTGGAGATGGTCATGGAAAAAGTTAGACGCTGCCATCAGATTATCGTACGACAGATGCTCTGCATGCGCTCCCCAGCTATTCCAGCCTACCGGAACGCCTGGCGGAATATTCGGTCCAAAGGCTAGTGGAGGCGCTACTACTGCATTCGCGCGGCCATAAGCTTCCATCCCGTCACGGTAATCGCTGTAGAAACCGACGAAAATTTGCGGCGACTTCAGTATCTTTCCTTTGATCGCACCATGTGGCAAGCTATCATAGGTGACCTTTTTGGAAGTAAAGCCACCGAATACCTTAAGCTGATCCAGACGATTATCTGTACCGCTCCAGTGAATTCCTGTCTTCCATGTATCATGAGTCACCGATCCGACGATCAGACCGTTACGGCTGGCATTATCAAAGATCGCCGTCACTTCAGAACTAATATTGCTCTTCGTGTTCAAGTGTGTGTTCATCGACTTGGAATCATAACGCGCCCATGCATCATTATCGAACGGCACGATAAGCACGCGGTTATCACCATACTGTCCAAGATCGATCCCACCAGATGTCTCCAGCACCACTGGAGCCATCTCGTTACTACTTAGCTCACTACTGCCGCTCACTTCTTCAGCTTTGATAAAGTAGTTGCTCTTCTCGTACACATAATAGATTTGATCAAGTGTTGGTAGCCCTTGCTTTTCATTACGGACAATGAACTTAATACCCTTCCCGTGTCCATCCTGAATCTGTTCAATCTGATCCGTTAGCAACATGTGTGTATCATACTCATTATTGTAGACCAGATCCTCATTCAGCTTGAAGCTGCTATATACCCCCTTAGCAATCATCTTGCCATCCCAGGAGTATGATGATAATCCGGTTGTCGTATTATAAAGCAATTGGTAAGTACCACTATTCACTGTAAATCCAGAGCTATGCTGCGACACCTTAATATCTCCAAAATTCAAAATGGCACTGGCCTCACCAATATTGGCCGAATCGCCCCACTGGAACGCTGGATTCTGTCCAACATTAATGCTATCAGGGTCCTTCTTGATCAAAATTCGATCCAAATTCGGAGAGTACCAATCACCGTCAGAGAACAGCAGGACATTGTTGCCACCGCTTAGCTCGATCTCAAAATCAAAGCTGCCCACTGATTCCCAGTCGTCTTTCGCAACTTCTGGAAAGTCGATTTTCTCTGAATCTTTGTCATTAACCTTAACATAAAAAGTACGTGGATCTCCCGACACATAGTAAGCGGTTACAATGTATTTCCCAGATTCCTCTACCTCTACATTATTAAACTGTATTGAACCGCCCTCGAAGAGACCCCCTACCTGTTTGCCATCAGAACACGGTGCGCAATCAGCGATTTCGGTATGCGGTCCTTTCAAAGTGTTGCGAGAATCATTAGCTTGGAATTCATATAGGGTCGGTGCTGGTGGCTCGGTCGCATTCGCCGCTGGCAATTCTGCAGCAGCTTGCTGCTCCTGTACTACCGTATCTTTCGCTGGTGAATCTATAGCCTTCTCCTCCCCCCGGGGATTACTAAGCCATACAAAAACAACCACAACTCCAATGATAAGAAGCAGAGCGGCAAGTATTAGCTTTCTGTTCTTAATCAGCTTACATCCACCCTTCCACCTATTGTCGTATAAACAAGGGCGCAAGAAAGCATTCAACCTTCTTGCGCCCGATTCAGATTAGAGCTAGCGATTAACCCACAAGACCACTGCGCTCCATACTTTCTACAAAGTGGCGCTGTACAAACAAGTACATAATAATCAGCGGCAGAATTGCCATCAATACTGCAGTATTACGAATCATGGATGCATACAGCGGGTCCATACCGAGAGAAGTCTCCGTGTATCGCAGATAGAACATAATCTGGCCCCAGGCGCTCGATACCATGGATGACATTACGCCAGTCTCATTCAAGATCATTCCCGTGAAGAAGGAATCATTCCATTGCCACACGAAGGAAAATAGCATGACTGTGACCAGTGCCGGAACCGCGTTAGGCAGAATAATCCGCATAAAGGTTCCGAAGGTTCCCGATCCATCCACCCAAGCTGCTTCCTCCAAATCCTTAGGAATCCCTCTAAAGAATTGACGGAAAATGTAAACAAATAGTCCTGTCTTCAGCCCCATTCCTAGAATAGAGGAAATAAAGAACGGCCAGTAAGTATCGATGAGATTCAGAGGTTTACCTGTGAAGAAGGTAATGATACCGAGAATATCAAAGTTTTTATAAGTCAAATAGGTTGGAATCATAATGGTCTGTGGTGGCACTAGAATCGTAAAGATCACGCAGCCGAACAACAAACCGCTCCCCCGGAACTTCATTCTGGAGAATCCATAACCGGCAAGAACACAAGACAAAGTCTGGCACACCATGACCAGGATAGACAATAGCGAGGTGTTGAGCAGAACCTTCGGATAATTCAGCGATTCGCTAACTAACACAAAGTTTCTTAACGTGAAGTGCTTTGGAATCCAGACTACACTAGCATCATACAGATCAACAGGGTCTTTGATCGCAATCATGACCTTAATCAGAATGGGATACAAGATAATAAAGGATATACCAGCAAGAAGAACACTTCGAACAAAAACCCAAAGCCAATTTTTCACCTTATTCGTCCAAAAACTCTTATGAGTCATGCGCTCCAAGGAAGAAGGTAGCACATGCGCCTTTTCTCTAAGACTTTCAGCTTTCATAGCAGGCTCCCTCCTAACTTAGTCGTAGTAGAATACTTTTCTGGAAATGAGCATCGTAACTAGCCATAAGAAGAGCGAGATCACGACGAAATAGATCCACGCCATTGCTGCACTAAGTCCAAACTGGTAGGACTTGAAGGCCGTATCCCGAATTTGCTGGGTTGTTGGGCTTGTAAGCAAGTTATCAATGATAGAATAGACCACATTCGTCAAAATCAACGGGCTGATCATCGGAAACGTAATTTTCCAGAATGACTCGTATCCTGTTGCACCTTCGATTTTGGAGGCTTCATAAAGCGATCCAGAAATGGATTGCAAGCCTGCTACGAAAATTAGAATCTGCACGCCAGAGGCGGTAATGATCTGATAGATCCGGTTAACCGCCTCGACCAGATATTGAACGATATGATAGTTGACACCCGAGTTCAGCAGCAGCTTAGCGAGCTCTAGATTACGAAACAGAGCAAACTCGCCGCTTGACGTCTGAGTCGCACTTTTGATGATTCCTTGGGTGTAGTCGCCGCTTTCAACTGCAGCGATAACACCAGAGGCTAGAATAACCGGCAAGAAGAATATGGCGCGAACTAAACCTCTTCCTTTGAACTTCTGATTCAGCAGTACCGCTGCAAACAAACTGAAAATAACAATGAGCGGTACGTTGATGGCCATGTTCATCATGGATTCAGTCAACGTTCGTACATAATGCTCATCTTGAAACAAAGCATTCTTAAAATTAGCCCAACCTACAGATTGCATAGAAAATCCATTATCGTTCACCTTCAGTGTACTGAAGCTATAGCGCAGCGAATTAATAAGCGGCACAAGGAACAATAACAGGAATCCGGCGAACCAGGGGAGAATAAACCATACGCCTTTATACTTTTGCCGCTGATGCAGCGTTAGCCCGACTCTGGGTAGCTTCAATTGTGCTCGCCTCCAATCAGGTATCCCATTGCTTCAACAGCAGCGCCCCCTACGTTGACCGCATAATCATTATAGTTGACTACTATTGTTGTCCCATCCTCATAGGTGGTTTGATAGACACCTGTTTCTAGCATTTGATGATCCTGTATGCTCTGGGTCCGTACTTTGCTAAGCGCGTTGTTCACTTCGGCATATGCACGTCCCGCCTCATCCATCCAATTTTGATAGCTCGCAGAATACAGATAGTCGAACCCTGTTTCCTTCACCAGAGATGGTTTCTCGTAGAACCAAGTAAAGTACAGCCCAGCGCCAGTCTCCAGTGATTTTAGGACATGATAACGAGTATCCTGCTCATCCGAGAGATTGAGCGCTTTCCCTGCATAATCAATGTACCCATGTAGGGCCATCTCATAGAAAGGCACGCTCTGATCGGTAAGGTTATACCCGCTGTTCTCCAGCGGTGCATTAACGACACTATCTACAAAAGGAAGAGTGTATGCGTTACCACCAGAGACCATCATGTTCGGATAAGTGTGCAGCTTCGCAAGCTGCTCTTCTACTGCCTTCTTACTCTCTTCCCTGGTAAGGACATTCTTCGTATTAAAGTCGGAATTCAGTTCATCTCCCATATCATGTAGAGACAATCCCTTTTGCCCGAGCTTGTTGTACTGAGTTATAAATTTATCGACAACTACAGGCAGCCTTGCAGGAGAGAGCGGATAGGTCGGCTCCAAATACGTAAGCTTGAAATAACTAGCTATATCGTAAGGATGGACCGTTGCTACTACGCCATTCATTGTACGTGACGCATCTCTTTTAGGCTTGAAATCCCCTTTATCCTGAAGCACTCTCATGAATGATACATCGGGATACAGCGTGATTCCGTTACTATTGGCAAAATCCTGTAGCTCCGCAAGTCCTTTTTTCCCGCCCAGCTTGCTATCCACGGATACAGAGGATGGAATTTTATGATTTAGCCCGCCATTGAACCATCCCGTATAGCGGACTTTAATATTGTGGATACCATCGTTCTGAAGCTGATTAAGAATGTCCTGCGCCTGACTGAACGTGGTCAGTGGCTGATAAGAGGTATAAGGAATACCCAGGAAGAATTTCCGTGTTGGAATTCCACCAATCAATTCCACATTGAACGGAATTTGCTCCTGCTCTTGCAGCTTCGTAAGCCCATGCTTCTTGATTAAGTACGAACGGTAGTAGGAAGCCATCCCACTGTAGCTTGCATCCTCTTTTTGCAAGAAACCGTAGCGAACGGTAATATCGCCGTTATAAGGTCTTTCCTGGAATTTGGGAACCGACTGCTGCATCCAGAATCCTGTCAGCGCAAGCGGATCAGAACCAGTGATCTCATAACTACTGAACACATAATTGTAGGAGTTAGCCCGTCCGCTTATATCGGCTTCAATGCGTCCGATTCCGTCCCCATTTTCTACGATGGCTACAAAACCTGCATCATTCTTTTTCATACCAAACACCGGCAAACGAGCTGTTAATCCGCCTGGCACCTGCTTTTTCGGCAAGCTAACGGAATCGGCTCCGTACAGTGGCACATTATAACCATAGGCAGTCAACTTATTGTTATTGAGATGAATGAGCGAACCAGAGCCGTCAGGTACGAACATGTAGCCCTGATCCTTGGTACCCGCAGCACCAAAGTAAGGTAGAACGGAAATGGAGTGTAGAAAGAAACCTTTGTTCTCAATATTCTCAGCGGATACATTCACTACGAGCTGATCATCAGCAAGACGATAAGTCACAGGAATCACGAATGAAGCCTGGCTGACCGCATCACTGTTCTTACGGTCAATCTCCATCTCTTCTTCGCCATATCCGATTTCCTCTAGCGTACGCAGTGTCTTGGTCAGCGCCATCCCTTTTAAGGCAGTATCACGCCGCTCATAGAGCTTACTATTCTCATCCAAGTTGAATCTGCTAAGGACATCTTTTTTCTTCTTCTCATCCTTGATCTTATCCAGGATCAGTGTTTGGAAACGTTCTTCACTAATAAACTTTGGAATCTGCTCTACACCGCGCAGCTTTTCGCCGATGGTATAGACGATTTTAAGGCCGTCACCCAGCTTCTCAATTTCAAATTGCTCGTACTCCACACTCTGATTGAAATTGTTATATTGCTGCGGCTTGCCTGTTTTATCCGAAAAATTCAGCAGCAATTGGCTGGATAACATTGATTTATTCATCCCAGACGCTTTACCGTCCTTATCCCGATCCTGCGGGTTCGAGAACCAAATTGTACCATCCTTCTTATTACTGACAGCAATCTCTGTCGTCTTGGGACTATAGTAAAGTGCCAATGCTTCGTTCTCGGCAGCCAGCGTCATGGACTCTAGAGCCGAAGCTGCTGCGCCGGAAGAATGAACCACCTCTTCAGACGAGTCACTTTGAGTTACCGGCGCATCCAAGGAATTGGGCGCAGCAGCAACATTTTCAGCATGCCCGATTGGCCCGCTTCCAGCAGTTACTAAACTGATTACAACTGCCGCAGCAATCGCCGCTCTCCATTTGTTTTTCACGTCTGCCAGCCTCCTTCCTAGATGCGGTATGAAATCTCATTATAGATGGATACCACGAAACCGATCATTTCCTGAAGCAAGCTGAAGAATAACAGCCCCAGGAACATGATAATCCCCATAACCACCAAGGTTAGCACCATCGTGACAATGGTCTTCAGAACTGTATATTGATGTACCGTCATCGTGCCGATAAACAGCAGCCAGACAAACCATAGTACAGAAAGTGAATCTATCATGTAATAGAAGGCGGATTCGCGCGTAGTAATGATGTTACTGATCAGCACATTCCCGAATCTCATCAAGATCAGCGGAAGCAGCGCGTAACCAGTAGCCATCACAATTTCCCTGAATTTCCCTTCACCATCCATGAGCGTCGTCAAAGACCAGTTAGCTACGCACCATAGAAAGAATGGCAACACAATATATTGCAGTTCATTAATACTATTGAGATCATAGGGATAATTAAAGTTAACAACAAAACCAGCGTACTGCCGTAGCAGAATGGTCGCCACCGTCAGTAGTAGTAGCATGGTCAGGGCAACGCGCAGTTTGCCCTTATTCTCATACTTTAAATCCCAGAATCCTTCAAAAGGATGAAGCAGTACATAAAACGGGGTTTTGGTCATCTCACGTAACATTTGTCTTCACCTTCCCTCTCGCCCTTCTTCTTAAGAGGCTGAAGCCCCCCAGAGCTACACCCAGGACGATCACGATGGTCATCCCTGTCCCAAAATATTCACGTACCACCTCTTTGCGATATTTGCCGAATGCCTTAGAGTAGTACTCCCTGTCATAACCAAGCTTCAAATATTCCAGTGCCTGCTTGTTCTCTCCTTGGCGGAGCATCACCTTGCCAATACCGACATAAGCGATTTCATTATTGGAGTCTAGCTTAAGCAGATCCTTCCACTTCTGTTCCGCCTCATCGTACTTGCCAGAGAACAGCAGATGATTCGCTTCATTAATTAATGCACCATAACGGGTAGGCTTGAATACGCTGATTCGATTCATCGCCTTATCCAGCACCAGGAAATCATCCCCTCTTCGCTCTAAAGCAACAGGGGTTCGGAACGTGCCTTCCTGCTCACCCATACGACCGAAAATGTACAATAGATTTCCGTCTTGGTCATAGGTAAATACACGCCCCTTTCGGGAATCAAGCGCACTATATACCCCATTCTCACCGACTTTGACATCGATCAAGAGTGAACTTTCACTCGTTCCCATGGAATATATATCTCCTCTTGGGAACCAGTAGCCTTGACGCCGCAAGACATCTTCTCCAACTGGATTCAGCCGCTTAATCGGATCGGTAGAGGTCGGCTCAGATGTCGTCGTATACAAAAAGCCTTCGCTGTCGAGATCCACATTGTTGAACTCTAGCGGAACAAATTGTTCCAGCTTACTGCGCTGCTCTTTGGTCGACATTTTCTTCCAGAAGTAGTCCCATGCATCAAACTTGACTCGGTTCGTCCCCATAAAACCAGTGAAGTTGCCGTCCGCATCAAGCTCGATAATTCCATCGAAGACCCCTCTGCCGACAACATAGATCCGGCCCGCATGATCTACAGTAACCTTGATCGGGTAATATTCGAAGCCAGAGCGGATGACATCAGACTTCGGAGCTCCAATGTCGCGCACAAAGTCTCCTTCTCCTGTTAGCTCCACCACTCTGCGGTTTTCAGTATCTGCAATATAGATATGGTTGTGCTTCGTAACATAGATTCCTTGCGGACTATTGAACTTCTCATTCTTCCCATCTCGCACAAAGCCGCGAATCTCTCGAACAACCCGCCAATCTGTATCAAAGACGACAATTCGTCCATTCCCTGCATCCAGTACATAAAGCAAGCCATCCTCAGCAACATACATATCGCTCGGTTCTAAAAGCTTGCCAATACCTTGCTCGCTACCATCAATCGTGCCTGACGGAATGTAAGCATTAGGGGTATTCACACTATCACCCCAGTAGGAGTAGGTGTACCCCTCATAGGGAGCAGCTCCCGCTTGAAGCGGTGATGCTAATAAGCTTACTGTTGTTAAGACAAGCACTACTTTGCTAATTGACTTAATAAGCTTCATTTTCGTTCCTCCCGTGCTATTCCTTCATTCCGGAAGATGCCATCGTCTGAATGATCTGGCTCTGAGTGATGACGAACAACGCCATCGGAACGCTCATCAATAGCAGAGCTACCGCTGCTGCTATACCTGCCCGGGCAATACCACCTTGAATAATTTGTCCCATTGCATAGTGCATGGTCTTAAGCTCTTCGCTATAGATAAAGCTGCCGCCGTCGGTGGCCCATAACATCTGGAACAACAAGATAATAAGCGTGAACCATGCTGGCTTAACCAGCGGCATAACAATCGTCCAGAACACGCGGTACTCGCTCGCACCGTCAATTTTGGCGGATTCAATCAAGGCCATCGGAATCTGCTCAATGAACTGCTTCATCAGATAGAGCCCGAGCGGGAAGGCAAATGCTGGCACAATGATCGCCCAGTACGTGTCAATCCAGCCCAGCCAGGACATCGTCATATAGTTCGGGATCGCCGTCACCTGCGAGGAGAACATCAGCGACAGTACGACAATCGAGAACAGGGTCTTAGAACCAATAAAATTGTACTTGGCCAGCGGGTAGGCTGCTGCCGAAGCGAGCAGAACGTGTCCGACCGTGCCGACTAGAGTGATGAACACCGTATTGAAAATGTATCGTGAAAAAGGAACCCATGATTTAGCCATCAAATGGAACAAATCAGGAAAGTTATTAAAGGTCGGGTTCCGGACAAAAATTTTCGGTGGAAACAGAAACAGCTCATCGAGCGGCTTGAACGCATTATTGATCGCATAGATCAGTGGAATGGCCATAAAGGCGCCGAACAGGCCTAGAAGAAGGAATAATAGAACGTCCACCTGCCACGAGCGGTTAATTCTCTTCTCCCCGCTCAATCTGAATTTAAGCGCTAGTCTCACTGGCCTATTCACCTACCCTTCTAAGCATCTTCTGAATCAACAGGTTGGAGCACAGCATAATACCGAACAATACGGTTGCAATGGCTGAGGCATAACCCATCTCAAATCGAATCGTACCGTAGTCAATCAAATGGGTAACAATGGTATGGGCAGAATACTGCACACTTGGGAATCCCGCCAAGTTCATCGCTACGTCTGCCACTGCAAAGGATGCCGTAATTTGAATAACCGCCCCGAACATAAGCTGTGGTCGCATAGAAGGCAGCGTAATATACCATAGCTCCTGCCACCGGTTGCGAATTCCGTCCATCGCACCCGCCTCGAACAAAGTCTTATCCACAGTCTGTAGACCGGCAATGAACGCCAGAAAGCTCGTGCCGAGACTCAGCCATAGCTGAACAATAATAATGATCATGAGCGTATACTTCGGATTCTGGAACCATAGGATCGGTTCATTAATAAAACCAGTCCTCATCAGGAAACCGTTCACAATACCGTAGGAATCTCCAGAAAACATGATCTGCCACACAAAATAGATATTCCCGGAAATCGAAGGCGCATAGAAGACAAGGGTCATAAAGGCCCGTACCTTTGGCCTGAGCTCATTGATTAACCAGGCAAATACGAAACAGGCAATATAACTGATCGGACCCGTAATCACTGCGAAGATCAACGTATTTTTTAGAGCGATCAGAAAAATATCATCATCTAGTAGCAACCTTGTATAATTGCTCCAGCCTGCCCAGCGTGGAAACTCCAGCATATTGAAGTATGTAAGGCTGATAAGCATGGACATGACAACCGGAAGCACAGTGAAAATGAAGAACAGCACCATATATGGAGCAATCAACACGTAGAGATGCTTGTCATTTTTCATTCGCTTCAGATTAAACCGGAGTTTACTATGCTTGGTGCTCACGCCTTTCTGAGGCGAAGGCTCACCCGCGGATGCCGGTAATGCATTGGTTTGCTGCAACTTAGATCACCTCGGTCTCTACTTCAGATTGATTTCTGTTTGCTTAAATTCGATCTCACGATTGATCTCTTCCACGTAATCATAGAGAGCGTCTCTCGTGTTCGTTTTATTGTTAATGACTTCTCTAAAAGCATTATCAAGGTTACGACCCGTGTAGTATCCACCAGGTACCTCAGGAACACCCTTCACCCAATCCCACTGCTCTTTCAGGTTCTGAAGATCCTTACTTGGCCATGGCAATTCTTCCATAGCTTCCACATTCGCAGTTGGATAACGAGCTGCTGCACCCATGAGTCCTTCCATCTCTCGACCAAAGCGCACCTGTGTTTCCTTACTGGTCCACCATTTCATGAATTCCCAAGCTGCTTCTTTGTCCTTCGTTTGCTCCATCATGATGACAGCCGAACCACCGCTCGATACATCCCGCTTGATGCTGCCATCTTTCTGTTCAAGTCCAGGAACAACCGTAAAGTCCCACAGTCCTCTAATCTCTGGAGCGGATACCGCCAGCGTATTGTAGAATGTGTAGTCCGAAATCGCGACTGGAATCTCACCTGTCCGGAAACGAGTCGTTAGATCGAACTGAAGTGGGAACTTATAGTTCACGAAGAAGTCAGTCCATTGGCGGAAAGCCTGCATAGACGGTTCAGAATCCAGGGCACTTCTAGTGCCATCGTTGTTATAGAACTCGCCGCCTTGCTGATACAACAGCATCGCAAAGGCTTTACTCGGTTCAAGTGTGGATACCCCAACGGTCTGAGCAAGGGGCAGCGCCAAATCCATATGATGCTTTTTGAGCACCGGAATGATCTCATACATATCTTCCCAGGTCTGTGGAGCTTTCAAGTTAAGCTCGCCCAGAATATCCTTGCGATAGAACAGCATTGGGAAGATCTGCTGCTCTGGCAAACCGAAAACAGCATCATGGAATTTATACGGGGTAATCGCACTCTCCCGGAATCGCTTGGCAACCTCTTCGTAATCCTTGAACTGAGTCAGATCCACAATGGCATTCCGCATCCCATAGTTGACGGGAATATCATTAGAAATTTGCATCGCTACATCAGGTCCTTGTCCTGATAGGGTAGCAGGCATAAGGACAGAAGGATTGACTAGTCGCAAATTCACGCTAATTCCTGTTTGCTCTGTAAATGTATCGTCAGTCATCGCTTTAATTACCTGTGCCTGGTCACGTCCGGTTCCTACCCAAACCGTTACTGCTCGTTCATTCTCACTTGTATTCCCCATGCTGTTATAGTCTGTAAAGAACGAGCTAAATAAGTTCGTTACCTCATGCTTGGCTTTGCTAGCAAAGGATGCAGCCGCCTTAGGCATCTTCTGCTCAGGGGAAGCGAGAACGATATAGTCAATTTCGAGTGGTTGCTCTCTAACCTGCAGAACCCAGGTACCGAGACCACCAACATTGATTTTGAAAGATTCCAGACGATTCTGCAGTGTCTCTGGATGCTTAGCCAAGTCCTCAAGCTGATAGGCCATTTTCGTCAAAATTGCCACCTGATCACTTTTCTCACCTGTGATCTCGTTCAATTGATCGGCTACACCTGTTAGAATCTTACTGTGTTTCTCAAAGACAGCAGTCATCTCGGGAATTTTTTGCTCCAGATTATAATCCCGGAACGGATCCGGCACACTACCCGTAATCATCAATATTTTCCGATAAATGGAGTTAAGCTCTAGAATACTACTCTGCACTTGACGAATCAGTGGTGCAACTGAACCAAGGCTGACCGCAAGCTTCAACTCATGACTTCCTTTAGTCAAATAGAACAGATACGGCTCCTGCTCGCTGCCGAGCGTAGTCATCTTCCAGTCACTTGAGTAGTTGAAAGGAATCTCCTGCACTTCATTAAAAGGAATTTCACCGTCGATATACAGGGTTCTAGTAGAGTACACCCCGCGCAAAAACTCCTGTCTACTCTTGATGCCAAGCTTGTAAAGTCCATCCTCCGGCACTTCAATCACCCAAGTAATGGAATCGCCCGGCATACGCCAGTTATTGCCGCCTATGGTATTCATGCGAATCTTCGAAAGGGACTTTGGTTCTGTGCTTGGACTGGAACGATCTGTGATAGGGTACAATGTGGGGGCAGATTTGAGCCTCGCATCCTCACCCTGTACCTTCACTTGTTGTCCCTTGGCCTCTTGTAGTCCCAGCTTCTGATAACGCGCCTTCATCTCTTCATAATTAGGCAGCGTATCGATCTGACCGATCTTGATCTCGCCGATCACCATCGGCTCCTTAATAGAGTTCAGCGTAACTGTATGGTTACCAGCCGACAGATAAAAAGCATACGGCTTCTCATAAAAGCCCTCTGCATCCCGGAAAGGTATCTCCTGCCATCCATGTGCCTCAATCTGGCGAGGACGGATATCATTCCCTTGATTATCCTGCTCGATCTCCGGCTTCTCGTTCATCCAAAGCCTTGGGAAAATAAAACTTCTTGCACCAGCGAACGGGAGCTCCCCGTCGATCAGAAGTTCTCTCTCGATCGAAGATGATCTACCTTCGAGCGTGTAATAACGAAGAGTCATGTTGTACAGCCCGTCTTCAGGGACGCTAACCTCCCATGATATTGAACCTGTATCATAACTCTCTACGAACGACCCTTCCTGATCTCCTACCGAATTGACCTTTTTCGGTGAGGGGCCATCAAACTTCACGTAATCACCGCCATGGATTACGATATCTTGTACCGGTCTACCCGCATTCTGATGACGCTGCAAATAACTATCATAGCTATCCGTTTGAAGCGCTTCCACAACTTCCAATTGTCCTGTCTTGCTATCTCCTGCAGCATGAATCTGTTGCCCGTGATCTGTCCCTCCCTTCATGGGAATCACAGTCGTACACAGGATGGCAAATGCAACAGCGACGCGCAACACCTTAGGCATATTCAACGCAATCCCCTACCCTGCCTGATAATTTATGGTCCTAGTTTGTGTAACTTGGGGAGCAGCCCCCCTAGGCATTCTTCACCTGGTTGTCTACTCCCCTCTCTTCAATAGACTATTCGCCTTTAAGAACTTTATCTGCAGCTGATTCCAGAGCAGGGAAAATTTTCGCTACCCCAGCTGACGGAGTTGTTTTTCCAGCTATGATATCGCGATATAACTGGTTCAGGTTATCTTCGACACCCAGGCCTGCATAACGCGCAAATTTCATAATCTTAAATGTGTTCATTGCGTTGTTAACGGAAATTTCATCATCAAACCAGGACTCGGCAATCGTTTGGTTATCTTCATCAATGGTATCAAAGCTTTGCAGATCTTCCCAAATCTTGTAGACAACATTCGCATCTTTCACCCCGCGTGGAATGACGTTCACGTGCAATTGCGGCATACCCATGATGAACTTGCCACCAGATTTAGGTCCGCTTGGGAAAGGTACGAAAACATATGGGTCTTCCATCTGATTTTGGAAGCGCGGAGCTACTTCGAACAATTGCACTGGATACATTGCAACTTGACCTTCTCTGAAGTATCTCGCAGGATCTTCCCAGTCGTTACCCTCATCTTTTTTAACCACTTTGTACTCGTTGTAGAGCTTATTCGCAAACTCAAGACCTTCCATAGCTTCAGGTGAATCTATCGCGATCTTTTGTGTATCTTCATCAAAAATTACGCCACCGTTAGAATAAATCGAGGCTGTAGATATAGAGAACGGAGATCCAGTGAAGCCCCACTGATCAATTTTCCCGCTGCCGCCCTTGCTCTTCGTTAATTTCTTCGCAACATCTAAGAAGGTATCCCAAGTCCATTCCCCTTTTTCGATGTACTCTTCAGGTGTAGGTAGACCCGCTTCATCGAAAAGACGCTTGTTGTACAGCACTCCAGTGTTATCGAAGAGTGGTGGACCTGTTACAAAACCATAGGTTTTGCCAGTTCCATAGCTACCTGCTTCAATGATGCTGTCAGAAAGCTTAGTTTCTTCTTTGACATTCATCACGTCATCAAGCGCTGTCAAATATCCACCTTTCACGAAGCTCCGTATATAAGCGGCAGGTGCCAGCATAATGTCAGCGAAAGGATCGCCAGCCATAACTGTGGAAGTAAATTTCTCAGCAAGCTCAAAATAGTCTACAGCGACATATTTGATCTTGATGTTGTACTTCTTCTCAATTTCCGCTTGCTTCTGAATGGCCTTCTCACCTTCTGGCGTATCAGCTTTTGGTGTTCCATCCCACCAAGCGCCAATTTTAATTTCTCTTCCGCCAAGGTCGTAAGTCTCTTCCGGTTTGACTTCTTCTTGTTTAACTTCTTCTTCTTTTACCGGTTCGTTAGTAGCATCTGCTTTAGCTGTATTGCCTGCATTCTGGGAAGCAGAAGACGAATTTTGACTACCGCCACTACAAGCAGTCAACGAGAAAAGCAAAACAAAAACCAAAGAAAGTAATGAAAGCGGTTTCAATTTACGCATTTGTTAAACACCCCTCGTCAATTTTCCATACTCTGACCACGCTTGAATAATAGTTATTAATTTTCTTCAATAAAAACACAAACCTCAAGCGCAACTGCCCCGTTTCGTATGCAGGTATCTCATCTCCACCAAGCAGTAGCACTACATCGTACTCACCTCCTTTAATATGCTTGCGGGCCTATGACCCGCAGCTGTTACGTACAATTAGTTTGGCAGGCACAATCACCTGTACTGGAGTTTCTCTACCCTTAATCTGATCAATCAGCAGTTTTACTGCCATTCGCCCCATCATCTCTGGCTGACTTCGGATTGTTGTAAGAGGAGGACTCATATACTCCGCAATATCAATATCGTTAAACCCGACAATTGCCACATCTTCAGGCACGCGCAGCCCTGCTTCCTTGACGGCATGAATTGCTCCAATGGCCAATGAATCATTAGCAGCGAAAAACGCTGTTGGCAAATTACCTTTCGCAATGGCTTCTTTCATTAATCGATTCCCTTCCGGAATCCACCAACCACCCATATAAACATGCTCTGGATTAAGCAGTTCCTTGTCTTTCATATAACGCTCAAAGTAGAACTGCCGCTGATCCTTACCGTATGTACGATTACCTCCGATATAGCCGATGTTTGTATGTCCAAGATCAAAAAAATGGTCCAGTGCAAGCTTAACCACCCGCTCGAAATCAATCACCACGGAGTCATAGCTTTCCACATCGGGAGCAGAATCGACAAAAACTACATGCTTTAATGTGCTTACATTCTGAATATCGAAATCGTACGACCTGTCGATGAAAATCACACCGTCAACATCACCAAAATCCATCTTCGGACTCTCAAACAGTTCTAATCTGAAGATATCAGCTGATCTAATGCCGGATGCCACACACTCTTTCTCGATTCCCTGTCTAATCGCATGAAAGTAGAGATCATCTTCCTCCTGATTTTCGGTCAAAAACATCACGGTGCCAATCTTGATATTCGATAGCTCGTTATTATCTACGCCTTCCTTGCCGCTTGCTGCTCTGCGATTGCGAGGTGTCTGGTAGTTCAGTTCCTCGGCGATAGCAAGTATCCGTTGTCTGGTTTCGTCAGATACCGATAATGAATTATCCTTATTAAGTACTCTGGAGACGGTCACACTCGACACCCCTGCCAGTTTTGCAATATCACGAATGGTTGCCATGATTTCACCCTGTCTATATAGATTAATTCTTAATTCTAAATGATTTCATGGAAGTTAACAATTTTATTTCCACTACAGCGAAAAGAACATCGCCATCTATCATTTAGCTGCAACAGTGAAAAACGCTGGGGTGATGGACCATTTATTCAGTGAATATTTTTCAATATTTCAGTGATTAAATCATAGCAGATGATTTTAAGCTTAGCAACAACTATTTACATTTATATACTTAAAAGCGTTTTCTATATAAATATTCATTGGTTATATCCAAAATGATAAAAATCATTTTCTTTTTTTAGTGAATTAATATATATTTATTAAGTAAATATTCACTAAAGAGAAGAGGCGATTTTCAATGGCATTGCTATATGACAAAGAAACATCTCGCTGGCTCCTTCAAGGAACCAACTTATCGTACGGTTTGGGCGTGCATGAGAACGGCACTTTGCAGCACCTTTACTACGGTCCTAAACTCCCTTATCTTACAGACCTGCCGGCTTCTGATAAATCAATCGTTCGTCATTCTTCTTTCGAGCCATCCGAAGGGATCCTACAACAGGAATTCCCGGCTTGGGGTGGCATGTACTATTATGAACCTTGCTTGAAAGCCACCTTCCCTGATCAAGTTCGTGATACGAAGCTGGTTTACAAAGAACATGAGATCATAGAGGGTAATGAGCATGAAGAACTAATCATCGTGCTGAAGGATACTGTCTATCCGCTGCTGGTGCATCTGCACTACCGTCTCTATCCGCAGCATGATATTATCGAGCGTTTTGCCGTAATTGAGAATACTGGTGAAGAGGCCATTACACTGGATCAATCCCTCTCCGCAACATGGCATGCACCAAGAGGCGACCGTTACCGCCTGACCCATCTGGCGGGCAAATGGATCGAAGAGACCCAAATCTATCAGGACGAGATCACTCCTGGGAAGAAAACACTGGAGAGCAGACGCGGGAATACAAGTTGTCAGGCGAACCCGTGGTTTGCCATTGACCGTGGAACAGCGACCGAAGACCACGGTGATGTATGGTTCGGGGCGCTTGCATGGAGCGGCAACTGGAAAATCACAGTAGAGTATAGCCCATTCAAACTGCTACAAGTTAGCGGCGGTGTGCATGACTTCGATTTCTCCTGGCATTTGGCTGGCGGCACGAAGTTCCAAACTCCTGCCTTTGTCGGCGGTTATACACGCGAAGGCTTCGGCCAAGCAAGCCGCAACTTCCATCGCTATCAGCGTGAGCATGTACTGCCTAAGCCACTTTCAAAAGAATTGCGCCCTGTACTGTACAATTCATGGGAAGCAACTTACTTCGATGTTAACGAAGAAGGACAAACGAAGCTGGCGGAGAAAGCGGCTGCGATGGGCGTGGAGCTGTTTGTTATTGACGATGGCTGGTTCGGCGAGCGCAATCATGACCGTGCAGGACTCGGCGACTGGACCGTCAATCCGGAGAAATTCCCGAACGGCCTGAAGCCGCTTATCGATAAGGTCGAGGCACTGGGGATGAAATTCGGTATCTGGGTGGAGCCAGAGATGGTCAATCCGGACAGCAACCTGTACAGAACCCATCCGGATTGGGTGTATCATTTCCCTAATCGTCCACGTACCGAGAGCAGAAATCAGCTGGTACTCAATGTAGCGAACCCGGAAGTGCAGGCTTTTATTTTCGAGATGATGGACAATTTGCTGAGCGAGAACAATATCGCTTTTGTAAAATGGGATATGAACCGTTCGCTCAGCGAAGTCGGCTGGCTCGACGCGCCGCAAGAGCAGCACAAGGAAGTATGGGTGCGTCACGTACAAGGGCTGTATGACATTTTCGCTCGTCTGCGCGCCAACCATCCAAATGTTGCCTTTGAAGCTTGCTCCGGCGGTGGTGCACGGATCGATCTGGGCATTATGCAGTTGACCGATGAGGTCTGGACCAGCGACAACACCGATCCTTATGAGCGTCTATTCATCCAAGAAGGTTACTCCCTTGCTTACAACGCGCAGTCTATGATGTGCTGGGTAGCCGACGCCGGAAAATGGATGAAGAACCGTCCAGCTTCTGTCGCATACCGGTTCCATTCCTCGATGATGGGATCGCTTGGCATTGGCGGCAACCTGCTGAACTGGTCTGAGGAAGAGCTGGAAGAGTCCCGCAAATGGGTTGAGGTATATAAAGGTATTCGACATATCGTGCAAAAGGGTGACCAGTATCGTCTGCTTTCGCCAAGAGAAGGTAGCACGACTGCTGTGCAGTATGTAACAACGGACCAGCGTGAATCCGTGCTCTTCGCACTGATGCATCCACAAAAATTCCAAAATCACTCCCCTCGCATTTATCTGCGCGGTCTGAAGAGTGAGGCTCTGTATCAGGTTGACGGCTTTGAACAACCTCTAAGCGGCAGCGCGCTGATGAACCGGGGACTGGATCTGGACCTGTGGGGCGATATGTCCAGCAAGATGGTCAAGATTACGGAGATCTCTAAGTAATCATCAAAAACCTAATCATAAAAAAACGAGAGCAGATCAACTCTGCTCTCGTTTTTTTATAAGTTCTAAAATTAATTGTTGCCCATCCATTGGAAGTGGAAGCTTCCTTCTTTATCCACACGTTCAAAGGTATGTGCGCCAAAGTAATCACGTTGTGCTTGCAGCAGGTTCGCTGGAAGTCTCTCTGTACGGTAGCTATCATAGTAAGCCAGCGCAGAGGTGAAGGCCGGCACCGGAATACCGCGGCTTACTGCAACCGTGATAACCTCTCTCCAAGCCTGTTGATAGTTTTGTACGATGTCTGCAAAGTACTCGTCGAGCAACAGGTTTTTCAATGCTGGGTCGCGGTCATACGCATCCTTGATATTTTGCAAGAATCTCGCCCGGATGATACAGCCTCCACGGAAGATCATCGCAATGCTGCCATAGTTCAGATCCCAGTTGTATTCCTCGGAAGCCGCACGCATTTGCGCAAAACCTTGCGCGTACGAAGCGATTTTGCTGGCATACAGCGCTTTGCGGACCGCTTCGATGAATTGCTCCTTATCGCCGTCATAGCTTGCTGCTGAAGGGCCGCTCAGCTGCTGACTTGCTGCTACGCGCTCTTCCTTCATCGCAGAGATGAAGCGGGCAAATACGGATTCCGTAATAATGGACAATGGCACGCCCAGATCCAGGGAGCTTTGGCTGGTCCATTTGCCAGTTCCTTTTTGTCCGGCAGAGTCCAGAATGACATCGACCATCGGTTGGCCAGTCTCAGGGTCCTTCTTGGAGAAGATATCAGCCGTAATTTCGATAAGGTAGCTATCCAGTTCGCCTGTGTTCCACTCTGAGAAGATTGAATGCAATTCCTCTGCGCTCACGTTCAGCACATCTTTTAAGAGGTGATACGCTTCACCAATCAGCTGCATATCGCCGTATTCAATTCCGTTGTGCACCATTTTCACATAATGGCCTGCGCCATCCTCACCAATGTAAGTGGAACAAGGGTCACCGTTCACTTTAGCAGAGATTGCGGTCAGAATCGGCTCTACCAATTCATACGCACTTTTTTGTCCCCCTGGCATAATCGCAGGGCCCTTCAGCGCGCCTTCTTCCCCGCCGGATACACCCGCGCCGATGAAGCGGAAGCCTTGTGCTTGCAGTTCTTTATTTCTTCTTTGGGTATCAGGGAAATAAGCGTTACCGCCGTCGATCAGAATATCTCCTTGATCCAGGTAAGGCAGCAATTGATTAATCGTGCTGTCTGTAGCTTCTCCAGCCTTGACCATGATCAGAATTTTGCGAGGTGTTTCCAGAGCCTGTACGAATTCTTCAACACTATAAGTACCGACAAAATCTTTGCCCGGTGCTTCCGCAAGCAGTTCTTTTGTTTTGTCTGCTGAACGGTTAAACAAGGCTACAGAGAAACCTTTGCTTTCAATGTTCAGAGCCAGGTTTTTCCCCATTACTGCCAAACCAATTACACCAATCTGTTGTTTTTTCATGTTCACTTCTCCCCCTATGTTACTTCTGCTCTGTTGCAGAATCGGCTGATAAACGTTTGTTTAGCGCCTCTTTTTGCGCTTCAAATCCCGGTTTGCCTAGCAGGGCAAACATATTTACTTTGTATGCCTCTACACCCGGCTGATCGAACGGGTTCACACCAAGCAGCAGACCGCTGATGCCGCAGGCCTTCTCGAAGAAATACACCATTTCTCCGTAAGTGTACTCATTCAATTCATCCAGCTCGACGATGAGATTCGGTACGCCGCCATCCACATGCGCAAGACGTGTGCCTACGGCTGCTTTTTTATTCACATCATCCATGGTCATGCCAGACAGGAAATTCAATCCGTCCAAATTATCGATATCCTCTGGAATCGCGAGCTCGATCCGTGCCTTATTCACCGTTACTACAGTCTCAATGAGATCACGACGTCCTTCTTGCACAAATTGACCCATGGAGTGCAGATCCGTTGTAAAATCAACGGAGGCCGGGTACAATCCCTTCTGGTCTTTCCCTTCACTTTCACCAAAGAGCTGCTTCCACCATTCGGACACATAGTGCAGGGAAGGCTCAAAGTTCACCAGCAGCTCGATAGTTTTTCCTTTACGATAAAGCGCATTACGAACAGCCGCATATTGATAGCTCTCGTTCGTCGCCAAATCCGGATTGTTATATTTTTGAGCGGCTGCCGCAGCTCCCGCCATCATCTGGTCAATATCCAGTCCCGCTGCAGCAATTGGCAACAGACCCACAGCCGTAAGTACAGAGTACCGTCCGCCTACATCATCCGGAATGACAAACGTTTCATATCCCTCTTCATCCGCCAATGTCTTGAGCGCACCCTTCGAGGCGTCAGTCGTTGCAAAAATACGCTTTCTGGCCTCTTCTTTGCCGTATTTCTTCTCCATGTAATCCCGCAGGATACGGAAAGCGATGGCAGGCTCTGTTGTTGTACCGGACTTCGAAATCACATTCAGGGAGATGTCTTTATCCTTGATCAGCTCAAGCAGATGCGAGAGATACGTAGAGCTGATATTTTGTCCGGCAAAATACACCTGTGTTGTTCCGCTCATCTGATTGTGGAAGGTGTGCGACAGCGATTCGATCGCGGATCTGGCTCCAAGGTAGGAGCCGCCGATCCCGATTACGATCAATGCATCCGAATTGCTGCGAATACGCTTAGCCGCTTCTTTGATGCGGGCGAATTCTTCCCGGTCATATTCCAGCGGCAGGTTCACCCAGCCCAGGAAGTCCGAGCCCGGTCCCTTTTTCTCATGCAGCATATGATGAGCCGTTCCGACAAACTCGCTGAAGTAATCGACTTCATGCTGGTTCATAAACGACAGTGCGCTTGAATAATCAAATTTAATACTCATGGTGATTCACTCCTTTTTATTGAACAGATTTCTTCCAGTCCGCAGCGAATTTCTCCAGACCTTGATCGGTCAGCGGGTGTTTGGACAGCTGTTCAATAACGGAAAATGGAATGGTGGCAATATGTGCGCCGGCCATCGCTACACGAGTAACGTGGTCCGGGTGACGTACGGAAGCGGCAATAATTTGGGCATCCAACTGATGAATGCGGAACAATTCGGCAATCTTCACGATCAATTGTACGCCATCTTCAGAGATGTCATCCAAGCGGCCCAGGAACGGCGATACATAAGTCGCACCTGCACGGGCAGCGAGCAGCGCCTGGTTTACGGTGAAGATTAGAGTAACGTTAGTTTTCACACCTTTTTTGGAAAGGTAACGACAAGCTTCCAGTCCTTCAAGCGTCATTGGCAGCTTAATCGTAATGTTCTTATCATTGTTGTTGATCTTGATGAGTTCGTTCGCTTGCGCGATCATTTCCTCAGCAGTTACCGCATCAGGAGTGACTTCCGCAGATACCGATTCCACCTCAGGCACAGCACGCAGGATCTCAGCGATACGATCTTCGAACTTCACGCCTTCTTTGGCTACCAACGAAGGATTAGTCGTTACACCAGAAAGAACTCCAACTTTATAGGCCTTTTTGATATCTTCCACATTTGCTGTATCGATAAAAAATTTCATTTGAATAACCTCCGTTTTTGGGTGTAGTTTGTTATTTTTAATCGGTATAACCGTTTCAATTCCTTCGAAAAAATGCTACGGGTGCGAAGGGTTTTTCCTATCGCTCTTAAATGGAGAAAAAGCTCCGTTCAAGCTGCTCCGCAGTGCAAATAACGGCATTTTCGCTCCCTAAATTGAGGCAAAAGAGGGTCGATTTAAAATTAAGCGCATTTTTGTATGTTAAATCTTCCGAATTCGGCCCTTGTTGGGTATTTTCCACAAAATAAGCTACAATAATGCTCTTATTTGCTTATTTTTCCTAAAAACAAGAAATATAAGGTACGAAAATGCCCTTAGTTGCTATTGCTATTTTCGCCGATAAGGGGCCATCGGCAGCTAGACCGAAAATGTGACCGAGATCGGGACTGTGACCGGGACTGTGAACGAGCCGTGCCTTGTTCAATCCTTGAATGTTGAGAGTACCTTAAACCTGAGCGTAAGTTAAACCAGCGTCTTCTCTTGCTGTACCACTTTCTCTTTCTGTGCCGCAAGCTCTTGCTTCGCAATATCATCGAACCACCAATGGAACCCATCCTTGGCTAGCAAGGCATCGGATTCAGCCGGTCCGCAGCTGCCTGCGGCATACAATTGAAGAGGGACCATGTTCTCTGCATAAGCATCAAGAATCGGCTGTACCCACTCCCAGGACAATTCAACTTCATCCCAATGAGCGAAGAAGGTAGAATCGCCTTGCAAGGCATCGCGGATCAGATTTTCATAGGCTTCGCGGCCATCTCCGCGTCCTTCTGGCAAATCTACGTTAATCGGGTTAAGCTTCTCTGCACCTTCAAAGTTAGGGCCTTTAAATTGCAGTGTAATGCCCTCACCAGGACTCATTTCCAGTACCAGCAGGTTCGGAGCTTTACTCTTCTCATGAGTTGAGCCGAATTGCCCAGACTCTTCCTTGAACTCCACTACGATTCTCGTAGATTTGTCGATCATTCGTTTACCAGTGCGGATGTAGAAAGGTACTCCCTGCCAGTCGCTATCATTAATCTGCAATCTCGCTGCAATGAAAGTATCATTCATAGATTCGGCTGTAATGCCTGGCTCTGACGTATAGCCCACCACCGGCTTGCCTTGGATGCTGCCTTCCTTATATTGCCCCCGAATGATGCTAGCAGCAGCATTATGCTTGTGCAGCGGCTCCAGAGATTTCATTAGCCGTTTCTTGTGCAGATGTACCTCAGTTACCTCATCAGCGCTCACCTTATCCGGAAGATGAATGGCAATCATCATGAGAAGTTGCAGCATGTGATTCTGGAACATATCCCGAACCGCACCGACATGATCGTAGTAACCTGATCTCTCTTCAACACCCACCGTTTCACTAGCCGTAATCTGCACATTGGCTACTTTACGGTTGCTCCACAGCGCCTTAATCTCAGGACTTGCTTGATGCAGCGCTTCGAGCTTTTGCACAACCGGCTTGCCGAGGTAATGATCGATTCTGAAGATTTCGGATTCGGCAAAAGCAACGCTTAATTTCTCATTCAGCACTCTTGCAGAGGGCAAGTCATGGCCAAATGGCTTCTCAATGATAAGACGCTTCCAGCCTTGCTCCGAACCGAGGCCGTTGTCCTGAATTTGGGCAGCAATCGTCTCAAAATATTCTGGTCCAACCGACAGATAAAAGAGACGATTCGGCTCAAGACCAAGCTCTTCTTCACGATGCTCGATTAACTTCAGCAGCTTTTGATAATCCTCTTTTTTGCCGATATCCAGTGTGCAGTAACGAAAGGCCTCAAGGAAAGCCTGTAAAGCCGCTTCATCTTGAGGAGCTCTTCTGGAAAACTCACGCAGGGACTGCTCGACATTGCGTTTAAAGGTCTCATCCGACCATTCTCTTCTTCCCAGACCAATGACCGATAACGGCAAGGCCAGCTTATGATCGATAAATAAATTAAAAAGGGCCGGGTATATTTTTCTCTTGGCTAAATCACCCGTTGCTCCAAATAAAACAAGTGTATGTGAATCCATATCATCTCTCCTTCCAATAGCGCCACTACATATCTCGGATATGTTCATGGAGCCGTAACTGCACTCTAGTCTTCTGACAACTTTTACGCAGTGGTTTCTCTTCTATAGTTCCACTATAATACTTTTAGGAGCTATACATGTAATTAATAAATTTCACAGGAGCTATAAACACCATCTATGACTAATAATTATGAGTTATATAAGGTTTTTTATTGGGCCGCCAAGACCGGAAGTTTGACGCAAGCAGCCAAGGCATTGTATCTCACCCAACCTAGCGTCAGTCATGCCATTAAGCAGCTTGAGCAGAACTTTGGAATCACTCTTTTTTACCGTAACTCGAAAGGTGTCGCTCTTACTCAAGAAGGCACGATTCTATATTCCTATATTGAACAGTCGCAGATTCTGATCTCCATGGCTGAAGAGAAGATGGCCGCACTAAAAAATCTAGACAACGGCGAACTGCGAATCGGCGGGAGCGATTCCTTATTCAAGCATTATTTGCTCCCTTACCTGGAAGACTTCCATAAGAACTATCCAGGGATCAAGCTGCATCTGAACCACGGTACCACACCGGAGATCATGACGTTCCTAAAAGAAGGTACCATCGACCTTGGTGTAGTTCGTCTGCCGATTCTCGACCCCCAGCTTGAAGCCAGAGAGACCATTCAGCTGCAAGATTGCTTTGTCGCTGGCCCGCAATATACCATTTTAAAAGATGTCGTTCTATCCTTAGAAGTATTGCTGCAATATCCCGTGATTCTCTTCTCGCGCAATAGTCGGGCACGGATGGCGATTACGGAGTTATTTCAGAACTATGGATATACGCTGAAGCCTGAGATTGAGGTAGGCAGTGTGGATCTACTCATTGAATTTGCGCGCAGAGGACTCGGCATTTCGTATGTAACCAGAGAATTTGTAGCGAAAGAGCTGGAGGAAGGCTCTCTTTTCGAAATCCAATTGGATATTACACTCCCCCCTTCTCATGTGGGCATCATGACGATGCGTAACATGCCGTTAACTCATGCAGCCTCAAGTTTTATTAAACAGGTCAAGTAACTTCCTATAAATAAAAACTGCGTCCGTGTTGTTAGTTCGCTCTAACATTGGGCGCAGTTTTTGATTTCAACTTGTGACAACACACATAATAATTCGAGACTTATCGTTCTAAAAAAGAGCGCAAGCTGTTACGGAATTATACCTTTAGACTATCCCGTGATGCTTCTTCTGAAGACAAACCTCATTTACGTAATTGCGAGTAGAGCGCCGAAATGTCGCCAGAGAGTCCTGCTTTGACCTGCTTGCTAATATCATCGGCGATGATTTCATAAAGATCGGAGGCAATTCCATCAATAGCCATTCTCGCAACATCTTGCGGATCTGCCTTCGGGGCATTAATCCCAGCCGTCATGTCCGTATCCATAAAACCGACGTGCAGGCCGGCCACTCTAATGTTCTTCTCCGTCAATTTCAAACGCAGGGCATTCGTCAATCCCCACTCGGCAGATTTCGCTGAGGAATACGCACCGTCAGCACCAATACTGAACCAGGACAATACCGATAGAATATTCAGGATTGTACCGCCGCCATTCTGTTCAATAACCGGTGCAAAGGCGCGAATCATCGAGAGGTTGCCGAAGAAATGCGTGTTGAATTCCAGATTAATATCTTCGAGTGACCCCGTCAGTAGATCCGTTTTTGTGGAGATCCCTGCGTTATTGATCAGCAGTGTCACATCCCCTGCCGTTTTGGCTGCAGCAGCCACTGACTCTGGGTTGGTGATATCAAGCTGAACCGGGATAACTCCAGGGAAATCGATTGTGTCCAGATTACGGGCACCTGCGTATACTTTGGCTCCTCTATCCAGCAGCTCCAGCGCCAGTTTCTTACCCAGACCCCGGTTGGCGCCACTGACCAGTGCGACTTGTTGTGAAATATCCATTATAGTAAGCTCCTTTAGTGTTTATTTATCTTAAGTAGTTGCCTGATTTCCTGGAATCCATTCTATTTGTGTATAATCCCCCTCTCTAAAATATTATGATCATAATATATTTCACTTATCATATCTGTCAATTCTTATTTCCTAAGCCTGCGTCATTTCATTTTTCGTTTGACATCTGTAATTATGATAAGTATAATACTTTCAAATTTTAATGAAGAAATGAATTTACTTTTGCAATCAGAGAGGGGATTTAACAGGTGGCTTATTATTATTCAGAACCTTCGCGTACGTTTAGTGAGTATTTGCTTGTCCCGAATTTGACTACCAAAAGCTGTACACCTGACAAGGTTGATTTAACGACGCCTATTGCTAAGTTCAAACGCGGGGAGAAGTCACGCCTGCAGTTAAAAGTCCCGTTCTCTTCTGCTGTTATGCAGTCCGTATCCGATAACCGGTTAGCGGTTGCCCTGGCACAAAATGGCGGGATTTCTTTCTTATTCGGCTCCCAGTCCATCAGCAGCCAAGTTGAAATGGTCCGGAAGGTTAAAGCGTACAAAGCAGGACTTGTGGTCAGCCGTTCCAACCTCACACCCCAGCATACGCTCAAAGATGTACTGGAACTAAAGGAGAAGCATGGCCACTCCACTGTTGCTATAACCGAAGATGGATCAGCTACCGGAAAATTATTAGGGATCGTGACCGGAAGAGATTATCGGATTTCCCGCGATTCGCTGGACAAGCCGGTAAGTGAATTCATGACCCCATTTGAATCCCTGATCTGTGGTCAAGCCGGCATGACTTTGAAGGAAGCCAATGACCTGATCTGGGAACATAAGCTCAATTCATTGCCTCTCATTGATGGCGAGCAAAAACTGGTTCATCTTGTATTCCGTAAGGACTATGACCGAAACAAAGAATTTCCTAATGAGCTGCTGGACAGTGAAAAAAGCTATATTGTCGGCGCAGGGATTAATTCTCGTGACTATAAAGAGCGGGTTCCCGCATTGGTGGAAGCTGGCGTAGATGCGCTGGTAGTAGACTCATCGGACGGCTATACAGAATGGCAGGCAGAGACGGTTCAATATGTGAAAGAGAACTTTGATGTTGTGATCGGCGCCGGCAACGTGGTCGACCGCGAAGGATTCCGTTACTTGGTTGAAGCTGGTGCTGATTTCATCAAAGTAGGTATTGGCGGCGGCTCTATCTGTATCACACGCGAACAAAAAGGCATCGGACGGGGACAAGCCTCTGCGGTGCAGGAAGTTGCCAAGGCTAGAGACGAGTATTACGAGGAGACTGGTATTTATGTACCAATCTGCTCGGATGGCGGAATTGTGCATGATTATCATATTACGCTTGCCCTTGCTATGGGCGCAGACTTCATCATGCTGGGCAGATATTTTGCCCGTTTTGATGAAAGCCCTACGAAAAAGGTGAAAATTGGCGGCAATTTCGTTAAAGAATACTGGGGCGAAGGCTCCAACCGGGCACGCAATTGGGAGAGATACGATACCGGCGGCAAAGCTACACTATTGTTCGAAGAAGGTGTAGATTCTTATGTGCCTTACGCCGGAAGTCTGCGCGAGAACCTGGACAAATCGCTGGGGATTATCAAATCGACCTTCTGTAATTGTGGCGCCTTGTCTATTCACGAACTACAGGAGAAAGCACGAATCACCCTTGTATCCGCAACAAGTCTCGTAGAAGGCGGCGCCCATGATGTCATTCTGAAGGAGAATACTTCTACCTTCCATGTTGATTAATTGAAAATTGTTAAAAAAGTATAATTGTTGAATAAAAGAGCAGAGGCTTCTATCCCTTTCCTGATAGGTGCTTCTGCTCTTCTTTAGTTTATTGGCTTCTGTTATCTCATTTCGAATTGTCCATTAGAAATGGCAATATACGAGGGGTCTGTTTGATCAGAACATGACCGTATTCCGGCAACAGTTGAATGTTGGCATGAGGCAGCAGGCTGGACAGCCGTGCTGCGGTCTTGTGCGAGTGGAGCATGACATCCTTGGCGCCAGCAATTAATAGGACAGGCATGGTCAACCGGCTAAGCTCTTGATCTGTAAAAATCGGCACCGTCTCTGACCGAAAGCGAAAATGGCGGGCGATAATCTTCGTATTCTGCATGGACTGTTCCGGAAGCTCCACAATGCCATTAACGAGACGAGAAACCTTATCTCTTCCCTTCTCTCCCATTAGCAAGAACGGCATCGCTCTGAACAGGAAAGAGACTCGCTGCGGGCCAATCCCGGAAGGCGACATCAGCACCAGCTTCTCCACCTTCTCCGGATGTTTCACTGCATAATTGACAGCCATCCAAGCCCCCAGAGAAATCCCGATCAACGCTACCTTTTCAACCTGTAAAGCGCGCAGAACATCATCCATCCATTCAGAATAAGCCGGACTCTTCAGAGGGTGCTGTACATCCTCACTTTTCCCGGGATCTCCAGGAATGTCTACGGCGTATACTCTATAGCTTTTGGAGTAATGTGCGATATCCCCTACCCACATCGTGGCATTTGAACCAGAGCCATGCAAAAGAATTAGCGGCGGTGACGATTCCGCTCCACTTGCAATCACATGCGTTTTTCCGTGTGGTGTGTTCAAATACATTTCTTCATAAGGAACCGTGAGCTTGGCCAGCAGTTGATGATATATATCCAACACAGCAGCTTTTCCTGCTTCCGTTTTGTATAAAGATTGTTGATCCATGATAATTCCACCTCAATTGGAGTTCATTCTGCTAGTGAACAGGCAGATTGACTTCATCGTTTTATTTCGTTATCGATAACCTATGATCATAGTAACATATGATATTTATAAAGTAAATGAAGCTATTTAGGATCATCCCTCTCCATAATTAAGAGGTAGCATTATTAAGTGATAACATTACCATTGAAATTTATTTGACAAAGTCAACTAAAAATCTTAAATTGAATCTACTCAATAATGAAAGGCGGTAGCCTGCAATGCAGTCTGAACAGTCTGAACAACTTCAAGTAGTTCCAATCATCCGGCAATTCAACCGTTTTTATACGAATGTCCTCGGATTACTCGATCAGCACTTACTGGATAGCGATTTTTCGTTGTCTGAAGCACGTGTTCTATATGAAATCGGGAATAACGAACAATGTACAGCCAAGATTCTTATTGATCGACTGAGACTGGATGCCGGGTACTTAAGCAGAATATTGAAACGGTTTGAGCGGGAGAATCTCACCTACCGGATGCCGTCTGAGGAAGATAAAAGATCTTATTACTTGTATTTGACCGAACAAGGAAAAAATATCCTTCACCAGTTGAATACCAGGTCTGAGCAGCAGATTCACCAGATGATCAGCACGCTGCCCGATCAAGAGCAACAAGCGCTAGCTAAGAGCATGACCGTAATCGAACAAGCCCTGTCAGACGAAGCTGATGTAAAAGCAAAACCAGACATTCATATCCGCCATGATCTTAGACCGGGAGATATCGGTACCTTGATTCAATTGCACGGCTGGGTCTATGCCAAAGAATGTGGCTACAACCACTCCTTTGAAGGGTATGTGTGCAAGACATTCTATGAATTTTTGGAGCACTATAACCCAGATAAAGATCGGTTTTGGCTGGCGGAAGCCGGTGGTGAACTGGTTGGCGCGATCGCAATTATCGGACACTCATCCGAGAAAGCTCAGTTGAGATGGTTTATTTTGCATCCGGATTATCGCGGATTTGGGCTTGGCAAGAAACTACTGGGTGAGGCGCTGCAATATTGCCGGGACAAGCAGTATCAGACAGTATTCCTGGAGACAACGGAAGACCAGAAGACGGCGATTGCCATGTATGAGAAAGTAGGGTTTAGAAAAACTGGAGAACGTGAGAACAAAGCGTGGGGTGTCCAGCATGTGGAACAAACCTTCGAGATGAATTTGCACTATAGCGTAACCCGATGATACCATTTATATTAAAATTTAATTAATATAGGTGGCCTATGCGAAAAAAATTGCAAGTCTTCATCTCCTCTACTTTTAACGACCTGATTGAGGAACGCCAAGCTGCTGTGCAAGCTATACTCAGAGCCGGTCACATCCCTGCGGGCATGGAACTGATTTTTAAGTACAATAAAACGGAATTGACTAAGAAATGGATTCAGGAATCGGATATCTTTATCCTGATTCTCGGAGGGTACTATGGTCCATTGCTTCCAGATGAATCCCTGAGTTATACGCACTCGGAATATGATTATGCCGGAGAACTGGGGAAACCTAGGTTTGCTTTTGTCCTCACAGATGAAGCCTTAAGACAAAAACCGTACGACTTTGTAGTTATGGAAAATTATCCAGAGCTCCAAGCGTTCAAACAATCCGTAATGGAACAAGTTCCTATATTTCATGTTGAAAGTGAACCGCACATTCACATGGTGATTCGTGACCTGCTCCCAGAGTATGCAAGAAGAGACGATTTGTCTGGCTGGGTATCGGGCAAAGAGATCCCGGATGTACAGAGACTATCAGAAGAGAACGCAGAGTTATTGAAAGAGAATGCCAGATTACAAGCTGAGTTAGAGAAAATCAAAAAAGAACATCAATAAGCAGAAATGTGCGATAATAAAGCAAACGCAGAAAACTTAAAATTTTAAATAAAAAGCTTACAGTAGGTGATTATTATGTCATTAGGACTTGTTGTTGTTGAAGTATGTACCCGGAATTCCATCGCTGCGCTTCCCCTGGAAGATTTGGAGGACGAATTTCCCGAAGTTGCCATCATGAGAACGGATTGTTTGACGATGTGCAATATGTGCAGGGCTGTCCCTTATGTAATGGTTGGCAACAAGAGAGTTTACGCAAAAACAATGGATCAATGCCTTGAACTTGCTAAAGAAGCCATCGCTGAAGAGATAAAGGCTTTCTGGGAAGCATAAACATCCTCAACACCTCCCGGATCACGAAATGGCACACAACTCCAAATTAACAGCATTTTTGAGTTGCATCCGAATTAGGGTACAAAAATGCCTTTAATTACACCATTCTAATCAAGCAGGAGGGAGCAGCAAGCTCCCGTCCTCTCTCACACCACCGTCCATACGGGTTACCATACGGCGGCTCGAAAAAATTCAGCCAGTTCTAATGATCAGTCTTTTTCTTGAAAAATGATGCTGTAGAAAGACTAATAAAGGCTGGTAAGAACAGAGGCAATAGCAACAGAGCCAGTAAAGCCAAAGCAATAATGACTGCTGTAGCCAACTGCAGCAAGGTTAATACACCTGATGGAATCATAGCGGCAAACGTGCCTGAAAGAATAAAGACCGCCGAGATGATTACCCCACCTGTGTGCTTCATGGCTTCATAGATCGCTTGCCGCGGATTCCAATCCTTGTACTCCAGATAGCGCATGATCAGGAAGATACTATAGTCTACCCCCAAAGCGATGATCATAATGAACGAGAAGAACGGAATGGTCCATGTCAGATCTTTATGAGTTGTGAATGTACCAAAGATCCACTCTGTTGCTGCCAATGCTGTAAGGTAAGCCAGTACCAACGAAATGATAGCCCCGAGCGGGATCCAAAAGGACCGGGTGATGATCATCAAGAAAATGAATATCCCAATGAGCATAATGACTGCTGTCTTCGTAAAATCTCCCGTAGACATCGTATTGAGATCCTGGTTCTGCGCGGATATGCCCCCAATACCATATTCAGCCTTGGCAAATTCCGACTGCTGAAGCAATTGGTCGAATCTTTCCTGGATTTGCTGTACTGTCTCCATTGCATGGGAAGAATAAGGATCTTCCTTCAGAAGTATCGTCCACTGGGCTTCATGTCTGTCTGGAGACATATACGTATCCAACGACTTGGCGAAGGTTGCTCCTGTCCGTACTTGTTCTGGAATAAAGAAGGTCTCGGAGGAACCTGTTCGAACAACTTCGTTCAAGTAACGAGTCGTACTCGTCAGCCCATCAGAAATCTTTTCTAATCCTTTTACACTATCCCCTAACCCATTTTTCAGCTGAGGAAGGTTGCTTGCTAAATTGCTCAGTCCTTTATTTAACTCCACTTGTCCCTGTACAATGCTACTCATTCCTTCAGCTAGAGCAGGCATCTTGCTTGTAACCTGTTTCTGCCCCGCACTGCCTTGAGCAAGACCTTCCTGAAGTTTGGCAGCACCGTCCTCCAACTGTGCAGAGCCTTGTCTGATCTTCTTCTGCCCAAGCTGAATTTGCTGCATGCCCTGCTTAACAGTAACCAGTTGACCGTTCACTGCATTGAACTGTTGGTTTAACTGGTTCATCCCTTGACTTAGCTTTGTTAACTGTTCACTGAGCGCTGCTGACGTACTCTTCAATACTAAAAAGTCAGCGCTGTTCTTCAAATCTCCATTAGACTCTTCCAAGCGGCCGATGGTATCGTTCATACCTTTGGATACTGCGATGATGCTATCCAGCGACTTCTTGATATTGTCATACTGTGTGTAGAGTGTGTTATACCCCTCTGTAATCTTGGGGAGACCGGAGCTTATCGTGGCCGTTGATTCATTCAGCTTCGCCAAATTCCCATTCAGATTGTGTAAGCCCTGTTTCAACTCTCCTGCGCCAACCGTTCCTTTGTCCAACCCAGCAGAAATCTTGTTCAGTGCTGCAATGGACTGATTCATCCCCTCTTGTACCTTCTTTGTTCCAGTTACCAAATCATTCACTTTGTTGAATTGATCCAGCGGAACAGTTGCCAGCTGATCCACTGCGCCGGATAATCCATCCTTAATCGTGCCAATTCCGTCATTCGCTTTTCCAATACCTTCGCTAAGCGAGGCGGACTGATCACTAGTGTATAGTTCTTTAATTTTCTCCCCATGAGGTCGGGTCGCACTAAATACCTTATCTACGCCATCAATAGAAGTTAATTGCTCGGTGACGCTATCGATAAAAGCCAAATTCGCTGACGAATCGAGGGACTCTCCTGCCTTCATGACCACTGTTGTAGGCGAGGCCTGACCCGCCGGAAAATGATCATAAACAATATGAATTCCCTTCACAGACGGGTATGAATCCTTAATCTCGTCCAGTGAGTTGTAGCTCAAATGCCCGGAATAGAACAGAGAGATGGGCACAGCAATCACGATCGTAATGAGAATCCCCCAGATTGGGCGTTTTACTGCAAATCCTGTGATACCAGAGATCAGCTTGTTTCCGTTATGCTCACCGGTTGCTTTGGATGGCCAGAAGCTTATGCGACCCAGAAGTCCCATAAATATCGGTACAATCGTGAACAAAGCCAAGAGTAAGATTCCCACACCGATGCCGACTGCTGATGCAGATTTGAACAATTGGAATTCAGCCAGTCCCAAGCTGCTAAAACCGATCAACACCGCTACCCCGCTATACAATACGGTTCGGCCTGCGGTTTTGTAGGTATGAATAATCGCATCCAAGGTCGTTTCACGCCGGGACAACTCTTCTTTGAATCGCATAAATAATAGAATGATGTAATCTGTGCCAATTCCGAATAGGACCAGTATTAAAAAAATTTGTGTGAAGCCGGAGAAGGGAAAATTGAACTTGTCGACCAACTGAGTTACAGTACCTAACGAGATTAGAAATGTTATTCCTACAGTCACAAGTGAAATGATCGGGGTCACCGGTGAACGGAAGATTAAGATCAGGACGACAATAATGAAGACGACCGCAACACCTTCTGTTTTTTTAACACCAGCTTGGGTGGTCTTGACGAAATCCTCCATTATGAGTTCTGATCCAGTGAGATAATGTTCCACCTTTACCTGCTCCAATTTGTCCATCAGAAGATTTCTGATCTCTTCTTTGGAGCGGTTGCCTATATCCACTGTAACCACAGCAAGAGCCGTAGTTCCGTCTTTAGAGCGAAGCTGCTCCTTCATATCCTCATTGCCCGGTGACAGAATGGAACGAATGCCTAAGTCCAATTTCTGCTGCTCCAGCGCTTGGATGCCTGTTTCAATCTGATCCATCTGCGCTGTATTCAGCTTATCCTCACTGTAAAAAACTGCGACGACTGACATTTCATTCGCATTCTCTGATTGTCCATTCAACTCCCGAATCAGCCGTTCTGCTTGTTTGGAAGAGTACCTCTCAGGAACACTGGCCTGACCCTTTTCACGAACAAGCTGCTCCATATCCGGCATATAATTAATCAGCAAGGCTGCAGCTGCAACCCAAATCGCGACAATAAGCCATTTCCATTTCAAAATCAGTTTCATTATTAGTCTCCCTTTACCATCACTTTATTTTAACGACAACTTTTCCTTTGGCACTTCCGCCCTCCAGATATTTCAGCGCTTGCGCAGCATTCTTGAAATCAAACACCTTATCAATCACCGGCTTAATGTGACCTTCTTCAATAAATTCCTTAATGATCTTTAATTGCGTACCACTCGGTTTCATAAAAAGGAAATGATAACTACTCCCAGTCTTCTTCTCGAGTGCAGTGAGTTTATGACTGGCGATGGATAAAATGGTTGTCTTCAACCAGCCTAGCTGTGCTTCCTTCCCAAATCTTGCGTTGGGCAAGCCGGAGACAGAGACTATTTTTCCATGTGGCTTCAGGATCTGAAATGATTTTTCCAAGGCTTCGCCGCCCAAGGTATCATACACAGCATCATATCCATGAAGCAGCTCTTCAAAATTCTCTTTCTTATAATTAATAATGTGATCAGCACCCATCAATTTAACCAATTCATATCCCTTATCACTTGCCGTGGTGGCGACAACAGCGCCCATTAATTTAGCCAACTGGATAGCGAAGGTGCCTACACCGCCTGCCCCTGCGTGGATCAAGATCTTCTGTCCTTTTTGCAGCTTCAAAATATCGTGAAAGGCTTGATATGTCGTAAGTCCGACCAACGGTATGGATGCTGCTTCGACAAAGTTTAGATTCCGCGGCTTTAATGAAATATCATCCTGATGAACCGCTATATACTCAGCTAATGTTCCAATCCGGCCTTTGCGCGGTCTCCCGTACACTTCATCCCCGGGTTTATAGTCTTTCACTCGGCCGCCAACTTTAGTGATCACACCTGCAAAATCATTGCCCAAGATTAAAGGCATATCATACTTGAGCAGGAACTTTGCTTTTCCCTCTTTTACTTTAAAATCAATTGGATTCAAGCTGGCCGCGTAAATTTCCACCAGTACATCGTCTTCTCCAATCTCAGGCATGGGGCGGTCTTTCATCAATAAAGGTACATCTTTTCCGTATTTCTCAATCAACATAGCTTTCACTTCTATCACTTCTATTAAGTTCATTAGTTTAAACATATAAACATATAAACGTATTGTGCGTCAAAATGTAGTTTTGGCACCTAAGTTATGCTTTATGCTGAATAAGCACCTCCCAAATTATGATTTAATACTTTTTATATAAAAATGATCATGGTCTTCATTTATGCTATCAGTATATGATCATTAGTTTAAACATATGGACCTAATGTGCAAGAAAAAACGTTCTTGCATCAATACTAATTATTAAGGTGATTGCACTGGGATTCAATGGCCTCAATTAATGATTTGAGCTGCTCAAGCGGTTTGCGGACAGTCAGTATATAGTGATTTTCCACACTCTTTTTCTCAAAACTAACATAGCCAGACTGTTTCAACACCTTCAAATGATGGGAAACGGCAGGTCTGGACAAATTGATATGCTCCGCAATAGTGTTAACATTAAGCCCCATTTTATGCTGTGCCAGCAGTAAAATGATCGCTTGACGCTTCTCATCTGTCAGCACTTCCAGCAAAGGAATACATTCTTTAAATTGTTCCACAATAAGCTCAGTATTTTGGCTCATACCACTCCCTCCCTTTCGTTCATCCGTTTAATTACATAAACATATTATAAACATCTTCTTGATAAAATCAACCTTTTCAATCGATTGTACTATCAATCTTCTTCGCGGGTTGTAGAATATGAGAGCAACATTTCAAACCTCTCCCTGTGATAATCTTAACCATGAATTCGACACAAGGAGATGGAAACAGGATGAATTTAAAAGGTAAAATCGCTCTAGTAACCGGTGCAAGCCGTGGGATTGGTCGAGGTATAGCGTTACGTCTGGCACAAGAGGGGGCCACGGTAGCTGTACACTATGGGGCAAGACGCAATGAAGCAGAAGATGTCGTGAAAGAAATCAAGCAAAGTGGAGGTACCGCCTTTACGATTGGAGCTGATCTAAGCACATCTAACGGCATTACTAATTTATATGCTTCTTTGGATAAAGCTCTTAGGGAACAGACCGGTGATAATCGGTTTGATATTCTTGTGAATAACGCCGGAATCGGTCAAATATTAACGCTGGAAGAGGCAACAGAAGAGTCGTTTGACGAAGTTATGAACATTAATGTCAAAGCACCCCTTTTTGTTACCCAACAAGCTTTGCCACGCCTGAATGATGGAGGCCGTATTATCAATATCTCATCGTTTGTTACACGTGTGGCCTCACCTAGTGTGTTCACTTACAGCGTGTCCAAGGGTGCCATAGATACATTTACACATGTTTTGGCTCAGCAGCTTGGAAGTCGTCATATTACAGTGAATGCCATTCAGCCGGGCATTATTAATACAGAGATGAATGCAGGTACACTGCAAGATCCGAATGGACAGAAGTCTGCTGCTAGCCTCTCAACCTTCAACAGATGGGGAGAATCGGAAGATATCGCCGATATCGCCGCCTTTCTTGCCTCATCGGACAGCCGCTGGGTAACCGGTCAACGAATTGATGCAAGTGGTGGATCGCGTCTGTAAATTAACGGTGATGATCTGATAAAAAAGTGGCAGTCACGGGGGCATACCTTTGTCCTCATGACTGCCACTTTTTTGTTTAATAACCCATATCCTTCAATATCTTAGATAACGTTCGCAGACGCTCGCCGATCATTTCATCGTCATCACTTAACGCTTGGCTGAACAGTTTAATATCCTCATTAATTCTTTCATTGTCCGTACATACTGACACAGTCATAGCATCCCCTTGCAGACCTACCCGGTCGATAACAGGCTGCTCTGGGTCATATAAATTCTCATATCGATAGGCTTCACGAAAATGTTCCAATGACCGACAAATCAGAATGGATAGATCTAGCACGCGATGAAGCGGCAGTTCCTCGGATTGTCTTGACCATTTCTCTCCTGTGTATCTCCATACTTTAGCTGAAATATCGACCTTACCTCTATCATTCCACTGGGCTAGTCCCAAGGAAAGACCTTTCGCGTCCGTGTTACCGGCCATCCGGCCGTCAACCTTCTCATAATTCTCCGACACGACAACAGGTTTATGTTTTAAATACGTAGGTATTTTCACTTTCATTCCCTCATTCCGTTTACCTATTCACTAAATTACTAAATGACGGTTTCATCTTATCTCTAATTACACTGTTAGTCAAATCCGTCTTTGGACAGGTTTCAATGGAATCACAAAACCCGCCAATTGTTCAATTGACGGGCTTCTAGCCTCATTATATCTATGAAATCATTTATTCCTTTGGAGGTTTATTGTATCCTTTGTCACCGTAAGGCTGCAGCTTCTCTAGCCACGGCTTCAAGATTTGTTTCTGTTCCCACCGCATATCTGTAATCTTATCGCTTTCCTTCTGCTGCAGCACCTCATAAGTGAATGCATCTGCTCCGAATTCCTTCCAATCCTTTTGCAACTGGGCATTTGCGAATCGTCCTTGATCCAGCTGCATCTGCAAAGTAAACCATTTGTTTTTCAAGTTGGGATAGCTGTCGATGAAGATTTTGCCGTTGATGTTATTCTTGATTTGGGCAACACCCATATAAATCTTAATTTGCTTGTATTCCTCAAGCAGTTCCTTACGCTTCTTCATATCCATATCTTTCTCTCCTTATCTTATATAATCAATATTTATCGAAACTTACAAATACCGCGCAATAATCCGCACTAGCTTCGCAGGAAGCTCACGTAAATTCGTAATATCCAAAAATCTTTCGTTACCATAAATCTCACTGATAACATCCTTATCTTGACCTATAGCGGCCGCCAGAAAAGTAATGCCTTTCCGTTCATACTCCTCGATGGTCTGTTGCATGTCTGAAGTGGCATATCTTCCGGTATAATTCTCCATTGCTTTGGGCTGCCCATCACTAATGCTAATTAATAGCTTCGTCTGCTCTGGTGAAACGGCTAACCGTTCGCCCATAATTCTCAGGGCCATACCGTCACGATTATTACTACGAGCCTGAATCCGCATCAGTCTGTAGCGATCATTAGCATCTGGCTTATCAAAGTCAGCATAGGCAAAGATCGACATTTGCTCCAACCTGGACACATTCGCCGTATCGCCATAGATTAATACAGGGATATTGCATATTTGGCAAAACTCATAGACCGCGATGACTGCTCGTTTGGCCGCCTCTAGTCGCCCGAACGCTGCCATCGATGCAGATTCATCCACTCTTAGACCAACCACAAGGGAAGGGGATTCCGTTGGCGGTCTTTTTTTGGCAAAATACCTGTAATCTTTATACGCCACGCTATCAGCTTGAAACTTGCTGCCATAGTAACGATTACGTTCAAACTCGGAAGATGTCTCATGTTCCAGAAGTGGAAGAGTCTTGCGGGCAATTTCCTGAACAATCGGCATAAGTTCCTTGCTTAGACTAACATATTCCTTTTGATGTTCCTGAACGTAATCGGGACGGTGAACAATGAGTTTTACCGACTCATGAATGGAATCTGACACCATCGCTCTTGCGGTCTGATTGAGTTTTTTACGGAATTTGCGTTCTTTTTGTTTCGCCTCTTCAGACATCGGTTCGGGATTGGCCTGATGGTATTGCGGAGCGCCATCTTCTCCGGTATCCGTACTTCTCATGTTAGTTGAGTCATCGGATACACGGGAAGAGTTCTCTTCACTATCCGCAGACTTTTTTAGCGCGACCGCCTTTTCATCTTCAATGTTCGCATGATCAACATCAGTGGCGCCTATATCCCCCCATAACTTGATCTCTATGGCTGCATCATCGCTAGATTTTCGTTTTTTTTTAGCCCACTCGTAGTAAGGGTCTCTAAGCTTGTGATGAGATCTTGCTTTTGCAGGGCTTCTTCCAAAATCCTGATTTCCTCTGCATCGGTGGTTATTTTGTAGATAACCTTATGATACAGGGATTCTTTGGCCGAGGCTCCGCCTGCAACCGCATCTGTCCAATAGAAGAAGGAACGCATTCCGGCCACACCTTTGATGGCATTAGCTCGGGCGGTTGTATCCAAAATCATAATCGTATCTGCCAACACGCTTAAGACCTGCTCATCTTGATAGCCGGTTTTGACTTTTGCCCGTTCAACCATGACTTCTTTCGTTGGCAAATCCATTTTCTCCGAGTGCTGAACTCTGTCCCGCAGCGCTTCATTTAGCGGTCTCGCCCCAGCATAACTACGATTGGTGGTAATGACCGCGATGAAGTCGGGATGTCTGTGAATGATCTCAGTAGGAAGATTAATACTGCCGTCCAGTTCCAAAGCAGAGTTTAACGCCATGAGTACCGCTGCATCTCGAATTACGTTTGGTTCCTGTATTTCTAGAAGATAACCTTTTTGATACGCCCTGACAATCTCTGATGGGTAAAAACGGTACTCCACGGCTTCTCCGTTACTCTGCTCCGCAGCAAGCTTCAGCAATTGCTTCATCTTTACAGCGGCCTGCTCCTGTGTTAGCCCCAATGCTTCCATTAAAATCTCAGTCGTGCTTTGAAAACCATCGCTTTCATATAGAACCTTCAATATGCTTTGCTCTACAGGGTCCAGCTTCTCCAACTGTTCAGAAGAAATCACCGGTAAAATAGCTCCGATAATATCCGATTTATCCATATCCGCAAAGCAGGTTACTTTTGTGTAGGGTAGCCCAAAATTAGCGGATAATGCTTTGGCTAATTGGGTTTTGCCAGAACCAGCATCGCCTTCTAAGAGAATATTGGCAATTTTCATTTCACCACGATTCCAGTTCCGTTTCACTTCATTGCTAATACGCTGTTCTTCTTCGCCTGGCTTATGAGACATTGGCTTTTCCCACACCAGCATCTTTTCCGCATCCGTCAATAGTCGCTCAGGTGACAAATAATATTCTTCATGCTTTTGCATTATTATCTCTCCTTTCTACCCGTCATGCTGTCCGGCCTGCTTCGGCCTTACTACTCTTCTTAACAACAATAGGGAGCAGTAGAAGCGCACCGATAATCACAAATACACCACTCGCCGCAAATACCCCTAGTAAGGAAAATGCATCCTTGAGATAACCGGAGATGAACATACCGACTACCATCATCCCCATAAAAATCGGCATAATCGTTCCCGATACCCGACCAATAAATGCTCCCTCTGTGTTCCGGACAAGAAGCGTCTGAATTCCGCCTTGGATACAAGGGTAGAACAGACCACTGATTACGAGTAGGGCAATGGTCAGCCAAATTTGCTTGGACGCGCCCATTCCTACCGTACAGACAGCATTGACAAGCAAACCGACTAAAAGCAATGTCTGTGGCTTAAATTTCTTGGCTATTGCGATGATGGCGGCTCCGCCTACCAGCATGGCTGCCCCATTGGCCATCACGAGCCATTGCAGAAATTGTCTATCCCGCCCCAAATTCTCGATAACCAGGAAGATTTGCAGCGGCTGAGTCAATCCAGAAGCCAAACCGACTGCCGAGAACGTCATACTCAGCGTTCTTAAAGATTTATTGTCCTTGATATAGCGCAGGCCAGCCGTCAGCTCCTTGATAAAGCCGCCGGTATTCTCTGATTTCGGTTCCGCCTCATCACGCGGAAGGGTCGATAAGATGAAGGAAGAACCAAGGAACATCACTGCCGTCAAAATCAGAGAAACGCTAATCCCAAACTTAATAAAAATAAATGTACCGATGACCGGTCCCAGCACTGTAAAGACAGCGACCAACGTTTGAGACATCGCCATCACGCCCTGCAGTTGATCAGCAGGTACATGTCGCTTGTATAGTTTCATCGCCGAAGGCTGAGAAAACTGCGATAAGCTGGCAGAAACAAAGGACCCGATCAGAAGGGCAACCCAGCCGCCGTTTATGACCGCAAGCAGCACAGCCCCAACGGACAAACCAGACAACAAATCACTCCAGACCATGGTTCTCTTCGGCCGCCACCTGTCGGCAAAGGTTCCGCCAATCAAGCCAAATATAAAGATCGGTGCAAATTCCGCAACCGAAATTAGCGATATATCAACCGGATTATTATGCGTTAATTCGGAAACATATAGCAGGACCGCATAATTCCGGACCCATATCCCCAGCTGCAGCAGCACCCGGGAGAGGATAATCGTTCGAACATAGCGATTCGCAAACATTTTTAATACCCCATATCTTCTAAAATTTTGGCTAACGCACTCAGACGCTCGCTGATCATTTCATCATCATCACTGAGTGCCTGACTGAACAGCTGAATATCTTTATTAATCATTTCATTGTCCACATCAACCGCTACGGTCATAGCGTCACCTTGCAGGGCAATACGATCGAGAACCGGCTGCTTCGGATCATATAAATGCTCAAAGCGATATGCTTCTTGAAAATGAGCCAAGGTCCGACAGATTAAAATGGACAAATCCAATACACGATGGAGAGGCAGTTCTTCCGATTGTCTTGACCACTTTTCTCCTGTGTATCTCCAAACTTTAGCCGAAATATCGACCTTACCCCGATCATTCCACTGAGCTAATCCCAGGGAAAGACCCTGTGCGTCCGTGTTTCTGGCCAATCGGCCGTCAACCTTCTCATAATTCTCCACTACAACTACAGGTTTATGCTTTAACGTTGTAGGAATTTTCATCTTGCTCCCTCTTCTCATTTACTAATTTACTAAATTACTAATTTACTGCTCAATAATATCTTGAACTTTTTCGTTCGTCAAGCCGCTTTTTAAATTTTGGAAATCACTCCTTAGCCGGATTTGTAGTACAAGAACAAAAAAGATGACCTCTGATTCATTCAGAAGTCACCTTTTTACTACTTACTCTATTGAGATTTAACATTATATCTGTCTTATGAAATTCATTACAAAATCCGACCCGCAAGCGAGAACTGAGAAATATCTATGTCATTCTTACCTGAAATAATCAGGTTGCTCAAGGCTTGTCCGACTGCGCTGCTAAATTTAAAGCCATGTCCTGAGAACCCTGCAGCAATCGCAACGTTAGGATACTTTGGATGTAAATCAATAATAAATTTCTCATCAGGAATCATTGGATACATGCAAGTTTTTCCATACTTTAATTGTTGAATATCAGGAATATATCCATTCAAAAATAGCTGCAAATCTTCTTTATCGCCTGCTACTTCACCAAACTCTTTCATCAATTCATCTGGATTTATTTCATCCCCGCCATCATGCCGACCTACCTTTAAGCCGCAACCATCAGTACTTGGAAAACCGTAATAAATACCTTCTGGAGTCTCAAAGTTAAAGGCTGGAAACTGCTCATGACTATAAATATCTTCATTAGCATCAAACCAAGCAAATGTCTTTCTCACGGCGGTAAGAGGAAGATCCAAATCGAGCATCGTAGAGAGTAGCTCTCCGGACCATGCTCCTGCGGAAACAACTAACGCATCCGAGAAAAAGGTCTCTTCGTCCGTTTTAATGGATACTCTGTCATCTAGAATGGAAATTTCTTGAACTCTACTATTGGTGAGGATTGTAGCACCATGCGATTCGGCGAGCTCTTTATAAGCTTGGATACATTCCTCACTTTTCAGTATTCCTGACGCTGGTTCAAAACACCCGACATAGTCGCCGGGTAAAGTGACGCCAGGCCAACGCTGATGAACTTGCTCAGCATCCATAATATCGAGTGGCAACGAATATTTTTCAGAACTAGAGATAATATTTTGAATAAAATGAGACCCTTCCTCACCTACATTCAGAACCCCTGTTTGAAGAAACAATTCCTTCCCAGTAGCCTTTTCAAGATCAGTCCATAATTCTTGCGCTCTTAGAACAAAAGGAACATATTCTTCACCCTCAGCATAAGCGTGCCTGATAATTCTGGTTTCCCCGTGATGGCTCCCTTTGTTATGTGGTGGGTTAAAGGAGTCTAATATCAAAGTTTTCTTTCCACTCTTGGCTAAAAAATAACCCGCGGCCATTCCCATTGAACCTGCACCAATGATAATTACATCATAGCTCATGCCTTTTAACCTCCATGCAAAAATCTAAAATATTTAAATATCAATCTTCTTTCAAATTGGTTTTGGTGTCAAGGAATGACCGAGGACCGTTGAAATCGTAGCAGCTGCTTTTCTAACGGCTGATCCATACTGTATGCAAATATCAGGTGTGAAATCCTGTGTAAAACCTAGAACGGTAAGGCTCCCGATTACCCGGCCAAAGCGATCGAATATGGGAGCAGCTACCGCACTGACACCTTGGTCCAGTTCTTGGTGTGATTCCGAATATCCCATGCGACGGGTTATCTCAAGCTCTTTTAATAATTTTTGGCGATCCACAGCTTCATATTCAGAAGATGTCTTCGACGCAGAGGAATCCATATACCGTTCCTGCTCTTCTTGATCAAGATAAGCAAGAATTGCCTTTCCTGATGATCCCTTATTAATTGGACTCAAACGCCCGAGCAGATGTGTAACATGGACGGCTGCTGTACTGTCCACTTTGTCCAGACATTTCACCTGACGATTAGAAATAATGGATAAAGTAACCGTTTCTCTCACTTCATGAGCCAGACGTTCTAACTCGCCACGTGCAATCCGCTGGAAATTCAATCTCCCGGACAGACGGTCCATAATGAATTGAAATATTTCCACACGAACTTCATACTTTCCATCCGGCAATTGGGAAGCGAACCCTCGCCGTTGAAGGGTACGAAGAATACGGAAGGTGGTTGATTTATTGAAGCCGGTAGCAGTTGCAAGTTCAGCTACTCCCCATGCCCCATCCCGTTCAACCAGTCTCATAAGAACTTCTAATCCCTTATCCAGGGTTTGCAGTTGGTCTGTATCGTTATCTGACATAAATTCTCCTTATCACTATAAAACTTTCGATAGGAATTCTATTGTTCTTTGATGTTTAGGGTTAGAGAATACTTCCTCTGGAGTGCCTTCTTCTAAAATGGTCCCTCTATCCATAAATAGAATCCGGTCGCCAACTTCTCTGGCAAACCCCATCTCATGGGTGACAATCACCATTGTCATCCCTTCTTTAATCAAATTTTTAATGACGTCCAGTACTTCCCCTACCATTTCAGGGTCAAGCGCAGATGTAGGTTCATCAAATAGCAGGACTTCCGGCTCCATCGCCAAGGCTCTGGCTATAGCAATACGCTGCTTTTGTCCCCCTGAGAGAGAAGCCGGATAATCCTTTTCCTTATTGGACAAACCCACCCGGCTTAACAGCTCTAACCCACGTTTATAAATATCCTGTTGAGACATCCGCTTAACATGAATAGGTGCGAGCATAATATTATTGATAACGTTATTGTGGGGGAAGAGGTTAAATTGTTGGAATACCATGCCCATTCTCTGCCTGATCTTATTGATATCTGCCTTTTTATCCGTAATATCCTGACCATCGAAAATAATTGATCCAGAGGTGGGGGTTTCCAGTAGATTCAAGCATCTCAGCAAGGTGGATTTGCCCGAACCGGAGGGACCAATAATAACCGTTACTTCCCCTTTTTTAAAATGTTGATTGATGCCCGATAATACAGGGGTCTTGCCAAAGTTTTTATACAGTTCTTTAACGTATATCACTGCTCTTAAATCTCCTTTCGATCCAGCTCATCAACCTACCCAATGAGAACGTTAGGATAAGATAAAACACGGCCGAAATGATTAACGGTTCAAGAGCAAGATAGGTGGCTCCCTGCACAATCTTGGCTGCTAATGTCAATTCTCCAACGCCAATTACGGAGGCCATTGAAGAAGCCTTGATGATATTCACAAACTCATTCCCTATAGCCGGTAAAATATTTTTGATGGCCTGTGGCATAATGACAAGTCTCATAGCCAAGCTACGAGACATGCCCAAGCTTCTTGCCGCTTCCATTTGCCCTTTATCCACAGCCTCAATACCTGCTCTGACAATCTCAGCTATAAATGCGCTGGCGTTTAAGGTAATGGCAATAACCGCCGACTGAAAGGCTGAGATATCGATACCCAGCAGCATTTTACCACCCGAAAAAACAAGCAATATCTGCAATAACAGTGGAGTTCCTCGCATCAGCTCGATAAAAACCACAGCGAACGCGCTTATAGGTTTAAATCTCCCTATGCCGGACTTGGATGCTTTCATGAAATAGATGATAAAGCCTAAAATCGTAGCTAAAATAACAGTTGCTATTGATAAGCCTATGGTAACTTTTAAACCTTCAAGAAATTTAGGGATATAGCGATCTAGAGAACTAAAATCAAGCAATGATATGCCTCCTCTTTATACACGTAAACCTTATCCAGGCATATTTAATTCGGACTCTCTATTCATTTTTCTGATTTTTTGCGGCCAATTCGGAAGCGGCTTGAATATATTTATCAAGATCTCCAGAATCCTGAAGTCGTTTAATGGTTTTGTTGATAGATTCACGCAAAGCATCTTCATTCTTTTTGACGACAACTCCAACTCCAGCGCTGTTTAAAGCAGAATCATCGATAACGATTCCATCAGCAATCGCAAGCTCGGGATTGGCAGCTACAGCAACTTTTGCAACAAGACCTTCACTAATAACAACATCAACCTGCTTAGCTTTTAGAGCAAGGTTTAGCGTATTCATGTTGTCCATCAGAACAAGATTCTCATTCGGGAATTGAGCTTGCATTAGCGTTTGCTCCGTAGAGTTCAGCTGCACGCCGATTCTCTTTCCTTTTAGATCGTCCAGGCTTTTATATTTGTCCTTGTCCGAAGCTTGAATCAACGCAATATCTTGGGACAGATAATAAATATCCGAGAAATCTACCTGTTTCTTTCTTTCTTCTGTTGCCGATAAAGCTGAAATTAGGATGTCCGTCTGGCCAGCTTTGAGGGCTGGAATCAATGCATCCAGATCTAGTTGTTTGAACTCCACTTCCACTCCGATATCCTTGGCAATTTCTTTAGCTAAGTCAATATCAAAGCCAACTCTCTGATCTTCACCGTCAACGATGGCATGGAATCCAAATGGAGCGAACACAGCATTGTTACCAACTACGATTTTCCCCTTAGCCTTTATAGCAGCCAGTGCATCCTGGGTATCATCGTTTTTATTTCCGCAAGCCGATAATAGCACCACTAACGCCCCTACTAAGCTAATAAGCATCCATTGTTTGAGAACTTTCTTTTTCATAAAAAATCCACTCCCTTTAATTGTATGTTTTTAAAACATGAATCCACTAAATTAAATCTCCAATTGCGGCTTCGATTTTTTTCACAATCTCACCAGATTCAGCTAGTTTTATAGCTCCTTTAGAAAGCGACGGCATGTATGTATCATTGTCTGTGAACGGAATGGCATCTAGTAATACGTCATATGCGATTTGCGTGCCTGCCCCTAGTTTAAAATCACCCAGTACATCTCTTGTGATATAGATGGCTCTTGAGGCGAGCAAATATTCGATCCCAATAATCTTGGGAAGATTATCGATGATTTGCTTTGTCTTTCTACATGCCCAAGGGGCCATACTTACATGATCCTCCTGATTGCTTTTCGTAGACAGGGTATCTACGCTGGCAGGAAAACATAATGTTTTATTCTCGGAAGCGATCGCTGCAGCTGCACATGAGATAACAGGGTATCCGCAATTCAAGCCCGCTGGTTCTCCCGCAAGCATTGGAGGCAAGCCGTAGTTAAGCGTTGAATCACATAGTGCAAAAATTCTGCGTTCCGAAATATTCCCGATTTCCGCTAGACTCATAGCTAGAATATCCATGGCAAAGGCAATCGGCTCACCATGAAAATTCCCTCCGCTTAAGAAATCAAGCTCGCCTTGTTCATTCCAAAACACAAGTGGATTGTCTGTAGCCGCATTGATTTCCCGCTCCAGAATTTTTCTAACATAGTTCAGATTATCCCTACATGAACCATGGACTTGTGGCAGACAGCGAATGGAATATAAATCTTGAACGCGCGGCTGATATTCTGGATGCAGAACATCGTGCTTAAGATGAACCTTCCTTGCATCTTCCGTTGTACGCTCACTATCTCTGACAAGTCTTCTAATATTGCTGGCACTATCAATTTGCCCTTTTTGCCGTCTGACAAGATGGATTCTCTCATCAAATGCCGCCAATTCTCCACGCATAGCCTCAATACTTAACGAGGCAGAAGCTTCTGCTTCTTTAACCAGCTTGGCAGCATCGAAATAATTAAGCACAGCCATTCCTGCAAACATCGTCGTTCCATTAATGAGCGCGAGTGCATCCTTTGCTTTCAGCTCGAATTTGATCGGATAGATGCCCGCTCTTTTTAAAGCTTCTGGAGCAGGTAAAATCTCACCTTCATAGTAAGCTTCAGCAGCATCATACCCGATGAGAACAGAGGCCATATGTGCCAATGGCGCCAGATCGCCGCAAGCTCCAACAGAGCCTTGCACGGGAATTACAGGGTGTACCCCTTTATTCAGCATTTCGATCAGCCTGTCCACCACTTCAATTCTGAGCCCCGACACGCCCTGACAAAAAGCATTTAATCTTACCGCCATGGTCGCTCTAACTACTTCTTCTGATGCAGGGTCACCAACGCCCCCACAATGCGACAAAATAATATTTCTTTGGAACAAATCATTATCTTCAACCGAAATATTGAAATCTTTCAATTTTCCCACGCCAGTATTAAAACCGTAGATCGGGGGTGCATCACTTCTGATCCAATTCTTCTCTATGTATTCTCTGACTTTAATAATTTCTTTTCTACTGGATTCAGCGATTCGGACCTGTGCATGATTTCTAGAAATATTAACAATGTCTTCAATCTTCAAATTCTCTCCATCTAGTATTATTTCGCTCATTTGCATCCCCCTGGATCATCCAACCGTTTCGATTATAGAAACAGTTGTTTCTTTATTTGTTAATTTTAGTTAAGTGTAAGAGATAGATGTTTTCGTGTCAATACTTATCTCATCTGTTTAGTGGGGTTTTATCTTGCAGGTTGGAATAATAATATCATTCATAACATGACATACTGTAGTCTAGTTATGAATGATACAGTTGAATTATAAAGGGGGAGTAATCATGTCTTTTCAACTACCGATACCAATTGCAATTTACATGGATTCGCTAAATACCCATGACAATGCTGTCATTGACGGTTGCATGGCAAAAGATGCTCATGTTCATGATATCGGTGAAAACAATCATTTCAATGGACTTGAGGCTATTAAGAAGTGGCGCGGAGACTCCAATGACGAATTTAAGCTGAGATCCGAGGTTATAAACGTGGAAGACAAACACGGAATAGTCATTGTAACTTCCCTAACCAGCGGCAATTTCCCGGGAAGTCCTCAACTGTTTTATTATTTCTTTACTGTCGCAGATAACTTGATCACCAATATAGAAATTGTTCCAGGTGAGGAAAACGTAAAACTGGACATCTAAGCGGTATACAGAATCAAGAAGGTCTCGCAGCTTATGAAAGACCTGGCCAGACCGAAACGATGTGCAGCTCGTACTGGATACCGTCAAGCAGTGGACAAGTAAAATAGACGTAAATTGGAAGCCGTGCTCCATTCGGATCACGGCTTCCAATTTACGTCTCAGGCGTACAACATGCGATTAGAAGGATTCGGCGTTAAGGGCAGCCACTCTCGCAAAGCAACCTGCCTGGATAACGGATGCATCGAATCCTTTTTTTCGTATATTTACTTTTATAATTACCATCGGAGTCCGCCCGATCTTCTTAAGCGTAGCCTTATTCACCGATGTTTTGTACTCCGATCCCTCCACGTACGGCCCTGCTCCACAAAAGCTGCAAATAGCTTCGTCATTTGCGGCTCGTTAGCTGCTGCCATATTCTCAGGATGCCACTGTACCCCGATTGTAAAACTTCTATCTTTGTACTCAACCCCCTCAATTACACCATCAGGTGATGTTGCCGTCACTTGCAGTCCTTCTCCGAGTTCCCGAAGAGCCTGATGATGAAGGCTGTTGACCCTTACTTGGGTGCTCCCCAAGATATTAGCTAATTTGCTATCCGGGGTAATTAATACATCATGAGTATCGCTGCTTCTGGGTACGCCTCGCTGCACATGTTCTAAAGCTCCCTCATACTGGCTCGGCAAATCCTGATAGAGCGTACCGCCGAGTGCAACATTCAGAACTTGCACTCCGCGGCAGATGGCGAGCAGTGGTTTATCGGTATCTAGAACATAACGAATCGCTTCCAGCTCAATCTCGTCACGGATCGCCAGTATCTGTCCAAGTTCAGGTATAGCCTCTTCTCCGTATCTGGAAGGATCGATATCTTCTCCTCCCGTAAAAATCAGACCGTCGCAATGATCAATCAATTGTTTAACTGTTTCTATAGAAGCAAGCGGCAGAACGATGGGTAGACCACCCGCCGCTTCTACCGCAATGTGATAATCCTGATGAACGTATACCCCTTCACTGTAAGCGTTCAATCTGGCTAGTGTGCTTGTAATGCCGATAACAGGTTTCATGATAAGCTCCTTTTACGCTAATGGTATAGGCCTTGTGTACAAGGAACGCCAGACTACTGGCGGGTATCTAGTGCATCGCGCAGACCATCACCTACGAAATTGATAGCAAGTACAGTGAGCAGGATCATTGCCCCCGGTGGTACCCACAGCCATGGCTGATCGGTTAATACCGTCAATGATTGTGCGTCTGTAAGCATATTTCCCCAGCTTGCTGTCGGAGGCTGCACCCCCATACCGAGAAAGCTAAGGCCCGCTTCACTCATAATAGCAGAAGCAATGCCAAAGGTCGCATTCACAATGATGGGTCCAACAGCATTAGGAAAAATATGCCGGAACAAGATCCTTGGAGTGCTTAGTCCAAGAGCTACGCCTGCATTAATGTAGTCAAGCTGCTTGATCGTCAGCACGCTCCCTCTGACGAGTCGTGCGACACTTGGCCAGGAGAACAAGGCCAAGACGAGAATAATCGTCGTCATGTTCGAGCCTAGAATACTAATGACTACAAGAATAACCATCAGAAAGGGAAACGCCATGAACATATCCGTTATCCGCATAATCACCATATCCAGCCAGCCGCCAAAATAAGCGGACACGATACCGATCAGTGTTCCAACGGTCACATATAGAGCTACTGTCACGAACCCGACGAGAAGTGAAATTTGCGTCGCATAAATGAGACGACTCAGCACGTCACGTCCAACCTGATCCGTCCCGAGCCAATGCTCTGCCGAAGGCGGTGCTGAAAAAACTCCCGTTACTTCTGCGGGATCGTTCGGTGCAATCCACGGTGCCAGCAATGCCACAAGGATAAGCAATACAGTTATAACCAGCCCGGCAACGGCCAGCTTATGGCGATTAAAGCGAGTAAATAACTGCTTAAAAAAAGCATCCTCCGTCTCCGGTTTAATGCTCTCAGCAGGGATCACTGCAGACACTGAGCCCTCATTAAGCTCATACGGAGATAATGCCACGTCGATCACCCTCTCTAGGTATATTTAATACGCGGATCAGCCGCTGCATACAGGAGATCCGTTAGCAAGTTGGTCGTAAGTACAATCAGTGCTGCTACCAGGTTCAGCCCCATCAGTATTGGATAATCACGGGACAGTATGGATTGAATTGTTAACTGACCGATACCTGGCCATTGGAATATTTGCTCTATTAGAATACTACCACCTAACAACAAGGGAATCTCCATGCCAACCACTGTAATGATGGGGAGGAGCGCATTACGCAGCGCGTGCTTATTCGTGACAATAAACGGATGCAGGCCTTTGGAATTCGCTGTACGCAGATAGTCCATATTCATTACATCCAACATACTCGCCCTTACATAGCGCACTTTTTTCCCTGCAATGACGATGCCTAGCACAAACACAGGCAGAATCATATGGCTAAGACGATCCCAGAAGCCCCCTGCACCGCCGAGTGTAGCCATTCCGCCCGTAGGGAACCATTTCAATTGAACAGCGAATATGTAGATCAGCCCCAAACCGAGGAAAAACTGCGGGATCGATGTGCCAATAAAAGATAGACCTGTTATAATATAGTCGAACTTCGTATTTTGCTTAAGAGCACTAAGGATGCCCACAGGAATGGCAATAAGCATACCAAAGATAAGTGAAGCAGAAGCCAGGATTAACGTTGGACCAATTCTTTCCCCAATGATCTGGGTAACTGGTGCATAGGAGCTGAAAGAATAACCTAACTGACCGTGCAGCAGATTCAGCAGCCACTTAAAATATTGCAGAACCACAGGATCATTCAGTCCGAGAATCTCTTTCCTGAGTTCAAGGACCTCCTTTGGAGTATTGGGATCGATGAACATATCAACTGGATTGCCAGGCGCAAGCTTAATAATGAAATAATTAAGCACTGTAATCCCCAACAGGACGGGGATCGCAATCAGGATTCGGCGGATAATATATTGAAAAATGGCCGGCTCCTCCCTTCTCTTTCATTACTCTATTGGGCAAGAGGAAAATGACAAGCCACCGCATGCGGATTCTCGTCTAATGCCGGTTCTTCCAGGCGGCATAGCTCCTGCGCATACGGACAGCGGGTATGGAATCGGCAGCCATTGGGAGGATTGGCCGGAGATGGCACATCGCCCTGGATGACGATACGCTTGTCTGCGCGCAGGGTCGGATCTGGCTTCGGATAGGCTTGAAGTAAGATTTGCGTGTAAGGATGCTTCGGACTGCGAAATAGTTCATCCTTATCGCCAATCTCGACGATTTTTCCCAAATACATCACAGCAACCCGAGTGCTAATATATTTCACTGCACCGATGCCGTGGGCAATAAAAAGATAGGTCAGATTCAATTCTTGTTGCAGATCGGACAGGAGATTCAGTATTTGTGCTTGAATGGATACATCCAACGCAGATACCGGCTCGTCACAGACGATTAGCTTAGGCTCAAATGCAATAGCACGAGCAATTCCGATCCGCTGGCGTTGACCACCGGAGAACTCGTGCGGATACCTGTTTTTATAAGCTTGTGGCAATCCGACCATATCAAGCAATCGATTCACGCGCGCCTGCACCTCACTGCCTGTTGCCAAATGATGTGCAATATACGGTTCTGCCAGGATGTCGGCCACTCGTTGACGTGGATTAAGCGAAGCATACGGATCTTGGAAAATGATTTGGAGCCGCGTCCGAACCTCCCTCAGTTCCTTTTGCTTTTGGTAAGTAATATCCTCATTTTCAAACCATATCCGCCCTTCAAAAGGGTCCTCAAGTCGCACAATCGAGCGACCGAAGGACGATTTGCCACAGCCGGACTCACCAACAAGTCCGAGCGTTTCGCCTTTATGAATGCTCAGACTAATATCATCTACCGCCTTCACATGACCGACAGTACGCGAGAAAACACCCTTTTTAATCGGATAATACGTCTTCAGCTGTTCGACTTGAAGCAGCGGAGCATCTGCGATCATAATACGCTAGCCTCCTGTTGCTGGGAATTTGCTCTGTCTGATAAAGGTGTAGCCTGTTCCTCGACAACCCAGCATCGTACTTGATGCTCACCTTCCACACTTTTAAGCTCAGGCTGTTCTTGCCGGCAACGGTTGGTTGCTAAGGCACAACGGGTATGAAATCGGCAGCCCTCAGGCATCTTTGTGACGGAAGGCACGGTACCGGGAATCGCCTGTAGTCGTTCGTTCTCTCCATGAACACTCGGGATGGATGCCATCAACCCTTGCGTGTAGGGATGCTTGGGTTCACGGAAGAGCGTAAATACGTCCGCCGACTCTACAATTTGGCCAGCATACATAACGACTACACGATCTGCCATCTCGGCTACGACACCCAGATCGTGGGTAATTAACATAATCGCTGCTTTACTCTCTTCCTGAAGCACCTTCATCAGCTCCAAAATTTGCGCTTGGATCGTGACATCAAGTGCTGTCGTCGGTTCATCGGCAATCAGCAGCTTAGGCTTGCAGGACAAAGCCATCGCAATCATGATTCGCTGGCGCATCCCGCCAGAAAGCGTATGCGGATAGGTATTCATTAGATTTTTGCCCTGGGGCAATCCGACTTTATGCAGCATTTCAATGGCATAGCCTTTGGCTTCCTTACGGGATAGATTCGTATGACACTGAATCATCTCCACCAGCTGATGTCCGATCGTCAGAACCGGATTCAGCGAGCTCATCGGCTCTTGGAATATCATAGATATCTCCTTGCCCCTTAAGGCACGGAGCTCCTTTTCGGAATGTGCAGCTATATTTTGGCCATTAAAGCGAATTTCCCCTTGCTTAATTCGGCCATTCTTACCGAGCAGTCTCATGATTGACAGTGAGGTCACACTTTTCCCGCAACCAGATTCACCAACAATGCCAATCGTCTCCCCTGCTTTCAGACTGAAGCTAATATCCTGAACAGCAACTACGTCTTCTTTCCCATTCCAAAATACAGTTTGCAGCCGATCGATTTCCAATAGATTAGTGATGTGATTCACCGCCTTTCTGACAAAATGACGCCGTCCGCGTTTAACTTCTCAAATAAGAACGGGTGCGTGCACATCCTGCGGGATCGCCGGAACATAGGGCTTGCCCTGTGTCGAGTTTTGGAATTCTGCTCGGGCCTTGTTCAGTCCCTCTCCGCCGTCTGTTAGCAGCTCATAAGCTGCAAGGGCAAGCAGCTTGGCGGCATGGTGCATGCCTTTAAGACCGATGGGCGAACCAAAAGCAGACGTCGCTTGCCAAGTATGTACCTGTACGCCAAGCGGCGCACAGGTCGTCGTAATCTGGCCCACTGGCGTAATCCAGGATACATCACCGACATCGCTAGAACCGCCACCCGTGGTCTGCGAAGTAGCTCGGTTTTCGTAGAAACCCGTAGGCAGAAGCTCGTCACTCTTCCCCCACTCTTGATGACGTTTCTTAGCTGCTTGCAGCAAATCCGGATCAAGCGTAGCTGCAAGAGCTGTCGCCAGCTCTTGCTCCTCAGGTGAGAAGTTCAGCGCTCCTGCATCATCCTGTTGCTTAACCAGCAATTGATTCAGCGTCTCGTTTATATTCAAATCATAAGCACCCGCTTTAATCTCCCAAGTGACCGACGTCTCTGTCATCAGTGCACCTCCTTGAGCGATCTTGATCAATCGCTCCAGCAGTTCGTCCACATGCTTGCGGTTGACGCCGCGGAGGTAGTACCAGACGCTTGCCTCATCGGGCACAATATTGGGTGCTTCTCCCCCATTTGTAATCGTATAATGAATACGCGATCCGTCTGGCACATGCTCACGCAAGTAATTTGCTCCGACATTGGTCAACTCGACGGCATCCAGAGCGCTGCGCCCCAAATGCGGGACTACGCCCGCATGTGCAGCACGACCTTTGAAGGAAAATTCAACAGAAGTAAGCGCCGATGTTCGAATACTCCAAGCGGCATTCGAGTTCCCGGGATGCCAGGTGAGCGCAGCATCTAGGTCATCAAAAATACCGGCTCTCGCCATAAATGTTTTTCCAGATAAAACCTCTTCCGCCGGGCAGCCATAATAACGAATCGTGCCTGACAATCCTTCTTCATCCAGACGTTGCTTTAATCCGATAACGGCCTCCACGCCTGCCGTCCCGAGCAAGTTATGGCCACAACCGTGGCCAGGTCCGCCAGGAGTAATAGGCTCACGAACCGCACTCACCTTCTGTGAAAGCCCCGGAAGCGCATCATACTCCCCAAGAATACCGAGCACTGGTTCACCCGAGCCATACTCAGCTACGAAAGCTGTTGGTACGCCACCTATGCCGGAAGTGATTCGAAAACCCGCCGCCTCTAGCGTTTCTGACTGCAGCTTTGAGGCGAAGGCCTCCGTGTAAGCCACCTCAGGGCGATTCCAGATACGCAGCGCAAGCTCCTCATAGGTGGATCTGTTATCTTCAAGCCAGTTAACCAGTTGTTTTTTACTCATACTCTCCTCCTGCTATTTTAGATCCCATTCATTAATGTTGTTGAACATCCCTATATCAAGCGGCTTGCCGACAAGTACGTCCTTGGACACCGCAAGCAATCTTTTTTCCGAATAGACAGCCAGGGAAGGTACATCTTCATGAAGGGTCTCCTGGAGCTTGTTATAAATTTCCTTCCGTTTCGCCGGATCAGCTTCCGTTTCGCCCTTGGCGATCAGTTCGTCAACCAGCGGGTTTTTGTATTTCAAAAAGTTTCCTGTATTAGTACTCTTAAAGAGAGTGAAGTAAGAGCTTGGCTCAATATAAAAGTCACGGGTGAAGATTGTAATGTCGTAATCGCCCTTCAGTACCTTTTGGATTAAGGTTGGGAAATCAAACTTTTGCACCTGAATGTTCAAGCCAATGGCTGTCAGGTTCTGCACGAGTATATCAGCAGCCTGCTCGCGGATTTTGTTGCCCACCGGAATGAGGAACTCAATCGGCTTCTTCTTATCCCATTTAGCCTCTTCCAGCAGTTTCTTTGCTTTCTCCGGGTCATAGTTATAGTTCACAATATCCTTATTGAAGTAAGGGTGGTAGCTCGGAATCCCTCCGTCTATGACTTCCCCTTGGCCTTTAAGCAGCTGATCCACAATCAAGGTGCGGTTCAACGCATAAGCAATGGCTTGGCGTACCTTTGGATCTGCTATCTTTTCACTGTTAAAAAAGATTTCAGGAGGTACAGAAGGGTTGCCTGAAGCTAAGTCGACATTCTCGAATCCTTTGACCTTCTCATAATCTGTAATCGGAATGAGACCCACAGGTACAGAGTTCATCTGAATTTCTCCAGTTTGCAGTTGAGCGACAAGATTGGCGGCTGGCAGAACTTTGATGAAGATTTTATCCAGCTTGGCTTCATCGCGGTAATAGTTCGTATTTTTGACTACCTCAACATACTGTCCTTGGGCAAAGTTAGCGATCTTGAAGGCGCCTATCGTAACTTCTGGCTTCTGGAAATAAGGGTTCGTTGCGATCTGATCCGGTGCTACGTCCTTCAGAATATGCTCCGGCAGGAAGAACACTTTGGTGCCGAAACGTTCCTTGAAAATAAGAGGATCAATTGGGGTTTTCGTTTTGACCTCGAATGTTTTATCATCTACAATCTTCAAGCCGCTGATCTCGGTCTTTCCTTCATCCAGCTTACCAGCATCGTTCAAGCCTTCGATGAAGTTCAGCTTAAAGTTCGTTTCTACCTTCGGGTTAAGGGCTGTTTTTAGGGTAAAGTCAACATCAGCTGTAGTGAACGGCTGCCCATCATTCCATTTAGCCGCAGGATTCAGCTTAACGACAAATGTTTGATTATCTGTCGTCTCCACAGAATCAGCGATCTTTGGCAGAAATTCGAACTTCTCATTCAGATCAAGCAGAGAGTCATTAATTAATGCAATCGCATTGTCAGCAGCGGAATCGCCCTGATCATTAATTTGATTCAGCGTGACGGGTACGTTCACAATTCCTATATATACAACTTTCTCTTTCTCTTCTTTTTTTGGAGAAGGCTCAGCCTCTTTAGGCTTGTCCGTAGCTGCTGCTTGCGTTGCCGATTCTTGCGTTGATGATGAAGATGGTGAATTTGCTGATGAACCGCACGCAGATAACACGAGCATGAGTGCAATAACGATAAAGAGCATGGTTCGACGATAATGACGATTCATAATTTTCAGCCCCCCAAATTTTGATTATTCCAATTTGTTTAATATGAATTGTAGCTAAATTTACCATTGACGAATCTGTACTGTCCAATAGATTTGTTCAATTAGAATATCCAAAATATTGAATCTCACTAGCAAATCAGGGGCCTTGGTCATACTAAGAGGGGTTGTAGAAGTATCTATCGTGGAATAAGAGGATTGAAAAATAAAAAAATCGCAGCCTGGTCAATAAATGAGCCAAGCAGCGATTTTTTAACATCTATTTTGTTTTGAAAAAGTGCTATTTCTGGATAAATAACGATCGTACGAATATTAGAAGTAGGCGCTTCTTCCTGGCGCAGCTCCTTATTAAATGTGAAACTTATTTTCTATAAGACCAATTGTCCGGAATAACGGTGAGATCAGCCGGGTGATGATACCGTTCGCCGATTTCTTTAAAGCGTTGCAGAATGTTGTCGTCCAGCACGCCTTGCTGGTTCGGTGCCCCATTAAGCAAGAATGATACATTGTGCTTGTTACATTCAATGATTTTGTCCAATGCCCAGTCAGCTGTTCTAAGCTCCATAGTAGTATCTGATGTTCTCCAGAACCAGGTCTTGGTTAAAATGTTGCAGCTCGCTCCGGGACCGTTAAAAGAGTGATCGACCTCTTGCCCGGCAGCATTTTCAAAAAATGCAATGTCCGTTTGCTCTACTCCAGACTCACAGCCAATGTTCATCAACAAGCACTGTGGCTGCAGACCTTTGACCAATGCATCGATTTCCTCGAAAGGAAGATCCTCATAACTAGGGCCACCCCAAGGTGCATTCCACCCATCAATAATCAGGAACGGGATTTCTCCGTAACCTGTCAACAGCTCCTCAATTTGATTCTTAATGAACTGTTTATCTTCAGGCGTGCATTTCTTCCGGCCGATTTGGTGATGCAAGTCCAGCGCGGAGAAATAAAGACCTGCTTCAATCCCTTCTTGCCTAAATGCATCAAGATATTCCTTAACTACGTCTGATTTTAGCGTTGCGTTCTTTACAGAATGATCGGTATATTGGGTCGGCCATAAGCTGAATCCTTCATGATGCTTCGCTGTCAGCGCCGCAAATTTCATTCCTGCAGATTTTGCAGCCTTGGCCCATTGGGCACAGTCCAACTGCGTCGGATTCCAGTCTTTGGGATCAAAAATAAATCTGCGAGGTTCATCGTTATTTTCGTGGCCATATTCCCAATCTTCCACTTCCGTATCTGCGAACTGAAATGTAGCACTATTAAAATGAATAAACATGCCAAGCCTTTGATTAACAAACCATTGTTGCTGTTGAACCAATTCTTGATTACTCATGAAGATAACCTCCTAATTATGTTGTGTAACAGAATCGTATAATATCTACTACTCTATAGAATTATAGTCCCCGTTACAGCTAACAGAATCGACATTCCATAGTACAATTCCTACATAATTATCTGGAAGGACTAAATACTCTCTGTTGTCTCTACGCTGTACGTTTGCACATTTGAAATGTACAATCGTTACTATAGAAGCTGATAAGCTGAGATGTGCAAAGGCAAAAGGAAGGTGTAAACATGACTCTAAACTCTCGAGAACTTATGATTGAAGGTGCCATACAGCTCCTCGGCCAACGGGGGGTGCAGGCTGCCTCATTTTCTGAAATTATGAAAGCCACTGGAGCGCCAAGAGGGTCCATCTACCATCATTTCCCTGAGGGTAAAGACCAACTTGTCAAGGAAGCTATTGATCTGGCTGGACAACGCGCTATAAGCTTTTTAAATACCCTTGAAGACCAACCCGCTGAAATTGTCACCGAGAAGTTCATTTCACTGTGGAGAATGCTATTAAGTCACTCCAACTTTGAAATGGGTTGTTCTGTGCTCGCGGTAACTGTAGGATCGGACTCGCCAGACTTGCTGGAACAAGCCGCAACTGTATTCCAACAATGGGGCGATTACTTAACAGCAATGCTGGCTGCTGGCGGTCTGAACCCGGACAAAGCAAAGGGACTAGCGAATGTTATCATTGCTTCCTGCGAAGGCGCTGTGGCTATCAGTAAAGCGCAAAAATCTTTCGATACTTTCGATACGGTAGCAGAGCAACTGCTGATTATGGTAAAGAGCGCGTCCAACTCACAACGGGAAACGGAATAATACCTGTTTTAAACAAGGTTCTCCTGCTAAAAAAACTTAGCCTGTAATCTGCAAATCCGTACTGGATCATGCAGTGTTACAGGCTAAGTTTTTTGATTTGAAATTTAATCTCCTGTGACTTCTTGAGCCGCCTGAGCAGCGGCTGCACGAGCGGCCAACGCACTAAATTCTTCAACGCCAAATGCAGTTCCCTGCATTCCCCAACCACCTTCAGCAGCTTCTGTAAGAATGACCCAGGTACGTTTGAGAAGATTATCGTCACCAGCAATCCGCGCTACAATTTCTGTCGCTTCCTTCGTTACCTGCTTCTGCCCCTCCCGATTAAGTACACCTGGTGGTGTAATAATTTGGATTCTTACATTATTCGCCGCGTTTGTGCTTCCAGTATGAATATCTGTTGCTTTCAGCCGGTGAATAAATACTGCTGTATTGTCCAAATGAAACGGGCTAGGTGAAACAACGCCTTCTGCTCTAAGAATAGCATGGGCTAATGCTGTTCCTAATTCATTTTCTGTACCTGCTGGGAAAAGATGCTCTGGTGTGTACACATCGATCATTGGCATAGTATAATTCTCCTTTTTAAGTACGATTATGACGACCATCATAATCATATATTATGACGATCGTCATAGTCAATAATTCTCTAGCATATCCAATACTCATGTGATTGATTTCTTTTATCCAGACAGTTTATACTCATAATGAGTATTCCACTAATAGCATGAGTTTTCCCTGATAAGAGATTATCTCTCAAATGAAAATAAGTTCATTTACCAATAACACCTTAATTTTAAAAGGAGAGCTCAACCATGGATCAGATTGACCAGAATATCCTGTACCACCTTCAGCATCAAGCGCGAATTCCCATGACAGAGCTTGGCAAATCCGTCGGCCTGTCACAACCGGCTGTAACGGAAAGAGTAAAGCGGATGGAGGAAAAGGGAATCATCGAACAGTATCGTACGATTGTTTCGCCCGCAAAGGTCGGAAAACAGGCCGCAGCTTACATGCTGCTTCATACAAGAGACTGTGACGGTTTTATTGATTTTTGCCACTCCGCTCCTGAAGTCATTGAATGTCATCGGATAAGCGGAGAATATAATTACATGTTGAAAGTCGTTACTGATTCCATACAGTCTCTGGAGAAATTCGGAGATCAATGCGATAAATACGGAACTTATACCATTCTCATTGTCATGTCATCACCTATTGACCATAAATTCTTTATTTCTGAAGCTGGAAGCACCCTTATCAATAAAAATTAGAAGCTATAAACAAAAAGAAATCCGGCATTCAAACCGGATTTCTTTTTTTGCGATTCATCGTTATAGAATTTGTCTTTACTGTTTCAAACTTCGAAATCCGTGTTCTTTGGCACGTGCTGTAACGAATAGAGCAAGCAGGAGCAGGACGAGCACTACCCAAGGGAAGTTATGGACACCAAGTGTTCCAAGCAGAACACCTCCAATGATACCGCCCCCACCGATAGCTATGTTCCAACTGGTTACCAGCATGGACTGAGCTACATCAGCATTTTCGCCTGCTGTTTCCGCGACCGCTGTTTGAAGTAATGTCGCCGCTCCCCCAAACGTCAGCCCCCACAAGACAATACTGAAATAGATGATCACAGGTTGACCACTGCCAATACCAAGCAATACAGATGCTGCGGCGAAACCAGCCAGGCTGAATAAGGTAAGCAGTCGCAACCAACGGTCGATCAGCATGCCTGTCACCCAAATGCCAACAACAGAGGCAATACCAAATATAAGCAGGATCAAGTCTACTCGCCCAGCAAGTCCTGCCAGCGTAAGAAACGGTGCAATATAGGTGTAGAGGACGTTATGTGCGAGTACCCAGAACAACACAACAAAGAGAATGGATCGTACCCCAGGTATGAAGAAAACTTTACGAAGTGGAAGCCGCTGCTGGCCAACTTGCCCTGGAAAATCCGGTACTGCCTTGAATACCCAAAAGATAAGTAGCAGCGAGAGTATAGATGTGATCCCAAAGACAAGTCTCCATCCTATATAGCCCCCGACAAATGTTCCAATGGGAACACCAAGCAGAAGTCCGAGTGGAGTACCAATCATCGCCACCGCAAGCGCTCGTCCTCTTAATGATTCGTGCACCATACGGCGTGCATAGCCTGCTGTTATTCCCCATACAACACCACCGGATACCCCCGCGAAGAAACGGGCCGCAAGTGTCAAAATATAGCTCGTAGATAGACTTGTGATTGTGTTGAACACAAGAAAAACAACGATACACATCAGCAAAAGCGACCGTCTTCTCCAACCCCGTGTAGCCGTAATTAACGGTATCGCAGCCAAGGTGGAACCTAGCGCGTATAAGGTGATAAGCTGGCCGGCGAGAGCTTCCGAAATTCCAAGCCCATCACTGATCTGGGGCAATAACCCTGCTGGAAGCGTTTCGGTTAGGATACAGATAAACCCCGTCATCGCCAATGCCAGTAATCCACCCCATGGAAGACGTTCAGCAGAAGCATTACTCGTGGCACTCTGCGAGGATGAGGCCATGTTTCGGTTCATATGAATAACACCTCTAATCTATAAATTCTAGCGATTTATAGTTTACAGGATTAATTCTTTGTTTTACATGTATAAGTAACTGAATATCCGTCGTTTTTATTTTAATATCATTTATTTTTCTGTCGTATTCCTATAATTTAAAACCAACAGCACCAAAAGTAACATTTGCCCACAACTACTGTAGCACCATAAAAGAAAGGACCACCTTAACGGTTAGCCTGTCGTGTCATGAAACGTTTCTTTTTTTGCTAATCTCAACTCCCCCTTCACTAGTTGCCTTAGAGTGAAAAAGAGGGCTACATCCTCAACTAACGGCATTTTTGCACCTTATTTTTCTTTAAAATAGACAAATGAGGGAAATAAGGGTATTATTGTATCTTATTTTCTGGAAAAGTACGCTGGAGGGGGTATTCTGGAAGATTTAAGGTACAATATTGCACTTAATCTCCACTAACCCTTAGCTGTAGAGGAATTAAGGTACGAAAATGCCGTTAATTGCACTTTGATAATCCTTGTCGTCCCCACTCCAGATACTTACCCAAGCACTCTTGCTTCAACAAAAAGAGGGCTATAAGCAACAACATCATTAGACTAGCAAAAATAAAAGCGTTCTTGTACAAAAAAGCTGCGAGGTTAATAACCCCGCAGCTTCATTTTATTCATATCCTCTTTTACCAAAGAGTAATTCTATCTTCTGGAGCAATATACATTGCATCACCTTTTTTCACACCAAATGTAGTATAGAAATCATCAGTGTTACCAACTACGACATTTACCCTGAATTTCACAGGCGGGTTAGGATCGACGGCTAGCAGAAATGATGCAATTTCAGGAACAACCTTCTGTCTCCACACAGTTGCCCATGATTTATAGAACTCTTCCAGATTGGCATCCGGCAATTGTTTAGCCGCTTCAAGCGCAACCTGCAATCCGGCAATGTCGGCAATATTTTCTGGTAGTGTCCGTTGTCCGTTGATTTTTTGGCCCAGATACTCTAATTTGTTATATTGGTCAACAACAGCTTTAGTTTTAGCTTCGAATTTCTTAAAGTCTTCGGCTGTCCACCAGTTGGTCCGATTTCCAATCCCATCAAATTTGGAGCCATTGGAATCAAAGGTGTGAGAGATTTCATGCCCGATAACCGCACCTATAGCGCCGTAATTCTGGCTTGCGCTTTGATTTTTATCATAGAATGGCGCCTGAAGAGCCGCTGCTGGGAATGTAATGGTGTTGGTCAGCGGTTCGGAGATCATATTGGCTGTATTCGCTGCTATTCTCCACTCGTTCCGGTCAATGAGCTGATCAATTTTTGCAAATTTGCTTTTTGTAAGGACTGCTTGGATCGCCTGATTGTTCTCATACAATGTCTTGCCTGCATCGACCTTAAGCGCACCATACATGTCATCCAGTTTGTCCGGATAACCAATGTGTACTTTCAAATGATCCAGTTTTTTAATCGCTTCTTTTTTCGTCTGCTCAGACATCCAGTCATTTTTCAGGAATTTATTTTTATAAACGCTAATCATATTGTCTGCCATCTTGGAAATTTCCTGCTTTGCTTGTTCTCCAAGATAGGTCTTACCATAATATTGTCCAGCAACCTCTTTGAAATTAGCGTTAACAATATCGTAGATCGTGTCATCCGTTACTGCCATTTGTTCCTGACCAGCGGTGCCTCTGCTCAATTGCGTTGATTTTGCTATCATCTCATCAGATAGAAAACTCGCAGAGTTTAATACAAAAGTGGCGTAGGTCCAGCTTTTCATTTTCTCCCAATTTTTCTCATTAATAAACTTATCCAGATTGTTGAAATAATCCATTTTCATCAATGAGACCTTTTCTGGTGTTGTACCCGTAACATCGACGATGAATTTTTCGAGATCAATATTTTTACTATATGCCTTTAACTCTTTCAATGTTTTTGGAGTATAGAAGGATTCAACATTACTCTGATCTTCTGCTGTCATTGTATATTGGGCAAATTCTGCTTCGAATGCTACCGCTTCACCGGCAATTCGTTCGGCTGCTTCTTTGGTTTCCCCAACACTCACCAATAGATCTGCCAGCATGTTCTTGTATAGTCCTACCATTGCTTGACCTTGAGGATTGTCAGGTGAATACATGCTCTTTTCAAATTTCGGTTTAGGGGAATTGATGTACAGGATCGTTCTCGTTGCATCCTTCATATCGGACAAGATATCCAAAGTAAAGGGTAAAGCAAGTCCCCTAATATAGAGATCTTTTTGATTCTTTGCAAAATCGGCCAAGCTGTTTATCGATTTCAACTTCTGGATATCACCTTTAATAGCTTCGTACCCCTGTTTGTTAAGGGTTCCCCGATCAGCGGCAAGTTTATAGTACTTAATCATGTTGCCGAGCTCGTCATCTGTTTGGTCACGTCCGTTGGCTGCCATTTGTGCCATATCCTTCGACAACAGCTTAGTTACTGTATCACCAAGGTCACTTAAACCGCCTATGATGACTTTACCTGCCGGAATTTCGGTCGATGCCTTCCATTTCGCATTTACTGCTTCATAGAAGTCGTCTTGTAGTCTAGTTACTGCAGCTTCATTGGTCGGCTTCTGTTGCTGCGAGGTAAGGCTAACTTGACGCAGTGATTGGTTCCAGGCAACTTTGTAGCCTGCTGTTTCAGCGATAAACCGGAGTGGAACATACGTTACATTCTGGATTTGCTTAGGCGCTGTGTCCAGCTTGATTGCTTTTCCGTTTACAGTTGCGCTTGTGCTGCCAACCTTCAGGGATAATGTGAGACCAGCTTTAGTACCGCTTAAGGTACGGGTCTTGGCATCCCATTTCACTTGGACACCCAGCTTCTCCAGAAGCGGTTGTACCGGGACAAGTGTCACTCCTTTTTCAACGATCGGTGCGGACTTGCTGAACTGGATTTGCTGACCATTCAGTGATACGGATAAAGCTTTTTCTACTGCATGAACGGATGAGAGTCCAGAGGTTAGTAAGCTGAGGGAAAGTATTGTAGCGCTAAGTTTTTTCATCTGCGTATAAGCTCCTTTTCGTGAAATTATAGAGTGGAACAATGATTCATCAAGATTAGATAATCACTGCTGTTCCACTGACAGCGACCATCATCATGTCCTGGCGGACAACTGCGTAATTGATACCTACACCGATAACTGCATTGGCTCCCATCTGCGAAGCTTGCTGGGTCATTTCTGTAAAAGCTGCGTCTTTTGCCTCCCTTAGTTTGGTTTCATAAGCTTTCGATCGTCCGCCTACAAGATCTCTAAATGAAGCAAGAATATCTCTTCCGACATTAGCTCCCATGATGACTTCTCCCGTAGCCACGCCAATGTATTGCCTAACTGGAGAACCATCCACGACCGCGGTGGTTGTAATAATCAAGTGACTGCCTCCTAAGAACAACTAGTGTGTTATCCGTTGTTCTGAACCTATTTCTTATGGATTCTATCCTACCAGCCCCTGTGAAACAGAGCCTAAACGAATAGATAAACATTAGCTTAAGTTTGCTGCCTCAGTTTAGGTTCTGTTAATGTGAGTAGGCTACTATGGAGAGGGGTGAACATGATGACAAATCTATCCGGTATTAAAATCGCAATCGTTGACGACGAGCCTTCGATTGTCACGATGCTGCAAATGGTGCTGCGCAGGGAAGGATTCCATCAGCTGTACGCAGCTTCCACCTGTGCAGAAGCACTCGACATAGCGGAGCGCATAGCCCCCGATATCGTCCTGCTCGACATTATGCTCCCGGACGGCAGCGGACTAGAGCTTTGCTCGAAGCTTCGCGAATACGGTAATCCACATATTCTGTTTTTGACTGCCAAGGCTTCCGATCTCGATGTTCTGCGCGGCTTCGCCATGGGTGGGGATGATTATATTACGAAGCCCTTCAATCCCCTGGAAGTGACCGCAAGAATTCAGGCACGCATCCGTCGTTTGGAGCCTCAAGCGTCCATAGCCAATCCAGTGAAGCAGCCCGATCCGGGGATTTACCGGTTCGGCCGTTTCACCATCAACGAAGCCGAAGGCGAACTGATTGTGGAGGGACAGCCTGTTCCTTGTCCCGCTCAGGTGTTCCAATTGCTGCTGCACTTCTGTAAGCATCCCGGAGTGGTATTTTCCAAAACACAGCTCTATGACAAGGTGTGGGGGATCAACGGACAAGGAGATGACGCGACTGTAATGGTCCATATCCGGCGCATCCGCGAGCGGATTGAGATCAATCCAGGCGATCCGCAGCTGCTTCTTACCGTACGCGGGCTCGGCTACAAATTGGTGAAGGAACCGCAAGACCGATGAAGATCCAACAACGTATGGCTTTCCATTTCACATACCAGTTGATCTTTTATGCCCTGGTGATTCTCGCTCTCTCTTTGGCTGCCAGCGTCTTGTTCTACCAGAACATTACGAATAATGATTTACGCCGCAACTTTCCGGATGACGCTTTGCAGCTTATTGCCCAAGAAGCGTCTTTGAAGGGCGGAACGATTCATCTCTCCCCCGAATGGGACAAGCTCATCACGGAGAAAGGGATGTGGCTACAGGTTGTCAATGCTGAAGGAGAAGTTATCTACAACGTCAATAGCGTTGCTCATCCCTTACTGCCTGCCTCTTACTCCACCTCCGGGCTGCTGGATATCCAAGAAACCCGGAAGATTGGGACGTATGCTGTGCACACTCAGCTGACTTCGGCTTCTAACGGGCCGCTGCTGTACATACTGGGCTACCAAAGTTCTGAACTTGACCAGCTCACGTCCTGGTTCAATGCCTATGGGCAGCAGGGAAAGGTGCGGAGCAATGCGGTTCCTCTACTAGAGCAGCAGCTGCGCCAGACGGGCTCCTACCTGCAGGTAATCGACCCTGAGAGCCATATTGTACAAGGCATCGGGGATAAAGCTTATGAACATAAAGCGTACCGTCCGTTAGATATTTTGACGATCCAGCAATCACCGAGCTATTATGACACGAATATTGTCACTCATCGGGACGAGCAGAGTGGAATGAAATGGATTCTCTATACAACCAATACAGCAGGAAAACCATTGAAGCACCCTGTGTATGATTCGGCAACGCGTAACCTCACCTGGTTTGCAGGTCTTGTCCTGCTCTTGGCGGTACCCATCTCCATCTGGCATGGTAATCGCTACGGTCAGCCGCTGATTTTGTTCGCAGGCTGGTTCGAACGGATGGGACGAGGACAATACAATGAGGTACTGACTGCCAAGGATAAACGCAAAATATTTCGCCGCAACGGCACGCTGCGAATTCGTTACAGACTCTATAAAGAAGTGATAGAATCCTTCTATCAAATGGCTCATCAGTTGGCTCAGACCGAGAAGGAACGGGAACGGCTGGAAAAGATGCAATCGGAGTGGATGTCAGGAATCTCCCACGATCTGCGCACGCCCCTGGCTACGATTCAAGGCTATGGATATATGCTGGAAAGCTTGCCTGAATGGAGTAACGAGGATATGCGGACCATGGGCACGACGATTCGCGAAAAGGGTGAGTATATGCTTGAGTTAATCTCCGACTTTTCTATGATTCATCAGCTCAAGCAAGGAGATTACATTATGGAGCTCCGGGAGCTGGATTTGGACGAACTGGTACGCTGCTCTGTACTGAAGTACGTGAACGACGCCACCATGTCGGAATATCAGTTTCACTACGTTGGGGATGAGCTTCCCCTGGTGGTGAAGGCAGATGAGATTTGGTTGCAGCGGCTGATGGATAATCTGCTGTCCAACGCCGTGAAGCATAATCCGCCGGGCGTAGTCGTTACCGTCGCTATTAGCAAGGTGAATAACAAGGCATGCATACGAGTAATCGACAATGGCAAAGGAATGGATGAGGAGACACTACATCATTTGTTTAAGCGTTACTACCGGGGAACAAATACTGAAGAAAAGACGGAAGGTTCCGGGCTCGGGATGAGCATCGCCAAAACTATTGTGGAAGCGCATGGCGGCGAAATCCTTGTTCAATCCAAAGTGTGGCAAGGTACGAAAATTGAGATTTGGTTGCCCTGCTAAGCGAAAACCGGCAAGGCCTGACTCCTTTCCATCCTAGTGAGAGGGCAATCATCGTTATTAGATCAGCAAAAATAAAAGCGTTTGTGTTGCAAAAAAGCTGCGAGGTTAATAACCCGCAGCTTTCCTTTTTAAGGATATTCTATTTTAGCAGAGAGTAATTCTGTTCTATGGGGCAATGTGCATTTTATCGTCTTCTTTCACAGATGAATCAGGCGACGGGTCTTGACACGCTTTGGGCGCTATCGCGCCCTCTTTCGCGGCGGAGGATAATCGGAACCGTAATCGCTGCAGCGATCGCCAACACCGGAGCTAGTGCACCAGCGAGAGGAAACGACGACGAGCCATTCGTAGAAAAAATGCTAAAGTCCCAAAGTCCGTGCAGGAGCATGGCGAACACGAGCGATCCGGTAGACCTCCGGGCAAGATAGAAGATCGAACCGAGGCCGAAAGCGATCAATACCTGGAACAAGGCACCCGCCCCGATGCCCAGGAAGATGTTCGGCAGGTGGAAGACTGCGAACATCGCGGTTGCAAGCAGCCAGACCCCGGTTTCACCGAAGCGGCTGCGCAGAGCGACTATCAACTGACCCCGGTTGATCATGTCCTCATTGAAGCCGACCAAGATACTACCCACAATGAGATACAACCACATGAGGGGCGTGAAACGGCTGAAGTCACCGATCAGCATGTTCACGATCGCGATGACCATCATGATGATCGGGAGAGTCATCGTCCATCGTGAAAGACGCTGCCTTTCCAGCAGACTGGGGCGCCACCATCCGTAGATCGTGACCATTGTGATGGTCAGCACGGCACCGCCGGACAGTGGTATTACGTACCAGAGAAGAAGGGTCTGCGCACTCTCGCCTATTCGCGGGTAGTCGACACCATTGAGAACAAAGATCGCGTAGAAGACTGCGCTGTAGAGGAAATAGGTGAGAACACCCCATCGTACACGGGGACGAACTCGAAGGGCGGGATCCGAAGATTCTTGCAGCATGTCCCTATTATTTGACATCATAAACACTCCCACTATAAATTATTATTTTTATAACTTCACTGCTTTCACGTAATGTCGGGTGGCGTGCTCTGACTGAGTAGATGAACTAACGCTTCAACCAAGTAGTTCATAAGTTCCGGTTCGAATTTCGGAAAAAGCTGCAGATCCCACTCCCCTAGCGCTATTAGCGTTTCGATCGTCTCCAGTTCCTGTAGCGATTCGCCCAACATCTGCTCGATTATCAGCTTTATAGTAAGCGCACGCTCCTGCACAAGGTGATGTTCCGGTGGTAGCCCTTGCTTGGACATCACGAGCAGATCGTTCACCGTTATCATGATCTTACGTTCTACCTGATCTCGTTCTTCCGCGCTCAATCCACTTAGTAACACCGATTGTACGAATGTATCCGGCAGACGTTCGGAGAGCCATTGCTTCTGCTCCTCCTCATGCTGAATGGAACGAACCATCATCATAATAAGTCCTGGATCAATCGTGTCGTTATCATCAACGATTGCTATTGCCCGTTCAACCGTATCCACAATGCGCTGAATATGCTGCTGCTTCTTTAGCAGCAGCCCATATTGCAGCTTCAGAGAAGCATTAAAATCCTTACCGTCCTGTTCCAAATACTCGCTGATATCTTCCAAGGAGTAATCTAAATATTTCAAGGCCAATATTTGATGGAGACGGAACAAATCCTCATCAGAATAAGTACGGTATCCACCCTCGGTGTATCCGCTTGGCTTGAGCAGCCCCTTGCGGTCATAATATCGCAAAGTAGGTGTCGACGTTGAGGTCAATTTCGAGAATGAACCAACGGTATAATGCTTCTTACTCATCTTACTCAGCCCCTTTCTAGTTTCAGTATAAAGCTTAAAGTTACTTTAACCTCAAGTCCTTTTTTTGGACTCTAATTAAAAAAGATCTCCATATTAGTTCAAACTCCCCATAACGAGTAGGATTTTCTGGGTAAACAAAATAGCCAGTCACCGTTGGATTTCCGGCGACTGACTGATTAAACTGGCAAGGTACCTGTGAAGCCTGTCTTACTAATGGACAACAGTTCCACTTTCAGGTTGATTTAATCCTGCCTCTTGGGCATTTGGTTTGACACGCTTCATAAAAAACGAGATGAACAGGGCGATAATCGACATGACACCAGCGAAAATAAAGGCGCCTTTGATGCCAAAAACAAAGGAGGACGGCAAATGAGCTAACATCGCGGGATCTAGTTGAGCAAGATTAAGCCCATTACTCATATCAAATCCTTGATCACGCAAATAGTTTAACTGACCTGTCGCCAGCATCGTCATCGCCAACGCACTGCCAATCGCTCCAGCCACTTGCTGCAGCGTACTCATTATTGCTGTACCGTGTGGATATAATTCAGCCGGCAACTGGTTCATCCCATTGGTTTTTGCTGGCATCATGACCATCGACAAAGCTAACAAGAACGTACAATGCAAGGCAACAATTAACACAGTTGAGGTATTCACCGTAATCGTTGAGAAGAGAAACATAACGGCACCAATTAGAATCAGACCAGGTATAATTAGCCTTCTTGGTCCGTACTTATCAAACATTTTACCCATAAGAGGACCCATTATACCACTAATGAGCGTACCAGGTAGTAAGAGCAGTCCGGCCTGTAAGGTGTTTTTTCCAAGACCGTTCTGTAAGAGCATCGGCAACAACAGCATAGATGACAAAAGCAGCATCATCACTACAATAAATAGCACCACCGACAAACTAAACATTGGAAAACGGAACGTACGGAGATTCATGATCGGCGATTCTATACGCAATTGACGCCAAGTGAAGAGAATAAGGGCTACTACGCCGATAATTATGAAAGATATAACCAACATACTACTCCAGCCACTCTCTCCGGCTTTGCTGAACCCAAATAAGAGACTGCCAAAACCGATTGTTGAAAGCAGTAGCGAAAGAATATCAATTTTCGGACGTGTAATCACGGATATATTTTTCAAGAAGATTATGCCGAAGATTAGTGAAATAAAAAGAACTGTTCCGGAAATCCAGAAAATCCAATGCCAAGACAGCTTTTCAATAATTAAACCAGCAACGGTTGGACCAGAAGCAGGCGCAAGCGTCAATACAAGCCCCATCAATCCCATAGCTGCACCGCGCTTCTCTGCCGGGAAAAGAATCAGTATGGCATTCATCATAAGAGGTAATAGTAAGGCCAGGCCAGCCGCCTGGAAAAAACGCGCCACCAGCAGCACTTCAATATTAGGCGGGAAGCTGCCCGGGTAGAGCTGCCAATTCGTCTCCTCCAATGCACTTCCCGCTTCGCTGCTCCCCAGCCCTTGTAGTAATTCTCCAAACCACTGTTCCATGATTTGCATTAGAGCAAGCGCACGCTCCTGCACAAGGTGATGTTCCGGAGGCAGCCCTTGTTTGAACAGGATGAGCAGATCATTAAGCCCTATTGTGACCTCACGTTCTAGCTGGGTCCGTTCTTCCCGGCTTGCTCCGCTCATAAATATCGATTGTACGAGCGTATCCGGCAAACGACCGGAAAGCCACTGTCTCTGCTCTTCCTCATGCTGAACGGAACGAATCATCAGCATGAGGAGCTCAGGATCAAGCGTATCGTTATCCTTAACGACCTCTCTTACTCTTTCAATCGTAGCCACGACGCGCTGGATATGCTGCTGCTTCTGTAGCAGCAACTCATGTTGCATCTCCAGAGAAGCATGGAAATCCTTGCTGTCCTGCTCCAAATACTTGCTGATTTCATCCAAGGAGTAATCAAAATATTTCAAGTTTAATATTTGATGGAGCCGGAACAATTCGTCATCAGAATAGATACGATGTCCCTTTTCATTGTAGCCGCTCGGCTTGAGTAACCCCCTCCGCTCATAAAAGCGCAGCGTTCCTTCCGTGGTCGAGGTCAGTTTTGCAAAGGAACCAATGGTGTAATACGTCTTACTTATCGTGCTCACCCCCTTTCTAGCGCCAGTATAGCACCTGAAGTTACGTCAGGGGCAAGCACTTGTTTGAACTTTAAAAAGGGCCAACCTCACGGTTGGCCCTTTAGTATTTTGAACGATGATCTTCTAAATCCTAATGTTTTTTCACCTTAAAGCCTGCCTGCTCCAGCAATGGAACAATCCCCTTGTCGCCCAGCATGTGCCCAGACCCCACTGCAACCAAATGAGTTTGTTTTTTATCACTGTTCAGATAGTCTTTAATCTTCTCGAACATTGCTACATTGCGATCGGACATTATGCCTTTGTAATATTCAGGATCCCAGCCAGTTGATTTGCTTGCTTCAGCCAAGGCGTTATAATCGCCTGCTTTCCATATTTTCGGGAAGAAATCCGCAGGAACATCCGGAGCAGGGGGAACCACAGATTTTGGATCCAGACTTAGGAGTAGAATTCTTTCTTGTAGAGCGTCGGAGTAGCTATTATTAAGCCGGTAATTACCTTCTGTAGTTTCCAGCGAAATAACAGGCTTTTTCGCTTTGTTGGCCTTATTAATAAGGTACAGGTCAATACCCATTCCCGTTTCTAAGCCGTCATCTGCAATATTAGAGTAACTAATCTGTCCCTGGATCACCCACGGCTTTAAGTTATCAAAGCTATTTTCCGGCATTTCACGGGCGTTCAAGAATGCTTTAAGTTTTACATACGTTTCTGCGGAGACATGATTACTCAACGTATCCCCGTCTTTATAAAAACCCAGTTCCATTAACTGTTGTTGTACTTCTTTGGGATCAATCTTTGACATGTCAACCTCTACGCTCAAATCATCAGCATCATTGAGCGCACGCTCAATCTCCGGACGTAGCGGGTACATGCTATCGTCGGCTACGTGAACTGTACCTAACAGATAAACGGTGTTACCCTTGTTCTCTACCTTCCACATAAAACCATGACTTCCTTCAGACTGTTTCCCAGAGGTCAGCATCACCTGGTGCAGTGACGGATTCCAGGCCACCTGATAGCCTGCAGTTTCAGCGGCAAAGCGGAGCGGCACATACGTTTCATTCCCGATTTGCTTTGGTGCTACATCGAGCTTGACTGTTTTGCCGTTTGCAGTAGCATTTGTACTACCAATCTTCAGGGAGAAGGAGAGACCTTCTTTCGAACCGCTGACGGTACGGGTCGCTTGATCCCATTTTACTTGGACGCCCAGCTTCTCCAGAAGGGTACGCATGGGGACGAGTGTCACCCCTTTTTCGATAATCGGTGCAGATTTGCTGAACTGGATCTGCTCTCCGTTGAGTCCCACAGATAGAGCTTTTTCTGCTGCTTGAACAGAAGAAAATGCAGAGGTAAGCAAGGATAGAGAAATTAATGCAACACTAAGTTTTTTCATTGGTGTATAGCTCCTTCTAGTTAGAATAATAAAAAGTGGCTTTCTAGCATCAGCTTATCGCTTGACGTTACGTCAAGCGCAAGCATTCTTTTGGGCATATCAGCACAAAAAAGAGCCATAACCGAAATTCTCCGATCGAATGGAGTAGTTTGGACAACATTCGATGAATAAATTTAGGCATGACTCTATCAAATTAAAATTTAATCCGAAACATATAGAATAGCTATCACTTATATGGACCTAATCATTCGCCCCCTCCTTCAATCAGCGAAACCATCATATGAAAAAACACCTCACTCAAATAGTTCTTAAATTCCGGATCGAAGTGACCTGAGATCAATTGCGGATCCATCTCCTCCAGAACTCCTACCGCTTCGTTCTTCCACAGCTCCTGCAGCGGTTGTCCAAACGCCCGCTCGTATATCGGCTTCAGAGGAAGCGCATGCTCTTGTACAAGCGGATGATCCGGCGGCAGCCCTTGCTTGAACATGACAAGCAGATCATTAAGCGTCATCATCAGCTCACGTTCTAGCTCAAGCTGTTCCTCCAAGCTTGAACCACTCATAAACATCGATTGTACGAGTGCATCCGGCAGACGGTCGGACAGCCACTGCTTCTGCTCCTCCTCGTGCTGAATGGAATGAATCATTAGCATAATAAGCCCGGCATCGATCGTATGATTGTCCTTAACGAGCGCTCTTACCCGTTCTATCGTAGCCACAACACGCTGGATATGCTGCTGTTTCTGCAGCAGCATATTATATTGCATCTCCAGAGAAGCGTTAAAATCCTTACCGTCCTGCTCCAAATACTTGCCGATGTCATCCAAGGAGTAATCTAAATATTTTAAGGTTAATATTTGATGGAGTCGGAACAGATCCTCATCGGTATACATCCGATGTCCCTGTTCATTATAGCCGCTTGGCTTGAGCAACCCCTTACGATCATAAAAGCGCAGCGTACGTCCCGTCGTCGAGGTTAATTTAGCGAATGAACCAATGGTATGGTATGTCTTACTTATCTTTCTCATCTCCTTTTTAGTGTCAGTATAACGCCTGACGTAACGTCAAGCTCAAGCATTATTTCTTTGATCATATCAACAAAAAAAAGAGTCATAGCAAAAACTCTCCAATTGAATGATGTTGCCTGAACAGCATTCAATGGAGAGGGATGGTATAAATTAATATTTTCTTTCAGTTCCTAGTCTATGGGTACTACTAACTCTGTCTTCTGGAGAAACATATATTGCATCGTCCTTTTTACATTAGTTCCTTCGTTGTTATAGGTATTATTACTACATGCTAATGCAGAAATTATAGCATCCTCACCCAAGCTGCTTAAATGTTACTGTTTTACCACCTTGTATCCCGCCTTCTCCAGCGTTGTAACCAGACCAGAGTCGCCCGCAAAATGTGAAGCTCCAAGTGCAATCATATATGTTGCTTTTTTATCACTGTTCAGATAGCCTTTAATCTTCTCAGCCATTGCTAAATTACGGTCCGTCTGCATACCTTTGAAATAGTCATCATCCCAGCGAAGCGCATCGACAAATTTAACCAGGTTTTTTTCATCGCCAGTTTTCCATACTTTCAGAATATCATCCATCGACATTTCCGTAGCAGAAGAAGGCAAAGAGTTTGGATCCAGCATTTGAAGGATCAGCTTTTCCTGTAGCGAGTCGGAGAATTTATTGAAAACATCGTATTGGGACTCAAAAGTCTCTAGCCCAATAATTGGCTTTTTCGTATTGATGGCTTTGCCCATGAAATACATGTCAATACCCATACCTTCGTCTAAATCTTGTTTTGCCGATAGAATGGTCCCCATTTGTTGCGAAGCGTACCACGCCTTGATGTTATCGTAGCTATTTTCCGGCAGTCCATTTTCTTTCAGGAATGCTTGAACTTTGTTATAGGTTGCTGCAGAGATATGATCCTTCAGTGTGGTTCCGTCTTTATATTCACTCACATCAGTTATCAATTTAGTTAATTCGTCGGGAACGATCTTTGTAAAGTCGATCTCTACGCCCAAGTAGTCAGCAGCATTGAACGCATTCTCAATCTCCGGACGCAACGGGTATATAGTCTTGTCGACGGTGTGGATTGTACCAAGCATATACACGGTGTTGCCTTTATTCTCTACCTTCCACAAAAAGCCTTTGCTGCTTTCGGATTGCTGTCCAGAGGTAAGGCTAATCTGGCGCAGCGATTGATTCCAAGCCACTTGATAGCCTGTAGTTTCAGCAGCAAAGCGGAGCGGTACATACGTTACATTCTTGATTTGCTTTGGTGCTGCATCCAGCTTAACCGTTTTCCCGTTTGCCGTGGCATTCGTGCTGCCAATCTTCAAAGAGAAGGAGAGACCTTCTTTCGAACCACTGACGGTACGAGTCGCTTGATCCCATTTCACTTGGACGCCCAGCTTTTCCAGGAGCGGACGCAATGGGACGAGTGTCACTCCTTTTTCAATGATCGGTGCGGAGTTGCTGAATTGGATTTGCTCGCCGTTTAACTTTACGGATAAGGATTTTTCCGCTGCTTGAACGGAAGAATATGCAGAAGTAAGCAAGATCAGGGAAAGTATTACAGCGCTAATTTTTTTCATTAGTATATAACTCCTTCTAGTTGGAATAATAAAACGCAGTTTTAATCGTTAGAAAGCAACCTTTTTATATCCGATTTCTACATCTGTCTTTATCTCTATCTCTATCTCTATCTCTATCTCTATCTCTATAAGCAACCTTCATTATGCGTCGACGGACAACTTCGTTTGGGGTTGTAACCTATTGCTCTTCCTTCATCTTCTCCTCCCACATACGACGGAACAAATGAACGAACGCCTCAGACAAGTAATTCGCAAAGCTAGGCTCAAAGTTCGGGAAGAGCTGCGGATCCACCTCCTTCAGCACTCTTCCCGTCTCGTTCGTTCCTAGTTCCTCTAGCGGGTGTCCAAGTATCTGCTCGAAAAACAGCTTTAGAGCTTGCGCACGCTCCTGTACAAGTGGATCATCCGGCGACAGCCCCTGCTTGGACATAACGAGTAGATCATTAAACACTATCATCAGCTCAGTTTGCAGGTTTACTTCAACACTAAAAATAGATTGTACGAGTGAATCCGGCACACGCTCGGAGAGCCACTGCTTTTGCTCCTCCTCATGCTGAATGGAACGAATCATCTGCATAATAAGCTCTGGATCAATCGTATGGTTGTCCTTAACAATCGCTCTTGCCTGCTCAACCGTATCGACAACGCGCTGGATATGTTGCTGCTTCTGCAACAACAGCTCATATTGCAGCTCCAGAGAAGCATTAAAATCCTTGCCATCCTGCTCCAAATATTCGTGGATTTCATCCAACGAGTAGTCTAAATATTTTAAGGTTAATATTTGATGGAGCCGGAACAAGTCCTCGTCGGAATAGGCCCGGTATCCCTTTTCACTGTAGCTGCTTGGCTTAAGCAATCCCTTGCTATCATAAAAATGCAGCATCCGTTTCGTCGTTGAGGTCAGTTTAGCGAATGCACCAGCGGTATAATGTCTCTTATTTATCTTTCTCAGCCCCTTTCTAGCATCAGTATAAGGTGTAACGTTACGTTACACTCAAGCATTTTTTTATTCTATTCAAGATGAACTTAAAATCCTAACATAGGGCTCGGTCGTCACTACGGTGGAATGTTTGGACTTCCGGTCGTTATTGTCTCCAGATTTTTGGATTATACCGCTATTAGCGGATAAAATCCGGAGACTGCCTGTGCTTCCGATGCGAGCTTTCCTGCGGAAAGCTTTCAGACGAGCGCTTCGCTCCTACAGTTCCAAACTTCCCCCTTCACTCCTTCTCGCTTTTTGTTACTTTCTTTTGTTTATCTTATATAGTCAAAAAAAGAGCTCCCTAGTCAAACTCCTTATATCAAATGGAGCTGCCTGAATACTAAAAAACTAAATTAAAAATAGGGCTAACCTAATGGTTAGCCCTGCAATATTATGAACGACTACTTAGATAACAACTGCTGTTCCACTAACAGCGACCATCATCATGTCCTGGCGGACAACTGCGTAATTGATCCCTACGCCGATTACAGCGTTGGCCCCCATCGTCGAAGCGTGCTGGGTCATTTCTTTGAATGCCGCATCTCTTGCTTCCCTTAGCTTCGTTTCATAGGCTTTCGAACGCCCGCCTACCAAATCTCTAAATGAGGCAAGAATATCCCTCCCGACATTAGCTCCCATAATGACTTCACCGGTTGCCACACCGACATATTCTCTGACTGGGGAACCTTCAACGACTGCGGTTGTTGTAATAATCAAGTATTTCCCTCCTAACAAACAAATGGATTAGAGCTGATCTCCTGAAGAAAATAACAGAGCCAACCTAATGGCTAGCTCTACTGTGTAATAAGCAAGAATGATAAATAAGTGCTACTGTTTTATTACTTTGAAGCCTTCCTTTTCCAGCGATGGAACGATTCCTTCATTACCCAGCAAATGCAGCATTCCAACGACAACCAGATAGGTCTCTTTTTTATCACCATTCAGATAGCCTTTAATCTTTTGGGTCATTTCTTCGTTGCGGTCATTGATTAGACCTTGGAAGTATTCAGCATCCCAGCCAGTAGTGGTGAACTCATTCAAAGCTTTTTCATCGCCCTGGATCCATATTTTATTCAGATAATCTATCGATACATCCGGAGAAGGAGGCGTCACAGATTTAGGATCCAGATTCTGAAGCAGCAGTCTTTCCTGCAAGGCGTCGGAGAAGTTGTTGTTCATCTTCATCTGGGATTCCATAGTTTCTAGTGAGACTATCGGTTTTTTTGCTTCATTAGCCTTTTCAATCAGATAATTATCAATCCCTTTTTCTGGCGTAAAGCCATCTTTGGCAACTTGAATGTTCATGATCTGTTGTGTGACAAACCATGACTTGAAAATATCGAAGCTATTTTCGGGCATTCCATTGGCTTTCAGGAATGCTGTAACTTTGTTATACGTGTCTGCGGAGATATGATCCTTCAGTGTGGTTCCGTCTTTATAAACACCCAATTCCAATACCTGTTTTTGTAAATCTTCGGAAGTGACTGCCGACATATCGACCTCTACCCCCAAGTAGTTGGCAGCTTTTAACGCATTCTCAATCTCCGGACGCAGCGGATACATCCCTTCGGGTACATGATGGATTGAACCCATCACATACACCGTGTTACCTTTATTCTCCACCTTCCACAGAAAGCCGCGGCCTTCTGTATGCTGCTTTGAAGTAAGAGTAACCTTGCGCAGTGATTGATTCCAGGCCACTTGATAACCTGTAGTTTCAGCGACAAAGCGCAGCGGCACATAGGTTACATTCCGGATTTGCTTTGGCGCTGCATCCAGTTTGACGGCTTTGCCGTTTGCAGTGGCGTTTGTGCTGCCAATCTTCAGGGACAAGGAAAGGCTTCCTTTGGAGCCGCTGACGGTATGCGTCGCTTGGTCCCATTTTACGTTGACACCCAGCTTCTCCAGAAGAGGACGGAGTGGGACAAGGGTCACCCCTTTTTCTACAATGGGTGCGGAATTGCTGAACTGGATCTGCTCACCGTTTAGCCATACGGACGAGGCCTTCTCAGCTGCATGAGCGGAAGAAAGTCCAGAGGTAAGCAGGCCCAGGGTTAGTATTGTAGCGCTAAGTTTTTTCATTGATATACTGCTCCTTCTGTCGAAGTGAACTTAAGAATACGCCATTCAACAATCAGCTTTTCTAATTCTTAAGTTCAGCTTATATAGTTGTAATAGTCAAACGCGGTCTATTTCTCCCCATTGCCGAATTAACATTTGACCAAACGCTTCAATCAAGTAGTTCTTAAAATCTTGTTCCAGGTTCGGGAAGAGCTGCGGATCCATCTCCTCCAGCACTTTTCCGGTCTCGCTATTCCACAGCTCTTGCCCGAGCATCCGCTCGATCATCATAAACAGCGTAAACGCATGCTCCTGTACAAGGGGATGCTCCGGCGGCAGTCCTTGCTTGTACATCACCATCAGATCGTTTATCTCTAACGTAAACTCACGTTCTACCCGAATCCGTTCTTCTACACTTGATTCACTCATAAACACCGATTGTACGACCTCATCCGGCACACGATCGGAGAACCACTGCTTCTGCGCCTCCTCATGCTGAATGGAATGAATCAGCAGCATAATGAGCGAAGGATCCATCGTGTCATTATCCTTAACAATCTCTTTTACCCGTTTAACCGAAGCCACAACGCGCTGGATATGCTCTTGCTTCTCCATTAACAGCTCGTATTGCCTCTCCAGAGAAGTCTTAAAATCCTTGCTATCCTGTTCCAAATACTTTCCAATTTCGTCCAAGGAATAATCTAAATATTTTAAGGTCAATATTTGATGGAGTCGGAACAAATCGTCATCCGTATAGGTCCGGTGTCCCTGCTCATTGTAGCCGCTTGGCTTAAGCAGCCCTTTTTGATCATAAAAGTGAAGCGTACGTACCGTTGTAGAGGTCAGTTTAGCGAATGAACCAATCGTATAATATGTCTTACTTATCCTTCTCAGCTCCTTTCTAACGTCAGTGTAGCACCTGACGTAACGTCAGGCGCAAGCATTCTTTTATATGCTATCGAATTACAAAATTGTAAGGTAGCTTTAAGGTAGTTGTAAGGTAGATGTAAGGCAAATCGATAGTTTAGGCCAGTCTGGCAGGATAAGATTGGAACAAATCAATCAGAATTTTTTTAAAAGGAGAATCGAGATGAGGCTGTTTGAACTGTTGCTTTTTTTGTCAAACATCGGTTTGTTTGCATTAACAGTCCTATTAAAAAAAGGACAGCGTAGAATTCCAGTATTCGTTGCAAGCGGGATCGCCACACTTTTATTGGTCATTCATTGGACAGTGGAAGGATACAGAGTCCAGCTATTATTCCCATATTGCATAACGATCATTTTTTTAGCCATTTCAGGTTATAGTTATTTCAAAAAAACCGGACCCAAAAAGGTCCCGCGAGTCTTGTTGGGTTTAGCCTATACCGCTATAGCGACAATGCTGGTCGTAACAGCGGGTCTCATGTATGCTTTTCCTGTATTTAAACTGCCTGAACCGGCAGGTGAATTTAAGGTAGGAACGCGGGCTTTTCATTTCGTGGATCCAAATAGGGAAGAGATTTTCGGTGAAGCCAGAGATGGTAAGAGAGAATTAATGGTTCAGGTATGGTATCCGGCTCAAGCTGGCACCGGCAAGTATGCACCCTTAATTCCTGATACCCAGATTTTACGTTATATGGCCGCGAACTATGGTCTTCCCGGGTTTACTTTGCAACACCTGAAGTACGTATCCAGTCATGCTTATTCAGGGGCCGAAGTCTCTTCGGCACAGACTTCATACCCGCTGATCATTGCGAATCCCGGCTTTGGCTCTTCCAGGTTCCTCCACACGTCGCAAGCCGAAGATCTCGCGAGTCACGGATATATCGTGGCCGTGATCGACCACACCTACAATACATTTGCAACCGAGTTTCCGGACGGTCGAATCACGACTAGCTCAACCAACGACTTATTCTCGCCCGACCATGATTACCGGACGGAAAGCGGAAACCGCGACAAGCTCGGAAAGGTATTAACCGACGATGTGACGTTTACATTGGACCAATTCGCGCTCATCCAATCGGGGCAGATTCCAAGTCATCTAAAAGGGAGGATTGATCTCGGTCATGTCGGGGTGTTCGGTCATTCCATCGGCGGAGCGACGGCCTATGACGCTGCTTACGATCCACGAATCGCGGTTGGAATAGACCTGGATGGAGCGCTTTATCGACTGCGTGACAGAGAGGGTCTGCGAAAGCCGTTCTTGTTCATGAACTCGGAAAGCGAATTCGAAAGATTAAAGAAGGTAATGGATAACCACGCCTACACGGAGGCAGAGCTTAAACAAATGGGCAACACAAAAGAGTGGATGGATCAAGTAACGGAGGACAAAAAGCTAGAGCTTGAACGGATGCGCGAATCGGCCGACTCAGGGGGACAATTCCTCTATATCGAAAATTCAGAGCATTTGAATTTTACCGACGTACAATACATTTCTCCGATATTCAGAATGCTGGGCATTACAGGAAAGATTGCGCCCGAAAGAGCGAATTCCGTTATCAATGCCTATATGCTGGATTTCTTCGATAAGTATCTGAAAAATCAAGGCGGAGCCTTAATGAAAGGACCGGATAGCCGCTTTCCGGAGGTCAAGTTCGGAACCTCGCTATTATAATTACGGAAGGCTGCCGATTTTGATATGCTCCCCATCAAGTAGACAGGTTTAATAAATAAATCGCTACTTGTTGGGGAGTTTTCCTTTGTCTTAGAAGAACGAATAGATCAGTTGTAGAGGCACCAGTCGTCTTAACAGTTCAAAAAGAGGAAGCACTCCAAGTAACGGCATTTTTGTACCTTATTTTTCATTTATATAGGCAAAAAAGGGAAATAAGTGCATTATTGCATCTTATTTTTCGAAGAAACACGTCGGAGGGGCTATTCTGGTAGATTTAAGGTACAATATTGCACTTAATCTCCATTAATCCTTAGCTGCAGAGGATTTAGAGTACAAAAATACCGTTAATTATCCTTCTTATTTAAGATCTCTTTTTTCTTGCCTACGCGCTGGATATGCCGTTTGCATTCTGCGGGATTTTTGCTATCGTTATCTCATATAGCGTTTTTCAATTTTTCAAGCATAGAAGGAACCGTTCGTAAGGTTCCCAGGAGGGACTTATGACCAGAAGGCGATTGCCGGCAGAGGAAGCAAAAACAATTATTTTAAACCATGCCAAGCTGTTATTTATTGAAAAAGGTTATGATCGTGCTACAATGGATGACTTATGTACACTGACACAGATGAGTAAAGGCAATTTATATCATCATTTTAAAAATAAAGAGGTCCTCTTTCTCCAGTTGCTAAGCCAGCATGCCGAGCAAATGTCGCAAAGGTGGCTTCATTCGACCGAGCAATCCACCTCTCCTATCGAACAGTTAATTGAAATGGCTGAATTATTCGGGAGAGATTGCGAAAGTCCATTAATCCCAGCCATTGAAGAGTATGCTAAGACGCTATCCAGCGAATCTGAGGCATTGACTACATTAAAAGAGATTACGGAAATGGCTTATCGTGCAATAAGACAAGTGCTGCACAGAGGGATCGAGCACGGGGTTTTCATTAATGAGGATATCGAAACGTTGAGTTTCGGCGTAATGTCGACTTTGACGGGAGCAACGCAGCTCTGCCTGACAATGCCAAATTTAACCGGGGACGAATACGCTGCCCTGCATGTCAATGCGATCAAGCTGCTGTTAAAGGGCATTTCGATTGAGGATTCCAACTAAAGCTGCTAGCAATCGGTGTAAGAAGCCTCGAGCAACAGCTTATCGATATTGAAAAGGTTCCTTCTTCGCTATTAAAAGCCGATCAGGAACCTTTGATTTACCGGTGATTAAACGCGAGAGGTGGTCGCCTTTTGTTTCATTCGTGCATTCAACATCAGCGAGGCCATAATGGCAATGAATACACTGATCGCGCCAACCCATGTAATATGCGATAAGGAGGTTTGATTGACAACGATGCCGCCAATCCCGGCCCCTGCAGCCATTGATAATTGCATCGTGGATTGATTGAGACTCAGCATAACACCTGAATAATTCGGTTCAATTCGCACCATGTTATACTGCTGAGTAGGACCAGTTGACCAAGCTGCGAACGACCACAGCATCAGGATAACAACAATCGGTATCCATGAATTTGTAAGCATAACCGTAATCGTTAGTAAAATTAAGGCGATTACATGCAGTGTCATTCCCCCACCCAAGGTATGGGCAACGCCCCATTTATCCGCACTATAACCACCAAATTTGGAACCGATCAAGCTAGCGATACCAAAAGCTAGTAAAACGCTACTCAGTATATTTTCATTTAAACCGACAACTGTAAGAAGATAAGGTGAAATGTACGTATAAGCGATCGAGTAACCGCCCAGCCAAAAGAAGGTGATCGCAAGTCCGAGAGCGACCCTGCTATTTTTAAGGAAGCCCAGTTGCTTGGAAAGGGGTACAGGGGCATCACCTTTCACACGAGGAAGGCTGAAGTATAAAACGATCATGACTAACAGTCCCGCCAAAGAAAGCAGGCCAAATACCAATCTCCAGCCAAAATGGGCAGCAATCATTCGCCCGAGCGGTACACCAATAATTAATGACAAGGTGAAGCCCATGGTGACATTGGCAATCGAACTGGCCTGTTTACCTTCAGGTGCAATTTTGGCGGCGATAGCCAATGCTGATACAACGACGGTCCCCGCACCTAAAGCCATTAATGCCCGTGCGACAACAAAAAGTTCAAATCCTGGCAGCACAAACGCCAGCACATTAGCTATCACGAATACGCCGAGTGCGGCAACCAGTAACTTCTGTCGTTCAATCTTTGCTGTCAAAGCCATAACCACTGGCGTACAAATGGCATAAATGAATGAGAAAATCGTCACCAATTGCCCCGCCGAAGTAATCGATATATCTAAAGATAACGAAATTTTATCTAAAATCCCCGAAATCACATATTCGGATGTCCCCACCAAAAAACTGACAAGCGCCAATAAATATACTTTCCACGTGCCCTTCATTAATGTTTTCCCCTTTAACGAATTGATATATTATAATTTATCGATGCGTTTTTTTAAAAAAAATAAAAAGATTATCCCTTTATTTTCATCACGAGGCCCCCAGTCGTTGAATTCTTCGCTTTAAAAGCAGTTTTCAAATTGATACATTCCGATTTGTCGATGCATTGATCGAAAATAAATCGATCTTCCTGTGCTACTAGGATAATCATCAGAACAAGCGGCGAAGATTACTTCACCTAACTCCGCCGCTTGTGCTTTATTCAATCTCGCCTTTCAACAAAGCCAATGCTTCGCTAATTTTCGCCTCATCCCTTTTGTAATACGTATACTTACCTATGCGCTCACTGGTGATGAGCCCTACTCGTTGCAGGGTCGTCAAGTACTGGGAAGTGGTGGATTGTGTCATGTTCAATTTATCAGTCACCTGACAGACGCATACCCCGATTGTTCTCATATCAATCCCTTCATGGGGTATAAAATGCAGCTCAGGTTCCTTTAACCATTGCAAAATTTGGAGACGGGACTCGTTAGACAATGCTTTTAAAATCTCGATAGTATCCATATCAGCTATTATATCGATAATTACCGATATGTCAATGCAATATCTTGTTAAGATTATTAGTTATTGATCCAATAAAGTTCAAGCACATGTAAAAATATGTTATTCTAGAATCAGATGAGGTAACAAATGCAATCCAATATCTTAAGGAGCTGGTAAACTATGCGTCCAAATATTCACAACCAAATAGTTCAGATTTATTTACCTGTTACTGATATTCGAAGGTCTGTTGACTGGTACGTAAATACATTAGGTTACCAGGTCATTTGGGAGGAGCCGGAGGCAGCCAATCTAAGACTATTTGCAGGCCCGTTATTATTCTTAAAGAAAACTTCTGCGAACCAACCCATAAGGTTCTCAATCAATAACGAAAATTGCGCTGTGCTAAGCTTTAAAACATCCAATTTGGAAGCTTTACATGAAGATTTAAAAAATAAAAATATTGCTGTGGGCGAAATAACTAAATACGGTGACGGAAAAAATGGGCCATACCAAGATTTTATTATGTATGACCCTGATGGCCACCAATTAGAAATTAACAGTTACCCTGACTTAGCTGTGCTTAAATTCAGCGAATCTCCCTGTAAGGAATCTTAAGGGCTCGAATCAGATTTTCAGCTTAACGCTTGCACAAATCCTGTTCTCCAAGTCGGAAATTTCGGCTCCCAGCCATACTCATTCCGTGCCTTTGCATTCGAAGCCCCCCGTTCCCAGCCACTACCTCCCGCTTGAACTTCTGGTGCAGGCGCCTTTAAAGCTTCGGCATAGACAGGAATCCATGCTGTGCCTGGAGCAGGCTCATCGTCAACAATGTTAAGCGTTCCAGTCGACCAATCCAAGGCTAGTAAAGCGGCATTCGCCGCATCCTCAACATGTACAAAAGAAGAAATACCATTCGTTGCTGGAAGCTCGCTATTCCGCGCTTTTTCTGCCATCACGCCCCTAATGTCATACCAAGTACCTGCTCCATACAGTGTGCCATACCGAAGAATAACATGGTTCGGAATCTCTGCTACCGCTCCTTCCAATGCGACAATGCCATCAATGGTCGTTTTCCGTGGCGTAGGTGCTTCGATATCCAAGGAGACTTCTTCCGTTGCAGGTGTATCTCCCGGTTCGTAAGCCCAAGAGATACTCTGAGCGATGATTTTTTGTACGCCTGCCTGCTTAGCAGCATCCACTAAATTTCGGGTCCCTTCGATTCTAATCCGCGCGTTATCCGCAGAGCTCCAATTACTGAGCGAGGTAAGCTGATGAATGACCACATCTGGTTTGATCTCTCCAAGGACTTTAATCATTTCTTCCCGGTCAAAAGCATCTGCAATGATAGGCTTTGCTCCCAATGCCTCAATCGTCTGCTGCTGCCCCGGGTTATGCGTCATTCCTATAACTTCATGACCTGCCTTCACTAACTTTGGAAGCAAGATACGACCGATAACCCCGGTAGACCCAGCTACAAAAATTCTCATAATGAAAAAACCTCCAGATTTATAATTTGATTGCGATGCTCGTCAGGTTACGATGAAAATGGGAAATTTCTTTTTGTTTTTCTTTTTCTTTTCGCGGAACTATGAATAATTGAATGACTAGCATAATCAGTGATACCAAGATCATGCCTAGTATCCCCAGACTGAACTGCCCCATACTATCATAAGCAAAGCCAATCAGGATCGGACCCGTCGCTCCTATTAAATATCCCACGGATTGTGTCATGGCTGCCCAAGAGGCCGCTTCTTCAGGATTTGACGCTGCTTCAATAGGAAGCAAGTTGCCTAGAGCAAATAACATCCCTGAACCAAATCCACAAAGAAGCACCCCAGGCCAATACAGCATGGAACTGAAGAGGAAGGCAAGGCCGATTCCCTGCATGGAAGTTGAGACCAATAACCATGTCCGCCGGGATGGGAAGCGACGCATAAACATCTGCAGCATAAGCCCGCTTGGAATTTGAACTACAGCAAACACTGTCAGCATCATCCTTGCATGCAAATGTGAATCCCCTGCGTTGATCAGAATAAGCGGCAACCAACCCATTAGAGAATAAAAAATCATAGCCAATAGTCCAAGATGGATAGAGAGCAGCCACGCCTTTTTATTTTTCCATGGTAACTTTGATGTCCCAGGTACAGCCGTCACTTCAGTCCGAACATTGCTACGTCGCATTATTCCACACCAAAATGGTACAGCCGCAAGGGCGAGGATTGCCCAAAACGAAAGTGCTGTTTGCCACGAATGAAACTTCATTTGGAAGGGAGCAGACAAGCTCGAACCAAGAGCGGCACCAAGCGCTAAAGCCATGGAATAGAGTGCGATCATGAGCGGCATCCTACTGGCCAAGTGCTTTTTAATAAAGCCGGACAGCAAAGGCCCCATCGTTGCGATTCCAATACCAGCTAATAAGGTAGTTAAAAACAACAGGACTTCGGTATGAACGACGATACGCAATAGGGTACTTCCGCCGAGCAGAATTAGCGACCAGGTAATCACCCGTTCATTTCCCAGCCGATTGCCGAACCGGACAGACAATGGCGAGAGAAGCCCCATGCAGAGAACGGGGATCGAGACCAGCAAACTGGCCGCCACACCACTTATACCTAGATCGTTTCGAATGCTTTCAAGCACCGGAGCAATAGAAGTCACAGCTGGCCGTAAATTAAGCGAAGCCATAAAGAGGGCTATAACTGCCAACCAACTTCCCGTTTTGTTATTGGTGCTCACGACTGGCTCATTTGCTGCATTGGCTTGATCTTGCCTCGAAGGCGCCCGTGGGATATATTTTCGTTCACTCATCGGCTGTCATCTTCCTTCTGTGTTGATCTCGAGCTGGTAAAATTAATGTTAGCACGCTGAATTGGTATGGATAAGTACCACTTATATGCTAATATTGGTATACCAATTCGCGTGTAGGAAGGAGCGCTATGGATGGCCGATCTCTTCGAGCCTTTTACAGCCGATACGAAAACCAAACAAATCTATACGTTGCTCCGGGAACGTATTTTTTCAGGCAGATATGCAGCGGGAAGCAGTCTCCCGTCAACAAGGGGTCTAGCCAGTGAATTAGGGGTATCGCGCGCGCTTATTGTTGAGGTATATGAGCAGCTAATCGCCGAAGGTTATTTGGAGGGCCGGCAAGGGTCCGGTACCTATGTCTTGGATTTAGGGGGAAACCGGCCCTTACAGGCACAGTTCATCGATTCGGAGTCTTCAGTTGAAACGAGTTCGCCAGAACCTGCAGCTCATTTTAACGGCATTGATTTTCGTCCGAGCTTTCCGGCACTTGAACATATCCCACATAAGAAGTGGAAAGAAGTTACGCTGAGCGTATACGATAGCATTCCTTCATCGGAGTTCGGCTATGATGAAGATCCGGCAGGCAATGCGCAGCTTCGCACAAATATTTGCCGGTATCTGCTGAACGTCAAGGGAATCCAATGTTCACCTTCGCAGGTGATCGTGACAGCCGGAGCTACCCAGGCCATCTCTCTACTATGCAAGCTTTTATTAAAGCCGGAAGATGCAGTAGCAATAGAAGATCCTACCGCCAGCTTCATCCATAGTATTTTTGCATCAACTGGTGCCGATATTATCCCCATTCCTGTCGATGATCACGGCTTGTGTGTTGACGACTTGCCGACCCATGTGCAGCCTAAGTGTGTCTTTGTTACACCTTCGCATCAATTTCCTTTCGGTAGCATTTTGTCGATCAGCAGACGTATTCAACTACTCGACTATGCCCGGCAAACCGGAGGCTACATCATTGAAGACGATTATGATAGTGAATTCCGCTATGCTGGAATGCCTGTTCATGCTCTCCGAGAACTCGACTCCGAGCGAGTAGTCTATGTCGGAACCTTCAGCAAAAATTTATATCCATCGCTACGCTTAGGTTATATGGTGATTCCCCAGGAATTACTTGACCCTCTGCTTCGGTTAAAGCGATTGACGGACATGCAATGCCCAACCTTGTCCCAAATTACATTGGCGCGATTTATCGCCGACCGCCATCTGGAACGCCACATCACCCGTATGAAGCGTATTTATGGAAAAAGACGCACTCGTCTCATTGCTGCTTTAAAGGAATCGTTCGGCAGCAAAGTGAATATTTCAGGCGATGCCGCAGGCTTGCATCTGGTTGCGAAGCTGCCCGGGCGTAAGTTCGATACTCTCACAGCGTCACAGCTTGAAGAACACAATATTAAAATTTATCCAGCAGAGAGATATACGATTGCCAAAGGAAAATACGAGGAAAGTCTAATTATGGGGTTCGGTAATGTAACGGAGGCGCAAATTGTGGAGGGGATCAGGACGATCGCAGATTTATTATGACTTTGTCTTCTTGCACGAACACACGAAACCGCGGTTGCCAAGGAGACACGCTCTAGGCTTCCGTGGCTTACACCCATTGATTCGGAATCTGAACAATAAAAGAAGCCTGTTCTCTCAATAGAAGAGGATAGGCTTCATCTTGTAGACTATACAACAATCAGGAACATGTTAGTTAACAGCCAATTAAGGCTTAACCACTAAAGATTCAATATATGAAATGACGACGTCAAGACCCTCCCTTAGCGGGGCAATCTCTCGTCTTACTTGCGCCAGCAACAGGCCCCCTTGAAGCGCCGTTAACAGGGCGAGGGCAAGACCGTCCGGATCAGCTTTCTCGCTAAGCTCCCCTCGTTCGGACATAGTGCGAAGCCCTTTGCGAATCGCAGTCTCCCATTGCATAAATCCGTTTGCGAGCTCAGAACGTGCTTCTATATCATTATCCGACAGCTCACTGGCCAAAGAACCAATTGGGCAGCCTCCTTGAAAATTCATTTCTGTTTTGATCTTAATAATGGCGTCACGCCAAGCTCGCAAGGCTTCCACGCTATCCAAATGACTTAGAAGTGGCTCTTGGTTGCCTAGCACCTGTTCTGTCTGGTACACAATCACTGCCAGAACAAGCTCCCGCTTCTCTTTGAAGTAGTGATACAGCTGTGAGGCACTGACCTTGGCTTCCCGCTGTACATCTTCAACGCTTGTACCAGCAACGCCGCGTTCGAAGATGATCTTCGCGGCTGCAGCCACAATGCGCATGCGCGTTTCTTTTCCTTTTTTAGTCAGCCGATGACCTTGTTTGGTTGGTTCGCTAGTCGTATTCATGCATTCAGCTTAACATAAATGGAGTGCATGATCCACTATTCAAACCCGCCTGTATTTTTTGGAGTTGACACTCCAAAAAATACACTGTAACATAAGCAATGTATAAATTGGAGTCATCAATCCATTTTCTTTAGAGGGAGTGATCAGTATGTCTATTAAAGCTGCATTAGATCAACAAAAGGAAAATTACGTTACTGCCGTCCCTGAAGATGTGCAATCCACAATTTTTCAACATGTTCAAGAATTGCAACAGTCTGATCTTGTCTCAGGATTGAAGGAAGGCGCTACAGCCCCTAATTTCACACTGCCTGATCCGCTTGGCGGTCAAGTGACGTTATATGATGAACTAGCCAAAGGCCCTGTCATCCTCACTTTCTATCGTGGAAGCTGGTGCCCGTTCTGCAACATTCAACTGCGTGGTTATCAGCAAGCATTGCCTGAATTCGAGAAGCTTGGCGGTCAGCTGATCGCGATTTCACCACAGAGTCCGGACAATTCGCTTACACAGAAAGAGAAGGACGAGCTTGAATTTAAGGTGCTAAGTGATGCCGATGGCCAAGTTACCGATCAATATGGTATTTTATATGAACTCCCTGACAACATTCAGGACATATATACAGGTACTTTTGGATTGGATTTGACTGTTTTCAATAACACCGAACGCTGGATTTTACCGGTTCCCGCGACTTTTATCATTGACCGAGAAGGAATTGTACGCCTGTCCCATGTCGATGCTGATTATACGAACCGTCTGGATATTCAGGACATTCTCAATGTTCTACATGACATCAAAACTAAGTAAGCTGTTCCCATAATCAATACTGAAAAAGCCCGCATTCTCTTGTTCAAAGGAGATTGCGGGCTTTGCTGTGATATGAATGCGGAAGCTGGATAGTAAACGTACTCCCTATACCCTGACCGGAAACTACCGTCAGTTTGCCGTGGATAAAATCAGTAAGCTCCTTGGCGATCGCCAGCCCTAATCCAGAGCCGCCGTACTTCTGATTGCGCGATTTTTCAACCCGATAAAACCGTTCAAATATTTTATCTATTTCATTCTCGGGAATCCCAATGCCCTCGTCTTTGACTTCCATGTAGGTATAGGCACCATCACAATGAACATAAAGCTTGATGCTAGTTCCCGGTTTGGAGAATTTTATTGCATTTCCTACTAAATTATATAGAATCCGCTGGATGCACACCTTGTCTGTATTCACAGATACGCAGCCCTCACTAATATGAACATCAATCAGACGGTTTTCGCGCGAAATTTGAGCTTCAAATGCCTGCAAAGTATCCAGGATCAGCTGATCCAGCCACACCACCTCCGGCTTGAAAACAATCTCCTTATCATCGATAGCCGCGATAGCGAGCAGCTCATTAGCAAACGACACCACCCGTTCGGTTTGTTTTCCAATACCAAGCAAATAATTCCGAACCTCACCAGGATCGGTTACGACTTCATCAACCAACGCTTCCGAATACGACCGGATAGAGGCAATCGGGGTTTTAATATCATGCGACAGGTTCGCAATCAATTCGTTCCGGCGGCGTTCTTCGTCCTGCAACGCATTGATTTTTGCTTTAATTTCAAGTCCCATTTCGTGCATCGATTCCGTAAGTTCTCTTAATTCAACAACCCGGCTCTTGGTTAAGCGCTGATCGTACTGTCCTTTGGCGATATCCCGACTCTGCCGGTTCAGCTGCGCAATATTTCGCGTCATGGGGAAAATAAACAGTGAATTAATTAACAACGAAAGCACGCTGGAGGACACTGTAATCATCATGGCCATCCTTAGCCTGTCATAATCCAGGAACATCTGTTTATAGGCAACAAATAGCAGCAGGGTCACGATGACTAGACTAATCAGATACGAGAACAAAACCAAGGTGCGCAGCTTCATGATACAGTGCCCCCTTCCCGCTTGAATTGATACCCTAGCCCCCATACTGTTTTAATGAATATCGGTTCCTGACCAGCTTTTGCAGCTAACTTTTCCCGCAAATGATGGATATGAACGTTGACGGTGCTGGCATCTTCATAGTACTCATATCCCCATACTTCCTTCAGCAATTCGGATTTCGGGATCACACGATGCTTCTCCTGAATGAGGAACCATAGCAAATCAAATTCTTTATTGGTGAGATCAAGCAGCTCGCCATGAAGCTTGGCCACCCGCTCCTCACGGTTCAAGTACAATTCTCCTTCTTGAAGCACAGCGATTCGCGGCTTTGCTTTTTGCGCCCGTTTAATAATATTTTTGATCCGGAACACTAGCTCTCGCGGGCTGAAGGGCTTGGTTATATAATCATCCGCTCCTAATGCCAGTCCGTATAACGTATCCTTCTCCTGATTTAAAGCGGTCAGATATAAGAATGGAATGTCAAAGCCTTGCTTTTGCAGCGACTCTACGAGCTCATACCCATCCATCGTAGGCATCATCACATCAATCACCATAAAATCAATGACCTGGCTCTGCACAATTTTCTCAGCTTCATCCCCACTGCTCGCCGTGTATACCCTATAACCATCGTTTTGCAAATACAACTGACAAACATCCACTATCGGCTGCTCGTCATCCACAATCAAGACCGATAACAACTACCTTCACATCCTTTTTTCTGCACCTTTCCTGCCTTCTTGCCATTTCGAATACAGCCAGCGCTCCACACTGACGTACATAGTGAATCTCTTCCCTGTAAGAAGTATAGTTGCTACTAGTATATCCGTTGGATAGGTGAATATCATATCAGCCAAAATGTAATTGGCATTCACGAACACGGACATCACTAAAGCAGGTACAATGAGCAGCCCGAGTATCAATCCTATCCCGATTAGAATCTCGCCGATAGGGATAATAACGTCAAAAGCCGGCGCAAGCGGACTCACCACATGACTAAAGAAAGCTTTATACCATTCCGGGGTATCCCGATTGGCTGCTATGACAGGGACTAAACCTTCTACGCCAAAACCGCCCGACAGTTTATCATACCCGGATTTAAACCACATCCAGCCAACCAACACGCGAGTGGCACTGAATACCCAACCAGCTATAGATTGAGATACTTTCTTCATTATAGAATCCCCTTTTAAAAAAAGGTACCATCCTTAAAATCAGTATGGTACCCAAAATTGTTATTTTAGCTGAGATCTGCTGTGCCAAATACCACGTGGGCTTTGTCGCAGTAGATAATAATAGAATCATAATCATTCAGATTGGCGCCTGCCAGATCGAAGGTCTGCTCACTCTTTTTCAGATCAATCTTGCCCAAGCTCTTACCCATCTGAACATCTTTTCCCTTCGTCAGGTAAATATGGAGGTCTGGACCTTCGGAGGTTTTGAAATTCGTCAGCATGACCTTGCCGTCCTTGATTTCTACATTCCCTTCTGATATTTGCTTGTTGCTGCCGCTCAGCATGCCCGTCTTCGTGCCCATTGCCGAAGATGTTGCTGGTTTATCCATTGGTGTGTCGGTCAAATCTGCTGTACCGAATGTAACATGTGCTTTATCGCAGTAGATAATAATGGAATCATAATCATTCAGAATAGCTCCCGCCAAGTCAAAGGTCTGCTCACTCTTTTTCAGATCAATCTTGCCCAAGCTCTTACCCGTCTGAACATCTTTTCCCTTCGTCAGGTAGATATGGAGGTCTGGTCCTTCGGAGGTTTTGAAATTCGTCAGCATGACCTTGCCATCCTTGATTTCCACATTACCTTCTGATATTTGCTTGTTGCTGCCGCTGAGCATGCCATACTTCACCATCATTGCAGTAGTTTCCTGATTGGTCCCTGCATTGGCATTAGAAGCTGCTTTATCAGGTGAGTCAGAGCTCGGCATGGTGGTTGCCGTCGCTGTTGCGGCCGCATTCCCAGTAGTGGATGTGTTAGTTGCTTTGTTAGATGCTGTGTTAGCTACTCCGCAACCCGCCAAAGCTATGGATAAGGCCACTATTGCTGTTGTTGTCGCTAATAATTTCATCTTTCGTCATCTCCTCAAAAGTTTTATGCTTCTGTGTTTTGCTTACAGTTGAATTGTAGAACAAGCCCTTTTCAATTGAAATTAAACGCCCATTACAACTTTCTTAACTAATCATTAAGTCTTCTATAACAAAAATTCTTCAGGGTTCCTATATAAGACGAATTTTAGATTCTCACTCAAGGCTTGGTCGTCACTACGGTGGAATGTTTGGACTTCCGGCCGTTGTTGTCTCCAGATTTTTCTGATTATACCGCTATTCGCGGATAAAATCCGGAGACAGCCTGTGCTTCCGATGCGAGCTTTCCTGCAGAAAGCTTTCAGACGAGCGCTACGCTCCTACAGTTCCAAACCTCCCCCTTCGTTCCTCCCCGCCCTCTGTTAATTTCTTTCATTCGTCTTATATAGATTGAAAAAAAAGGGGTGCTGTGCTAAACTATCAGCAACTTTGTTGACAGGGGTTGAGGAGAGTAATGTAAAATTTCTTGCTTAGTTAGAGAAGATAAAACATCATTTGTTTTATTCTTTTTAGGCAAGGAAGTTACTTATTCTCTTCACTCAAAGCTTTACATTACTAATCCATCACGTTTTAAGGAATAGTTGTAATTATTTGGGCTACAAGAAGGGAAACTTTCTTGTAGCCCATTTTGTTTTGAAAGACATCACCACTGAATTTATGAGACTGTAATGCAGCCATAGATTTTTATCTTAAGGAGGCTTTAAAAATGTTTGAGGTTGTACATGTACAAGTGAACCGTTCATTATCCGTTGGCACGGTTCACGATCAAATTAAACGGATGCCGGAGCATTTTCCATCTATTGATAGATGCACATAGCAACTTAGCTACAAGCTTCGTGGATTATAACTAGTTGGTTAATGTTCATGTTCGATATAGGACATTTTCTCCGGCTCAAGAGGAGAAAAACACATGAAATCAACTTCGAAATACGAAATGATACAGCAGATATTGACTGGATTAAAACAACCCGCATATCGTTTTCAACAAATTGCAGACGCCATCTTCAAGCAAAGAATCGGCGAGTATGATCGAATGACTATATTACCTAAAGAGATAAGAAAAGAATTGATTAAAAATCTTGGTGAACAGGTTTTGGGCTTAACCCCAGTCATTCAAAAAACATCTACGCAAGTGAACAAGGTGCTTTTTGCTATTCATGGCGGTGAACATATTGAAGCCGTTCAATTAAGCTATGAGCGCGGTTGGAAATCATATTGTATTTCCAGTCAGTGCGGATGCGGGTATGGCTGTAGCTTCTGTGCTACGGGGACAATTGGCTTGAAGCGAAATCTAACAGCTGATGAAATAACCGATCAATTGTTATATTTCCATCTAAATGGTCATGCCTTGGATAGTGTTTCATTTATGGGCATGGGCGAGGCGTTAGCCAATCCCAACATCTTCGACACGCTTAAGATGCTAACTGATCCACGGATTTTCGCCTTAGGCCATCGAAGAATTACTGTTTCTACCATCGGAATTCTGCCGGGTATCGATCGTCTGACTACGGAATTCCCGCAGGTTAACCTTACCTTCTCTCTGCACTCTCCAATCGACGAGCAGCGCAGTAAGCTAATGCCTATTAACAACCGATTTCCTCTTAATGATGTGTTGAACAAACTGGATCAGCACATTTGCGCTACAGGCAGAAAAGTATATATTGCCTATATTTTGCTTCGAGGAGAGAACGACTCCAATGAGCATGCAGAAGCTATTGCTGCTTTGTTAAAGAACAGAGGGCCGTGGGAACATTTATATCATGTTAATTTGATCCCCTACAATGCAACCGACGTGACGTCTGAGAGCTTTCATCAATCGGACAAGGAGCGGGTACAAAGATTTGTCAGCATTCTAAAATCAAAAGGAATTAAAGTCACTGTGCGGACGCAATTCGGAACGGACATTGATGCAGCATGCGGACAACTCTACGGAAGGAGTGAACTTACATGAGATATATCAACGCTAATAAAATTCTCCCAAAAGAATTAATTTTAAAATTGCAGGATTTCGTTCATGGTGAGTATATCTACATTCCGGCAATAGAAGATCAGCATAAACATTGGGGAGAACGATCCGGTTCGCGAGAAGAGATTGATAACCGGAATCGTGAAATCCTAGAAGCCTATACTTCCGGTGCTTCGATTCAAGATCTTGCCGAAGTATACTGCCTTTCGGTTTATGCTATAAGAAAGATAATTTATAGCAAATCAGACTAAATGTATAACCAATTTCGCCATCGGCACGCCCTAACTTTAGGGCTGCGGTGGCTTTTTTATTACAGCTAATCCTCGTTGTTATACCAAATAAGACAGAGCCATTTTGTGTATAGTTTATGTAATTTTTATCTGTTAACCTTACAAATATCGTTATTCATTCGATTAAAAGTCACTGATATTCTTAAATCTATCGTGACTGTTTACAGTCTGGAGGAAAGAACAATGTTGAAGGTCAATGTTTTTGATATGGAGGGTAATATTGTTGATGAAATGGAGCTTGAAGAATCCATTTTCGGTATTATTCCCAATGAGTCTGTTATGCATGAAGCAGTTGTTAACTATCTGGCAAATAAACGCAGAGGAACACAATCCGCATTAACACGCGGTGAAGTACGAGGAGGTGGCCGAAAGCCGTATAAGCAGAATAAAATTGATAGATCTAGAGCAGGTTCAATTCGTATGCCACATTGGCGTGGCGGAGGCGTTGTATTCGCTCCCAAACCTCGCGACTACAGCTACAAACTTAATAAAAAGGTTAAGCGACTTGCTATTAAATCTGCACTATCTAGTAAAATACAGAACCAGGAACTTATTGTTGTAGATGAGATCAAATTAGAGAATTACAGAACAAAATCTATTGTCGCTATGCTTAATGCCCTTGGAGCAACTAAAAAATCCCTGATCGTTAAACCATCGATGGACCCTATTGTATTTAAAAGTGCCAATAATATCCCTGGTGTAGAAACTGCCGTAGCTGATTCCCTTAATGTATATACCATTTTGAATTATGAGAAATTAGTAATTACTAAAGAAGCTATGAATATGATTACGGAAATGTACTCTTCATTTTAGGCCTGTTCGATTAATGTCCAAATAAAAAAAGTACATTAGATATACTATCTAATGTACTTTCTACACTGTCCCAATCATGCAAACATCACAAGACCTCTCACACTTTGCGTTCCGACTTACCCGGTACCTCTGGTTATTTAGTCTTTAAACAACAATTCTGCAAATAGGACGCAAAGCATGCTGTATTAATTTGCATATGCTTATTATCCCCATCCAGCTTGCTGAGCAAAATGCCTCCTTCGAGCAAGGAAAAAGCAAATGAAGCAAGTGCATCACCATCCAGATCTTCTTTAAACTCCCCACTATTTATCCCGTCAAGAATGATACTTTTCATCATATCCAAATAGGTATGCAGCCCTTGTCTTGCCCGGTCACGAAGCTCCGTATGCGTATCGTCACTTTCTACTGCTGTATTCTGCATCGGGCATCCGCCAATAAATGGCGGGTTATCAACAACATCTTCATACACACGAAAGAAAGCAAGTAACCGTCCTGACGCAGACTTCTCTTGATCGACCGCCTCAGCAAATTTCCCGCTAACCAAACTGGCAGCGTAATTGTAGGCTTCAAGCGCAATTTCATCTTTACTGGCAAAATGTCGATAGATGCCCCCCTTCTTAATTCCGGTGTCGGCAATAATATCGTTTAATGATGTACCGGCATATCCTCGCTGATTAAAGATTGCTGCCGATTTCATAATAATATGCTCTCTTGTTCGATCTCCTTTTTTCATAGCTTCCTCCGAATGATCTTATTCTAATCAAACATTATATCAAATTTTACGGCCGAAGCCTTGCCAATGTATTAAATCCTGTTATAATAAAGATACCGATCGGTACCTTTTTTTTCATTTTAAAACAAACCCAATCCAAAGGCAAACTTGTTTGGCTTTGGCGCAGTGCTTACCTTTAAGTTCTATTGGAAATACTAATGTGGAATGGATTTCGAACGAAAACAGGAGGACTATTCAATGAGTGTAAAAGTAGGTATTAATGGTTTTGGGCGGATAGGAAGACTCGCTTTTCGTAGAATTCAAGAGTTGGATAATATCGAAGTTGTAGCCATCAACGACCTGACTGACGCAAAAATGCTGGCTCATCTGCTCAAATATGATACTACGCAAGGCACTTTCCATGGTGACATCCAAGTTCATGATGGAGCCTTTGCGGTTAACGGTAAAGAAGTTAAAGTGCTGGCTACCCGTAACCCTGATGAAATCCCTTGGGGCGAGCTTGGCGTAGACATCGTACTAGAATGTACAGGTTTCTTCACTACCAAAGAGAAGGCTGAGCTTCACCTGAAAGGCGGAGCAAAGAAAGTCGTTATTTCCGCTCCGGCAACAGGCGACATGAAGACCATCGTGTATAACGTCAACCATGAAATACTGGATGGAACAGAAACCGTCATTTCCGGCGCTTCCTGCACAACGAACTGTCTGGCTCCTATGGCTAATGCTCTGAACAATAAGTTTGGCATTCAATCCGGGTTGATGACAACCGTTCACGCCTATACAGGCAACCAGAACACCCTTGACGCTCCAGACGCAAAAGGTGATTTCCGCGCAGCACGTGCTGCCGCAGAGAATATTGTTCCCTACTCCACTGGTGCGGCAAAAGCCATTGGCCTCGTTCTTCCTGAACTGAAGGGCAAACTTGATGGTGCATCTCAACGTGTGCCTGTGGCAACAGGCTCTGTAACAGAACTCGTAGCCGTATTGAACACCACCGTAACCGTTGATGAAGTGAATGCTGCTATGAAAGAAGCATCTGATCCAGAAACGTACGGATATACAGAAGACCAAATCGTATCTTCCGATGTGAAGGGAATGACATTCGGCTCTCTTTTTGATGCTACGCAAACAAAAGTTCTAACCGTTGGCGACCAGCAGCTAGTAAAAACCGTAGCCTGGTACGATAATGAAATGTCTTACACCGCGCAACTGGTTAGAACCTTAGAATATTTCGCAAAAATCGCCAAGTAATATAGATTCAATTCTCTTGATTATAACCGCATGTATATGCCAAAAAACGGGTGTTATCCTCAATGAAGGACAGCATCCGTTTTTTGATAGGCTCACTGCGCCATAACTCAAAATTGTTATTTCAAATCGACTTTTTTACTATAGGGGAAATTGCTAATATCTACTCTCATCTTGGAGTCCCGGTAAATGAAGTACTCGAACGTAAAAACAAAGACCCGTCACTATAATCACTGAAAGGATTTATTTTATCCACAGGCACCTATGGATATTTTGATTTTTTTGAATTAAATATATTATCATGGATAAAAAATTATTTCAAACATTTTTTCTTGTCAGATGAAGATATTTTCGAATGCTACGTTTCTCGCCTGGAGGCATAAAGAGAATGCCAAGAGGAAGAGTTAAAAACACCCATGAGACTAAAAAAGAAGTTACAAACAACAAGACCCCCTCTGGGGCAAGTATAAAATTAACCTTTGATTTTTCTTATCCAAACTGGCTTAGTGGAGTTCGCTTAAGAGATTTTACAAATATGCTTAAAGATCCTCATGAATTTGCTGAATCAATCGTTCATATCTTAAATAAACTAATACCCGTTGTGAGCGATAATTGGGATTCAATAAAATTCAAGACAAATTATCAATTTCAACACTGCCATAGAGTACCTGATGATAAACTCCCTTTAGTAAAACAAATTGAGCAAGAAATACATGGGAAAAGTTTGTTAGATCCTGATGCTGAACATTCAGTGAAGTACTGGCAAATCGGAATTGAAGGTATTAGAATGTTTGCTCTTTATAATTATGATTCCAACATTATGTTCCCTATATTCATCGACTACCACCATTTGATCTATCCAGATAAGAATTATAATCAAAGGGATACTGATCACTTTTCCTTTTGCCCGATTTCCGAATATTGTTAAAAGGTCACCTTTTTAAAGGTGACTTTTTTATATGCTGTAATCACTTCAAGTACTCTTTTAACACTGCCCCTATCTCATAGGAATATATAGTTAACTTGAAACTGCTCTCTGATCTCATAACATCCCTACTCACTCCAAAGTAATCATGGTACTCTCTATATCATATTCTTATTCTTCGTAAAGTATCTGGGTTACCTCAGTTCCCGTCAGACCACGGTTCATGAGATTCCTCAATCAATGGCCTTTCTCTCTATCATTCTTTCCTCTAATTCATCAATCATGTCTTGATACAGTCGCTTGATAAAATTTAATTCTTCACTAGTGTAACGTTCTAGAAATCGGAAGTACCGGTCTTGCTCCTGCTTATGCAACTTTCCGTGCAGTACATATAATTCCTGCGCTTTTGCCGTTAATCTGAAATGGATTTCCTTCTTGTTATCATTAAGACGGATACGCTTAATAAAACCATCTTCCAATAATGTGGTCGTTATTTTTGTTATACTTGCTTTCGTTAATTCCATTTTTTCGGCAAGGGCTGTATTGTTGATGGGCTCATTATTGCCAATACAGTCAATGACGTGTACAGCTGTAAGATTAGCAGGATATTCGGAAATCCCCTGTTCTTTGGACATTTGCAAAAACTCTCTAAACTCCAGACTTCCATACTGCTCACTTAAATGAGCGCTTTTCCAGTACAATCCATATATATATTGTTTAATTTCGACCGGATGACTCATCGTGAAATGTCCAACCTCCTGCAATATATTGTTAAATAGTTAACAAAATTATCGTAACACGACTGATATTTACTATTAATTCAACCATCCAAACCACCGAAGAATCTGCTTATTGAGCACTGGCGAATTTACGGGAGGTGATCCGATACGTCGTCGGCGAAATCCCTTTTCTAGCTGTAAACTGCTTGATGAAGTAGGTATCATACTCAAATCCGGTAGCAAGTGCAATTTCATTAAGGCTCATATCTGTGTGTGTCAGGAGCTCACTTGCAACTTTTAAACGATAGGCAAGCAAGTAACCAATCGCTGTATTCCCGCATCTTTCCTGAAACCTTTTATTTAGCGTTACACGGTTCAAATGAACACAGCTCGTCAAATCCTCCAATGAAATCTTTCGCGGATAATTCGTGTGAATGTAGTCTAGCACTACATCGACAGGCGATTGCTCGTTACTCCGATTCAATTCCTCCAGCAGCCCCAAAATTTGAATGAGATACTTTTTTATTCTGCACACCCAGAGCGCATCACTTTGTGCCTGCACTTCCATACCAAGGATGAAAAACCATTCAAACAAAAGCGGGTATGCTTTTTCCGTTACACGAGGCACTCCACTATATAGATCATTACTTTGAAAAAGGGAAAGGCCTGTTTGTATACTTGGCCGTGCGGGAAAATACTCTTTCGTTTCGGAAAGCGTAGTGGTGTTAAGAAATGCCGGATGAAAACTAAAGGATTGCGCAGATGCATCCATCTTTTCAACCACCTGCACCTGATCATCTTCAGCCAAGCACAGAATACCGGGAGCACTAATAGATATAGGACGCCCGTTTAGCATCCCCTTGATCCTTCCAGATGTTATAAAAATCAGCGTATAACGCTCCGGATATGGGAGAGCACCAAAATCCTCCACGGCTACAAACTCTATGTTTACGGTACGTTTTTTGTGTCGATCTACTTGTGGCATTGCCATCACCTATCAAATAGTATAGTTAAATGCTTCACTTATAACAGTGTATCACACCCCCTCCATGGATATAATAACGTTGTGAATCAACAAAAAGGGAGGAAATCATGATGACTGTTGCACCATTTCATATTCATGTCTCCGATGAGGTCTTGAGCGATCTGAAGTACAGGCTGCAGCATATCCGTTGGCCTGATCAATTAGAAGAGTTGGGCTGGGAGAGAGGAACAGATTTAGATTATTTACAATCACTTGTTTCCTATTGGAGAGATCATTACGACTGGCGGGCACAAGAATCAAAGTTGAATCGCTTGTCCCAGTTTCGCTGCAATATAGATGGGATAGATGTACATTTCGTGCACGAGCGCGGTAAAGGACCCAACCCTCTACCGATTATTCTTACCCATGGATGGCCCGACAGTTACCTGCGTTATGAAAAGATTATCCCTCTCCTCACGGATCCCGCTAGTTATGGAGGTAATCCTGAGGACTCTTTTGACGTCATTGTCCCTTCATTGCCTGGATTCGGATTCTCAAGTCGCCCTACTCAGCCTGGCTTCAACAATTTTAAGGTTTCCCAGTTGTGGGCTAAACTGATGACACAAGAATTAGGCTACACAAAATTTGCCGCTGCAGGCGGAGATATTGGCTCTGGTGTGACAAGATATCTGGCAGTAAGTCATCCCGAACTTTTATTTGGCATCCACCTAACAGATGTTGGTATTATAAGAAATCTCATGATTGCCCAGGATGAGTCGAAGCTTACTGAAGAAGAGCTAGCATATAAGAAAAAAGCTGCTGAGTGGATGTCACAAGAAGCTGGCTATATATCCATACAATCGACCAAGCCTCAAACCCTTGCTTATGGACTTTCCGATTCACCGGTAGGTGTGGCAGCTTGGATCGTGGAGAAATTTCGTGCATGGAGCGATTGTAAAGGTGACTTGAGCCAGAAATACAGCAAGGATGAGCTATTGACTCATATTATGATCTATTGGGTGACTAACACCATTGGATCTTCAATACGTATGTATTACGAAAATTCACATTCCTTGCCACCACTCGGCGTAATTGAAGTTCCGACAGGGATGGCTATTTTTCCCGAGGATATACTACTGCCTCCTAAATCCTGGACAGAGCAGAATCTGAATGTCACTCGTTGGACCACCATGCCTTCGGGTGGGCATTTTACGGCATTGGAAGAGCCGGAGGCGATGGTACGCGACATTCGTGCCTTCTTCCAACCTTTTAGAAACAAAAAGTAATAGGCCAAGTAGTAGATTAACTGCATCTCGAGACTCTAAGTCATACCCATCTGAACTAAAACTTTTCACCTTATAAAAATAGGCCATCGGTATCCTCTCCTTCAGGTATCTTAACGCTTACCCTTTTCGGAGGTACCGATGACCCTTCCTTTTTAGCTTTTACTCAATAGCTCAATCTCCGTATACTCATCATTCCCCCATTCTTCCCAAGATCCTTCATACGGACGGATATCAGGATATCCAAGTAAACGTAACACAAAATAAGTATGTGCCCCGCGTTGGTTGGATTGACAGTAAGGAACAATGGTCTGGGTCCGCTGAATACCAGCTTCGGCAAACTCCTTTTCCAAAGTGGCGTTATCTTTAAAGACAATAATTCCATGCTCATCCGGATCCTTAAGTGCGTCACGCCATTCTTTATGAACGGCGCCGGGAATACGGCCCCCTTTGCGGTTATTTCGCTTATCCTCACCGATATACTCCAGAATGTTGCGTGTGTCGAGCAGAGTAGCATTTTGAAGTCCAGCCTGAATATCTTCTTTGAAAGTAATGAGATCTGGGGTGGCCGTTAGACTTATCGAACCCTCCGTACGAGGTGATGGCTGAATGCTAGAGATCTCATAGTCCCCTGCAGTCCATGCCGCAAACCCGCCATTCAGAAGCTTCACTTGATCTCGCAGCCCATAATACTCAAGAACATAAAAGGCTCTCGTAGCAAGCACATTGCTGCCTTCGTCATATATGATAATCGTTGAATCATTAGTGATGCCGAAGTCCGCTAACCATTTTTGCAGCTGCTCTTTGGGAACAATCGTTTTTTGGGCAGGTACTTTTAATGCTTTGACATTCAGCCAGTAGGCACCCGGAATATGCGAGATTTCGTAGTTATTTGCTCTAGCATCAAGCAGTACCAGATCCTGCCCACCTCTATGTTCTACCAGCCATTCGCTATCTACAAGCAAATGCCCATTGGGATATGATGAATGTTGCTCAGTCAAAATAACAAACTCCCCTCTACAATTAAAGTGGCTCGAAGCCTAAATTCTCTCGTAACGTTTGCCCTGTATAGCTTGTTGGAAACAAGCCGCGGCGCTGTAATTCAGGAACAACCAGATCCAGAAAAGCTTCTGCTCCCCCGCTAGCCAGTTCGGGCATCACCGTAAAGCCATCGGCGGCACCACTTATAAACCATTCTTCCATAATATCAGCGATTTGCTTGGGTGTCCCTGCAATGTTCAGCTGCCCATGCCCAACCCAATGCTTCTGAACCAGCTCGCGCAGGGTAACCGCCCTATTCTCCACCACTTTTTGCACCATTTGATAAAAGGATTGATAAGCATTGCCCCCATTCCGATCAGGCAGCGGAGGGAACGGCTCATCCAGCGGATATCCTGAGAAATCAATGCCAAGCAGGTTGGATAATGACATCACCGCTCTTTGGATCGGGGCAAGCTGCTGGAGCTCAGCAGCGAGTTGAAGGGCATCTTCCTCATCTTCAGAGACGATGACATGAAGGGCAGGCAGTATTTTAATCTGCTCCGGGGAACGTCCCGCTGCGACAGTTCTGTCTTTAATGTCTTTGTAAAAAAGGCGGGCATCGTCAATGGACTGCTGAATCGTGAACAGTAGTTCTGCATACTCAGCCGCAAGATTCCTGCCGTCCTCTGAGGCACCGGCTTGGATCAGAAGCGGTCTGCCTTGCGGTGAACGCGGAAGATTCAATGCGCCGCGCACGGAATAATATTTTCCCTCATGATGGATATCGTGGACCTTATCAACCTGTGCATACACCCCTGATGCTCTGTCCTGCACGATTGCGTCAGCTTCCCAACTATTCCATAGCTTTAATACTACGTCTGTAAATTCATGGGCACGTTCGTATCGCTCAGCATGAGGGGGTAACCCTGGCAGGCCAAAGTTGAACGCTGTTCGCTCCACGCCTGTCGTGACAATGTTCCAACCCGCCCGGCCACCGCTAATATGGTCGAGAGATGAGAATAATCTGGCTACATTGTAGGGTTCGTTGAAGGTGGTGGAGACAGTCGCGATTAAACCAATCCGCTCCGTTACAGCAGCGATTGATGCCAGCAAGGTTAGAGGCTCGAAACCAAAGATTGGGCTATATTGGACCGCAGAAGTTTCAATAGATAGACCATCTGCAATAAAAAGCGAGTCGATGCGGGCAGCTTCAGCTTTTTGAGCGATTCGCTGATATTGCTTGATATCGTGAATATCATGTAACCGCGTGCTTTCATGACGCCAGGCGCCTTTATGGGAACCAGAGTTTTGCAGAACGAGGTTTAGTATCATTCGACGACTTTCTTCGCTCATCGTTATCACCCTTACTTTCTTATTTCATACCACTTAGGGCTATTCCGCGTATAATCTGCTTTTGGAAGATAAGGAATAACAAGATCAGCGGCACAATTGAAACCGTGGTTCCGGCCATAATCAGAATCCAATTGCTTGTATCCTTAAGCTCACTGGAGAAATACACAATCCCGACAGGTAATGTGAATTTCTCTTCGGTCTGCAGCACGATCAGCGGCCAGATGAACTGGTTCCAATTCCCGATAAAGGTAAGGATGATTAAGGTAACGATAGCAGGCTTCACAAGTGGAATCGCTATATTAAGAAGAATGCGCCACTCATTAAGACCGTCGATGCGGGCGGCATCCAGCAGCTCAGAGGGGATCGAGTCCATAAACTGCCGCATAAGAAAGATCCCAAAGGCTGTAATAATACTTGGGAACAGCACGCCCCAATAGGTGTCTGACCACCCAAATTCATTGGCAATCAAATACCATGGAATAATAAGCATTTCGGTTGGCACCATGATCGTACTGATAATGATGATAAAAATAAGCTGCTTGCCGGCAAAAGAAAATTTAGCGAGCACATAGCCTGCCGCCGTATCAAAAATGACCACTGTAGCGGTGGCAATTAGAGAAACTATCAGTGTATTTTTGATCCAGTCACCAAACGGAGCCTTTTTAAAAATCGCAGCATAATTATCGAAGGTTATCGTCTCTGGGATCAAGCGAAGATTATATACATCCTGTGGAATTTTAAAGGAAGTGGCGACCATCCATAAAAAAGGAAATAGCATAATCCCGACACCGATGATGAGCAATAAGTAAACCAATAGTGTACGAAGCTTCTTAATGGGAAATCTATTGCCCGCTTGGATTTCTCTTGTTGAAGTCATTGGACCGGCCTCCGATCAATATTCTACTTTTTTATTGAAGACTTTTAATTGCAGCAGGGTGATCACGAATATGATCGCGAATAACACTACTGTTGCCGCCGCTGCCCTACCCATCTTGAACTGCTGGAACGCTAAATTATAAATGTAGAGCACCATCGTTGTTGTGCTGTTTAAAGGTCCTCCGTTGGTCATGCTCAGCACTTGTCCGAAGGATTGTAGATAGGAGATGACAGCAATCACTGCTGAAAAGGTGATTACCGGATTCAGTAAAGGCAGCGTAATGTGCACAAATCTTCGCCATGCGCTGGCCCCGTCGATCGACGCAGCTTCATAATACATTCGCGGGATCGCCTCCAGCCCAGTCATGAACACTAGCATTTGAAAGCCGATACTTTGCCAAATCATCGTTAATGTAACAAGGATCAGCGCTTGGCGTGGGGATTGCAGGAATAATTGCGGCTCTATCCCTAACTGTAGCAGCACTTCATTTAACCAGCCATTACGCATGAGAATCCAACGGAATACCCAGCTAACGGCAACAATGCTTGTTACATAGGGAATAAAATAGATCGTTCGAAAAAAGCCCCGAAAACGATGGATACTTTGCAGCAGTAGTGCGACAGCCAGACCAACAATGAGCTGTCCTGGGACGCCAATAACAACAAATTTGAATGTATTTAAAATGGATTTTGTAAATATTTCGTCGCTGAATATGGTGCTGAAATTTCCTAAACCAACAAAGGGCTGATCGGAGGACAGCAAGTTCCAGTCCCTTACGCTTACATTAAAGGCATACAGAATGGGGATCATGCGTGTGCTGAGGAAATACAATAACGGTATACCCAGCACGATATAAATAAACAGGTAGCGCTGCGTCTTATAGGAAAGACGTACACGGAACAGCTCCCTGCTTTTTCGAGCAGTCAGTCTGATGACATGTGTGAGCATCTCTGATATTTCCTCCCTTTAAGAAGGACAGGGCGCTAGCTATGAGCTAAGCGCCGCTGATCCTGCTATTACTTTTTCTTGTCGACCTCAGCCCAGTAGTCATCGTAGAGCTTTTGCACCTTCGCTACAAGATCGTTAAAGGCTTTCTCTACAGGAACATGGTTGACTAAGACCTCATTGGTTGCATCAACAAACAGTGTTTTTTCCTGTGTTTCATCAATGAAGAAATGCGCACGGCTATGATCAAGCTGAGAGATGAATGGTCCAAGCTTCTCATCCTTAACATATTGATCCTGACTTGCTACTGCTTTTTGTGCAGGCAATTCCCCGATCCGGTCTACCCATTTCTCTTGAACTTCTTTGCTGGTCAGAAATTTCAGAAACTCTGCAGCAGCTTTTAGTTTATCCCCTTCTACGTTTTTCGGGATGGCGTTGGCCCAGAAGGATGAAGGTGTTGACTGGGCTTTATAAGACGGAAGAGGTGCCACTCCGAAATTCAAATTCGCGAAGTCCTTCTTAATAGAGCCTAGACGGAACGAACCGTCAATATTGAGCGCTGCTTTGCCATTCATAAAAGCATTGCTATCATTTTCATAGAAGCCATTAATTCCGACCTTATGCTTGATCGCAAAATCGAGCAAATATTGAAAAGCTTCCAAGCCGGCTGGCGTATCAGCCCATAGAATTTTGCGACGATCCTCGCTTAGATCCTGGCCTCCTGCTTGATACAGCAGCCCGTCACGATACCAGTGATGCAGCTGTGCGCCAGGCTCCCAAGCCAGACCTTCCACAACAAACTGACCTTTAGCATCCTTTTCCGTTAGTTTTATAGAATCTTCTACAAGCTGCTCCCAAGTCGTAGGAAGCTCTTTAATGTTCGCCTTGTCCAGCAGGTCTTTGTTGTAAAATAAAGCGAGTGTCCGTACTGCGGTAGGAATTGCATAGTAGGAGCCATCGATTTTGGCAGCTTCAACTAGCGGATAGTAGTTGTTTTCAATTTCCGTAGGAGGGAAGGCATCTTCAGGTAGTGGCTGCAAGTAGCCTGCAGCAACATATTTCGGTAACCAGCCATAATACAAATTAATAATATCCGGGCCTTTTCCTGCGGGTACGAGCGTGGCTACCTTTTGATTATATTGGTCATAGGGGAAGTTGGTTTGCTTGACCTTAATGTTAGGATGAAGCTTCTGGAATTCACCAATGAGTTCATCAATCAGCTCCACCTTGGCTGGAAATTCATATTGCCAATATTCAATGGATACTTCTTTTTCCGGCTCACTTTTTTCCGAGGCTTTAGGTTCACTCGCTGCATTGGACGGCTTTGCGCTTTCTTTTTTATCATTACTACTGCCGCTACTGTTACTGCTGCATCCAGCAGCCACCAAGATGATGGCAAGCAAGGCTGCGATTGTTTTGATCCCTTTTTGATTCTGCATGAATATCCACTCCTATATTTTTTTATGGTCTACATTAACCTTGCTTGGACAAGCTTGGATTTGAAATGACTCCATCATAAGTCAGCTGTTCAAAATTCAGCAGGCGCCGCGCATTATTGCCGAATATCTTCTCAATGTCGTCTTCAGGGATACGAATATCCCGCGCGGCACGCACTTGATCCTGTAAGTAGCGATAAGGATACCCTCTAGGAAAACCGCTGGCATCTGTACCGAAAATGATTCGATCTGGTCCGATTAGCTCATAGGTTTTGCGAAGTACAGATTCTAAAGTTAGCTCATAGGGCATCCAGCGCATCCATTGGTTAGAGCCTGACGTATCCACATATACATTCGGGCAGCTCCAGCATAGGTGCAGCAATTCCTGAAAGTATCCCGCTCCGAAGTGAGGAATAATGAAAGGAATGTCCGGATAATCCCGAGCCGTATTAAAAATCGCGAGCGGACTAATATTGGGATGATGCGCGATGCCTCCCGCATGACCTAACAGACCAAAATGGATGAGTACGGGTAATTTCTTTTCAGATAGAAAGTTCCAGATGGGGGTGAAAGAAGGATCATCAAAGGGTCGTGAGATTAACGGTCCAAACAACTTATAGCCCTTCAGTCCAAGCGCATTAACCGCTCTACGCAGTTCAGCCTCGGCCCCTTCCTCCTCAATCGAATGATAAGCAAAGCCCGTAAATCGGTCCGGATATCTAGAAATTTGCTCAGCCATATTGTCATTGCTTAAAGCTGTCAGAAAGTTCAGTCCACCGATTCCGTATTTATCAAGCTCCTGCACCCATCGATCAATTAGCGGGGTGGTGTCACTCCCATCATGCACAGGTACCGCTTCGGGGAAATCCCATGTCAGACGCATTCGTTCACTGCGCTCGGCACCGTAGCCTGAAATAAGCGTATGACTATTTTTACCGCCTAATTGAAGCTGGTAGGGCAGATGTCCATGAATGTCAAATACTTTGAATGATTTGCGAAACATCTCACTCACTCCATTTTCATTTATTGGGATTGCCAATGGGATAGGATATCATCGAGCTGTACTGAGGCAGTTGCTAAATGTGTTTCTCGTTCACTAAGCCATTGCTCCAAGCCATGCAGTCTATGATTTTGAGCTTCCAATGCCCGTTTGATTTCAACCGGACTTGGCCCTCCACGCAGCTTGCGAACATGAACGAAATGCTCAGGGTCGAGAGCTAACTTTAATTTCTCCTCACTGAGCGTGAGAGGAACTCCAATCGTAGCAATAGCTATTTCATTAAGGGCTTCTAGGCTTAAATCGCGGGCTCCCTGCCCTTGTTCTACTGCCTGTGACACGAGCTTGCTTACAATGCTGTGAGCGCTGCGGAAAGGGATTCCTTCTTCCCTTACTAATGTGTCAGCAAGTTCCGTTACCGTTGCGAAGCTGGCTGCAGCACGTCTATGAAGTACATCATTGTTGATTTCCAAGGAATCAATCACTTTTGAGAGCAGTCTATAGACCGCCTCAAGCGTATCAAGGCTTTTCCAGGCATAGGGCTGCAGATCATCTTCCGTGTCGACGATATCGCCAAAAGGGGTGTTATGAATCATGGTGAGCACAGTTTGCGAAGTCCCGGCAATGCTGGATAATAACGAACGAATGTGCTCGATCGAAACAGGGTTTCTTTTTTGCGGCATAATCGAACTGATCTGTACAAAAGGAGCAGCTACCTTGGCAACGGCAAATTCCTGCGTACACCATAGCAACAGCTCTTGAGCGAAACGTCCGAGGTTAATCGCAGCGAGCTGTGTACCAGAAGCAATCTCGGCAACATAATCTGTTCCGCTTACCGCATCATAGGAGTTTTCAATAAGTCCATCAAACGCCAGAAGCTCTGCCACACGTTCACGATTGATATCAAAACCTGAAGTGGTTAGCGCAGCAGCTCCTAGACTACTTAAATTACAATTGGCGTATGCAGCCTGAAGCCTGCGAACATCGCGTACCAGTGAATCACTTACTGCAGCGATATAATGGGCGATTGTAGTTGGCTGCGCTTGCTGAGTATGGGTATGGGCAATAAAGATCGTATCCGTATGCTTTCCGGCAAAAGAGAGCAGGCTAGCATTCAGTTCTAACGCAGAGCTAAGTGTTCGAAGTAGCTTTTGTCGTAACGTTATTCGGTAAATCGCAATCCCCATATCATTGCGACTACGCGCAAGATGCAGATTACTCGAAGAGTTATCTGATAATTTCAGAAGCTTATCCTCAACTTCAAAAAATAAATCCTCAAATTGTCCATTGTAACTTCCTTGTCTGAGTTGCTCCCTATCAATGCCAAGCAATGCCTTGGCAATGTTTGTGGCATCCTGCTTGGAGAGTAAGCTTTGCTCAAACAGCATAACGAGGTGCGCTTTATGTACTGCGATCATCGGTAACAGCAGCTCTTGCTTCGCATGATTGTAGGCGGGTTCTAGCACGGCTTCCACGTAAGTCTTACCCGGAAATTCGTTTCCCTCCTCTTGCTCATACCTTCTGCTTACCAAATATAAGACCTCCCTTTAGTAATGCTGTTAAGATACATGGCAGAAAAAAACAGCCAGAAAAAATCGCAAGAGCGAAATCTCCGGCTGTCCGGTTGAAATAGCATATTATTCTTAGTGGAATTGTATGGAAAGGATAATAGCATTATTTCAAATTATTTACAACACTTTTTTTGATAAAGAATGTGTATCTAAAAATTGTGAGATTAGGTAGCTATCCTACTTTATTACCTTGACAGATATGCTGTAGATACGTATATTCTAATTACCGACTATATAGTCGGTAAACAGAATGCAGGTTTCATCATTTTTAATATCTTGGGAGGTTCATATGAAAATCACAGATCTGCTACTTCGCAAGCCACTAGGTATCATCGGGCGGAACATCCGCCCTTACCTCGTGCTCAACCTATTAACGTACGGATTACTGATACTCGGCCTGATACTCGGCTATTTTTTCCCTTCCATCGCCAAGGCCTCAGTTGATGCAATGGCCTCCGTGTCCTCACTGAGTCCAGCGCAGGGCGGAGTGATGGCAACAATAGACAGCGGCAACGCACCTACATTGGCCGTAATCATCCTGATCGCGAACCTGTGCTTCGGTGCGCTCGGGATGGCTACCTTACCCTCTCTCTTAATCCCGTTCTCCGGGATCGTCATTCACGCTTTGTTCGCCGGCTTCCTCGGCCTGACCTATGCACCATATGAAGGCTGGGATGTGCTGCTTCCGCACTCGTTGACACTGCTCATCGAGCTACAGGCGTACATTGTTCTGATGCTCGGTGCTTACCTACTTGGCAAATACGTTCTCTCCCCCCAAGCGAATGGGTTCACATCACGATGGGCGGGCTACAAGCACGGGCTTGTCGAGACAGCGTGGTTGTATATCCCCGCGATAGTGCTGCTGATCCTGGGCGCCATCTACGAGGGGTTCGAAGTGGTGGCACTTCTCAGCAACTGATGCCCTAAGTCATGCGCATGCAAATGCTTATGGAGAAACAGTGCTTATGCTAAGGGTATCTGCAAAATATGCGCTGAAATCTGAAACTCCTGTTTTGTTATTGTAAAATTTGTTGAAGCTGCTCGAGAGTAATTCGTCCCACAAACTTGCTGAATTTCTCCTTACCCTTGGCATTGTCCCTATAAAAATCGAGCAAGGATAGGATCACTGTAACCAATTGCTCTTCTGCCACATCGGGCCATAATAGTTTGGCAAAGGATGTTTTCAGCCCTTTTGCTTCACCGCCAACATAGATATCAAAGGTGTTACGCATTTTGACAATACCGATATCCTTTAGCAATGGTTCACTGGTCCCTAACGCACAACCAGCATAACCAATTTTGATGGGTGAAGGCATTTCAAGACCTGCGATCGCCTGGTTGACTTTCTTGGCTATTTCCAGCCCCGCAGTTTCGGCCCCCTTACAGAAGTTGCAAGCAATCAGCGTTTTGGTTACAAATCCAGCCGGATGCACCTCTAGCCCCTCTTGCTCAAGCTCTTCCTTGATTAGCTCTCGTTTTTCAACAGGTACTTCTGCATAAAGCTGTTTGAACGTTGTCATTTCTATCCTTGCGTCTGCCCCAACAACTCTACCAATTTTGGTGAGTTGGTTTGGGGTGAATAGGCTACCCCCGACCTGAATGGCCGGGCTAATGGCGATTTTTATGCTTTCCCCCACGCTCATCCTCCTCATTTCACTATAATGAATTTAATGACGTACCTTCACACGCTGTAACCGAAGTGCATTAAGAACAACAGAAACGGAACTCAATGCCATTGCTGCACCTGCAACCCAAGGTGCTAACAATCCAATGGCTGCAATCGGAATGCCCAAAGTATTGTATCCCAGCGCCCAGAACAGGTTTTGTTTAATATTAGTCATAGTCTTACGACTCAGATAAATGGCATCTGGAATACTCGTCAGATCGCCACGCATAAGGGTAACATCCGCAGCCTCCATCGCTACATCTGTACCTGTACCTATGGCCATACCGATATCAGCTGTCGCAAGTGCCGGAGCATCGTTAATGCCGTCTCCAACCATCGCTACTTTCTTGCCTTGGCTTTGCAGCTTCTTAACTTCTTCGGCCTTTCCTTCAGGCAGCACTTCTGCTCTAACATGCTCAATCCCTACTTGAGCTGCAATGGCATTGGCTGTGCGTTCGTTATCGCCTGTGATCATAATGACCTGAATACCCATCTCTTTTAGACGGCTTACCGCAGCCTTAGAAGTTTCCTTAATGGTATCCGCTACAGCAACCATACCGGCGTAACGGTTGTCGATTGCAACCAGCATGGCAGTTTTTCCGCTATTCTCTAGCTGAGCCATTGTGGTATAGGCAGCTTTAGCATTAATTTGATACTTTTCCATGAGTCTGCGTGTACCAACAAGAAGCTCTCTACCCTCCACAACCGCCTTGATGCCATAACCTGGAATAGCCTCGAAAGACTCGGTTGGCGGCAATTCAATATTCTTCGCTTGGATACCGGCCACAATGGCTTCCGCCAGTGGATGCTCCGAATTTTTCTCAGCCGCGCCGACTAATCTTAGGAATTCCATTTCATTATCCTCTGACATCACATCTGTTAGTTCTGGCTTGCCCTTCGTTACCGTACCGGTCTTATCCAGAATAATGACATCAATTTTATGCGTCTGTTCCAAATGTTCGCCACCCTTGAACAAAATCCCCATCTCAGCCGCACGTCCCGATCCAGCCATAATCGATGTTGGAGTTGCGAGTCCAAGCGCACATGGGCAAGCAATAACGAGAATTGCAATCGCTATTTCCAAAGATCCAGCAAAATTACCAGGCGTAATGAGGAAGTACCAGACAAGGAAGGCTACGATTGCGATGCCGACAACAATCGGAACAAAAACTCCGGAGATCACATCTGCTACACGCTGAATGGGGGCCTTAGAACCCTGAGCTTCCTCTACAACTTTAATGATTTGCGCAAGCGCCGTTTCTTTGCCGACCTTCGTGGCCTTCACCCGGAGAACACCATTTTTATTGATTGTTGCCCCGATTACGTTATCCCCGGCCTTCTTCTCAACAGGTAGACTTTCGCCTGTAAGCATAGACTCATCTACGGATGATGTACCTTCAAGAACTTCTCCATCCACAGGAACCTTATCCCCTGGCCGTACTAGTACTACATCTCCTACCACGACCTCTTCAACCGGGATTGTCATTTCCTGGCCTTCCCGAACTACTAAAGCCGTTTTAGCCTGTAAACTCATCAAGGACTTGATCGCCTCTGAAGTTCTTCCTTTTGCGAGCGACTCAAACAATTTTCCCATTACAACCAATGTAATAAGTACCGAACTTGTTTCGTAGTAAAGGGACGGTCCTCCATGATGCATAATATCCTTCGTCGTAAACCAATCAATGGTTAGGTAAAGACTATAGAAATAGGCGGCCGAAGTACCGAGTGAAATAAGAACGTCCATATTCGCACTAACATTGCGAAGCGCCTTATAGGCTCCAACATAGAACTGTTTGCCGATATAAAATTGCACCGGTGTAGCCAGAATAAGCTGGAACCACGGGTTCATGAAAAGATCCGGTAAATAAATCCACGAAGTGAATTTAAAGTGAGCTACCATGGACCACAGAAGCGGAAGTGAAAGAATAGAAGATATCAGCAATTTTCGCTTTTGATTGCGAATTTCATTTGCACGGTGATCACCGGCCTTCTGATTCTCCTGCTTCACTACAGCTGTATAACCCAGCTTTTCAACCTTATTTTGCATATCATCGATGTTAACTTCAGCTGGGGAATACTCAACATGAGCGGTTTCCATTGCAAAATTCACAGTAGCTTTGGTAACCCCCGGGAGCTTGTTGAGCCCTTTTTCGATTTTGTTGGCACAAGCAGCACAGGTCATGCCTGTGATTTGAAAAGACGATTGCTTATTTTGCTTAGCTGTTGCCTCCACAATAATTCACTCCTTTATATCAAATAACTTCTGAGACGACGTCATATCCTTGAGGGATGAGGAATTCATTTCCTCTTCGTGATTATAGGATACCCCGGTACCCTATATAATGTCAACAAAAAATATACCCCTATACCCTATATTTTACCCCAAAGAAAAAAGCAGCCACTGCTGCTTCACTTAATCAACTTTTTCATTGTTGTCATTAGCTCAGTTATAACCTCTGTGTCTCCCTCTTGGATTCTTTCCACTACACAACTTTTAAGATGCTCTTCCAATAAAAGCTTCCCGACACCATTCAAAGCCGATTGAATTGAAGCAATTTGATTAAGAACATCGTCACAATACGTATCTTTTTCGATTAATCCTTTAATACCTCGAACTTGACCTTCAATTCTGTTTAAACGGTTAACCAAATTACTTTTCACTTTATCTGAGTGATGGCTTTTTCGGGTTGATTCATCTGTTGAGCAGCAACTTTCCGTTTCATTTATTTCTAATTCCATAAAACTCGCCTCCTTAGATCTATTCTACTATACCCCCGCCCCCTACTCAAGCGACGAGTATTCCTTAAATGAACACTACATTCTCATAGAAAAAACCTTCAAGCGACGATGCCCTGCTGACATCACAAGGCATTCGCTTGAAGGTCTATGACATGCAACGATTCGCCAATCACTGAGCTGCCCCAGTGAAGATTACTTTTCTCGTCCTTCGTTGTCCTATTCTTCCAATACAATCAGCAGGTGCCTCATTTGCTTGGCTCCAAGTCTGATCTGCAGTGCGTCTAGATCCTGGGTAGTAAGTGGGTTCAACTGCTCCTCCAGAACATTAGACTCGTACGCTTCCGCAATCACTCTGCCTGGAAAGCTCAAATGAGCCTCTGCATTGTCGTCCTTCACATTAATTATCCGTACAATGATGCCCTTGCTTGTCTCCGCCGGTTTCACATCGAAAATGTGCACATCTTCACCCTCAAAGGTGATGAATTGCCCTGCTTCCTCCTGCTTGCAATCCAGAACAGGCGTGGCATAGATTTGTGATACGGCTTGAGTAGAAGTTTCAGTGACGGCCGACGGTTCGAATGTACGATAAGTCGATAACAGATAAGTAAAGGAATTAAAGCCAGGTTGACGCGCTCTAAAGTTCGTTTCCCAGTAGTTATTCATAGGCCAGGCCAACAGCAAAGGATTAGCCGACTTGTCGATTTCCTTGAGTTCCCTGCCAAAATTGAAATCTCCTACTTGCACCAAAGGCGCATCAGGGCAAACCAATGTCACACCATGATCTCCGTTGAATAGGGAAACGCTTTTGTCCACGGTCACAAAATCCCTACATACACCAGGCAGCTGCTGCTCATCCAGCTCCACAAGCTGTCCAGCGGTATCGTAGAAGCATCGCCAGTCTCGCAAATTGAGTGGAATCGCGAAGTACGTTCCTTCCGGAGTAGTGATGTCTTGCTTCATATAAGAAACTTTGATCTCAATCTCCGGACGGTAGCTGAATAGCGTGAAGCGCTGCTCCAGATTATCCACTCCAGGCGCCTCCCACTGCAGCACTAGTGTTGCATCATTCGCCCCTCGTTCGACGAAGCAGTTAATCAAGCGGGAGTGCGTCTGCCTTACAGCAGGCCAGTCATTATTCCAGCAGCTGATGCTGTTATTGCCCTTTTCGATATCACGCGAAAAAATAGTTTGTCTGCTATTTTCCGAGGCTGTCGTGTCAATCGTTTCCTGAACATATTGGAACAACGTCCACGGACTGGACAAATCAAGGGTTTCCCATCCGTTTTGCTTGTCATACAAGCTGAGAATTCTTCCTCGAACAGGATCGAATTCAAGTCGGTGGTATGGAGATTCAATGACGCCATTTTGCACCTTGATCTGAAATCCCTGATTCATTGCACTAAACGGATCGTTCCATTTCTCCTTGATGCCGGGAAAAGCTTCAAGATTAGAAGCCTGCTCCGCCTTCTGCAGCTTATCGAATGGAACTTTGCGCCAGCTGAACGGCGGCAGCTCAATCACGCCATAGCTCTCTCCGCCTGCAAGGCGATCGTTGTTCATGAGCACTTGCCTCATTCTGTCGGCGCTCAGATGCCGCCCAGGCGCTCGGAAGCTTGAGGGAACCCGCAGGTCATGTTTGATTGGAACAGATGAATAGTTCACAAGCATGATCCCCTCGGGGTCATCACCCTGAAGCGGATTTCCAGAAAGCTGCTCCAGTTGGCTTCCAAGTAAGTAGCCAGTTAGACTATTTCCTTGGTACGCGTAGTGCGCTTTGTGTGCCCATTGAATATCAACATTCAGATGGTCGGGATCGGCGATGGCGTTAAATGCCCCCCAGGTGTGTTCGTCGTACAAATTGATTTGTTCCCAAGCTTGCCGTTTGATTGCAGCATATCTTGCATCCGGCTCCCCGTAGAAGGCTTCCAGTAGCTCGACTGCCTTCATGCCTTGCTTCGTGCGGCGATTCAGCCTCGTTTCCTTGGCTGCACTGCCGGAACCGAAGTTCCAGTAATCCGTCCAATCCCCAGCATATGTAGGGAGCTGCTCTGTATACTTGCTTACTCTCATGTACAGCTGCTCTGGTGTCACGAATGAAATACGCTGTTCATGCGACTCACAGTTCCATCGTTTGATAAGGTATGCCAGCTCCTGATCCGGCGGGTTGTTATCATATAACGGCAGATTGGTTGCGGTTAAATAGACGAAATCGAATGGATAGTCTGGATTATCCTCGATCTTCTGTAGATATTGGGCAAGGCCTTCTGCCATGATATCCGTGTTTTTAGCGTTGACGTTGCAGAATTGGCTGAACAGTGAATAATGCTCACCGTTAAACGTCAGCAGCTTTCTATGATCAGGCGTCTCCCAGTGGAAAGCGTTCGGTCTCTTGAATGGAACGGCGCCCATATGGATATTGATCCCCATGATGAAAAACTCTACACCCGCATCAAGCAGCAATTGGCTGTAAGGCCAAGGCTGCCCATTGACATCATGGTGAATAGCCGTTTTGATGTCGATCCCAAATCGACTGCGCAGCTCCTTGATGGGCTGCAGCATATGCGCCGTTTGCTCCGCACTCACAAGAGGTGTTGTATGCAAGAACGAAGCAGAGATGCTCATTTGCCCATTGTGCAGATAACGGCGGAACTGTTCAACCTGCTTCTCGGTTGCATCCTCCAGCCACCGAAGCACAGGGTAACTGGATTCACAGGTCCAGCGGAATTTATTTTCCTCCGCCCAATCCTCGGTCAATTCGCATAGTTGCAAGGCCTGATCGATATATTTCTTTTGCAGCTCCAGTAGAATAGGCTGCGCATGAGTATAGCCGATATCCAAATGACTGTGGTGAAGCACTAGTATTTCTTTAATTTTTGACACAGACGTTCCTCCTGACATGCTGAATCTAATCATTACCAAGTAAGCCGAGCTTTAGAACCAAACGTAAGGCTTGGTCGTCACTACGGTGGAATGTTTGGACTTCCGGTCGCTGTTGTATCCAGATTTCTTCTTTCTAATCCGCTTTTAGCGGTTGAAATCTGGATACAAAGGCGAGCGCTTCGCTCCTACAGTTCCAAACTTCCCCCTTCGTTCCTCCTCGCTTTTCGTTACTATCTTTGTTCATCTTATTTGGTAGCTTTAAATCTATTTGCCCAGCAGTCTATAAGACTTGCCGGCTTCTGTATTAAAAGAGATGATGTTTGCAGACAACTGCCACTCGATTTCCCTTGGCTGATGGCCGGCGCCATCTAGTTCCACAATAAAGAACTCGCCGTTTGACCATGGATTCAAGATGCTGCAGGCTCTGCCCTTCTCACTAGTAAGATCAATGTGCGTTACCTTTCCGTCCGACAGCTCACTGGATACAAGAAATGCTCCAACGGCTCTCAGGTTGTGGAAGCGGGCAGCTTTCTCCTGCGGCCACACCGGGAACAGCTTGATCACCTGCTCATGGCTTTGCAGAAGCATTTCGTTGATGGCCGAAGGCACACCGCTACAGCATTCGATGCCCCCTCCACCGAAGAAAATAAACAGATTCGGGAAGCTATGCTCCGAGCATTGGCGGCGAAGCTCACGTAGAATAGTCTTAGGATCATAACCGACACGTGCAGCAGCGGTAAATATGGTTGGAAAGCCGTTATAATCCGTCCAGCGATTCAACACCGTAATCGTATCCTTGGCAATCTCCAGAAGCTGCGGATCTGAATCAAGACCTATCCCGCCAGCAGGCCAGATATGCTGGATGGCGAGCGTATTGTCCCCCCACCACTCGTACCCTTTCTCCGTTAAACGGAATATCGTTTTCCCATCACGCTCAAACGTTGGATAATCGCTAATATGCTCCAAGATATGAGTCCACTTCTCATGACGATCCCCATCAAGCTGCAATTGTCCAGAAACATCGAGTAGCCCTTTAAATAGCATTCGGATGAGCGCTAATGAAAGGATGGGATTCATATCCTCCAAGCCACGGTCCCAATCCTCATTGTCGTGCGACTCTGTATAGGTTCCAACTTCATGAATAGCATCACGGTAAATCACGTAACGACCATCCTCGAAGGTCAGATAATCCTCCCAGAAATTCGCCACCTCAATCAGGAACGGGTACACATGACGGGCATATTCCAAGTCATACGTATAGTAAAACCGCATCAGCATGTTGACTGTACTTAGCGCCGAATTGCTCTTCTGCCCCAAAAACATGTGCCCGTTCTCATAAGGCGTATTACATAGTGCAGTAGGCAAACCTTTCGGGCCAATACCGACATCGTAATAGATCCCTTTACATCCCAAGTACTCCTCCGCATACCGGCGACCATTTGGCATATACTCCAGCAGCGGCGTATCATACGGTTCGCTCAGTTCAACGTGGTTGGACGAATACACTCCCCACCAAGGGGCTTGGTAATTGTAATTCAAATGATAATCTCCCGCCCATTCCGGGTTATCCGTCGTGATCCAGTTGCCGAACAAGCCCGGCGCGAACTTCTTGTTGCGGCTGCAGCAAGCCATAATATAATGGGAGCCGTACCAGAACTTCTCCAGCAATTCATCCCCGATTTCAATCGCAGACTTTGCCCAGAACCCGCTCCACCAGTCGGTGTGCTCTGAACGCAGCGAAGCAATCCGCTTCTCGTCGATAAGACCCGCTCTGCTAATCGAATCCTGCAAGTAGTTTTCCTCGTCATGGTTCGTCACCACGTAGGCAACGATGTATTGTTTTGTTCCAGGCTGTAGCTCAAAGGAATGACTTCCCCCCGAGCAGCGCATAGCAATAACGCCTTCCGTTGGCCATTCGATGCCTTCACCGGTAAATTTACGTACCGCCCATGCCGTATCGCCATCCTGTCCCTGCTCCGTTTCCGAGCCATTTCCGGTCTGCACCCACAGATCCAGCGTAACGGAAACGGCTTGCTTTTCACTGCTCAGCTCCACGATTAACACATTTTCCAGGGCTGAAATCCAGGAGGTCATCGTGACCGACGCTGCCGCTCCATGAAATGTGGATACGATAGTTGCTTGATCCAACTGCTGCTCGCTATAATACGAAGCACCTGTCAGAGCGGGTATATGAACATCAATCCCGCCTAACAAGCACGGGCTACCATTCGAGTACATCAGCTGCGCTTTCCAGAAATCGGTTTTCGATATCCATATACGCTGCTGTTCAGGCTTTCCGCTAATCGTGACGCCGAGATCGCCATTGCCAATGACCGGGCTATCGACGACCTTGTCTGTAGGAACAATTTTCGGAGGCTCCGTAAAGATCCCCTTATACTTTTCTACTCTCTGTTTCCATTCCACAGCTTCCATGTAAGGTTCCACCACCAGTTTTTAATGTTCAAAATCATGCCCGCCCCCTAGCAGGAACATAGCGGGCATGATCGTTAATTATTATTTATTCGCTACACGTCTTTCTTCATATCTCTTCAGCGCATCGTCATAAATCTTAAGGACTTTATCGAGATCCCCTGTTTTCTTAATCTTAGCCTGGAAATCTGCCCATTTATCAAAGCTTTCTTTGCCATTTACAAATTTATTTTGCATCTCTGCTACATACGTATTTACCGGCGACATGACCGAAGTGATCTGCTCGCGCTCATCATCTGTAAATTCAAGACTAGGCTCGAAAATCATTGGAGGCACGTAATCATTAGGGAACGGCATATCTTTGAACGCGGTCTCCCACGGCTCTTCAACCAGTTTGCCATCTACGATACCGGAGTCCTTAGGCGCAAAATCAACGAATGCTCTAGTATCAATGGCCATTTGCAGACCAGGGCGGTAGGAGCTGCTTGATCTCGTTCCGTACTTATCGCCTTCAATCCATGGGTTCTCCGCATGTTTAATCGAATCCACAAAGGTCGGTTTGCCACTGGCATCTTTGGTGTAGGACGTACCTTCAATCCCCCAAGTAATCAGGTTTATAATTTCCGGTTTATATTGCAAATCTAACAGCTTCACTAAATCCTGCACATGCTTGGCCTTCGGATTGACCACCATCACCGCACCCGAGCTAACCCCTACGGAGCTGAAGTCGTTTACACTTTGCCATGCTTTCCCGTATTTTGGGTTATCGGGGAATAGGGAAATAACGAATTTCTCCCCTCCCGTTGAAGCGCGATTCCAGTCACCAGGGAAGGTAAACCAGTTAGACAGCAAAATGAAGTTCGTGCCGCTCATTACTTTTTTCTTAATAGCATCGGTTTTATCCGAGAATACCTCAGGATCTAGCAGCTTATCCGCATACAGCTTGTTGGCAAACTGTAGCGCTTCCTTATACGATTCTTCGAACGGTCCGTAAACATAATTTTTTCCGTTCCAATAGATGGACGTGCCTCCATTATGGTTAGCATAAAAGAGTGGATCGAAGGAACCGCTTTGCGTATTCACCGGATAGGAATTCGGATATTTCTCTTTTAACGTTTTTGCAGCTGCATACAGCTCATCGATCGTGCTTGGGATACTGATACCTTCCTTTTGAAAAATATCATATCGATAGGTTGCCGGCGTGTATACGCCCATGCCTTTATCCTTCGCTTGTCTTGGAAGGTCGATATTCCATAATCCGTAGAATTGGCCATCCGAGCGGATTGCCTTGATTTTTCCATCTGTAGCTTGATCGATTAAGCTCATATAATTAGGCAGAAGGTCTTTATACTTGCTCAGCTCCAGGAACGTGCCCTCTGTTTCATATTGCTTAAAGAGGTCTTTGCTCATGACCATAAACAAATCTGTCGTATCACCGCTGGCCAGCAGTAGCTTGGATTTCTCCTCGTATTCACCAATCGGAATGTAGTTATATTTAATATCCAGTTTCTTACCCGTTAAGGTCTCCATCTGTTTAATCCATTCCTTATGCACCATAGAATCTTCAATTTTGGCGCCAAAGGAAGGCAAGGTCACAGAAAAGCTTAGTGTTCCAGATTGCTCAGCAGTTTCAGTGTTTGCCGAATTTGTGGAACTCGCGTCAGAGCTGCATCCTGCCAAGATGGTTCCCATGCTTAATACACTTGCAAGCAATAAAGAAGATAATTTGAAGCGTCGTCTCATTATTACCCCTCCTGGAATCATTGTCATCTTTTACTTGCTCTTCTCATTAGCCTAGGAAAATTAACCTTTAACAGCACCAATCATGACACCTTTCACAAAATATTTTTGGAGGAACGGATAGATCACCATGATTGGGAACATCGCAATAACAACAATCGCCATTTGAATATTTTTTGCATTCACATTCATTTGTGCCAGCATCGCTTGCATGACTTCTGTTCCGGTTCCGGAATCGAAGGAAAGGGAGAATAAATATTTTCTTAGAATCAGCTGCAGGGGATACTTATTCTCGTCCTGAAGATACACCAGTGCTTCAAACCATCCATTCCAGCTGCCAACAATGCCGAATAGTGCAAATGTTGCCAGAAGCGGCTTGGAGAGCGGCAAATAAATTTTGGTTAAGATTTGAATATCGTTAGCCCCATCAATAACAGCGGATTCTCGTAAATCAGCGGGTATGGATTGATAAAAGGACCTAAACAAAAACACATTAAATGCGGAGACACAACCCGGGATAATCATGATCCAATAGGTATCAAGCAAATGAAGACTCCGTGCGAGCAAATAAGAAGGAATCAAGCCACCACTAAAGAACATCGTAATGATCAGAAAGATCGAAAGAAATTTTTTGGCCATGAAGTCCGGAAGCGTCAGTGGATACGCCATTAATGAAGTAAAGGTCAGCATGAACAAGGTGGACCCCAGTGCATATATAATGGAATGCGCGTAGCCTGAATACAGAAATGGATCCTGGAAGATATATTTGTAACCGCCTACATTGAAGCCCTTAGGAAAAATCGTAATATCGCCTCTAAGAATAGGTTCAGAACTACTTAAAGAAACTGCAATGACATGCAAGAATGGATATAACATGACCACACATAGCAGCAGCATCAACAAAATATTGAACACGTCAAATATTTTTGAACCCAGACTTTCTTTACCTACCATGTCCCGCACCCCCTACCAAATACTTGTGTCTGATACTTTACGGCTTAACATGTTCGCTCCTATAAGTAAGATAAATGCGACTAGCGACTGGAAGAGCCCAATGGCGGTCGTATATTCAAACCTTGACCCCATAATGCCTTCACGATAAAGATAGGTCCCAATAACGTCCGCAACCTCATATGTGTCTGGGTTATACAGCATAAGGATCTTCTGAAAATCCGTACCCAAAATCCCGCTAAGGGACAAAATAAGCAAAATAATCGTCGTTGGTTTGATATGCGGCCAGTTAATATTTCGCACCTTCTGCCAACGATTCGCACCATCAATACTCGCAACATCATATAGCGTAGGATCAACACTGCTTAATGCCGCCAGGTACAAGATTGTACCGAAACCGATGCCCTGCCATATGTTTGAACTGATAAAGATAGTCCTGAACCATTCGGGCTCTGACAGAAATACAATCGGATCGACGCCGAACCAACCCGCAATTTTGTTAAACAGCCCTTCTCTCTCGGTAAAGGTCCGAAGAATACCCACAATAATGACCGTGGAAATAAAGTGTGGCAAATAGGAGATGGTCTGTACCGCTTTTTTGAATTTAGGAAACCTTAATTCGTTGAATAGCAAGGCCAATATAATCGGGGCGGGAAATCCCCATAGCAAGGAATAGATACCTAATAATATGGTGTTTTTGAGCACCCTCATCGCCATAGGATCCTGGAAAAATAAAATGAAGTACTTAAACCCTACCCATTCACTGCCCCACATCCCTCGAACCGCACTATACTTTTTGAAGGCAATCTGTATCCCGTACATTGGAAAATAACTGAACACCAGTACAACCAAAAATCCGGGCAAGACCATTAAAAATAAGTACCGTTGCTTCCAAAATCTTTTGAAAAACTTGTGTGAAGTTACCATCTCTCTGCCTTCCCCCTTCAACAACTTGGCACTTCCAACTTCTCCAGACCTCAACTTGTTACCGCTTACAAATAAACAATACAACTAATGAATATCTGTGTCAATATATTATTTATTTTTAGATTATTAATGATACAACAAATGATACATGAATTTGATAAATGCCCTAATCCCACTAATTGATACTCAATTAAGAATCGAAAAAAAGCGGCTTCGTTGAAAGTCCGCAACGGAATTCCAACAAAGCCGCTAATCAAATTGGTGCCAAAAAAGAACATTCAGAACCCTATCGAGCGAACAGTTTCCCCAATATAAATGTTCGATTTGCATACTTGTCCGTAAAACAATTGATCTTCATTACCATCCATCATGTTCAGCAATAACCCGGCAGCGCATTGCCCCATTTCATAAAAAGGCTGTGTGATCCCTGTTACATTTAGTTTGCTCCTGCGGTTTAAATTTTCGGCATCATAAGTTACGAGCGATACATCCTCAGGTATACGAACATTCATATGTTCTAAGGATTGGAGAGCTGCCTCCGCAATTTGATCATTTGCAGTAAATACAGCTGTGAACGACATTTCTTTCATTTTTCGCTCTAAAATTTCACAATAATGGTCAAATTCATCGGAGAAATCCTCATACTTGGTGGGAATAAACACTTCAAATTCATCGGAATACGACAGTCCTGAGTCAACAAATGCCTGCTTAAAGCCTGTAAGCCGTTCATTGATCGTGCTTATGTTACTATTTTTAATAAATAATATCCGTCTATGTCCTTGTTCGATGAGTAGCTTGGTCAGGCTGTAAGCGCCCGCAATATTATCGCTGGTTACATACGGAATGCTTGTATTGTAGACCACCCGATCCAAGCTTATGTATTTGATCCTATTATCCTGAAGTAAGGAGAAGATCCGATTATTAATCTCTTCATGCCCTTCGCTCATAAAGGGACTTAAGATAACCCCTTCTACCTTTCTTTCGACTGCCCCTCGTACGAGGGATTCCAGCTTTTCAAGATTTCGATCATCACTTGAACTCAGCAGCTGATAGCCCCGTAAAAACAAGGCGTCTTCCACACCTCGCAGTGCAGTCGCCCAGATCGGATTATCAATGCCAAATACAAAAGCAGCCACCAGACGCGTACCACCTTGCATGATTTCCTTCTCTTTATTCATGAAGGTGCCTCTGCGGCTATCCCGGATGAGCCACTCTTCCTCCGCCAATTCCTTGATCGCCTTTTCAATCGTATTCACACTAGACTCATAATATTGGGCAAACTCGCGGCTGGATGGTAGCCTATAGCCCTCAGTCCACTCTCCACTTATTAGCCTTTGCTTAATATCTTCTTTGATAACCGAGTACTTAGCCACAGCTTCATTCTCCTCATGTAATCTTATCATTCACTGTACCCTTCGCCCCAATCTGTGTCAAGTTTATTGATACAAGAAAACAAAAAAACACGAAGCAGCACTCCTCCAGAACGAACGGGAGAGAATGCTGCTTCCATGTTGTTTTATATGCAAAGTGAGCTTGTTACCTCAGTCGCGAGACCGGGTTACAACGAATGGATCAAGAAGGCCCTGCAGGGATGCGGCAATGCTGGCTGGAGCCATTTTAGCGCCTGTAGCAACGTAGTACTGGAACTCATAAAATCCGCCCAAGGTTGCTTTGAAATTCGTCTCCCAGTAGTTAGTCATGAGCCAGGCGTAGGTTTCCGGACTAGCGTCAGACCGCTGCTGAGTATGAACCTGTCTGGTGCCGTAATCTAGCGATCCCAATTGGATAAGCGGTGTATCTGGAGTCGCCAGCATCAGGGAACGCTTTTCATCCTGCCAAGCAATACCTGCTTGTACGGCGGAGTAGTCCAGACAGCTTCCCGGAATTTGATCTCTCCAAGGACGTACGAGACCGCCGGGCTTATCCGCATATAAAGTCTCTTGCTTACTTTCCCCAGCGGTAAACGGCAGCGCAAGATACACATTTTCCGGATTCCAGACACTGTCCTTATGGAAGCGAACGGAGATATCTACACGGCTGATCTTGGCGTATACCTTAAGGAACAAGGAGAAATAGGAGATTCCCTTCAATTGGTAGCGAAGCTCCAGCGTAGCATACAGCGGACCGTTATCCAGCTCTTTGACAGAGGCAAGCCGGCCGATCGACCGCTGCACACCCAGGCCTTTACGATTGCGTCCCATGCGTGACCGAACACCCCAGACCTCAGAGGCCTCAGATTCCTCAGCAGGAACTGTAACTTCATAAATCGGTGTAAAAGCACCATATTGTGCATCTGGGCGCAGCAACTCTTTGTCGTTCTTCTTATCGTACCATGAGGTAATGCCACCTGCTTCCGACCATTTCAGCGAGAGGAACGGAGACTCCAGACCATGCTGAGACAATGTGATTGGTGATGCAGCCGCTCCTGCCGACATAACAGGATACATATCGACCATATCGTATACCCGGTCACTACCGACCAGCTTCGTATTGGATACCGATATCCCTGTGCTCGCAGACTTCGGTGGCAGCGGACGCAAGGTTAGCATGCAGGTCTGCAGTCCCTTCAGCGTCAGCTCTGTGATGATGGTCTGCGGATGGGATGATTGCATAGGCAATACTTCTCCAGTATCTTCGCGGATGACCTCCACGCCACCGCGAAGCTCATCCGGCTCCCATCCCTCTAGCCTCAGCTGCACCAGCTCAGTGATTTCAAGCTCCGACGTATTCGTTACACGGAAGCGATATGGACGGCCTGGGTATAATGTCGCTCCATTCTCAGCCAACAGCACAGCATCCAGCGCACGATAAGCTAAACGGCTTGCTTCTGCGGCATGTGCCTGCTTGCGCACCTCCAGCATTTGTACATTTTTGTGCCACGGTTCATAAATGGAGGAGTGATAGCCCCAGGTATGCTCTGCATACAGAACCAGTGCCTGCTCGACAGACTCCAGCTCTTGATCACTGACGTGCTTCCGCTCGGGGTCCAGCTTTTCTACCTTACGAAGCGTGCGCTGCGCGTCACGGTAAATCTGGGTGTGCATTGGTGTGGAGCTGACGCCATCTGTCCACCAATCCGGCCAATCTCCTGCATGAACAGGCAGCTCTTCTAATCCTTCCTGCTTTAATCGCTCGAAGAATTGACTCAAACTGATCATTTCAATGGAAATCTGCTCACCGTGCTGACGATTCCATTCTCCAATCCATTCAATGATCGCACTGTTCGGCGCTCCATTGTCCGTGGGCAGTCCAGAGAGCATGACAGGCACGAATTCAAACGGATACTGTTCTGCCTCCAACTGGGTGAGATAGCGGTGAATACGGATATTAGCAATCTGATCGTGAATCTCACCCGGCTCAAAAAGCTTATGATTGAACTCGTCGCGGATCATATATTTGCCAAGCGCTCCCGGACATAGCCCGAGCTCGTTACCAAACATGTAGTGCTCACCGTTCCATACCAAGAGCCTCTCGCCGCTGGGAGACTCCCACCAGAACGGGAGCTGCTTGCGCCCAAGCGGGTACATGCCGTGATGAGTATGAATACAGCTGAATAAATGCTGGATACCATTTTGCAGCAGACTATCGGCATACCCCCAGCTATAACCGTTAATATCTGCCGTCATGGCACTGTCCACCTGATGTCCGATCGAACGGGCATAGGCTTGCGCTTTGCTATGGATTTTGCTTAGAAGATCGTAATCTGGCAGCTCGGTCATATTGAGATATGTGCCGGATAATTCGATGTCGCCCCGCAGAACGGCCTCGGCAAAATCCCGCTGCTCTTCAGCGCTGGCCTGCTGCAAAAACTGCTCCACAGCCCAGAAGGTCTCACACGTCCAACGGAATCCTTGCCACTCGGGGTTAGTTCCGTTATGAGCATCTTGGACAATACGCAGAGCCTGGCGAATGAAATCGACATGGTATTGTTCAATTTTCTCCTGACGCTCCGTATAGCCTAGATCGGTATGAGAATGGTGAATCGCATAAATTTTCCACTTGCGCGCAGGCATCGGAATAGAGCTCTGTTCGAGTTGCTGTTGAAGGTTCATGCTGGGAACTCCTTTATCTTATGAATGGTGTCAAACAATTGATCAATGCCATAAAACACTTGCTCAAGTACATCATTTTCAAAATAAAGCACCACCTGCTCCGGCTTGAGTGCACTTTGCAGGCTGTCTTCAAATAACTTGTGGCTTTTAGCGATTTGTCCGCCAAGGACAAGTTTGTCGGGCCGAAAGGCCGCTACATAAGGACGCAGCATAAGGCCAAGTCGCTGGCCGTATACCCTCCATACCTGGATTGCAGAGGGGTCTCCCGCTTGGGCAGCAAGGGCGAGATCATGTACATTGTCCGCGTTTGAACGGGCATGCAGACGATCGGCTAATGACAATATGCCTCTGCTGCCGAATACATCATCGATTACTTCTCCGTCAAACTTCTCTTCATACAGCATGCCTGTGGCAGGTACGCCTGATCTGCCTATGACTACCTTTCGCTTCTCAATAAAGGTAGACCCAAGCCCCGTTCCCAGCGTCAGACATAGCATTTTGTCCTCCGGGAACAATCTACTGACGCCAAGAGAGAACAGAACGGCATCATTGCCCAGCCGGATAGGTGCCACAGCCAGCTCCGACAACCATGTTACGGCCGGGTTTATTTCTGCACGTCGAATCAATTCATCCCGCAGCAGCACTTTTAAATTAAGGCCGTAAATGGAATCATATTTATTCAGCCCCCGAATACGTGAAATACCTGGTTCATATTCGAAGGGTCCCGGAAAAGCTAGGCCGATCACAAATCCAGCTTGAATGTCTTCGGAATCTAGCTGCGCTCTATAGGCAGCCGACAGTTCCAGAATAAGATCAGCCAGTCCGCCGACGATTTGATCAGGAGTTCCCTGCGAATGCGATGGCCGGCTGAGGGAAAGCTCCGGCAGGAGAATGCCGTTCTTCAGAACGCCAGCCTTTAGGTACGTCCCACCCGCATCAATGGCAATGGTCGTCATTAATCCGCTCTCTCGCAGGACCTCTGACTCCATTACACTTCACCATCTTGCCAATGATGAGGCAGCAGAGGCGTATTCCATATTGGAGATACCTGAGCAACGATTAAGCTGCATGGTTGGTCACCAATCGATTCAATCCGAAATTCCCCCACTGCGGCGGGAACAATGTAGGCCTCCGCATACCCCCATTCCACAGCGGCCTCCTCATTATTCAGCGGTGTAAGACGGACGCGATTGCCTTCGACTAGATTGAACATGAGAAATTGACCGTTCGTATCGCCATGCCATTCGCCATTCAGCTTTAATCTTTTGACCTGGAACAGCAAGTCTTCACGCTCTCCCAGTAATTCCTCGCTACTATTACCTTGTACGCGAGAAATGACAGGAGATGGCACCAGATGCTTGTTAACATAACGCGTATCGAAGCTGTCATTCATATTGCGGCTTGCATGGTCGCGGTTAATGGGCCGCGGTAAGCCATCTTTGTCCAGACGCAAGTGATCGTAAATCTTGAAGGTAAACCACCAGGTGGTAGATGAGATTTCCAGCACGAGATTGCCTCTGCCCGCGTAATGAACAGCTCCAGGTGGAATAAGGAACAAATCGCCTTTGTGAGCATCCAGCACGTTCACATACTGTCCTACTTCTAGCGGTTCTTTCGAGGCATGAGCGTTATCTACTGCGTCCAGCAATTGTTCTCCGGTTGTTCCTTCGGTAAAACCAAGGGCTACAAAGGGAGTTGCTCCTTCCTCTTGCTCCATGATGTAATAGGACTCCTGCTGGGTCATCCTCTCGTTGAAGGTTTCCTCAATATAGGATTGGCGGGGATGAACCTGCAGGGATAGATTGTCGCCCCCGATCGTATCCAGATAATCAAAGCGGATCGGGAAATAATCTCCGAACAGCTGGACATTCCGCTCTCCCATAATCTGCTGTGGATGGGCTGACAGCAACAGCGGGAACGGCAGCTCCAACGTATGACCGTAGGCTTCAATTAGCAGCGTATTTTCCGGTGCGATCGGCTCAAAGCTCCAGGCACAGTTATCCCATTCTTCCGGCAATTTACATAGCTTCTTCAAATACTGCCCGCCCCAAATGCCCGGAGCAAAGAACGGCTTTACGCGGATCGGCTGCTTCGCAGCAGCCTGCATGAGAGAACGCAATAAAGGAAGCGTAACAAACGTCGGCTGCTTCGGATCATTCATATCCATGTAATAGTCAAAATCATTCAGATAGCGCTTACGGTATTGGTCCCATATCGGCCACTCCAGGAACAACGCTTGTTTATAGGTCTCTACTGAATCTACACATTGCCCGAGTTGCAGCGAACCCATTCCTTGCCGGTGCAGCTGCTGTTGGTTCTCGCGTGAAATGTCACAAAATATAGATAGTGAGGCAGCAGAGGAGAGATAGCCTGCGCCTGGTCCATACGTAATAATCATCGTACGAGAACCATTCCCCTCCAAGGATTCCGAGGATTGATGAAGCATTTCGGCAACGTTAGTCTGCCAATCCGCTTGCGCCTGCGGCTTGAAGTAGTCTTTAAAATCGACATCTGAAGCTATAAATCCAAAGGCGCGGTTATCGGTCAAATAACGGTCAAACGCCGTTAATAGCTCTGCACTGCTTTTCATATAACGCGTACTATCGAGTTCAATGTATGCGATGTTCTCTTTGTGGCACAACGCTTGCAGTTGCTCAAGGATTGTCGTAAATGTAGCGCCGTGGGTACCATCAATGACTAAATGATATGTCTTGGAATTGTGTTGGTTAAAATGGTCCTCTATTAGCCGAAGCCATCCCTCATAGCCCGTCCCGATATCGGACTGCACTGCCTCATGACCTTGCAGCCTTACAGGATTAACCGGAACCGAATTAAAGGATCGAACTTTATTTACTTCCATTGCTGCTGCCTCCCAACTCGTAATCAATGTATGTTCACATTGTATAAATTGTTGGGGGCAGCGTCTTTAAAGGAAAGGGCACTATTTTTGTACAATCAGGACATGTTCGGAGGGTAATGATTTTTGCCGGAGCGACCTTCGGAGAATTGCGAACGGCGAAATTTGGCAGGGGATACGCCAAGCTCACGGGTAAACACACGGGTAAAGTAATGCACGGATTGAAATCCGCACTGTAATGCAATGTCCTTAATGGGTACATAATCATTTAGCAAAAGCTGCGCTGCATACTGCATCCGGCGCTCCTGAATATAATGTACGAAGGACTGACTGAGATGCTCCTGAAATAATCGGGTCAAATGCCGGGAAGAGATATGCAGATGACTCGCAACGGTCGCAAGCGTAAGCTCATTACTTAAATTATCGTCGATGAAACGCTTGGCTTGACTAAATAAAGCATGCCCTGGAGAAATCGGTTGCTGAACACTTTCACCTGCGGTTCGTGTCAAGCCATGCAATTCCGGGAAGGACAGCAGCAGCGAGTACGCCACATTTTCCAAAGCCAGCGGTATTGCTGAACCTGAACTAGCACACAACGCTACCAAAGACTGCCACAAATATCCTGTTGCGAGAAAATCAACCCCGCTTACAACGCTTTGTCTCTGCTCAGCGAGCTTACGATAGACTTCGAGATAAAAGGGCCCCGTTTGTGATTCATCGATTTCAAAAGCAACATAACATAAGGTCAATCCGGAAGTGCTGCGAATTTGGTGCCATACGCCAGGCGTTGATAGAAACGCCGTTCCTTTTACTAGATCATACTCCCTGTCGTGTTCATAATAGCTTCCCTCTCCGTCCATCACATAACAAGCTTCAAAAAAAGAATGGCGGTGGAGGGAATTATCGAAATGGGCCGGCATGAATCCCCAATATAAAATAGATATAGACAGGCCATCACCTTGAATTTTGGTAGCATGCCGGTTACATATAGCATTAGCTCGGCGGAAGCTGGATTGGATCGACATGTTCATCCCTCCTTAGTTCGCTCCCATTGTATACTGCTCTCTTTATGAAATACAAGCTGCATAAGCTGCTGGCTCGGCTCTACTGTCCTCACATCCGGCAAATAGCAATTCATCAAGACACTAAATTTGTTCGTGACTTTGAATAAAATTGACGAGGGTGTCTTAAACCTGTATAGCAGATGAAGGTGATCTAGGATCTTTCACCTTCTGCCTCCTCTCCATAATTTCTATAATTTAACTAAAAGTTCATTCCGTTTCGAGAAATTCCCACCATAATAATAACAGGGCCATAACTATAAATCACATTGTCACGTCCGTATCGCTAAATGGCAGGCTCATAACTAATGAGAAGGACAGAACTAAGAACAAGTTAAAATAAAACTTCCGCAGAATCAAATATCATGATTTACGTCGCAGTTGCGCAAACTTGCTGTTAGCAAATGGTATAAAGATGAAAGAAATTAAAGAGTTGATCGTTCATAGTGATTACACAACTACAGCCAATGTTTGTTCCTTCTAAAGCTATGAATTAGATTTTAAAATAAAAAAAAGCTCATTAGATTTTTCTTCTAATGAGCCTTTACTCGTTTAATTGTATACCAATGAGAAGACTCTAACCCCCACGGTTTCCCACTCGATTTTCAGCCGCACATGCTATCGAGAAGATTTTTCCAGCATTCGAACGGCTTCATCCAGCTGCCAGTTCATACTGATCAAATCTGTTTTAATCCAGTCCTCTGGTACAACGTATACACGATTATTTTTCACCGCAGGCAGCCCCTTCCAGATGGGACTCTCCTGCAACTCTTTTAAGCTTTGCTGCTCTTCTTCATTTCTTCCTGCTACAACAAACATATAGTCAGCTGCGAACTTCGGGAGAGTTTCCATAGATATCATAGCAAAAAACGGCTGATCACTATTCGAAATTTCTTGAACAGGGAGTGGCGCAGTAAAACCATAAGGCGTATACAGCGTCTCCTCTCCGCTTTTTGACGAAAAGACAAGCAGTTGGTTCTTTACAAAACGCATGGTGACAGCTGTGGCCCCTTCTTGCACAAATGGCTTAAGTCTTTGACGAGCCTGCTCCAGTTTTTCCTGATAGGCCGAAATAACTTGCTCCGCTTTTTCTTGTTTGCCTAAAATTTTAGCAATCGTCCGTTCACGCTCGAATACATTATCGCTATAGTTCACTGCAACTGTAGGAGCAATTTTGGATAACACTCCGTCTGTTTCAGCATCCGTATAATCAGCTACAATAATAAGATCGGGGTCAGCAGCGGAAATAGCCTCTAAATTGGGCGGCCAAGTTCCTATTTTGGGTAAACCTTTAACAAGCTCTTTGGTCAGCGGTTCTTCAAAAGCAGTGTCATGAGCGGCTACAGGCACGACGCCAAGCGCCAATACTTCCGATAAAAAGTCAGAGCTAATTACTCTTTGCGGATTTTCCGGAATCTCCACCTCTTTACCATTTGCATCTTTATATATTTTTGTAGAAGGTGCTTGAGCACTTGCTGATGGCGCTGCGCCTTCGCCGGATTCTTTCTTTGAACCTGTTCCACAACCAGCTGTCATTAGTAAAATGCACAATAAAACTGCAACGATACCTGCTTTTTTATTCATATAACTCCATAACCCCCAACTTGATAATGATTATCATTTTTATTTAAATCATTATAAGGGATTATGTGCAATAGTCCCATAGACTAAAGCGCCTTAACCATTTGGATGTTTCCGCCAAACAGGCTCATTAATGATGATAATTGACGATCATGCCCGTAAGCAGTGTATTCTACCCATGGGTCTTCTGGAACAACCTGTACCTTTTCCTGTACAACAGCTTTTAATGCCTTCCAAGCATCCGTGCCACTTAATTCTAACCAATTGTTATCAGCATGAAGGGAATGACTGGTTAGCACAAATATTCGATCAGGATCGTACTCCGCCAGCTCCTCATAAGAAACGGCGCGGATGACCGCAATTTGATCTGCTTCTCCCGCAGGAGTTAGCGAAAGATCGCCATATAAGACAGCCCCTACATTCCTGCTACCGAATACTTCAACGCCTCCCTTAACAGGACGTATAGCCAATACTTTCTCCCCTTTTAGTCGTTGGCCGACAAAATCTCTTACCAGTGCTGCTTTATAAGCATAACGCTCCAGCCATAGCTCTGCTTCCTTTTCTCTTTGCAAATGATGTGCAGCAAACCTCAGATGCTCCTTCCAATCCATCTCCATCCAGGGAATAAATACGGTTGAAGCAATTTGGCGTACTCGGCCCTGTTCAATGGGGTCCATCGTATTCAGCGCCACGATCAAATCAGGCCTAGCCTGCTCAAGAATACGGCGATTTTCTCCATAATGATGGCTTAGCAGTGTGTGAACGTCGGTAGCATATTTATTACGGTAATAATCTGTCCACCAATGATCTAATGGTGCTATTTCAGGAACGACTTGCAAGGGAAGCAAATGCCCCAAATTAAACCAGCTGTATGCTGCAATTTTTTTCTGCCTGTTTCTCATATATGCCGCTGGCGGAATGCCAACGTGCTGCTTGAATTTGCGTGTAAAATAATATTCGTCTTTATAGCCAACCAGCTCAGCCACCTCAGACATTTTCCTCATCTGTCCCGTAAGCAGGGATTTCGCTTCCTGTAGACGCCGTTTATTGACATATGACATGATGCTGCAATGATGGTTTTCTTTGAATTGGCGCATGAGATGCCGCTCGCTAAGCCCTGCTACAGCTGCTAGTCCTTCCACTGTCACATTTTTATGAAAATTATGCTCAATAAAATGCTCGACTCGCCCCAATGCCGACATTGCTGCATCATCCCGATGATTGCTAATCAATTTCATAGACTGATACAGAAGCTCATGAAAAATAGCTTGACTGCGAAATCTCTCCACTAGAGTCACAGTAGAAAATTGACGGTAGATCGCAGCGCATAAGTCAGCGATTGGCGGCAAGCTAGTAGCCGGTATTTTGAATGATCTTATTTCATTTAGATTATCTATATCATATTCACTATCCATCGTTTCCCCGGTATGGTAGGACAACAAATAAACAAGGACATCCTTTTCGGTATTGATGCCACACTCCCACAAATCTCCCTGTCTGACCAGATAGGCATCTCCTTGTTCCAAGGTCATGGACTCACCGTTTACAACGGTATGGATATTTCCTTTTATCGCAATAATAAGCATAGTGGTCTTTATTTTTTTTATATTGGAATTCCAATTCTCAAGATCACTAATACGTTTAATATCGGTTAATTGATACCAACTCACCATCACTACTGTCACCTTTCCCCTAAACATTGCCTCTATAAAAATAAGCTCATTATAGCATCGCATCCCCGCTAATTCTACACAGGTGCAGCTAGTAAATAATAGAGCCCACCAGGATTTCTCCTGACAGGCTCGTGTAGCAAACCATTATTCTCTGTCTTGCTTTGTAAAAAGGGATTGCTCCGCAACCTAGGTGGGTTCCTCTAATTTTGCTCTAAAGTAGCTCAGTAGGGTATCCGACTGTTTTCTGCTCTCTTCACCAAGTGGTTCGGCATCTTTAGCTATTCTCAAAGTATAACAGCAGTTGCGGGCTGTTCGGCATGTTGGCTGTGAGACAGGAGCGTGCTCGTCGACCGGACAGATGAATTAGCCGACTGATCGTGACACGTTTTGGGCGCTATCGCGCCCTCTTTCACGGCGGAGGATGATCGGGACCGTGATCACTGCAGCGATCACCAACAACGGAGCTAGTAAACCAGCGATGGGTAACGCCGACGCGCCATTCGCTGAAAAGACGCTAAAGTCCCAGAGCCCGTGCAGGAACATAGAGGCCACGAGCGATCCGGTAGACCGCCGGGCGAGGTAGAAAATCGAACCGAGGCCAAAAGCGATTATTACCTGGAACAGGGCTCCCGCCCCGATGCCCCAGAACATGTTCGGCAGGTGGAAGACTGCGAACATCGCTGTTGAGAGCAGCCAGACCCCGGTTTCGCCGAATCGGCTGCGCAGAGCAACTATCAACTGACCTCGGTTGATCATCTCTTCATTGAAGCCAACCATGATACTGCCGAAGATGAGATACAGCCACATGAGGGGCGTGACTCGGGTGAAATCGCCGGCCAGCATGTTCACGATCGCGATGACCAGCATGATGATCGGGAGAGTCATCGCCCACCCGGAAAGACTCCGCCTTTCAACCAGGCTAGGGTGCCACCATCCGTAGATCGTGACCATTGTGATGGTCAGCACGGCACCGCCAGACAGCGGTGCTATATACCAGAGAAGAAGGGTCCGCTCACTCTCACCCACTCGCGTGTAGTCGATATCGTTGAGCACGAAGATCGCGTAGAAGACTGCGCTGTAGAGGAAATAGGTGAGAACACCCCATCCTACGCGGGGAGGAACCCGAAGGGCAGGAGCCAAAGATTCTTGCAGCTTGTCCCTATTGATTGACATTATAAACACTCCCATTAAAAATTAATATTTTCTTTCAAGCACCAGTATAGGGCCTCACGTTACGTTATGCGCAAGCCCTTTTTATCCGACAAAAGATAGCCATAGCCAAAACGCTCATATTGAATGAGATGCCTAGGCAACATTCAATATGAGCGTTCTTGTTGCCTTTTATGAATGGAGACGTAGCGAGGTTGCCAGGCTGAAGTGGTCAGCAATTGATCTAAGTAACTGGTGTAGGAATGAAAGAAGTCTAAGAGTGGCTGGGCCATAGGATTACTCAACTACAGCAAATGTATAATCTCATTTGAAGTACAGTTCGAAGGCTTCGTCAGCTAATGCTATGAATGTAGTTCTAAATATAAATAAAAAAGGTTCATTAGGCTTAATGCCCAATGAACCTTTACTTGTTTCATATAATACCGGTGAGAGGACTCGAACCTCCACGGTTTCCCTCTCGATTTTGAGTCGAGCGCGTCTGCCATTCCGCCACACCGGCATATTTAGTTTAAAGATGGCGCGCCCTGAGAGATTCGAACTCCCGACCTTTTGATTCGTAGTCAAACGCTCTATCCAGCTGAGCTAAGGGCGCAAATTATGGAGCGGACGACGGGAATCGAACCCGCGACCCTCGCCTTGGCAAGGCGATGCTCTACCGCTGAGCCACGTCCGCATACGGTAAATTTTCATTCGGCACACTTTAAAGAAAGTGAGCCATGAAGGACTCGAACCTTCGACACCCTGATTAAAAGTCAGGTGCTCTACCAACTGAGCTAATGGCTCATACTTGCAAAATACAACTTCTCAACTTTAAAGCAGAAAAGATGGCGGAACCGACGGGATTCGAACCCGCGATCTCCTGCGTGACAGGCAGGCATGTTAGGCCAACTACACCACGGTTCCAGGAATATTTGCATGAATGAAAATTGGTTGCGGGGGCAGGATTTGAACCTGCGGCCTTCGGGTTATGAGCCCGACGAGCTACCGGGCTGCTCCACCCCGCGTCAGTAAAAAGTATTTAACTTATCTTCTAAAATAAAATCTATATGGTGGAGGCTGAGGGGATCGAACCCCCGACCCTCTGCTTGTAAGGCAGATGCTCTCCCAGCTGAGCTAAGCCTCCATGGATATGACCCGTAGGGGATTCGAACCCCTGTTACCTCCGTGAAAGGGAGGTGTCTTAACCCCTTGACCAACGGGCCGTGCGTTAATGTTTTTCCGTGACAACAAAAAATATCTTATCATATTATTTCGGATATAGCAACAGTTTTTCTGAAATATTTTTAAAAATATTTTTTCAGTGTATAATTCTTTTTCATTTAGGAGTATATTGAGTTACTTTAAGGCTACCTGAAGCCGTGAGAACGACTCTACGCTACGTGTTGTAATAATTCTATTCCAACCCACGATGCTATGAGTTCTACTACCTCTGAGACGCTCAGAAGCTCTGTATCAAGATGATCGTGGAAGACCTCACTTGAAAGCCCTCTGAGGCATCGGTCGATCTCCTGGGCATGCCCAGGAGTCATATCCCCCCCACGCCCTTCTAGCCGCTTCAATAAGCTCTCACGCGAAGCCAGCAGTGTAAAATGATGCCGTCCCCTCTTAGCTTACCTGCGATCTGTGCAAAGTAATTCTCGTTCCCCACAGTCATGGGACGATAATGATCCCTTTATAATGATGGGTAAGATGCTTAAGCATGGAATGATTATTTCACGCCAAAGCAGATGGTCCTAGAAATCCCGTGGCATCAGATAGAGGGCGCACTTGCCCGAAGATAGTAACCGGCATTCTCCGGATCAAATACGTAGGGTAGGGTGCCGGAGGCAGCGAATTAACGTATAAGCTGTTTCACTTTTGCCAGCACCAAAAGCACCATTAATCTAAATGATCACGCTACTATCCTTCACTCAGGATTCAAGAGTTCACAATAAAATAAAAGACCACTGTTGAATTATCAACAGTGGTCTAGTGCTTGGCGGCGTCCTACTCTCCCAGGACCCTTCGGTCCAAGTACCATCGGCGCTGGAGGGCTTAACGGTCGTGTTCGGGATGGGTACGCGTGGAACCCCTCCGCCATCGCCACCAAACGGGCATTTGCGGTACAAATGCATTATACAGGTCTCAGCATCGCCAAATGCTGAACACAAGTTTTCGAAATATAAGCCACTAGGACTTTATTTCTTATTACTTGATTCCTGAAAACTGGATCGAAACGAATTTGCATTTTATCTAGTAGGATAAGCCCTCGACCGATTAGTATTGGTCAGCTCCATGCATTGCTGCACTTCCACCTCCAACCTATCTACCTCGTCGTCTTCAAGGGGTCTTAC